>NZ_CP131935.1:3142782-3771339 GCF_030704305.1 Massilia sp. R2A-15 | reverse complement strand
GGCGACGCCAAGCCGTTCCAGCGCGGCATCAACAGCATCCAGCTGTACAACGACGGCCAGCGCTGGTGGGTTGCGAGCCTGGTGTGGCGCGCCGAAAGCGACAAGAACCCGCTGCCGGAGAAATACCTTAAACGCTGATGGAGGGAGGGGTCTGGTCCTGCGGAGCGACGGGGACGCCGAGTCCCATCTTCACGCGGTAAAAAATCAAAATAGGGTCAGGTCCGCAGGACCAGACCCCCCACTTCGGAAAGTCTGTAGAATTGGCTTTTTTACAGGATATCCCCATGTCCAGCCTACAGATCAGTACCGACCGGGCGGAGCTCGACGTTCCGCTGATTTACCGATTTCTCAGTGAGCAATCGACCTGGGCCGTCGGCATCTCCCGCGCCGTCGTCGACCGCGCGATCGAAAACTCCCTGTGCTTCGGCGGCTACGTCGACGGCCGCCAGGTCGCCTTCGCGCGCGTGGTCACCGACTTCGCCACCTTCGGCAACCTGGTGGACGTGTTCGTGATCCCCGAATACCGGGGCCGCGGCTACGCCAGCGAGGTGATGAAGGCGGTGATGAACCACCCGAGCCTGAAAGGCCTGCGCCGCTTCACCCTAGCCACCAGCACCGCCAGCGGCCTGTTCGAGAAGTTCGGCTTCGCGCCGCCGCAGCGCCCGGAAACGCTGATGGAACGCTACTTCCCGAACATCTACCTTTCCTGACTCACTGCCAGTTCATCAGGACGGGCGGGACCAGCAGGGCCAGCGCCAGCGCCAGGTAAAGCAGCTGCAGCGGCACCATCCAGCGCGCCCAGGTCAGCCAGGGAATCCGCGCCAGCGCCAGCACGCCGACGGTGACGCCCGAGGTCGGGAGCATCGGGGTATTCAGTTCGCCCAGTTGGAACGCCAGGATCGCGGTCTGGCGCGTCACGCCCACCAGGTCGGCCAGCGGCGCCATGATCGGCATGGTCAGCGCGGCCTGGCCGGTGCCGGAGTGGATGAAGAAGTTGATCACCGACTGGATGACGTACATCTTCTGCGCCGCGATGATGGGAGAGGACGACTGCATCAGCGGCAGCAGGCCGTGCAGCATGGTGTCGATGATGTGGGCGTCGCGCGCCAGGATCACGGTGCCGCGCGCCAGCGCGATCACCAGCCCGGTCGTCACCAGGTCGCGGGCGCCCTGGATGAAGGCGGCCACGAACTGGTCGGCGTCGAGCCGGCCGACGATGCCGATGGCGATCGCCATCACCAGGAACAGCGCGCCGATCTCCTCGATGGACCAGTGATACTGCACCACGCCGAACACCATGACGCCAAGCGCGCCGACGAACAGCGCCAGCACCGCGCCATGGGTGGGCGTCATGCCGGCCAGCGCGTCGATGTCCGGCACCAGCTCATTGCGCTTCTCCAGGTCCAGCGCGTAGGTCGGGCTCTTCGTCGGGTCGCGCTTGATGCGCGCCGCGTACCACATCATGAAGACGATGGTGAGCAGGGTGGCCGCGGCCCAGGCGATTATCCGGTAGCCCATGCCCGAAAGCACCTCCACGCCAGCAATGCCCTGCGCGACGCCGACGTTGAAGGGATTCAGGAAAGCGGCGCCGAAGCCGACCTGCGAGCCGACAAAAGGAATCGACACGCCGACCACCGAGTCGTAGCCCAGCGCCAGCGCCAGCGGCACGAAGATCAGGATGAAGGGAATCGCTTCCTCGGCCATGCCGAAAGTGGCGCCGCCCAGCGAGAACAAGGTGATGAAGACCGGGATCAGCGCCACGCGCACGGCGGGCGAGCGGGCATGGGCGCGCGCGACCGAGCGGATCATCGAGTCGACCGCCTCGGTTTTCTGCAGCACCGAGAAGGCGCCGCCGACGATCAGCACGAAGCCGATGATCAGCGCCGCATCGACGAAGCCCTTGATCGGCGCCATCATCAGCGCCACCAGGCCCTGAGGCTTGCTGGCGATGTAGTGGAAGGTGCCCGGCTCGACCAGCGCGCGGCCGTCGACCATGTGCGTGTCGTACTGGCCGCCGGGGACGAACCACGAAGCCAGCGCGATCATCGCCAGGATGGCGAACAGCAGGACGAAGGTGTTGGGAAGGCGCAGGTGCTTCCTCATTGCGACAGCAGCTTTCCGGCGCGGAAAGCCTTGGCGCCGGCTATCTTCCCGACCGCCATGCCGCGCAACAGGTGGCGGTGCGCGGTGCGCGCGAAGAACACCCCCGGCACGGTCGGCGCCAGCTTCGTCACCTTGCCGCTGACCGGGTCGATCAGGTCGGCGATCGGCTCGCCCGCCGCGACCCTGTCGCCCAGCTGCTTGAGGAATACCAGCACGCCGGCGTGCGGGGCGTTGACCGGCTCGACGCCTTCGAGCGGAGTCGGCTCGCAGATCGGCGCGGGCAGCGTTTCCAGCGGCACGTCGATCACGCCGCTGTGGCCGAGGAATTGCAGCAGCGCGTGCGAGTCGCGCTGCGCCAGCTCGTAGCTGACGTCCATCTCGCCGCGCAGTTCGACGGTGGTGGACAGGCAGGCCATCGGGATCGGCGTCTTCGGCCCGAAGTGCGCCGCCAGGTCCCACCACAGGCGGCTGCAGGCTTCATCGAACGGCTCCTCGCCCGCCTCGAGCGCCAGCAGCACCGCGTGCGCGCCCATCAGCGCCGACAGCGGCGCCACCGCGTCGGCCAGCGGCGTGCCGGTATAGATATGGACGACGGCTTCGTTATCGCAGTGCAGGTCGAGCACGATGTCGGCGTCGATCGCCATGCCGAGCAGGATTTTCTTCAGCGCTTCGGCGTCGGTGGCCGGCTCCCAGCTGGCCACCGAGGCGCGCGCATGCTCGCGCAGCAGCGCGACGTTGGCGCCGGCGTCCGGCCCCAGCTTGCCTTCGAGCGAGACCTTCAGGTCTTCGGCCACGTGCTTGTAGGCGCGGTTGAAGTTGGTCCCGGTGGACAGGTCGAAGCGGCCGAACGGGGCGCCGTGGATCGCTTGCGCCAGCCCGAGAGGATTGGCGGCCGGCACCAGCACGATCTCGCCGAGGATCTTGTCCTGCGCCTCGAGCGCGGCCAGTTCCGTGCGCAAAAATTGCGACACCAGCATCCCCGGCACCTCGTCGGCGTGCAGCGCGGCCTGGATATAAACCTTCTTGCCCTGGCCCGGCTTGCCGAAATGGAAGCTGGACAGTTGGTAATTGCCGCCGCTCTCGGGGCGCGATATTTGATGTCGATGTGCTTGCATGGTGTGCGCGGTAACAGATGACGAAGGCACAGTGTGGCATAACTATTAGCGTAACGACAAGCCGATACGAATCCCGGGCCGGGCCTCCACGGCTGAGCCCACGTCGTTTGCGCACCGGCAAGCCGCCGCAGGCATGGATAGGTATGCTGGATACGATCAGCCTTGCGCCGTGTTTTTTTGATAACGAGTATGATTGGTTAAGGCTATGACCCGACTAACACGGATGTCCGTGGCCGCAGCGCCAGCCGGCGTGCGCACCCTGCGCAGCGGCCATGCGCCGTGCGACGCCGTCGGGTGAGCGAACTGCTCACCCTTTTTTTTGGAAGGAAGCATCATGTTGACGATCTTGGTCCGCGCCGCGCTGCTGGCCAGCCTGGCGTTCGGCGGGTTCGCGCAGGCGGGCGATCCGGTGGCGCCGAAAGGCTCGCTGGTGATCGTCGGCGGCGCGCTGCGCCCGGATAATGGCGCGGTATGGAGCCGCATCGTCGGACTGGCCGGCGGCGAGGGCGCGCGCATCGCCGTGTTCGCATCGGCCTCGGCCAACCCGGAGGCGGCGGCCAAGTTCAACATGGCGATGCTCAACGCGTATGGCGCCGACGCCTTCTTCATCCCGGTCGCGGTGAAGCTGGCCGGCACCGACTACCTGGCGGCGGCCGACGACCCGGAACTGGCGGCGGCGGTGCGCAAGGCCGGTGGCGCCTACTTCGCCGGCGGCGACCAGGGCCGCATCACGCGCGCGCTGCGCCGTCCCGACGGCAGCAACTCGCTGGTGCTCGACGCGCTGTGGGAGATGTACCGCAACGGCGGCGTCATTGCCGGATCGAGCGCCGGCGCGGCGATCATGAGCAGCACCATGTTCGACGAGCCGAAGACCGTGCTGGCGACGCTCAAGCAGGGCGTGGCCGAGGGCCATGAAATCGCACCGGGCCTGGGCTTCATCGGCGACGACGTGTTCGTCGACCAGCACCTGCTGGTGCGCGGGCGCTTCGCGCGCATGCTGCCGGCGATGCTCAAGAAAGGCTACAAGCTGGGCCTCGGCATTGACGAGAACACCGCGATGGTGGTCGGGCCGACGCGCGAGGTCGAGATCATCGGCTACAAGGGCGCGCTCGTGATCGACCTGCACAGCGCCAGCACCGAGCCGGGCGCCTTCAACCTGACCAACGCCAAGGTCAGCTACCTCGACACCGGCGACCGCTTCAACATCGCCAGCGGCGAGTTCACGCCGTCGCCCGACAAGCGCGCCGGCAAGCTCGATCCGGCCAAGCCGTATTACCGCGAGCCGCTGTTCAACGCGGACATCCTGGGCAATGCGACGGTGGTGGACCTGATGGGCAAGCTGATCGACAGCGATCAGCCCGAGGCGATCGGCCTGACCCTCGGCAGTCCGCGCAGCGTGCAGCCCGACCTCGGCTTCGAATTTCGCTTCAGCCGCGCGCGCGACAGCGTGGGATATACGTCCGACCTGACCGAGAACGTCTCGGTGTACAACGTGCGACTCGACATCCGGCCGATCCAGATCCGGCTGCCGCTGTACCAGTACAAGAACGAGCGGCCTGGCTACGCCGAGGTGCGCGGGCAGGAATAGAAGGAGGGTGTCTGGTCCTGCGGACCTGACACCTTTTTAGTTTTACAATGCTGCTCTACCTTAATCCGCGAGGAGCAGCATGTCCCTGATTCGATTCCTGGCCGGCGCGCTGGCGCTGGCCGTCACCACGGCCGTCCACGCCCAGGCCCCGGCCACCATCCGCGTCGACTACCTCCATACCGGCAATGCGCTGTCCGACAGCTATGCGATCGAACGCGTGCTGGTCGAGCCGCTGCCTTGGCCCGGCGACCTCGCGCAGAACATCGACACCACCAACCGCGGCAACAACAAGGTCGAAGTGGTGGACGCCCAGACCGGCGACCTGCTGTACTCGCGCGGCTTCTCGACCATCTTCGGCGAGTGGCGCAGCACCGAGGAGGCCAACAAGTCCAGCCGCGGCTTCCACGAGTCGGTGCGCTTCCCGGATCAGGGCAAGCCGGTGCGCGTGCGCATCCTCAAGCGCGATGAACGCAACCAGTTTTCCGTGGTGTGGAGCGCCGACGTCGATCCGAAGGCGCCGGATGTCGTGCGCAAGCAGGCGCCGGCGCCGGCGCAGCCGATCCCGATCCGGGTCAGCGGTCCGTCGCCGCAAAAGGTCGACCTGCTGGTGCTGGGCGACGGCTACACCGCGGCCGACATGAAGAAGTTCGAGGCCGACGCGCGCCGCCTGGCCGACCACCTGTTCCAGGTCTCGCCGTTCCGCGAGCGCGCCAATGACTTCAACGTGTGGGCGATGGCGGTGCCGACGCCGGAGTCCGGCGTGACGCGGCCCTCGACCGGCGTGCACCATGCGTCGGCGCTGGGCACCCGCTACGACATCTTCGGCAGCGAGCGCTATGTGCTCACGCTCGACAACCGCGCGCTGCGCGACATCGCCCAGTACGCGCCGTACGAGTTTATCGAAATCCTGGTCAACAACGACACCTACGGCGGCGGCGGCATCTTCGGCCAGTTCAGCACCGCGGCGGCCAGCAACGACTGGGCCAACTACCTGTTCGTGCACGAATTCGGCCATCATTTCGCCGGCCTGGCCGACGAGTACTACACCTCGCCGGTGGCGTACCAGTCGAGCGGCGCGCGAATGGAACCGTGGGAGCCGAATGCGACCGCGCTGCGCGACCCGGCGAAGCTGAAATGGAAGAAGTTCGTCAAGGCGGGCACCCCGCTGCCGACGCCGTGGCCGAAAGCCGAGTACGAGGAGTACTCGCGCGCCTACCAGGCCCGCCGCGCGGCGCTGCGCAAGGAGAATCGTCCGGAATCGGCAATGAGCGCGCTGTTCCGCGAGGACCTGGAACACACCCGGGCGCTGTTCTCGAAGGCGCCGCACCAGCACCAGGTGGGCGCGTTCGAGGGGGCCAATTACGAGGCGAAGGGCTACTACCGTCCGGAGATGCAGTGCATCATGTTCGACAGAAGTGAAACTTTCTGTAACGTGTGCCAGGACGCGATCAGCACGATAATCGACCTCTACGCCCGGGCGCCGGGGCGAAAGTAGCCGATATGTGGGGGTGGCGGAGCGGAATGTTTGTGTCAACCGGAGCGTTAGGCGGGCCGTTGAGTGCATAACAGCAGGACTTGATTGTGTACGGTAGCGTACAGATCCCGTTGTTATAACGTCATATTCTGTCATCGTTCCTGAACGAAAGTTTTGGACGAGAAATGAAAGAAGACGCCGGACTGACGCCTGCGAAGGCCTGGCCCACAACGTCCCAGATGCTCCCCCACTTATCACTAAAGGATTTTCACCATGAATAAAGTACTCGCTGCCCTGATCGCCGGTCTGTTCGCTACTTCGGTGTACGCCCAGGCTCCTGCCACCGCGCCAGCCACTCCTGCCGTGGTCAAGGCGGATGCGAAGGCCGACAAGAAGGTTGTGAAGGCCGAAGCCACTGAAGCCAAGGATGTCGCGAAAGCCGACGAAAAAGCCCAGAAGGCAGCTGTGAAAGCTGAAACGAAGAAAGCCAAGGCTCACGCCAAGGCACAGAAGAAGCACGCCGAGGCAGCCGCCGACGTCGCCAAGGCAGCACCGGACGACAAGATGAAAGCCGAAGCCAAGGCCGAAGAGAAGACTGCCAAGGCCGACATGAAGGCCGAGAAGACCATGGCCAAAGCCGACGCAAAAGCCGAGAAGGCTGCTGTCGAAGCGAAGAAGGAAAAGACCATCGCTCACTCGAAGGCCACCGAAAAGAAAGTTGAAGCGGCTGCCGACGCGAAGAAAGCCGAAGCCAAGTAATCCGGGCTTCGCGGTAAAACAAAAAGGACAGCGCGAGCTGTCCTTTTTGTTTGGGGTCTGGTCCTGCGGACCTGACCCCGGTGTTGGTGCCGCACTCCGATTCGACGAAATGCTTGCTGTCGCGGCAACCCCCGGGTCAGGTCCGGCGGACCTGCCCCCTGACATCAGACGAACATCCCGCCCGACGCTTCGATGCGCTGAGCATTGATCCAGCCGCTGTTCTCACCGAGCAGGCTGGCGATCGCGCCGCCGATATCGTCCGGCAGTCCGACCCTTCCCAGCGCGGTTTGCGACGCCACGAATCCATTGAGCTGGGCGTTGTCGCGCACCGCGCCGCCGCCGAAATCGGTTTCGATGGCGCCCGGCGCGATCGCGTTGACGGCGATGCCGCGCGCGCCCAGCTCCTTCGCCATGTACTTGGTCAGCACTTCGACCGCGCCTTTCATCGACGCGTAGACCGCATAGCCAGGCAGCGCGAAGCGGGTCAGGCCAGTGGACACGTTGACGATGCGCCCGCCGTCGGCGATCAGCGGCAGCAGTTGCTGGGTCAGGAAGAACACGCCCTTGAAGTGGATGTTGAACAGCTGGTCGAACTGCGCTTCGGTGGTCTCGGCGAAGGGTGCATGGATACCGATGCCGGCGTTATTGACCAGGAAATCGAAGCGGTCGCGCTGCCACTTTGCCGCCATCAGCTGCTGCAGCTGTTGCGCGAACGCGGCAAACGAGCCGACGTCGCCGGTGTCGAGGCGCAGGGCCGCGGCACGCGCGCCGCCGGCCTCGATTTCGGTGACCACCGCATGCGCGGCTGCCTCGTTGCTGTGATATGTGAGAATGACGTCGACGCCTTGCTGCGCCAGCTTCAGTGCCGCGCTTTTGCCCAGGCCGCGGCTGCCGCCCGTGATGATTGCCAGTTTGCTTGCCATGATCGGTTTCCCCTTGGTTTGACTGCGATGGGGCCAGTTTATTGTGGATACCGGGTGAAACAAAGGTGCAATCCGCGATTACACTGTTCGTTCTACGTGAACAGTATTGGAGGCAGCATGAATCGCCTGGAAACGATGCAGATCTTTGTGCGGGTGGCGGAGCTGGCCAGCTTTACGCAGGCCGCCGACAGCCTGGGCATGTCGAAGGCGGCGGTATCGACCGCGGTTCGCCAGCTCGAGGCGGCGCTCGGCACGCGCTTGCTGCAGCGGACCACGCGCAAGGTGCACATGACGCCGGACGGCCTCACGTTTTACGAGCGGAGCAAGCACATGCTCGATGAGATGGAAGAACTCGAGACGCTGTTCCGCCAGGGCGCCGCGGAGCTGAGCGGACGCCTGCGGGTCGATATGCCGGTCGCCATGGCGCGCAATATCGTGATCCCGCAGCTGCCGGCCTTCCTCAAGGACCACCCGCGCCTGCAGGTCGAGCTCTCGAGCACCGACCGGCGGGTCGACGTGGTGAAGGAGGGATTCGACTGCATCATCCGGGTCGGCCGGCTGGACGACTCGTCGCTGATCGCCCGGCCGCTCGGGTTTTTCGGCCTGATTAACTGCGCCAGTCCCGACTACCTGGCGCGCTTCGGCACGCCGCGCAGTCCCGCCGGCCTGGCGTCGCACCGGCTGGTCGATTACGCGCCGGCGCTGGCCGGCCGGGCGGCCCGTTTCGATTACATCGAGGGCGGCGAGGAACACAGCGTCGAGGTTCCCGCGTCGATCGCAGTCAACAACAGCGACGCCTACCAGGCCGCCTGCCTGGCGGGGCTGGGCATCATCCAGGCGCCGCTGGTGGGGCTAGGGGAGCTGCTCGCGCAGGGGAAGCTTGTGTCAATCCTGGATGACTACCGCGCGCCGCCGATGCCGGTGACGCTGCTGTACCCGAACCGGCGCCACGTCGCCATGCGCGCGCAGCGCTTCATGAAGTGGATCGCCGAGATCATGGCGCCGCATGTGGATGGGGATCGGGGTCTGGTTCTGTAGCGGGAAAATGGGGACTCGGCGTCCCCGTCGCTCCGCGGGACCAGACCCCGTCCGGGCGCTTACGCCGCGTCGGAATCGGTGGTGCGCATCGCCAGCGTGACCGCCTTCACCTTCTGCACCAGCGGCTTGCCCTTGAGCGCGCGCTTGCCGAAGTGCGGCTCCAGGCCGGACGCGAACAGCTCCACCACGCGCGGCTTGGCGCCGGCCCAGGTGCCGATCACGTTCACGCCCTTCTGCGTAATCGGCTGGACCGCCAGCAGCGTCTCCTTCGGCTCGAGGTGCATCAGGATCACGCCCTTGCCGCCGTTGGTGAGCACCTTCATCTCGTCCATGCCGAACACCAGCACGCGCCCCTTCTCGGACAGGCAGGCGATCGCGCCGGCTTTTTCGGCGACCACGCGCGGCGGCAGCAGCGTCGCGCCGTCGAGGGTGAAGAAGGACTTGCCGCCCTTGAGCCGGCTGACCATGTCGCCGGCCTTGGTCAGGAAGCCGTAGCCGGCCGACGAGGCCAGCACCAGCTGGGTGTTCGCGCTGCCTGCGAAGTAGTGCAGGATGCGCGCCCCGCCCGACAGGTCGATCAGCGTTGTGACAGGCACGCCGTCGCCGCGCGCGCCCGGCAGCGCCGACACCGGCACCGAGTACACCTTGCCATTGTCGCCGAAGGCCAATAGCGTATCGACGGTGCGGCATTCGAACGCGCCGTACATCGCGTCGCCCGCCTTGAAGGTGAACTGGGCGGCGTCGTGGCCGATGCCGGTACGCGCACGCACCCAGCCTTTTTCCGACACGATCACGGTGACCGGCTCGTCGATGACCTTCTGCTCGGCCACAGCGCGCTGCGCTTCCTCGATCACGGTGCGGCGCTTGTCGCCGAACTGCTTGGCGTCGGCCTCGATCTCGCGGATGATCACGCGCTTCATGGTCGATGGGTTGTCGAGGATGTCCTGCAGCGTGGCTTTTTCCTTGCGCAGATCGGCCAGCTCCTGCTGGATCTTGATGGTTTCCAGGCGCGCCAGCTGGCGCAGGCGGATCTCGAGGATGTCCTCGGCCTGGCGGTCCGACAGGCGGAACTCGGCGATCAGCGCCGCTTTCGGCTCGTCCGAATTGCGGATGATGTGGATCACCTTGTCGATGTTCAGCAGGACCGCCTCGCGGCCTTCCAGGATGTGGATGCGGTCGTCCACCTTCGACATGCGGAACTCGGTGCGGCGCCGCACCGTGACGAAGCGGAACTCGATCCACTCCTGCAGGATATCGGTCAGGCCCTTCTGGCGCGGGCGGCCGTCGCCGCCGATCATCACCAGGTTGATCGAGTTCGACGACTCGAGCGAGGTGTGCGCCAGCAGCATGAGCATGAACTCGCCCTGGTCCTGGTTCTTCGACTTCGGCTCGAACACCAGGCGCACCGGCGCCTCGCGGCCCGATTCGTCGCGGATCGTGTCGAGCGAACCGAGGATGGTCTGCTTGAGCGTGGTCTGCTCCGGCGACAGCGCCTTCTTGCCCAGCTTGATCTTCGGGTTGGTCAGCTCTTCGATCTCTTCGAGCACCTTCTGCGACGACACGCCCGGCGGCAGTTCGGTGACCACCGCCTGCCACTGGCCGCGCGCCAGTTCCTCGATCTTCCAGCGCGCGCGCACCTTCATGCTGCCGCGGCCGGACGCGTACATCTCGGCGATCTGCGAGGCCGGCGTGATGATCTGGCCGCCGCCCGGGAAGTCCGGGCCAGGCACGATCGCCATCAGCTCGGCGTGGCTGATCTTCGGATTGCGGATCATGGCGACGGCGGCCTGCGCCACTTCGCCCAGGTTGTGCGACGGGATCTCGGTGGCCAGGCCGACCGCGATGCCCGAGGCGCCGTTCAGCAGCACCATCGGCAGGCGCGCCGGCAGCGTCTTCGGCTCGGTGGTGGAGCCATCGTAGTTCGGCTGGAAGTCCACCGTGCCCTGGTCGATCTCGTCCATCAGGATGCGCGCGATCGGCGTCAGGCGCGCCTCGGTGTAGCGCATCGCCGCGGCGCCGTCGCCGTCGCGCGAGCCGAAATTGCCCTGGCCGTCGATCAGGGGATAGCGCAGCGAGAAGTCCTGGGCCATGCGCACCAGGGCGTCGTACACCGACTGGTCGCCGTGCGGGTGGAGTTTGCCGAGCACGTCGCCGACCACGGCGGCCGACTTGCGCGGCTTGGCGGTCGGGCCCAGGCCCAGTTCATTCATCGCAAACAGGATGCGGCGCTGGACCGGCTTCTGGCCGTCGGTGACGTCGGGCAGCGCGCGGCCCTTGACCACCGAGACGGCGTAATCGAGATAGGCGCGCTCGGCGAAGGTCGACAGCGTCAGCGACTCGCCGTCGTCTTCCGGCGGCGGTGGCGGCGGCGGAGGTGGTTCGGTCGGCGGAGGAGGTGGCGCGATGTCGTCCGCTGGCGCTTCTGGGGCGTCGAAAAGAGTGGATTGTGTAGACATGGTTATTTCAAATTCAGTTCGGGAGAAAACCAGGCTCTGACCCCGCGGGGTCAGACCCCAGACCCATCAGATATCGGCTTCGGCTTCGTTGCCGTGTTCTTCGATCCAGGCGCGGCGGGCGGCCGCTTCGCCTTTCCCCATCAGCATATTGAAGCGCGCCGACGAATCGGCCTGGCTGAAGTAGCCCAGCGTGACCGGCAGCAGGCGGCGCGTATCCGGATTCATCGTGGTCTCCCACAGCTGCTCGGCGTTCATCTCGCCCAGGCCCTTGAAGCGCGAGATGCCCCAGGCGCCTTCCTTCACGCCATCCTTGCGCAGCTTGTCTTCGATCGCCACCAGTTCGCCCGCGTCGAGCGCGTACAGCTTCTGGATCGGCTTCTTGCCGCGCGCCGGCGCATCGACACGGAACAGCGGCGGGCGCGCGATGCAGATGTGGCCGTGCGCGAACAGCGCCGGGAAGTGCTTGAAGAAGAGGGTGAGCAGCAGCACCTGGATGTGCGAGCCGTCCACGTCCGCATCGGACAGGATACAGATTTTCCCGTAGCGCAGGCCCGACAGGTCCGGCGTGTCGCCGTAGCTGTGCGGGTCGACGCCGATCGCCACCGCGATGTCGTGGATCTCGTTGTTGGCGAACAGGCGGTCGCGGTCGGTCTCCCACGAATTGAGCACCTTGCCGCGCAGCGGCAGGATGGCCTGGAATTCCTTGTCGCGGCCCATCTTGGCCGAACCGCCCGCCGAGTCGCCCTCGACCAGGAAGATCTCGTTGCGCGAGATGTCCGACGATTCGCAGTCGGTCAGCTTGCCCGGCAGGACGGCCACGCCCGACGACTTCTTCTTCTCGACTTTCTGCAGGGAGCGCAGGCGCGACTGGGCCTGCTTGATCACCAGCTCGGCCAGCTTCTTGCCGTATTCGACGTGGTGGTTCAGCCACACTTCGAGCGGCGGCTTGGCGAAGGTCGAAACCAGCCGCACCGCGTCGCGCGAATTGAGGCGCTCCTTGATCTGGCCCTGGAACTGCGGGTCGAGCACCTTGGCCGACAACACGAACGACACGCGCGCGAACACGTCTTCCGGCAGCAGCTTGACGCCCTTGGGCAGCAGCGAGTGCATCTCGACGAAGTTCTTCACCGCGCCATACAGGCCGTCGCGCAGGCCCGACTCGTGGGTGCCGCCGTTCGGCGTCGGGATCAGGTTGACGTAGGACTCGCGCACCACGGCGCCTTCCTCGGTCCACGCCACCACCCAGGCCGCGCCTTCGCCTTCGGCAAAGCCGTCCGACTCGCCGTTGGCGAACTGCGCGCCTTCGAACAGCGGGATCAGGGTTTCGCCGTTCGAGGTCTGGGCCAGCATCTCGTTGAGGTAGCCGCGCAGGCCTTCATCGTACTTCCAGGTCTGGACGTCGCCGGTCTTCGCATTCGTCAGCGTGACGGTCACGCCCGGTAGCAGCACCGCCTTCGAGCGCAGCAGGCGTTGCAACTCGACCTTCGAGATCTCCGGCGAGTCGAAGTACTTCGGGTCCGGCCAGGCGGTGACGCGGGTGCCGCTCTTCTTGCCGTCGCGCGGGGCGGGGCGCGAGTTGAGCGGCTCGACCACGTCGCCGTTTTCGAACACCAGGTGGTGCAGGCCGTTGCCGTCGGGTTCCTTGCGCCACACCGTGATCTCCAGGCGCTTCGACAGCGCGTTGGTGACCGACACGCCGACGCCGTGCAGGCCGCCCGAGAACGCGTAGGCGCCGCCCGAGCCCTTGTCGAACTTGCCGCCGGCGTGCAGGCGGGTGAAGACGATCTCGACCGTCGGCACCCCTTCTTCGGGATGCAGGCCGACCGGGATGCCGCGGCCGTCGTCCTCGACCGTGATCGAGCCGTCCGTGTTCACCGTCACCGCGATGTGGTTGCAGTGGCCGCCGAGCGCCTCGTCGGAGGCGTTGTCGATCACTTCCTGGATGATGTGCAGGGGATTTTCGGTCCGGGTGTACATGCCCGGGCGCTGTTTGACGGGCTCGAGTCCCTTGAGGACCCGGATGGAGGCTTCGCTATAGTCGGATGCAGGTTTTTTGGTTGCCATACTTGGTCAAACTTGTAATTTGAATTGGGAAATGCCTGCGCATTCTATCGTGTCTGCGCGGTAACTGGATAAAAACACAGTCTTTTCCCGGCGATATTCTACGCAATTGTCGGGCGTGTTTACAATCGACCGCCACGAAATGCAGAAAATAGTTAGGATCGCGTTGCGGTCGGTTTGACGCGGAACGACCTTGTACCAGAGTGATTGTGCTTGCCAGCCGGCGCAATTATGACTAGATTCAAAGCGAGGCAGCGCCACATGGCCGCTGGCCCGCCTTCGGCGTGTCGACATGCATTCTTCTAAATTTCCGTTCGCAGTGCGCCTGATCGGTTTCGAGGCGCCAGAATGCGCCGAGATCAGCGCGGCGCTGGCGCAGGCGCCGCCGCCCGGGCCGTCGTATTTCTGCCTGCTCGAGGACAGCCTGCAGGAGCCCGACCTCTACATCGTCAATGGCGACCACCTTCCGGCCCTGGCCGCGCTGTCCGGCGCCAACCCCACCGACATCACGCCGGCCCTGCTGATCGGCTCCCCGGCTCCCGCTTTCCCCTTTCCGCAGCTGCCGCGTCCGCTGGACGGGACGCGCATGCACCAGCTGCTCGCCGGCCTGGTGCACAAGCGCGCGCAGGCGCTGGCCCAGCTGACCGCGCGCGGTCTGTCGCCGGTGGTGATCGAGCGGCGCCGCAAGCCGCGGCTGGACATCGACCTGACCGATCCGGCCCAGCATGAGCAGAAGCGCAAGGAGCCGCCGTCGGGCGCCATCCTGATCGTCGACAAGGGCGGCGCCTTCCGCGACCACGTGGCCAAGGTGTTCGGGCCGCGCCGCTGGCCGGTCGAGTGGACCGACAGCGCCGGCGCCGCGCTGCGGCTGTGCGACGAGACGGCGGTGTCGGTCCTGATGATCAACACCTCGACGCCGCAGGTCGATCCGTACCGGCTGTGCGCCGACGTCAAGGGGCTGCCGGCGGCGGCGCGCACGGCGGTGGTGTTCCTGGTCGGGCGCAGTTTTAACTACGACGCGCCGCGCGCGCGCGCGGTCGGCGTGCGCGGGCTGCTCGACAAGCCGGTGGCCGACCGGCATTTGTACTCGGCGATCAAGAAGCTGATGTCGCTGCCTTGACACATGGGGCCGACCCGCGGGTCAGACCCGTTCCACCACCACGGGGCGCCAATGACAGAACCAGAACAACCGCCGGGCCGCTTGCCGGACCGGCGCGAACCCGGCGACCTGCCGCGCTGGCAGCGTCGCGGCGACACGCCGCTGGCGCTGGCCGGGCGCGTGCTGTCGTCGCGGTTTCGCGCGCTGCGCGACCGCTTCAGCCGCGACTTCATGCGGCGCACCCTGCGCATCGGCGTGTCGGCGCGGATTTTTCATCCCGAGCCGGGCTCCACCGGGCTGCGCTCGAAGAACCTGCAGTACCTGGAAGAGTCGATTGCCCAATGGGTGATGTCGCGCGACGTGCTGGTGTTCATGGTCCCGACGGTCAACACCAACGGGCTGCTCCATCCGAGCAACATCACCTTGCGCCACTACGCTCGCCACCTCGACGGGCTGGTGCTGCAGGGCGGCGCCGACGTGTCGCCGCAGACCTATTCGGAAGTCGCCACGCGCCCGGAGTGGGGTGGCGACCGCGCGCGCGACCTGTACGAACTCGAGCTGCTGCATGAATTCGTCGATGCCGGCAAGCCGGTGCTGGGGATCTGCCGCGGCTGCCAGCTGATCAACGTGGCATTCGGCGGCACCTTGTACCAGGACGTGGTGACCAACATTCCGGAGGCGCTGGCGCACGTGAACGACGAATACGACGCGCACAAGCATGCGATCGTGTTCGCGCCGGGATCCACGCTCGGCCGCCTGTTTCCGGACCAGCGGCGGCCGGTCGTCAATTCGATCCACCACCAGGCGGTCAAGGACCTCGGGCGCGATATCGCGATCGAGGCGATGTCGGATCCGGATGGCGTGATCGAGGCGATCCGCTACCAGCGCGCCGACTTCGTCATGGGGCTGCAGTGGCATCCCGAGTTCCACCGCGCCGGCGGGCGCGAACTGCTCGATTGCACGCCGATCCTCGACGAGTTCCTGCGCGCCGCGCGCGAGACGCGATTTTGAATTGGGGTCAGGTCCGCAGGACCAGACCCCGCCTGCGCTGGCCCGGGGTCTGGTCCTGCGGACCTGACCCCATCTTCATTCAGCCGCGGAAAACGCGGATCGCCTCGTCCACCACACCTTCGCATCCGCCGTGCCGCCCGAATTGCTGGCGCAGGAAGTTGGCGTCGCTGGCGCCGTTGGCCACGTCGCGCAAGTGGGCGAGGGCGGAAGACCCGCCCAGCGACTCCGCGTGCGGCTCCATCGCCTCGAGCGTTTGCAGGATGTCCTCGCGCAGCGCCACCGTCTGGTAAGTCTTCGGATGCGTCACGGCGCCGTCGAGCCCGAAGCGGCAGGCCTGGAAGCGGTTGTAGTTATAGACCAGGTAGTCGTCCTCGCACGGCGCGGCTTCGCGCCGCTCCAGCAGGTGCCGGCACAGCGCCTGCAAGTATCCCGCCAGCGCAGCCGCCCGTTCCACCGTCAGCGGCGTGTCGCATACGCGCAGCTCGATGGTGCCGTACTCGGGCTTGGGCCGGATGTCCCAGTAAAAGTCCTTCATGCTCCTGATGATGCCGGTCGCTTCCATCTTGGCGTAATAGACGTTGGCGAAGTCGTCCCAGCGCAGGCAGAACGGCGCCCGCCCGCTCATCGGAAACGCAAACACGGAATTGAGCCGCGCCGATTCGAACAGGGTGTCGCGCCCCTGCACGAACGGCGACGACGCCGACAGCGCGATGAAGTGCGGCACGTAGCGCGACAGCGAATGGAGCAGGAACAGCGCGTCGTCGCCCGAGCTGCAGCCGATGTGCACGTGCTGGCCGAAGATGGTGAACTGCTTGGCCAGGTAGCCATACAGCACCGACAGCTCCTGGAAGCGCTGCTTCGGATAGATCTTCTGCTCGGACCAATGCTGGAACGGGTGCGTGCCGCCGCCGCAGATGCCGATATTGAGCTTGTCGGCCGCCGCCACCAGCGTGTCGCGGATCGCGCGCAGTTCGGCCAGCAGCGGCTTGTGGTGGGTCTGCACGCTCGAATTAATCTCGATCATGCTCTCGGTGATCTCCGGCGTGACGTTGCCGGGGAAGGGCTTCTGCGCCAGCAGGTGCAGTAGGTCCGGACTGGCCGGCGTCAGGTCGAAGTCGGACAGGCTGACCAGCTGCAGTTCGAGTTCGACGCCGAAGGTCAGCGCATTCGATTTGGCGAACGGTTCAAGCGCCATGCTGACCCTCCGGAGTTTCGCGCGCCCACACCAGGGCGCGCTGCAGGATGACCGGCGCGCCAAGTTCAAGCAGCAGGCTGACCGCCGCCATCGCCTGCGCGGCCGCCGGCAGCGCCACGCCGCTCACGCGCGCGTGTTCGAGCACGAGGATGATGAAGATCGACAGCGGCGCCAGTCCCAGCCCGGTCAGCGCGCCTTTGCGCCACGAGATGCCGGACAGCGGCGAGAACAGCGCCACGCCCGCGGTCTTGGTCACCAGGCGCACCGCCACCATCGCCAGCGACGGAACGAGGCCGGCGGTGACGATGCGCCAGTCGAGCATGGAGGCGCAATACACGTACAGCAGCACGGTGAGCAGGTCGCCAAGGGCGCCGAAGCTGCGCTGAGCCTGGCCGTAGGCGACGCGGCGGTGGCGCGCGGTCAGGCCGAAGGCCAGCGCGGCGACGACCGGGGAAAGGCGGAAGGTGTAGGTCACCGAGACGAGCAGGATCACCGACAGCGCGAAAGCGACCGTGGCGTCCTGCGCCAGGTTGCCGAGCGCGCGCAGCAGGGCGGAGACGGCGACGCCGGCAAAGGCGCCGGCCAGGCCCGAGACTACCAGCGAGCGGAAGCTGAGCCACGCGGCTTCGCCCAGGTCTTCGGTGCTGCGGAACATCCAGTAGCCGACCACCAGGTTAAAGGCGAAGACGGCCAGCACGCAGTTCACCGCGGCCAGGTGCATCACGCGCTCGGTCACCTGCCCGGAGGCGCGCTGCTCGTTGACGACGCGCACCACCGTAGCCGGCGAGGTGGCCATCGCCAGGGCCGCGAGCATCAGCGCGGTGGTCGGCTCGGTGCCGAAGGCCAGGGCGATCCATCGCACTCCGGCGAAGGTGGCGCCCGCTTCGACCAGGCTGGCCACGCCAAGCCACGGATTGGTGCGGAACCAGCGCAGGTTGATGCGGTAGCCCAGTTCGAACAGCATCAGGCCGAAGGCGATATCGGCCGCCACCAGCGCGGCGCCGCCGTTCGGCACGGGCAGGATGCCGACCTGGCCACTGGCCAGCGCGAAGCCGACCAGGCCGTAGAAGGTGACGCGCGGCAGGCCGGTGAAGTGCTGGCCGAATTCGCCGGCCAGCCAGGCCAGAGCGATGGCTACTGGCCAGGCGAGGCTGGTCAGGATCGACAGCAGGTCGGGCATGGGGTGTCCTGTGCGAGTCGGTGATGGCCGATTCTACAAGACGGTGGAGGAGGACGTGGCACGTTACCAGAACGCCAACGTATCGAATGTCGTGCCTGCGAAGGCAGGCACCCATGCTGAATATGATGCGCCGAGTCGCAGGCTCAGCATGGGGGAAACGCATGCGTTTCCGCCTGCGCTGGTGCGACGGTCTTACTTGCTCAGCAGGCGCATGCCCCGCTCGAGGCCGTCGATGGTCAAGGGGAACATGCGGTTGTTCATGATCTGCTTGATGACCGAGATCGACTGCCTGTACTGCCACACGCCCTCCGGCTCCGGATTGAGCCAGATGAATTTCGGGAAGGCGTTGCAGAAGCGCGCCAGCCACTCGGCGCCGGCTTCCTCGTTGTTGTACTCGACCGACCCGCCCGGCGCCAGCACCTCGTACGGGCTCATGGTCGCGTCGCCGACGAAAATCAGCTTGGTGTCCGGCGGGTACTTGCGCAGGATATCCCAGGTCGGGAAGCGCTCGGCGTTGCGGCGCCGGTTGTTCTTCCACAGGTAGTCATAGACGCAGTTGTGGAAGTAGAAGAACTCCATGTTCTTGAATTCCGTCTTCGCCGCCGAGAACAGCTCCTCGGTGCGCTCGATATGGTCGTCCATGCTGCCGCCCACGTCGAGAAGCATCAGCACCTTGATCTTGTTCTTGCGCTCGGGCTGCATCTTGATGTCGAGCCAGCCGGCATTGCTTGCGGTGGCGCGGATGGTCGCGTCCAGCGCCAGTTCTTCCTCGGCGCCTTCGCGCGCGAACTTGCGCAGCCGCCGCAGCGCGACCTTGATGTTGCGCGTGCCCAGTTCGCGCTCGGCGTCGTAGTCCTTGTAGGCGCGCTGCTCCCACACCTTGACCGCGGTGCGGTTGCGCCCGGCGCCGCCGATTCGGATGCCTTCCGGGTTGGTGCCGCCATTGCCGAACGGCGAAGTGCCGCCGGTGCCGATCCATTTGCCGCCGCCTTCGTGGCGCTCCTTCTGCTCCTTCAGCAACTGGTTGAGCCGGTCCATCAGCTTGTCGTAGCCGAATTTCTCCAGCGCGGCCCTTTGCTCGGGCGTCAGCTCGCGCTCCATGCGCTTGAGCAGCCAGTCGAGCGGGATCGCGCTGTTGGCTTCGAAGGCGCCGTTCATGCCCTTGAAGTACTGTGCGAACGCGCGGTCGAATTTGTCGAAGTGGGCCTCGTCCTTGACCAGCGCGAGGCGCGAAAGGAAGTAGAACTCGTCGAGCGACTGCCCGGCGAGGTCCTTTTCCATCGCTTCGAGCAAGGTCAGGAACTCCTTGATCGTGACCGGGATCTTGGCGTCCTTCAGCGTGAAGAAGAAATCGATCAGCATGATGTGCCGTGCTTCTGCAGTCGGTAGGCCAGCTGGGCGCGCACTTCCGGCCACTCGCCGCGCACGATGCTGTACATGACGGTGTCGCGCACGGTGCCGTCGCGGCGCGGATGGTGGTGGCGGATCACGCCGTCCTTCTTCGCCCCGAGCCGCTCGATCGCCGCCTGCGAGGCGTAGTTGAAGTTATCGGTGCGCAGGCCGACCACCGCGCAGCCGAGCGTGTCGAAGGCGTGCGCCAGCAGCAGCATCTTGCAGGTGCTGTTGACGTGGCTGCGCTGGCGGCTTTTCGCATACCAGGTCCAGCCGATTTCGACCCGGTCCACGGCCGGCACGATGTCGTGGTAGCTGGTAGTGCCGATGACGGTGTCGCCTTCGAGCACGGCGAACGCGCGCCGGCCCGGCATGTCGAGCGCCGCGCCGATGTAGGCCTCCACCTGGTCCGGCTCGGGCACCGAGGTCACGCGCAGCTTCCACAGTTCGCCGTCGCGGGCGGCGGCGCGCAGGCCGTCGGCGTGATGCGGCGCCAGCGGTTCGAGCCGCACGCCGTTCGCTTCGAGGGTGACGGGATCGACCTGGATCATGGCGTCAGCGGTTGGTGCGCGACATGTAGACCAGGCGCTCGAACAGGTGCACGTCCTGCTCATTCTTGAGCAGCGCGCCGTGCAGCGGCGGCACCACTGCCTTGGTGTCCTTGCTGCGCAGCGCTTCCGGGCCGATGTCTTCGGCCAGCAGCAATTTCAGCCAGTCGAGGAATTCCGAGGTCGACGGCTTCTTCTTCAGGCCGGGCACGTCGCGCACTTCGTAGAAGCTTTGCAGCGCCTGCGCCAGCAGGTCCTGCTTCAGGCTCGGATAGTGGACCTTGACGATCGCCTCCATCGTGTCCTTGTCCGGGAATTTGATGTAGTGGAAGAAGCAGCGGCGGAGAAAAGCGTCCGGCAGCTCCTTCTCGTTGTTGGAGGTGATGATCACCAGCGGCCGGTGTTTGGCGACGACCATCTCGCGCGTCTCGTAGACGTAGAACTCCATGCGATCGAGTTCGCGCAGCAGGTCGTTGGGGAACTCGATGTCGGCCTTGTCGATTTCGTCGATCAGCAGCACCACCGGCTCGGGGGCGGTGAAGGCCTGCCACAGCACGCCCTTGACGATGTAGTTGTGGATGTCGCGCACGCGCTCGTCGCCCAGCTGCGAGTCGCGCAGGCGCGAGACGGCGTCGTATTCGTACAGGCCCTGCTGCGCCTTGGTGGTGGACTTGATGTGCCACTGCATCAGCGGCATGCCCAGCGCGTCGGCCACTTCCTCGGCCAGCATGGTCTTGCCGGTGCCCGGTTCGCCCTTGATCAGCAGGGGGCGCTGCAGGGTCAGGGCGGCGTTGACCGCCAGTTTCAGGTCGCTGGTGGCGACATAGGTGTCGGTGCCTTCGAAACGCGGCGGCGGTGAATGATGAGCGTGCATGGAGTCGGTGCCGAAAATGATGGAAATTGGATCGAGTATAAGCCAAGCGGCGATTGTGGACTGCCTGACGGTCTTCAGTTAGAATCGCGTGCTGGTAGACTAAATTGTAACTTTTGCGCTAGCACCCGATTACTCTTTACCTTTGCAACCTATGAAAAAAATCTTCGCACTTCTCGTGCTCGCCGGCGTTGCTCATGTCGCCGCCGCGGCAGACATCGTCGGAAATCCCAAGGCTGCAGCTGCCAAGGTAGAAATGTGTATCGGCTGCCACGGCATCCCTGAATACAAGGCCTCGTTCCCGGAAGTGTATCGGGTGCCGATGATCGGCGGCCAGTCGGCCAAGTACATCGAGAGTGCGCTCAACGCGTACAAGAAGGGCGAGCGCAAGCATCCGTCCATGCGCGGCATCGCCGCCGGCCTGTCCGACCAGGACATCGCCGACGTCGCTGCGTACTATTCGCAGACCACGCATAAATAAGGACACGCCCATGAAAAAAATGATTATTGCGCTGGCTGCGGCCGTGGTCTCGTTCAACGCTGCCGCGGGCGGCAACATCGCCAGCGGCGAAGCTCTGGTCAAGAAGTACAGCTGCGCGGCCTGCCACGGCGCGGACTTCAACAAGCCGGTCGATCCAAGCTATCCGAAGCTGGCTGGCCAGCATCCCGACTACCTCGCGCACGCGCTGACCGCTTACAAGCGCGGCGACGGCGCCAACGGCCGCAGCAACCCGATCATGGGCGGCCAAGTCAAGCCACTGTCGAACAAGGACATCGTCGATATCGCCGCCTACCTGGGCAGCCTGCCGTCCACGCTGGCGACTGGCCACCGCTGATTCGCCGACGCTGAAATACAAAGGGGGTCAGGTCCGATGGACCTGACCCCGTTTTTGTATGTGGCGTCTAATATGGCCGGACGGCGTCCAGGCCGCGGTCCAACTTCGGGGTCAGGCCCGGCGGACCTGACCCCAAAACTTTACCGCGCCGCGCGCTTGCGCACGCATTCGACGTACGCCTCGGCGTCCGGCGGCACGCCGTTGCGCTGCGAATTCCAGATCATCTCGCCCAGGCACTCCATGATCTGGTGGTGCGCGTCGTGCTGGCCGAGGCGGGCGGTAAGCGCATTGATGGCGTCGCGAATGCCGCGCGGCTGGTCCACCGACGCCTGTTCGGAAATCGACAGGTGCATCGACAGGTGCAGAAAAGGGTTGGTCTGGCCGCCTTCGACCGAGTAGTCGCGCGCCAGCGCCGCGTCGGCGTCACTCAGCGTGTCGGCGTATTCGGGATGCAGTGCAATCCAGTCGCCGGCGATTCCCTCCATCGGGCTGAGGATCTCGCCGGCCCGCTGCTTGCGGAAGGTTTCGCAGAAAAAGCGGCGGACGTCGTCGGAGGAGGGTGCGAACATGGGAAAAGGCGGTCAAGGCATGGCAGGACCGCCATTGTAGCAAGTGCTCAGATGTTCGGCGCGGGGCGGCCGCATTCGGCGCGCCAGGCATCGGCCAGCGTTTTGGCTTTGTCCTTGTCGCCCTGCGCACCCGCCAGTTCGGATACCAGGAGTTTTGCGTCGCAGGTGAAGAACCTGGTGTTCGCCTGCTTCTTGCCGGCCAGCGCGACCAGCTGGGCGGCGTCGATGCGGCCGAGATAAAAATCGGCTACCGGCGCCGGCCAGTTGCGCTGCTTGTCGTCCGCGAAGTGCGCCGCGAGGTCGCGCGCCGCCCCGGCGCTGTCGCC
This sequence comes from Massilia sp. R2A-15, assembly GCF_030704305.1. Lineage (NCBI taxonomy): Bacteria > Pseudomonadati > Pseudomonadota > Betaproteobacteria > Burkholderiales > Oxalobacteraceae > Massilia > Massilia sp. R2A-15. Next base: position 3,748,795 of record NZ_CP131935.1, on the reverse strand, counting down.
GCCCTGCAGCTGCGCCAGGAACAGGAACAGCGCGGCGCGGTGCTCGTCGGGATGCTTGCTGAGCACATTGCGGAACAGCGCGGCCGATTCGGCCGATTTCCCGGAATGCAGCATCCACGTGCCAACCTGGTATGCAGCGCGCGGATGGCCCTGGTGCGCCGCCTTGTCCATCCAGACCGCTGCTGCCGCCGCGTCATGCGCCGCGCCGCTGCCCGCCAGGTACTTGGTGGCGAGCGCGTACTGCGCGTTCGGATTACCCTGGTCGGCCTCTTTCTGCAGCCAAGGCTCGATCGCCACCGAGTCGCGCGAGAAGATGTCGCCGCCGAGGTAGGAAATGTAGAGGCGCCGCTGGTCCATCGCGAACAGCACCCGGTGCGAGCGCAGGAAATCGACGCCCAGCAGCAAGTCGGCGTCCTGGCGGCCGGTGTTCGGATCGGCGGAAATGTTCAGTTCGGCGTCGCGGATGACTTCGCCGCCGATCGACAGGGTCTTGAACACGGTGCGCCACTGCGCCAGCGTTTCGGAACCGATGCCGCTCGCGCCGGGTACCTTGACGACGCCGGCCGAGTCGGTATTCACCCCCGCCTTGCGCGCGCCGCCGATGAACACGAAGCTCCTGGAGGCGCCGCTGTCGATGATGGCGTTGAGTTTGACGCCGTTCAGTTCCACCGTGAAGGTCGGATTGCGGCTTTCGAAGAAGGTGCCGGTGAACGGCACCTCGACCGCGTCGCCCCAGTACGCGAGGTAGCTGTCGCCGCTGCAGTTGGTCGGACGGAAGAAGCGCACAGCCTTTTCGGCGAGCGAAATCTCCACGTCGGCCTGGAACAGGAAATCGGCGCCGACGAGGGCGTCGAACTCCGGCGTCATGCCCGTTTCGCCGATCACTTCGAAGTAGCGTTTGCCGGTATGGGTCGGCCCCACCTGAAAATCGTCGACGCGGGCGCTGTAGAGGCGGGTTTCGCCGCCGACGCCCTTGACGATATTGCCGGTGGCGCGCTGGCGCAGATCCAGCCGCTCGGCGAGCTGGTTGGTCAGCCAGGTCTTGTTCGATCCCGTATCGACCATCATCGGCGCGGGCTTGCCGTTGATGAAGCCGTCGACGGCAGGATGGAACCATTCGCCAAGATAGCGCAGCGGCAGCTGGCCGATCTGGACGTATTGGCAGGCGGCCTTGTCGGCGGCGAAGGTGTTGGAGGAAAGGAGGGCGGAGAGGGCAAGCGCCAGGGCGCCGCGCAGGAATGATGTAGGCATGCAAGATTCTAACGCAAGGATTTGCGTAAAAATCAAGGTTGCCACAAAAAAAGATAGCGCCGGGGTCTGGTCCTGCGGACCTGACCCCATCTTGTGGCGTGTGCACAGCGAATGGGGGCAGGTCCGCAGGACCAGACCCCTGAGCCGCGCTATTCCTTGTGCGGCGCCAGCACCAGTTGCGACTCCGCCGTGCGCGCCGGTTCGGCCGGCGCCGGCTGGCGTGGCGCGTGCGGCTGGCGCAGGTAGCGCGCGGTATGGCGCCGCTCGTGCGTGTGCCCGCCGTTGGCCGGCCAGGTCAGGAAGCGCGACAGTTCCTGCAGGGCGCGCTGGTACACGTCCCGCTTGAACTCGATCACCACGTCCAGCGGCACCCAGTAGTCGTGCCAGCGCCAGGCGTCGAACTCGGGATGGTCGGTCAGGCGCAGGTTGACGTCGTTGTCGCGCGCGACCATGCGCAGCAGGAACCAGATCTGCTTCTGCCCACGGTAATGCCCGCGGATTTCACGCTTGATGAAATGATCGGGCACCTCATAGCGCAGCCAGTCGCGGGTGCGCCCCACGATCTTGACGTGCTCCTGGCGCAAGCCGATTTCTTCCTCGAGCTCGCGGTACATCGCTTGTTCCGGCGTCTCTCCATACTTGATGCCCCCTTGCGGGAACTGCCACGAGTGCTCGCGCACCCGTTTCCCCCACCACACCTCGTTCTGGGCGTTCAGCAGGATGATGCCGACGTTGGGCCGAAACCCTTCACGGTCGAGCATGATTCACCTCGAAACTTTCTGCCAGCGCGTGCTTCTTCTGTTTTTACCTACAAATCCGACAGGCAGCGCCCGGTCCCGCCTGGTTTTCGACGCGCGAAAACGGCGGGAGCCGGAGAATCGGACCCATTTGTACAAAGATTGGACGCATCGGCCAGCTAATCCTTTAAAATTAGGTTGATTATAACTCTCTCTTTTTAAAAAGAATTCATCGATATGCGCGCCTCCCGATTTTTTATTTCAACTCTAAAAGAAGCGCCGTCCGACGCCGAGATCGTCAGCCACCAGTTGATGATGCGCGCGGGCATGATCAAGCGCCTCGGATCCGGCATCTATACCTATATGCCGACGGGCCTGCGGGTGATCCGCAAGGTCGAAGCGATCATTCGCGATGAGATGAACAAGGCCGGCGCCATCGAGCTCCTGATGCCGCTGGTGCAGCCGGCCGAGCTGTGGCAGGAAACCGGCCGCTGGGACAAGATGGGCCCGGAGCTGATGCGCGTGAAGGACCGCCACGGCCGCGACTACGCGATCCAGCCGACGTCCGAGGAAGTCATCACCGACGTGGTGCGCACCGAGATCAAGTCCTACCGCCAGCTGCCGCTGAACTTCTATCACATCCAGACCAAGTTCCGCGACGAGCGCCGTCCGCGTTTCGGCCTGATGCGCGGGCGCGAGTTCACCATGAAGGACGCCTACTCGTTCGACCGCGACCTGGCCGGCATGCAGGCCTCCTACAAGGTCATGTTCGACGCCTACACCAAGATCTTCCAGCGCTTCGGCCTGAAGTTCCGCGCGGTGGCGGCCGACAACGGCGCCATCGGCGGCACCGGCTCGCATGAATTCCACGTCATCGCCAGCACCGGCGAAGACGCCATCGTCTATTGTCCAACCTCGGACTACGCGGCCAACATGGAAGCGGCCGAAGCGATGCCGCTGGCCGCCAGCCGTCCCGCCGCGGCGCAGGCGCTGACCAAGACCTCGACCCCGGACACCGTCAAGTGCGAGCAGGTCGCCAAGCTGCTGAACCTGGACCTGGCGCAGACCGTCAAGACCATCGCACTGACCGTGGAGAAGGAAGTCGACGGCAAGCAGGTCAAGGAAAACTGGATGCTGCTGCTGCGCGGCGACCACGAACTGAACGAAGTCAAGGTGGCCAAGGTGCCAGGCCTGGCGGCGCACCGCTTCGCCACTGAAGCCGAGATCCTCGAGTGCTACGGCACCATACCCGGCTACCTGGGGCCGATCGGCTGCAAGCAGCCTGTGAAGGTGGTGGCCGACCGCACGGTCGCCAACATGGCGGACTTCGTCTGCGGCGCCAATGAAGAAGGCTTCCACTACACCGGCGCCAACTGGGGCCGCGACGTGGCCGAGCCGATCGTGGCCGACCTGCGCAACGTGATCGAAGGCGACGCCTCGCCGGACGGCCAGGGCGTGCTGGCGATCGAGCGCGGCATCGAAGTGGGCCACGTGTTCCAGCTGGGCACCGCGTACTCGGAAAGCATGAAAGCCACCTTCCTCGACGAGAACGGCAAGCCGGCGCCGCTGCAGATGGGCTGCTACGGCATCGGCGTGACCCGCATCCTGGGCGCGGCGATCGAACAGAACTTCGACGACAAGGGCATCATCTGGCCGACCGCCATTGCGCCGTTCGAGCTGGTGCTGTGCCCGATGGGCATGGACCGCAGCGAGATGGTCAAGGCCGAGGTCGAGAAGCTGTACGCCGAACTGCAGGCGGCCGGCGTGGACGTGATCGTCGACGACCGCGGCCTGCGTCCGGGCGCCATGTTCGCCGACTGGGAACTGATCGGCGTGCCGCACCGCATCGTGATCGGCGAGCGCGGCCTGAAGGAAGGCAACCTCGAGTACCAGGGCCGCCGCGACGCGGAAGCGACCGCGGTGCCGGTGGCCGGCATGGTCGAGTTCATCAAGGGCAAGCTGGCCCAGTGAAACCTGCCGTGACATGGCTGGCGCGCGGGCTGCTCGCGGCCGGCCTGGCTTGCTGCGCGATTGCGCATGCGGGCAACCAGAAGGAAGAAGCGCTGGCCGACTCGGTGCGGCTGGCGCTGGCTAACGCGATCAAGGATGCGCGTCCGCCGCAGCCGGTGTTTCGCGACGAGGCCGCGAGACAGCGCTACCAGCAGTGGCTGGCGGTGATGTCCGAGCGGCTCAAGCGCAAGCTGCCGGATGCCCAGTCGCGCACCGAGTTCCTCGAGACCGCCTGGTACGAGGCAACCCGGGCCGGGCTCGATCCGGGACTGGTGCTGGGGCTGATCCAGGTCGAGTCGGCGTACCGCAAGTACGCGGTGTCGATGGTCGGCGCGCGCGGCTACATGCAGGTGATGCCGTTCTGGACCAACGTGATCGGCGACAGCGACCGCAAAAAGCTGTTCCACATGCAGACCAACCTGCGCTACGGCTGCGCGATCCTGCGGATGTACATCGACATGGAAGCGGGCAGCCTGTACCTGGCGCTGGGGCGCTACAACGGCAGCCGCGGGCGGCCGGAGTACCCGAACGCGGTGCTTTCGGCGTGGAAAAATTGGCAGATGTGATGACTGTGACAATACTTGGTTCTGACCTCGCGGGGTCAGACCCTTTTTAATCGAGCGCGCCTGATTGCACTCAAGACGCTCGATCTCCAACCGGCTATGGTTGAGAGCGATGCCTACCGTAGTGACATTACTCGGATTTCGCCTCGTGATCTATCCTGGTGATCACCCGCCGGCGCACGTCCACGTGATCGGCAAAGGCGTCGAAGCCGTCTTCAAGTTGAATTGCCCGAACGGTCCGTCTATATTGAGGAATCAATACAGGTTTCCGGGCAAAGAGCTGGTGCGAATTTCACCCGAGATCGATACGCGCATATTGCAACTTTGTGAAGTGTGGAGGTCCGTCAATGGGAATTTCTGATGCCGAGTATGAAGCGGCGACGCGGCGGGGCGAATTGATGAAAGCTACGTGGCCAGCGGCTATCGCCGTGCGATACGATGCAGTCGCACGTCGTGTTGTCATCTCGTTGTCCTCCGGAATTGACGTATCGTTCCCTCCCTGCAATGCACAGGGATTGGAGAACGCGGGTCCGGACGATCTGGCCACCGCCGAAATCAGTCCCTCTGGCTTCGGAATCCATTTTCCGCGTGTCGACGCGGATATCTACATTCCTAACCTGTTGCAAGGTCGAATGGGGTCGGAGCGCTGGATGCAGGCGAGGGAGCTGGAGAAGAAATGAGGCAAGATGGCCTCTGAGCGCTTGATGTTATGGACAAGTTATTAATTAACGCTGGTCGCCGCATAAAAACAAAAGCCCCGGTTTTGAAACCGGGGCTTTTTCCATTTCAGCCGTTTCGGCCTGGATGTTCTTATTTCAGGTGATCCGAAATGAGCTTGGTCATTTCGAACATCGAAACCTGGGCCTTGCCGCCGAATACGGCTTTCAGCTTGTCGTCGGCATTGATCATGCGACGGTTTGCAGCATCTTGCAGGTCGAGCTTCTTGATATAGTCCCAGACCTTTTTGGTCACTTCGGTGCGTGGCAGCGGAGTGGCGCCAACCACTGCGGCCAGCGTCGTCGATGGGGTCATCGCCTTCATGAAGGCGGCGTTTGGCTTGCGTGGTGCTGCTGGCTTCTTTGCTGCAGCGGCTTTTGGCGCTGCTTTTGCTGGAGCTGCTGCTTTCTTCGCCGCCGGCTTTGCCGCTGGCTTGGCTGCTGCCTTCTTTGCTGGAGCTGCTGCTGGGGTTTTTTTGGCTGTTGCCATCTTCGAGCCTCCTAAACGAACACAATGGGAAATTGCGCAATTGATCGCACGGCTTATATTGGTGGGCTTTTACTGTTGTTGCAAGTCTTTTTCGATTTTTTTCGTGCGGAAACTAACGAAAAACCCCGTTATGTCGCTCCCCGGGCGCTTGCCCGGCGAATTTGAATAGAAAAACCGGCTGCGACGAGCGTTTCGCCGGCCGGTTTTCTAATGCGTGAAAAGAACCCTGACGCGTGCCTGAGTCCTGGGCCTAGCGTTCGGCCAGGTGTTCGTAGACGAACGATTTGAGCGTCAGCAGCACGGCTTCGTCGGCCGCCTGTTCGTCGAATTCGATGCCGTAACGCATTTGCTGCGACAGCCGGCCCTTGATGCTGCGGATGATGCACGGCATGGTGACCAGGCGCGCCTTGTCGCTCAGGCGCAGGCGGAAGGCGATCTTGATGCGGGTGCCGGGCTCGCCGAGGACAAAGCCGGTCGCCGCCGCGCAGCCGGTACCCGACAGGTTGGTGATGATGCCCGGGACGGAGTAATTGTCGTCCGTCGTGATCGACACGGGAAGCTTGGCATCGACGCGCAGCGACTGGCGGAACGACTTGGTGACCGCATCGGTCGGATAGCGCAGGAACAGGTGCCCGCTCGGCAGCGGGGCGTAGCGCATCACGGTGGTCTTGAACATGCACAGGCTGCGCCCGAAGATGACCTGCACCGTGAGCGGCAGCCCTTCGAAATTGTTCCAGGTCTGCGCCGTTCCCAGGCCCAGGGCCGGCGCCGAAACGATCACCGACTGCTGCGGAATGCGGCCGTAGAACTCGACGTGGACCTTGCGCGGCTCGAAGTCGCTGGGCAGCTTGAAGGTGAGGATGACGCCCTCGGCGTTGTGCTTGAGATATTTGAGCGGATCGGCGGGCTGGGCCGCCTCGGCCGCTTCGGCAGGCGGGCCGGACGCTTCGATGATGCCGATGCCGTGATCGGCGGAGTTGGCGGCGCGCACCGGCAGGGCGAGCATCAGGCGCTGGCGCACCACCTCGTCGCCGACCATGAAGCCGGCCGGCGCCAGCAACTCGCCCGAGCGAAGGTAGATCGACCAGGGCAGCGCGGCCCCGATTGTCAATTCGCTGTTAGAGATCTGAACGAATTGGCGCTTTGACATGATTTTGCGATATAAGTTGGACGTTCCGGCCACCTGTCGGCGCCGAAAAAGTTACAAGAATATATCGCTTTTCTGTCGGTATTGCCACCGCTAAAGCAGAGTTGTTGCGTCCCGGATTCAGCGCCGGGCCGCATGCCGCTAGCGCAGGCCCGGCATCATGCCCTTCATGCCGCGCATCATCTTCATCATGCCGCCGCCCTTGAACTTTTTCATCATCGTGTTCATCTGTTCGTACTGCGCCAGCATGCGGTTCACTTCCTGCACCTGGACGCCAGCGCCGGCGGCGATGCGGCGCTTGCGGGTGGCCTTGATCAGCTCCGGCTTGGCGCGCTCCTGCGGCGTCATCGAGTCGATGATGCCGACCATGCGCCGCACCTGCTTGTCGGCCTGGTCCATGTTGGCGCCGCCGGCGGCCTGCTGGAACTGGGCCGGCAGCTTGTCGAGCAGGCTGGCCATGCCGCCCATCTTCTTCATCTGGCCCAGCTGCGCCTTGAAGTCGTTCATGTCGAACTTGCCGCCGACCTTGATCTTGTTGGCCAGGTCGGCCGCCGCCTTGCTGTCGACGCCCTTGCGCGCTTCTTCCACCAGCGCCAGGATGTCGCCCATGCCCAGGATGCGGTTGGCCATGCGCTGGGCGTCGAACGTCTCGAGACCGTCGAGCTTCTCGGACACGCCGGCGAACTTGATCGGCTTGCCGGTGATGTGGCGCACCGAAAGCGCCGCGCCTCCGCGCGAGTCGCCGTCGAGCTTGGTGAGCACGATGCCGGTCAGCGGCAGCGCGTCGTTGAAGGCCTTGGCGGTGTTGATCGCATCCTGGCCGAGCATCGCGTCGACCACGAACAGGGTCTCGATCGGCTTGACCGCCGCGTGTACTGCGGAAATTTCCTGCATCATCGCTTCGTCGATGCCAAGGCGGCCGGCGGTGTCGATGATCAGGACGTCGTGGTAGTGCTTCTTCGCCCAGTCGAGCGCGGCGCGGGCGATGTCAACCGGCTTGTCGGTGGAGGAGGTGGGGAAGAAGTCGGCGCCGACCTGCTTGGTCACCGATTCGAGCTGGGCGATCGCGGCGGGACGGTAGACGTCGGCCGACACGGTCAGCACTTTCTTCTTTTTCTCTTCGCGCAGGTACTTGGCGAGCTTGCCGACGGTGGTGGTCTTACCCACACCCTGCAGGCCGGCCATCAGGATGATCGCCGGCGGCTGCTGGGCAAAGCTCAGCTGCGACGCCTCGGGGCCGAGGTCGGCGCCCATCAGCGCGCCCAGTTCCCGCTGCACCACGCCGACCAGGGCCTGGCCCGGGGAAAGCGAGGCGAGCACTTCCTCGCCGAGCGCCTTTTCCTTGACCTTGCCGATGAATTCGCGCACCGCCGGCAGCGCCACGTCGGCTTCGAGCAGGGCCAGCCGCACTTCGCGCAGCATCTCGGCGGTATTGGCTTCGGTCAGGCGAGCCTCACCGCGCATGGTCTTGACGACCTTGGCAAGGCGTTGGGTTAAGTTATCTAGCATGTGGCGAACCTGGTGAATGGTGTGGCCCGGTCGGGCGGTTTGTCGTGCATTTTACCTCATCGCGGCGCGCCCGCAGGCCGGATGCTGCTACCATCAGGGCGTGGAAATTGCACCCAAGCATTTATGCCGATGATCCTTCTGCTATTGCTTTCCTTGCTGTGTCTGCCGGCCGGCGCGGCGACCGTGCGCATGGCGTTCGGCGACAACTTGCCGCCCTATATATTAGTGGCGAGCAAATCGGGCATCGAGGTCGACATCGTGCGCGAGGCGCTGGCCTGGCGCGGCCATGTGCTGCAGCCGGTGTTCATGCCGATGGGACGGGTGCCGGTTTCTTTCCTGGCGCGCAAGGCCGATGCGATCATGATCGACGTCGGCCAGGACATGGCCGCGGCCGGCGGTGTCTACGGCGACCCGCCCGTCATCTACCACAACTATATGTATACGCTGGCGACGCGCCGGCTGTCGATCCGCACCCCGTCGGACCTGCGCAAGCGCTGGGTGATGTCCTTCGTCGGCGCCTCCAGCCGCTACCCCGAGTGGTTCGGCAAGCTCGACCGCAACGAGCACTACGTCGAGCGCAACAACCAGGAATCCCAGCCCCAGCTGCTGGCGATGGGCCGCTACGACGTGGTGGTCAGCGACCGCACCATCTTCACCTACTACGCGCGCCAGCACGAGCGCCGCGATCCGCATTTTCGCATGCCGCCGGTGGACGAACACGCGCGGCCCAAAGCCAATCCGCGCGACTACCGGCCGGTGTTTCGCGACGCCCGCGTGCGCGACGACTTCAACGCCGGCCTTGCCTGGCTGCGCAAGAGCGGGCGCTACGACGCGATCTACGCGCGCTACCTGAACGGCGAATAGCCCGCTTGTCGTCCCCGCGGAGGCAGGGACCCATTCCGAGCCAGCTCAGCATAGGTTCCTGGCCGGGGGGCGCCGAGCCCAGGAACGACAATCTCAAAATGTCTGTCTCGAAATGCAACAGCTTGCTATGATCTAGGCAAACAATTCTTGATCAGCAACTACATAACGGAGACAGGCATGACAGGCAAAATGATCTGCAAGACCATCGCCATCGCGGCAATGCTGGTGGCGGGGGGCGCCCAGGCGCAGGAAGTAGTCCGGCTCGGCAACCTGAAGTTCGCTCATTACGGCGCGGTGTCGTACATGAAGGAAATCGCGCCCAAGTGCGGCATCAGGATTGACGAAAAGATTTTCGCCAAGGGCCTCGACGCGATGCAGGCGGTGATCGCCGGCGAGCTCGACGTCGCCACCACCGCCTCCGAGGCCGCCATCTCCGGCCGCGCCAGCGGGGCGCCGATCTTCGTCGTGGCCGGCTTCGCAAAGGGCGGCGCGCGCCTGGTCGCCCGTCCCGAGCTGAACATCAAGTCGGTCAAGGACCTGAAAGGCAAGAAAGTCGGCGTCACCCGTGGCGCGATCCAGGAAGTGCTGCTGATGGCCGAGCTGCAAAAGCACGGCCTGACCGCCGACAGCGCGCCCGGCAAGGACGTGCAGCTGATCTACCTGTCGTATCCCGACCTGAACGCCGCGCTGCTGGGCAAGAACATCGACGCCATGATGCAGTCCGAGCCGCAGTCCTCGCAGGCGATCAACAAGAATTTCGGCGCCGAAGTGATCAAGCCCTACGACACGCCGATCGGCGAGCCGGTGCGCACGATGGTCATGACTGAGAAGTTCTACAAGGAAAAGCGTCCGGTGGCCGAGAAGTTTATGCGCTGCTTCGTCGAAGCGACCAAGATGTTCATCGACAACAAGGCGCTGGCCGAGAAGTATGTGCGCGAGACCGTATTCAAGGGCCAGATCACCACCGACGACTTCAACGACGCGATGGGCAACGCCGCGTACACCTATGACGTCACGCCCGAGCACATTCAGGTCACCACCGACATCATGCTGAAAACCGGCGTGGGCAAGATGGCAAAGCCGCCGGTCGCGACAGAATGGGTCAAGACCGACCTGCTCAGCGCGGCCAAGAAAAGCCTGAACGTCAAGTAACGGGACGCGCCGATGACGAAAGGGAAATTGCGGGGAATCGGGATCGGGCTGGTGGTGCCTGCCCTGATCATCGCGCTGTGGCAGGCGGTGGCGATGCTGGGCTGGGTCAATCCCCAGGTGCTGCCGTCACCGCTCGCGGTGGTCGAAAAGTGGATCGCCTACCTGCTGCCGGTGCAGCCGTACACCGAGGGCAGCCGGCTGGCGTGGATGTTTTCCGGTGAGCTGATCATCGATTCGATCGGCAGCATGTACCGGGTGCTGGTGGGATTTTTCATCGGCGCCGGGCTGGCGCTGCCGATCGGCCTGGCGATGGGAGCGAGCCCGCGCGTGTATGCGTGGTTCAACCCGTTGTTCCAGCTGCTGCGGCCGATCCCGCCGATCGCGTACATCCCGCTGTCGATCCTGTGGTTCGGCCTGGGCAACCCGCCGGCCGTGTTCCTGATCGTGCTTGGCGCCTTCTTCCCGGTGCTGATGAACACCATCGCCGGCGTGCGCCAGGTCGACAGCATCTACCTGCGCGCCGCGCGCAACCTGGGCGCCAGCCAGCGCACCATGTTCCTGCGCGTGATCCTGCCGGCGGCCGTGCCGTACATTTTGGCTGGCGTGCGGATCGGCATCGGCACCGCCTTCATCGTCGTCATCGTCTCCGAGATGATCGCCGTGAACAACGGCCTGGGCTTCCGCATCCTGGAGGCGCGCGAGTACTTCTGGTCCGACAAGATCATCGCCGGCATGATCACCATCGGCCTGTGGGGCCTGGCGATCGACGTCGGCATGAACCGCCTGAACAACCATTTGCTGCGCTGGCACCGCGGCCTGGAAAACTAAATGAGCGACTCCCACATCGTTATTTCCGGCGTCAACAAGATCTTCCAGACCGGCGAGCGCGAACTGGTCGCGCTCAAGGACATCAACCTCGAGATCCCGCGCGGACAGTTCACCTGCCTGCTGGGGCCATCGGGCTGCGGCAAGTCGACCCTGCTCAACGCGGTGGCCGGCTTCTCGCTGCCCACCACCGGCACCATCACCGCCGACGGCAAGCCGGTCACCGAGCCGGGGCCGGACCGCGGCATGGTGTTCCAGGAGTACGCGCTGTTCCCCTGGATGACGGTGGAGGACAACGTCGGCTTCGGGCTCGAGATCAAGGGCGTGAACCGGACCGAGATTCGCCAGCGCGTCGACGGCCTGCTGGCGATGCTGTCGCTGTCGGACTTCCGCGCGCGCTTTCCGAAGGACCTGTCGGGCGGCATGCGCCAGCGCGTGGCGATCGCCCGGGTGCTGGCGCTGGACTCGCCGATCATGCTGATGGACGAGCCGTTCGGCGCGCTCGACGCGCTCACCCGGCGCAACCTGCAGGACGAGCTGCTGCGCATCTGGGCCGAGCTGAAAAAGACCATCCTGTTCGTCACGCACAGCATCGAGGAAGCCATCTACCTGGCCGACCGGATTGTCGTGATGACCTACCGGCCCGGCACGGTCAAGCGCGACATCATCGTCGAGCTGCCGCGCGAGCGCGATCCGGCTTCGCCCGAGTTCAATGCCCTCAAGCGCGAGCTGGGGCAACTGGTAATGGAAGAGCAGCAGCGCCATCATCACGACGAGCTGCGCATGGCGGCGGTGGATTAATTTTCAAGCATGTCGTACCTGCGCAGGCAGGTACCCATACTGAGCGGGCAAAGAGTGGCGGCCGATTCAGCATGGGTACCTGCCTTCGCAGGTACGACACCCAGTGAGTTCCGATGGTGTAAACTTCGAGTCATGCAGACTTCTCTCTTTTTCGTCGCCGCGCTTGCCTACGCCATCTGCGCCTTTTTGCCGATCCGGCAAGGCGCGCTGATCTCGGCCGTCACCGCCGGCGCCTGGCTGCTTCACGGCGCCGCGCTGTGGACCGACATGCGCGCGCCCGGCGGCCTGCGCGTGGGCTTCGCCATCATGCTGTCGGCCGCGCTGTGGGTCTCGGTCGCCGCCTACTGGCTGGAAAACCGTAACTTCGCGCTCGACGGCCTGCGCCGCCTGGTCATGCCGTGCGCCGCCGCGGCCGCCGCGCTGCCCGCCGTCTTCCCCGGCAGCGTGTTCCAGCTGCAGGGCCAGTCGCCCGCCTTCGGGTGGCACATCGCGGTCGCCATCCTGGCCTACAGCACCCTGACCATCGCCGCCTTCCACGCCGTGCTGATGGCGCTGCAGGAGTCGCGCCTGCACACGCGCGCGCCCGCCGCCGGCTGGCTTGGCGGCGCCCTCGACCAGCTGCCGGCCCTGCTGACGATGGAAAAACTGCTGTTCCGCCTGATCGGCATCGGCTTCGTGCTGCTCAGCCTTACCGTCCTGTCGGGCATCGTGTTCTCCGAACAGCTGTTCGGCGCCGCGCTGAAGTGGGACCACAAGACCATCTTCGCGCTGCTGTCGTGGATCCTGTTCGCCGCGCTGCTGGCGGGACGCAAATGGAAAGGCTGGCGCGGCAAGACCGCGCTGCGCTTCACGCTGGCCGGCTTCGCCACGCTGGTGCTGGCCTACGTCGGCAGCCGCTTCGTGCTCGAAGTCGTGCTGCACCGGGCGGTCGCATGAGCCGCCTGCTGTTCTGGCTCGCGCTGGCGGTGCTGGTGGTGTTCGCCATCCGCAGCAAGCTGCGCGCATCGGGCCTGAAGCCGCCGCGCGATAGTCGCGCCGACTACATTCCGCGCGAGGGCGCCAGCGAGCCGATGGCCTGCTGCGCCCATTGCGGCGTCTACTTCCCGGCTTCCGAAGCGGTGCACGCCGACGGCCGCGACTACTGCAGCCCGGCCCACGTCCGCCTGCCGTCGAAGTAGCGCGATGATCCGCGGTCAAGCGCTGTCGCCCGAATCGCGCGAAACCTACTGGCGCTCGCTCCAAACGCTCAACGCCACCCGCGTCGTCATCGCGACGGTGCTGCTGCTGTATGTCATTTTCGACAGCAAGGGCCCGCGCGACTGGCACCTGTACGCCCAGACCTGCATGGCCTACCTGGTCGGCGCGCTGCTGTTCGGGCTTCTGACCGTGTATTGGCGGCGCCGTTACCTGTACCAGCTGGGCGCCCAGCTCGCGCTCGACCTGGTCGTCATCTCGCTGCTGTACGCCGGCGCCGGCGGCATGCGCAGCGGCCTGTCGATCCTGTACCTGTTCCCGCTGGCCGGCGCGGCGATCCTCGCGCCGCTGGTGATGGCGCTGTTCGCCGCGTCGCTGGTGACCCTGTTCCTGATCGGCGGCAGCCTGTGGGATACGCTGCTGCTCGACGCCGACGCGCCGCTGCTGCAGTCGGGCGTGTATGGCGCGGCGTTCTTCGCCGCGGTGCTGCTGCTTAGCCGCCTGGCCGAAAAGCTGATCGGCCAGGAGGAGCTGGCCGCGCGGCGCGGCGCCGACCTGAAGATCCAGCAGGCGATCAACCGCATCGTGATGGCCGACGTCGGCGACGGCATCCTGGTGGTCGGCGGGGACGGCGAAGTATTCACCAGCAATCCGGCCGCGCAGCGCATGCTGGCGCTGGCCGGCGAGGGCGCCGACTTCCGGCTGTCGGCGGTGGCGCCGCTGGCCCCGGTGTTCGACGCCTTCGAAACCTGGCGCGCGCTGCCGGCGGGCGAGGGCAGCGGCGCCTTCGTCACCGTCAAGCCCGGCCAGGATGGCGGCGCCCTGCACGGCGCGCGGCCGGACTTGGGCGCCCACCTGCAGCTGCGTTTCGCGCGCGTGGACACCAAGGACCGGGCCGCCGAGCGCTTCGTCATCTTCCTGCAGGACGTCACCGCGATCGAAAACCAGGCGCAGCAACTGAAGCTGGCGTCGATGGGGCGCCTGACCGCCAGCATCGCGCACGAGGTGAGAAATCCCTTGTCGGCGATCGGCCACGCCACGTCGCTGCTGGCCGAGGACCTGACCGAGCCGTCGCACGCGCGCCTGCTGAAGATCGTCGGCGACAACGTGGCGCGGGTGAACCGCATGGTCGAGGACATCCTGCAGCTGTCGCGCAAGGTGCAGCCGCACAACGAGCCGCTGGCGCTGGACGCCTTTCTGGCCGAGATCGGCGCCGAATTCCAGGAGACCCACGCGCTGGCAGCCGACATGATCGCCGTGCGCGGCGCCGGCCAGGCGCCGGTGCGCTTCGATCCGCTGCACCTGCGCGAGGTGGTGGTGAACCTCTTGACCAACGCGATCCGCTACGCCAGCGGCACGCCGGGATCGATCCGCCTGTCGGTGGTCGGCGACGCGTCGGGCCGGCAGGAGCTGCACGTGCAGGACGACGGCCCCGGCATCACGCCGGAAGTGCGCGCCCACCTGTTCGAGCCGTTCTACACTACCTCGAGCAAGGGCACCGGCCTGGGCCTGTACCTGGCGCGCGAGCTGTGCCTGAACAACGGCGCCATGCTCGATTATGAATACCGCATCGATTCCGGCACCTACGGCCTGCGCAAGCCGACCGGCCGGTTCGTCATCACGTTCGCGCAGCAGCACTCCCTGTAACGGAAAGGCATCGCCATGACTTCACCCCGCATCCTGGTCGTCGACGACGAAGCCGACCTGCGCGAACTGCTCGACATCACCCTGGTGAAGATGGGCCTGGACGTCGACAGCGCGGAGAACCTGCGCGAGGCGCGCGCGCTGTTCGCCGCCAACGACTACGCGCTGGTGCTGACCGACATGCGCCTGCCCGACGGCCTGGGCCTGGAGCTGGTGCGCGAAGTGGCGGCCAGCGGCAAGGGCACGCCGATCGCCGTCGTCACCGCCTACGGCAGCGCCGACAACGCGGTGGTCGCGCTCAAAGCCGGCGCTTTCGACTACGTCTCCAAGCCGGTGGTGCTGGACGACCTGCGCGTGATGGTGCGCTCGGCGCTGCGCCTGGCGCCGGCAGCCGGCCAGGCCGCACCAGGCGCCGCCGCGCCCAGCCGCCTCATCGGCGACTCGCCGGCGATGCAGGGCCTGCGCGCGCAGATCGGCCGGCTGGCGCGCTCGATGGCGCCGATCGCCATTTCCGGCGAGTCGGGCAGCGGCAAGGAACTGGCGGCGCGCGAGATCCACGCCCAAAGCTCGCGCGCGGCGCGGCCCTTCATCGCGGTCAACTGCGGCGCGATTCCCGAGCAGTTGATGGAAGCGGAGTTTTTCGGCTACCGCAAGGGAGCCTTCACCGGCGCGGCCGACGAGCGCGACGGCTTCTTCCAGGCGGCCAACGGCGGCACCCTGATGCTCGACGAGGTGGCCGACCTGCCGCTGGCGATGCAGGTCAAGCTGCTGCGCGCGATCCAGGAGCGGCGCGTGCGCAAGATCGGCGCCACGGCGGAGGAGCCGGTGGACGTGCGCATCATCAGCGCCACCCACAAGGACCTGGCCAGGTGCGTCGAGCGCGGCGAGTTCCGCCAGGACTTGTTCTACCGCCTGAACGTGATCGAGCTGACCCTGCCTCCGCTGCGCGAACGGCTCGGCGACCTGGCCGTGCTCACCGACGGCATCCTGGCGCGGCTGGCCGGACCGGGGCAGAAGGCGGTGCTCGGCCCCGGCGTGCTCGACGCCCTGTGCGCCTACTCCTTCCCCGGCAACGTGCGCGAACTGGAAAACGTGCTTGAACGCGCGCTGGCGTTCGCCAACGACGGCGTGATCGAGGTGGGCGACCTGTCGCTGAAAAGCGCGCGCGTGGCCGAAGCCGCGCCGGCGCCGCCGCCCGTGCCAACGCCTGCCGCGGCGCCGGAGCCGGCCGCCGCGGCAGGCGATTTGCCGAGCGACCTGCCGGGCTACCTGGCCCAGGTCGAGCGCGACATCATCCTGCGCGCGCTGATCCAGACCCAGTTCAACCGCACCCAGGCCGCGCAGCTGCTCGGCATCAGCTTCCGCCAGCTGCGCTACCAGATGCAGAAGCTCGACATCCAGGAGCCGGAACAATGAAGATCGGCGCCGATGGCTGGTGCGCGCAGGCGGCGCGCTACGAGTCGCCCAATTTCGACGCGCGCCCGGCCGGCGCCGAAGTCGAGCTGCTGGTGCTGCACAATATCAGCCTGCCGGCCGGGAAGTTCGGCGGCCCGCACATTGCCGACCTGTTTACCAACCGCGTGGACTTCAACGCGCATCCCTCGTTCGCCGACCTGCGCGGCCTGGAGGTGTCGGCCCATTTCCTGGTGCGCCGCGACGGCCGGGTGATCCAGTTCGTGTCCTGCAACGACCGCGCCTGGCACGCCGGGGTGTCGCAGTTCGACGGCCGCGAGAAGTGCAACGACTTTTCGGTCGGCGTCGAGATCGAAGGCTCGGATTTTGTTGCATTTTCGCCAGCGCAATATGAATCGGTGGCCGCGCTGACCCTCGCGCTGCTCGAACGCTATCCGCTGGCGGCCATCCAGGGGCATGAGCACGTCGCGCCGGGGCGCAAGACCGACCCGGGACCGTTTTTCGACTGGGAAATGTTCACCAATACTCTCGCGCGGACGGCGCAAAAACTGCCTGAAAAAGAAGCAATGTTAGTGGCCGCTCACCGGCCAATCGGCATCCTTTCCGCACTGAAAAATGTCAAGTGGCCGAACCCGAAATTAAACGAAATATTTAGTGTCTAATGCTGTTGGAAAGTTATTGCGTGGCCGTCGGGCAGGCACTACAATTAGTCCCATCTCAACACTCATGACTAGATATAGTGGTGTCGACGGACTCAACCACGACACAGTTTCACCACCGCCGGCAACAGCGAGGCGGTGTCGAATCAGAGTAATCCACCCATGTTAGACGTCGTTTGCCAACAGGCTGCAACGGTTGGCGGGGTATTTTTCGCTTTTTTATTTTGTTGACGGACCGCTGACCGAGCGGACTACTTGATAACAATGGCAGCAGCACGACTGCAATGCCAACCCTGGGGAGCCTCAATGCACACATCACAAGACACTTCTACTAATCTGCACGTCACCCCAGGTTCGACGGCGCCCGCGGCCGACGCCAGCGCGGCCGACATCGCGGCGCGCGGCGACTATCGCATCATCCGCCGCAACGGCGCCGTGGTCGCCTTCGAGCCGACCAAGATCGCCATCGCGATGACCAAGGCCTTCCTCGCCGTCAACGGCGGGCAGGGCGCGGCATCGGCGCGCATCCGCGAACTGGTCGAGCAACTGACCGCGAACGTGGTCGCCGCCCTGGTGCGCCACCATCCGACCGGCGGCACCTTCCATATCGAAGATGTGCAGGATCAGGTAGAACTGGCTTTGATGCGCTCGGGCGAGCATGACGTCGCCCGCGGCTACGTGCTGTACCGCGCCAAGCACATGGAAGAGCGCCGCGCCGCCAAGGAAGCCGCCGGCGGCAAGGCCGAACTGGCCGCACCGCAGATCCACGTGCTGGAAAACGGCGAGCGCCGTCCGCTGGACATGAACCAGGTCCGCGACCTGATCAACGCCGCCTGCGTCGGCCTGGAAAAGCACGTCGATGCCGACGCCATCCTGGCCGAGACGGTCAAGAACCTGTACGACGGCGTGCCGGTCGAAGAGCTGCACAAGTCCGCCATCCTGGCCGCCCGCGCGCTGATGGAAAAGGATCCTGCCTACTCGCAGGTGACCGCGCGCATCCTGCTGCACACGATCCGCAAGGAAGTCTTCGGCAAGGACGTGCCGCAGGCGAAGGCCGCAGCCGCCTACATCGACTACTTCCCGCAATACATCGCCAAGGGCATCGAAAACGAGCTGCTCGATCCGGTGCTGGCATCGTACGACCTGGCCAAGCTGGCCAAGGCGCTCGTCGCCGACCGCGATCTGCAATTTGGCTACATCGGCCTGCAGACCCTGTACGACCGCTACTTCCTGCACGTGCGCGACGTGCGCATCGAAATGCCGCAGGCGTTCTACATGCGCGTCGCGATGGGCCTGTCGCTGCGTGAAGAAAACCGCGAAGCGCGCGCCATCGAGTTCTACCACCTGCTGTCGTCGTTCGACTTCATGAGCTCGACCCCGACCCTGTTCAACTCGGGCACCCTGCGCTCGCAGCTGTCGTCGTGCTACCTGACCACCGTCTCGGACGACCTGGAAGGCATCTACGACGCGATCAAGGAAAACGCGCTGCTGGCCAAGTTCGCCGGCGGCCTGGGTAACGACTGGACCCCGGTGCGTGCGCTCGGCGCCCACATCAAGGGCACCAACGGCAAGTCGCAAGGCGTCGTGCCGTTCCTCAAAGTGGTCAACGACACCGCGGTTGCGGTCAACCAGGGCGGCAAGCGCAAGGGCGCGGTCTGCGCCTACCTGGAAACCTGGCACATGGACATCGAGGAATTCCTCGACCTGCGCAAGAACACCGGCGACGACCGCCGCCGCACCCACGACATGAACACCGCCAACTGGATTCCGGACATGTTCATGAAGCGCGTGATGGAAAAGGGCGACTGGACCCTGTTCTCGCCGTCCGAGACGCCGGACCTGCACGACAAGGTCGGCAAGGCGTTCGAGCAGGCTTACCTGGGCTACGAAGCCAAGGCTGCCGCCGGCGAAATGCGCGTCTTCAAGAAGGTCGCCGCGCTCGACCTGTGGCGCAAGATGCTGTCGATGCTGTTCGAAACCGGCCACCCATGGATCACGTTCAAGGATCCGTGCAACATCCGTTCGCCGCAGCAGCACGTCGGCGTGGTCCACAGCTCGAACCTGTGCACCGAGATCACCCTGAACACCAACGCCGATGAAATCGCCGTCTGCAACCTCGGCTCGGTCAACCTGCCTGCCCACATGAAAGAGGGCAAGCTGGACCACGTCAAGCTGCAGAAGACCGTGCGCACCGCAATGCGCATGCTCGACAACGTCATCGACATCAACTACTACGCCGTCGAAAAAGCGCGCAACGCCAACATGCGCCACCGTCCAGTCGGCATGGGCGTGATGGGCTTCCAGGACTGCCTGCACATGATGCGCGTGCCGTTCGCCTCGAACGAAGCGGTGCAGTTTGCCGACACCTCGATGGAAGCGGTCTGCTACTACGCTTACCTGGCATCGACCGAGCTGGCAGAAGAGCGCGGCCGCTACCAGTCGTACGAAGGTTCGCTGTGGGATCGCGGCATTTTGCCGCAGGATTCGGTGAAGTTGCTGGCAGAAGAGCGCGGCGGCTACCTGGAAGTGGACGATTCGTCGGCGATGGACTGGACCCCGGTGCGCGAGCGTATCAAGCAGTTCGGCATGCGTAACTCGAACTGCGTGGCGATCGCCCCGACCGCGACCATTTCGAACATCATCGGCGTGTCGGCCTGCATCGAGCCGACCTTCCAGAACCTGTATGTGAAATCGAACCTGTCGGGCGAATTCACCGAAATCAACGCCTACCTGGTGCGCGACCTGAAGGCGCGCGACCTGTGGGACGAAGTGATGATCGCCGACCTGAAGTACTTCGACGGCTCGCTGGCCAAGATCGACCGCATTCCTCAAGACCTGCGCGACATCTACGCCACCGCGTTCGAAGTGTCGCCAAGCTGGCTGGTGGAAGCCGCATCGCGCCGCCAGAAGTGGATCGACCAGGCCCAGTCGCTGAACATCTACATGGCCGGCGCTTCGGGCAAGAAGCTCGACGAGACCTACAAGCTGGCCTGGCTGCGCGGCCTGAAGACGACCTACTACCTGCGTACCATCGCGGCGACGCACATGGAGAAGTCGACTTCCCGTACCGGCGCGCTGAACGCGGTGGCGGTGGACGGCGGCATGTCGGCCAGCGCGGCGGCTGCGGCGGCCCCGGTGGCGGCGGCTCCGGCGGCGGTGGAAGACGGCGCGGCCTGCTACCTGCGTCCTGGCGACGACGGTTTCGAGGAATGCGAAGCCTGCCAGTAAACAACACGGTCTGATCGTCGGTCCTGCCACTGGCAGGACCCACCTCCTGCGAAGGCAGGAGCCTATACTGAATATATTCAGCATGGATTCCCGCCTCCGCGGGAATGACGGTTTTTAGTACAACACATATATACAAGGAAGAATCGATTATGTTGTCATGGGACGAAGACACCAACCAGGCGCCACGCGTGCCGCCGGGCGCCGCTGAAGCGCCGGCTGCTGCCGAGGCGGTCGCCAAGCGCGTCAACGCGGACGACAAGCGCATCATCAACGGCAAGACCGACGTCAACCAGCTGGTGCCGTTCAAGTACAAGTGGGCCTGGGACAAATACCTGGCCGGCTGCGCCAACCACTGGATGCCGCAGGAAGTAAACATGCAGCGCGACATCGAGCTGTGGAAGAACCCGAACGGCCTGACCGAAGACGAGCGCCGTCTGGTCAAGCGCAACCTCGGCTTCTTCGTGACCGCCGACTCGCTGGCCGCCAACAACATCGTGCTGGGCACCTACCGCCACATCACGGCGCCGGAATGCCGCCAGTACCTGCTGCGCCAGGCGTTCGAAGAGGCGATCCACACCCACGCCTACCAGTACATCGTCGAGTCGCTCGGCCTGGACGAGTCGGAGATCTTCAACGCCTACAACGAGATCAAGTCGATCCGTGACAAGGACGAGTTCCTGATCCCGTTCATCAATACGCTGACCGATCCAGAGTTCAAGACCGGCACCGTCGAATCCGACCAGACCCTGCTCAAGTCGCTGATCGTGTTCGCCTGCCTGATGGAAGGCCTGTTCTTCTACGTCGGCTTCACCCAGATCCTGGCGCTGGGCCGCCAGAACAAGATGATGGGCGCGGCCGAGCAGTACCAGTACATCCTGCGCGACGAATCGATGCACTGCAATTTTGGCATCGACCTGATCAACACGATCAAGATGGAAAACCCGCTGCTGTGGACGCCGGCCTTCCGCGAAGAGATCAAGGCCCTGTTCCTGAAGGCGGTCGACCTCGAGTACGCGTACGCCGAAGACACCATGCCGCGCGGCGTGCTGGGCCTGAACGCGTCGATGTTCAAGGGCTACCTGCGCTTCATCGCGAATCGCCGCTCGGTGCAGATCGGCCTCGAGCCGCTGTTCCCGCAGGAAGAAAATCCGTTCCCGTGGATGAGCGAGATGATCGACATGAAGAAGGAGCGCAACTTCTTCGAGACGCGCGTGACCGAGTACCAGACCGGCGGCGCGCTGAACTGGGAGTAAATATCCCGCCGCCAGACTTCGGTTTGGCACGACACGAAAAAGCCCGGCGAACTCCGCCGGGTTTTTTTTATGGGTCTGCGCCGCGCGAATGTCCGGGGTCTGGTCCTGCGGAGCGACGGGGACGCCGAGTCCCCATTTTTTTTCAGCGACAGCGAAGCAGCGCGCGCAGAAAAAAACGCCGCGATGATCGCGACGACGAAATCGCGTTGCTGCGACACGACGAAATCATCGCGACGCGCGCGCGTCGTCGAAACGCGATGAACTCACTGCTCGCGCAACACCGCTCTTTGCCGCCGGCGATTCGATCACAACCGGCTCAGCCGCCAATCTGCGGCGAGCGAAATCAACGCCACTTCGCATAGCGCCCTTAGGTACGGTCGATATGCGAAGCGATGGTCTGCGACAGCAGAGCGTTTGCATCCGCATGCAAGCGCAGCGCCACGCTATCGCATCGCGCATTTCCATCGCTTCGAGCACGCGCGCGACGCGTGTTCGCGCACGCGCGACGCGCAAACTGCGGCGCGCATCACGCATCGCGCGCAAACGATTTTAAAAAAGCTCGCGAAATAGTGAGTGCGCCAGTTGCGCACTAGTAAGGTTTTCGTGTACTTTACGAGATTGAAATTGTCGAAATGAGAATGCGCGGATTTTTCGAGCGAGCTTCGACAAAAAAACAGATCAAAATAGGACGTTGATTCACACAGATATGCACCTGACCTCACCGCAAAAACTGAGCCGCGCTGCCTGATCCCGATCAGGCATGGCGGCTTTTTCGTTTCGTGGTTGGTGCAAACAAGATGTGGACTGCGACCTGGTAGTACCGATTTCTGTCGCCGCATTGAACGCGGCGACGACGGCTGAAGTGCTGCAATCGTGAGGAGTTGCAGCAGTTCAGCTGGTGCCGAATTCATTAGCATAAACAAGCCACGCGGTTTGTGCCGATGAATAATTCGCTCGACCAATACGGGTCGGACGGGTTTAAACCTTGTAGCGTATTTTTTTCATCGCAGATGAAGGAGAACTCAAATGGCAACAGCCGCAAAGAAACCAGCAGCAAAGAAACCGGCCGCGAAAGCCGCCGCCAAGCCAGCAGCGAAAGCTGCAGCTAAACCAGCAGCAGCGAAGAAAACCGCAGCAGCCAAGCCGGCCGCCAAGCCAGCCGCTAAAAAAGCAGCCGCCAAGCCAGCAGCAAAGCCAGCAGTGAAGAAAGCTGCAGCCAAGCCAGCAGCGAAGAAGGCCGCTCCAAAAGCAGCAGCAAAGCCAGTCGCGAAAAAAGCCGCAGCCAAGCCAGCAGCAAAGAAAGCCGCTCCAAAGGCAGCAGCAAAGCCAGTAGCGAAAAAAGCAGCAGCCAAGCCAGCAGCGAAAAAAGCCGCTCCAAAGGCAGCAGCAAAGAAAGCCGCTCCTAAAAAAGCAGCAGCCAAGCCAGTAGCGAAAAAAGCCGCAGCCAAGCCAGCAGCGAAGAAAGCCGCTCCAAAAGCAGCAGCCAAGAAAGCCGCTCCTAAGAAAGCCGCAGCCAAGCCAGCAGCCAAAAAAGCCGCAGCCAAGCCAGCAGCGAAGAAAGTAGCGACCAAAGCCGCAGCCAAGCCAGCGGCCAAGAAGGCAGCGGCCAAGCCGGCAGCGAAGAAGGCCGCTCCAAAAGCAGCCGCAAAGAAACCAGCAGCAAAGAAACCAGCAGCAACTAAAGCAGCGGCCAAGCCAGCAGCAAAGAAGGTGGCGGCTAAGCCAGCAGCAAAAAAGTCCGTTAAGGCGGCGGCCAAGCCAGCAGCAGCGCCAGCTTCTGCAGCAGCACCTGCACCAGCAGCCAAGCCAGTAGCGAAAAAAGCTGCTGCGCCGAAGAAGCCTGCAGCGCCTAAAGCGCCAGCAACGCCGAAGCCGGCCGCAGCGCCAGCTGCTGCGCCAGCGGCAGCACCTGCAGCCGCAGCGCCAGCACCAGCTCCTGCTCCGGCAGCGAAGACCGTGTTGTCGCCAGCAGCAGCATGGCCGTTCCCGACCAGCAGCCGTCCTTAATAGGCAGCCGGGCCTGGATCAGGCAGAATACCGCTGTGTGACTTCGTATCACACAGCGGTTTTTTATTTTAAGGAGTCGTTGTGCTCAGTATTCTCCAGTTGATCGTGGATGCCGCCGCCACCGTGCTTGGCGGCGTATTGCTGCTGCGTTTCTGGATGCAGGCGATTCGCGTACGGCCACCGGCCTCGGTGGCGCAATTTACCTTTACCCTTTCCGACTGGCTGGTGCGCCCCTTGCGCCGGCTGGTGCCCGGCGTCGGCGGCTACGACTGGGCCAGCCTGATCGGCGCCTTCCTGGTGGTGATGCTGGCGACCTCGGTGCTCTTCCTGGCCGGCTACAACGGCCAGACCGTGTTCCTGATGGCGCTGTACCGCTTCCTGAACTGGATCCTGTATGGTTTCATGGCCTTGCTGGTGATCGAGGCGATCTTCAGCTGGGTCAACCCGCACGCGCCGCTCGCGCCGCTGGTGCGCGCGCTGAATGATCCGCTGCTGCGTCCCCTGCGCCGGGTCGTGCCGCTGCTCGGCGGCCTGGACCTGTCGCTGCTGGTGGCGCTGATCCTCTTGCAGATCGCCCAGCTCCTGCTGCGCATGGCGTTCGGGTTCTGATGACCCGCGCCTGGTGTTCCGCACTGCCGGGCGGCGTGCGGATCGCCGTCCAGATTACCCCCAACGCGAAGAAGACCGAAGTGGTCGGCGTGCTCGATGACGCCCTCAAGCTGAAGCTGCAGGCGCAGCCGATCGAAGGGAAGGCGAATGAGGCGCTGGTGAAGTGGCTGGCCGCGGCATTGTCGGTGCCGAGGAGCGCGGTGGTCATTACCCACGGGCTGACCAGCAAACGCAAACTGGTCGAGGTGATGTCTTCCACGCTGTCGGTGGCGGATGTCGTGCGGGTGCTGGCGCCCGCCGCGGACTAAAAAATGGGGTCAGGTCCGCAGGACCAGACCCCGATGCTGCTGACGCCAGCTTTTCAGAAGCGGTAGCCGAACTCTTTTTCGAAGCGGTCGGCGATCTCCGCCGCCGTAAACACATGGTTCTGGCCGCCCTGCGACGCGATCTTGATCGATCCGAGCAGGCTCGCGAGCCGGCCCGTCGTCGGCCAGTCAAAGCCGTTGGCGATGCCGTACAGGAGGCCGGCGCGATAGGCGTCGCCGCAGCCGGTCGGGTCCACTACCGCCGCCGCCTTCACGCTCGGGATGTCGAAGCGCTGGCCGCCCGCGTAGATCTCCGAGCCTTTTTCGCCGCGCGTGACGATCAACGCATCGAGTTTGGCGGCGATATCGGCCAGCGTCAGCCCGGTGCGGTCCATCAGCATCTCGAATTCGTAGTCGTTGGCCGCCACGTAGCTGGCCTTGTTGATGAAGTCGATCAGCTCTTCGCCGCTGAACATCGGCAGCTGCTGGCCCGGGTCGAACATGAACGGCACCCTCTGCGCCGCGCAGTCGGTGGCGTGCTTGAGCATGCCGTCGCGGCCGTCCGGGGCGATGATGGCCACCCGCAGCTCGCCGTGGTCGGCCACGTTGTTCTCGTGCGCGAACTGCATCGCGCCCGGATGGAAGGCGTTGATCTGGTTGTTGTCCAGGTCCGCCGTGACGAAGCACTGGGCCGTGTAGGCATGGCCGATCTTGCGGATCGCGCGCGTGGCGATGCCCAGCTGCTCGAAGCGCTCCATGTACTCGCCGCCGTCCTGGCCGATGGTCGCCATGATCAGCGGGTCGCCGCCCAGCATCTTGAGGTTGTAGGCGATGTTCGCCGAGCAGCCGCCGAACTCGGTGCGCAGGGTCGGCACCAGGAACGAGACGTTCACCTTGTGCAGCTGGTCGGCCATCAGCGCGTCGGAAAAGCGGCCGTGGTACTGCATGATCTTGTCGAAAGCGAGCGATCCGCAGATCAGGGTGGTCTTGTTCATGTGTGGGGCCTATGGATAGAAGATGGCGATATGGTAGCCGGAAGCCTTGACCTGGGTCAGTTCGAAAAACACTTTCACCGGCTGCTCGGAGCGCGGCGCGAAGCCCTTGGCGGCGATGGCCGGCGGCAGGTAGTTGACAGGGGCGATCACGCGCCGCACCAGCGCCTTGTCGTTGGCGTCGGTGAGCGTCAGCTCGAGATGCGGCCACGCCTGCGCCAGGCCGCTCTGGTTGCGCAGCAGGGTGACGTAGGAAAAGGTGGTGGCGTTCACCGGTTGCAGTTCGCCCGTTTCGACGCTTAGCTCGTCGATCTGCGCCGGCAGTTCGACCTTGCAGCCGAAGACGGCGCAGGCGGTGGTCAGCATCGGCCTGGTTTGCGGGTAGCGCGCCGCCAGCACGTTGCGGAAAGTCGTCACGCCCTGAGCGGCCAGCGCCAGCAGCAGCAGCGCCGAGCCGGCGGCCATGATCATGCCGCGGGTGCGGCCGGTTTCTTCGCGCAGGCGGCTGCGCCGGACAAACTCGGGCTCCTCGACCGCGAACTCGGCATCGGGAACGACCGGTTCGGGCGAAAATACGATGGGCTCCGGCGGCTTGCGCTTGGCGTTGTGGCGGCGCACCGATTTGGCGATGGCCACCTCGGCATCGGGGACGGCGGCGGGCAGCGGCGCGGCGGCGGCCGAGGCGCGCATCAGCAGTTGTGCCGGCGGCGGCGCGGGCGGCTCGGTCTCCAGATGCGGGGGCGCGTCGTCCGGCGGGGGCAGGGCGGTGAGTTCCTCGTCGACTGGCAACGATGAAGATGGGGTCAGGTCCGCGGGACCAGACCCCGATACTGTTGGCGCCGTCGGCTCCGGCTCCGGTTCCGGCTTCACCGGCTCCGGCACGATCCCGAACGGATCGAAGGTGGTGTCGAAGTCGAGCGTGTAGACAGGTTCTTCGGCTTCCGCGGCCTCCTTGGCGTCGATCGCGGCGATTTCGGCATCGAACGCGTCGCTCGCCGATGGCGCGGGAGCCGGCAGAACTTCAGCGGGGGGAGGGGGCGGCGCGGGAACGGCGTCGAGGTCGACCAGCGCGGCGTTGCCGTCGAAGACTTCGCCGCAGGCGCCGCAGCGCACTATGCCCCCACGTAACTTCAACTGGTCCGAGGCGACCCGGAAAGTCGTGTTGCAGTGAGGGCAAATAGTGGCGAGCGCCATGCCTTTGCTACGCGCGGGCAGGTGGAACGGTATCGCTGCCAAGGACGCCGTGCAGCGCCACCCAGCCTTCGTGCTCCGCCCATACGCCCAGCTTGATGAACGGCGCGTAGGCGGCGATCACTTCGTCGGCCTGGCGCGCCAGCACGCCCGACAGGGTGAGCGAGCCGCCCGGGGCGATGCGGCCGGAAAGCATCGGCGCCATCAGTTTCAGCGGGTTGGTCAGGATGTTGGCGACCACCGCGTCGAACTTGCCGGTCGCGTGCTGCGCCTTGGGCGACTGGGCGAAATCGTCCGGCAGGTAGAAGTCGATCTCGACATGGTTGCGCGCGGCGTTCTCGCGCGCCGACTCGATCGCCTGCGGATCGATATCGACGCCGGCCACGTCGCCCGCGCCCATCTTCTTGGCGACCATCGCCAGGATGCCGGAACCGCAGCCGTAGTCGAGGACCGTCTGGCCCGGCTTCGGATGCGCTTCGAGCCACTCCATGCACAGGCGGGTGGTCGGATGGCTGCCGGTGCCGAACGCCAGGCCCGGATCGAGTTCGAGGATCAGCGCCTGCGGATCGGGCGCCTCGTGCCAGCTCGGCACGACCCAGATGTTCTTGCCGATGTGGATAGGCGCGAACTGCGACTGCGTCAGGCGCACCCAGTCCTCGTCAGCCACGTCGCGCGTGGTGAACGCGGGCGCCGCGGCCAGGCCGATGCTGGCGGCCGCTTCGGCCACGATCGCGGCCTGGTCGGCATCGACATCGGTCAGCGCGACCACACGGCTGTGGTCCCACGCCGCTTCGGCCGGCTCCATGCCAGGTTCGCCGAACAGCGGCTTTTCCTGGTCGGTGCCTTCGTCCGCGTCTTCCACCGAAACCGACAGCGCGCCCGCTTCCATCAAGGCGTCGGATAACGCCTCGGCATGGTCGCGCGCGATTTCGATGACTACTTCGGTCCAGCTCATTGCTCTGCCTTGTCTTCCGGCTTGCCGCTCAGCGAAGGCACTTTCGGCAGGTCCGGCTTGTTGGCCAGCTTCTGCTCGAGGTAGTGGATGTTGGTGCCGCCTTCGATGAAGCGCGCATCGACCATCAGTTCGCGGTGCAGCGGGATGTTGGTCATGATACCTTCGACCACCATTTCCGACAGCGCGATCTGCATGCGGCGGATCGCCTGCTCGCGCGTGGCGCCGTAAGCGATGACCTTGCCGATCATCGAATCGTAGTGCGGCGGCACGTAATAGCCGGCGTAGGCATGCGAATCGACGCGCACGCCAGGACCGCCCGGCACGTGCCAGCCGGTGATGCGGCCAGGCGACGGGGTGAACTTGAACGGGTCTTCGGCGTTGATGCGGCACTCGACCGCGTGGCCCGACAGCATGATGTCGCGCTGGCGGAAACGCAGCTTCTCGCCGCAGGCAATGCGGATCTGCTCCTGCACGATGTCGATGCCGGTGATCATCTCGGTGACCGGGTGTTCGACCTGCACGCGCGTGTTCATCTCGATGAAGTAGAACTCGCCGTTCTCGTACAGGAACTCGAAGGTGCCCGCGCCGCGGTAGCCGATCTTGCGGCACGCTTCGGCGCAGCGGTCGCCGATCTTCTCGATCAGTTTGCGCGGGATGCCCGGCGCCGGCGCTTCCTCGATCACTTTCTGGTGGCGGCGCTGCATCGAGCAGTCGCGCTCGCCCAGCCAGACCGCGTTCTTGTGCTCGTCGGCGAGGATCTGGATCTCCACGTGGCGCGGATTTTCCAGGTACTTCTCCATGTACACTTCCGGATTGCCGAAGGCGGTGCCCGCTTCGGTCTTGGTCATTGCGACCGCGTTCAGCAGGGCCGCTTCGGTATGCACCACGCGCATGCCGCGACCGCCGCCGCCGCCGGCCGCCTTGATGATGACCGGATAGCCGACACGGCGCGCGGTCTGCACGATCTCTTTCGGGTCGTCCGGCAGCGCGCCGTCCGAGCCTGGCACGCAAGGCACGCCGGCCTTGATCATGGCCTGCTTGGCCGAGACCTTGTCGCCCATCAGGCGGATCGAGTCCGAGCGCGGGCCGATGAAGACGAAGCCCGATTTTTCCACGCGTTCGGCGAAGTCGGCGTTCTCCGACAGGAAGCCGTAGCCTGGGTGAATCGCTTCGGCGTCGGTCACTTCGGCGGCGCTGATAATGGCCGGCATGTTCAGGTACGACAGCGTCGATTGCGCGGGGCCGATGCAGACCGATTCGTCGGCCAGCTTCACGTATTTCGCGTCCTTGTCCGCTTCGGAGTGAACGACAACCGTCTTGATGCCCATTTCGCGGCAAGCGCGCTGGATCCGCAGCGCGATTTCACCACGATTGGCGATGAGAATTTTTTCAAACATGGTAGGTTCGGTGTTTCTGTGAGGTCCGGCCGAAGCCGGGAACTGCATGGTGAATCAGGAGCGCCGCGGCCCGCGCCGGGGCCGCAGGGGCTGCTTAGCCGATCACGAACAATGGTTGACCGAATTCGACCGGCTGGCCGTTTTCAACCAGGATCTTGGTCACGACGCCGGACACTTCCGAGTCGATTTCGTTGAGCAGCTTCATCGCTTCGATGATGCACAGGGTGTCGCCTTCCTTGATGGTGGCGCCAACTTCGACGAACGCCGGCGAACCTGGCGCGGACGAACGGTAGAAGGTGCCGACCATCGGCGACTTGACGATGTGGCCGGTTGGCTCGGCGGCAACGGCGGCCACTGGCGCGGCGGCCGGGGCAGGTGCGTGGGCCGGTGCGGCGTACTGCTGGGGCATGCCCTGCGATGGCATCATCATCATCTGGCCTTGCGGCATGGCCGACGTTTTGACGATGCGAACCTTGCTTTCGCCTTCAGTCACTTCGAGTTCGGCGATATCCGATTCGGCGACCAGGTCGATCAAGGTCTTGAGCTTTCGTAGATCCATGTGAAACCCCTTGGAATTATTGTGGTTGTAAAGGTAAGCGGCGCGCCTGGGTAAAGCGTGCCGCCAAAATTGCGTGAAGTTGACGAAGATTAACGCTTTTTGAGCGCGAAGTCGATGGCATACCGATATCCGTCCGTGCCGAGTCCGCAGATCGTGCCGGCCGCGATGGCGGAGAGGAACGAATGGTGGCGGAACGGTTCGCGCTGATGAATGTTCGATATGTGTACTTCCACGAACGGTATCTCAACTGCGGCGAACGCGTCGCGCAATGCGACACTGGTATGGGTCAGCCCGCCGGGATTGATGATGATCGCGCCGACGCCTTCGGTCTTGGCGGCGTGGATGCGGTCGATCAGGGCGCCTTCGTGATTGCTTTGGAAGCAAGCGAGGCTCGCGCCGGCCGCTTCCGCCTGCGTTTTGGCCGCGCGTTCGACGTCCGCGAGAGTCTCGCTGCCGTACACCGCGGGTTCCCGCGTGCCGAGCAAATTCAAATTAGGGCCATTCAGCAGCAGCAGCTTGTTTACCATGTTCGGCGGTATCGAATGACGCGAAAGTCTGGCATTTTGCCGCCAACATCGGGGAATGGCAAGCGATAAAATTGCTCGCGCAAGTAATAGAACGACCGTTCGCACCACGATGCCGTCGTCTTCGCCACTGGCGGAGACGACTTCCTGCGGAGGCAGGAACCCATGCTGAGCTAGCCGTATGGAGAAAGCAAACTCGGCATGGGTACCTGCCTTCGCAGGTACGACACCCTATATTAGAGCTTGGCCAGGTCGGCCTTCAGTTCCTTGAACTTGATCTGCCCCAGGTAGGTCTTCTTGACCTTCCCGTCGGCCCCGATCAGCACCGTGTACGGCAAGCCGCCGGCCTTGTTGCCGAACTCGCGCGCCAGGTCGGTGCCGGTCATGCCCGCCACGTACAGCGGATACGTGACTTTCACCTTGGCGGCGAACTGCGCGATGTTGGTCGGCGTATCGATGCCGATGCCGATCACCCCGATGTTCTTCGGCGCGATCTCGCTGGCCAGCTCGGCCAGTTCCGGCATCTCCTTGACGCAGGGCGCGCACCACGGCGCCCAGAAATTGACGATCAGCGCCTTGCCTTTATACATCGACAATGCCTGCGCCTTGCCGGCCGAATCGTTCATCGACTGCGCGAACAGCGCGCTGACCGCGCCGGCAGCGGCGGGCGCCGGGGCCGGCGCGTTCTTCATGCCGACGGCGGCGCCGGCCACGGCGCAGGTGAGGGCGACGGCAATAATGACCAAGTTTTTCTTATTCATGGAGTTCCGGTTTCTGGAGTGGAGGCGAGCAGCCCGCGCACCGCGTCGATGTCGGCGCGGTGAGGGCTGCCGTCGGCGCGCGGCTTGAGGGCGCCGCGCAGGTCGTTCATTTCATACAGTTCGGCGTGCACCTGCTGCTTGCGCCAGTGGAAGCTGACGGTTTCCACGGGATCGTGGCGGCCGCCCTTGAAATGCGGCGTTTCGGAGATGTCTATATTAACGTCGCGATCGAGCAGGAACATGATGACGTCCTTGGCGCTGTCGGCGAACAATTGCAGGTGGATGTCGTCGTGCTCGCCGGCGGTGCCGTTTAGCACTGCGCCGGTCAGGTAAGGACGGAACTGTTCCAGCTGTTCCATTACCTGCAGCGCCAGTTCGCGCAAGCGGTGCAGCTGCGCCGGCTGCGTGTCGCCCTGGAACAGTGCCTGGTATCTGCGCACTTCGTCTTCGATTTCGAGGTTATCGGGCAGCAGGTTCGGCCGCGGCTGGTCGTCGCCGAGCACCTGGCGCGCGGCCTTGCGCTTGGCGGCGTCGTAATCGGCGCCGTCCTGGGCAATCATGCGTGCCGCGCGCGCGGCGATTTCCGCGCGCAGCAGAGTGGGATCGTTGTTCTGAGTGGCCATCATGGGCGAGATGATACTCTGGAACGGAAAACCCCGGCGGGTCGGGTAAAATCGCGTATTCGACAATTTAACCAGTGCGTACAAGCATCGCTCGGCGCCGCCCACGACCATCATGCATATTCATATTCTCGGCATCTGCGGTACCTTCATGGGCGGCCTGGCCGTCCTCGCCAAGGAGGCCGGCCACCGCGTGACGGGCTGCGACGCCAACGTCTATCCGCCGATGAGCACCCAACTCGAAGCCCAGGGCATCGAGCTGATCCAGGGCTTCGGGCCGGAGCAGGTCAACCTGAACCCGGACCTGTACGTGGTCGGCAACGTCGTCTCGCGCGGCAACCCGCTGGTCGAGGAAATCCTCAACCGTTCGCTGCCGTACATGTCCGGCCCGCAGTGGATCGGCGAGCACATCCTGCGCAACAAGTGGGTGCTGGCCGTGGCCGGCACGCATGGCAAGACCACCACCTCGGCGATGCTGGCCTGGATACTGGAAGACGCCGGCTACTCGCCCGGCTTCCTGATCGGCGGCGTGCCGATGAACTTCGGCATCTCCGCGCGCTTGCAGGGCGCCGCCGAGTCCGACTTCTTCGTCATCGAGGCCGACGAGTACGACACCGCCTTCTTCGACAAGCGCAGCAAGTTCGTCCACTACCACGCCAAGACCGCGGTGATGAACAACCTCGAATATGATCACGCCGACATCTTCCCCGACATCGGCGCCATCGAAACCCAATTCCACCACCTGGTGCGCACCGTGCCGGGCGTGGGCCGCCTGGTCGTCAACGGCGACGAGGCCTCGCTGGCGCGCGTGATGAAGCGCGGCTGCTGGAGCGAGCACGAAAGCTTCGGCGCCGGCGAGCACGTCAACTGGTCCATGGTCGAGCACCAGGGCGGCGACTTCGACGTCGTATTCAACGGCGAGACCGTCGGCACCGTCAACTGGAGCCTGACCGGGCGCCACAACCGCTCCAACGCGCTGGCCGCGATCGCCGCGGCGCGCCACGTCGGCGTGCCGGTCGCGCAGGCGGCCGAATCGCTGGCGCGCTTCGAGAGCGTCAAGCGGCGCATGGAAGTGCGCGGCGTCGTCAACGGCATCACCGTCTACGACGACTTCGCCCACCATCCGACCGCGATCGCCACCACCGTCGGCGGCCTGCGCCAGAAGATTGGCGGCGAGGGCCGCATCCTGGCCGTGCTCGAGCCGCGCTCGAACACCATGAAGCTGGGCGCGATGAAGGATGCGCTGCCGGGCAGCCTGAAGGACGCCGACCTGGTGTTCGGCTTCGGCAGCCAGCAGGCGCTGGGCTGGAGCCTGGCCGACGCGCTGCGCCCGCTCGGTACGATCGCGCACAGCTTCGACCAGATCGACTTCCTGGTGCAGGCGGTGTCGCAGGCCGCCAAGCCGGGCGACCATATCCTCGTGATGAGCAACGGCGGCTTCGGCGGCGTGCACCAGAAGCTGCTCGAGGCGCTGGCAAAATGATTCTGTATTTGCACGGGTTCCGCTCGTCGCCGGCGTCGTTCAAGGCGCGCGTGGTGGCCAGCAAGATGGCGGACCTCGGCCGCGCCGGTGAGCTGGTGTGCCCGCAGCTTCCCGCCTCGCCGAAAGAAGCGATGGCGCTGGCCGTCGCGCTGGTCGGCGACACGCCGGCGGGCGAACTGGCGATCGTCGGCTCCTCGCTGGGCGGTTTCTACGCGACCTGGCTGGCCGAGCGCTTCGGCTGCCGCGCCGTGCTGCTGAACCCCGCGATCGAACCGCTGAAGGACCTCGACCAGCACGTCGGCGTCACCACCGCCTGGCACTCGGACGAGCCGTTCGAGTTCAAGCGCGAGTACATCGACGAACTGCGCGAGCTGGCTGTCGAACAAATCACGCGCCCGGAACGCTATTTCCTGATCGCCGCCACCGGCGACGAAGTGCTCGACTACCGCGACATGGTGCGCCACTACGCCGGCGCGCGCCAGGTCGTCATCGACGGCAGCAACCATGCGATCACCGAATTTGCCGATTACGTCGACGACGTGCTGGCCTTCTGCCTGCCGGAAGCGGCGCAGTGAGGCCAGGCTCGCTGCGCCAGGCGCGCTGGCACCGTCACGTCAACGCGGTTGCGCCCACCGATGCGATGCGCGCCTGGCTGACCGAAGGCGGTTCGCTGACGGCGCGCCTGATGCGCCACAGTGCCGCCTTCCGCGTGCAGAAGCTGCATCAGCGCAGCGCCCTGTGCCTCTCCGACGAGGCGCAGAAGATCGGCATGGCGCGTCCCGGCCGGGTGTGGGAGCGCGAAGTGCTGCTGCGCTGCGACGGCGAGCCGGTGGTGTTCGCCCATACCGTCGTGCCCCTGTCGGCCAGCGCGAGCGACTGGCCGCTGTTTGGCCACCTGGGCGAACGCTCGCTGGGCAGCACGCTGTTTTACGATCCGCTGGTGCGGCGCGGCGAGCTGGAATTTGCCCGCCTGCGCGCCGGCCACCCGCTGGTGCAGCGCGCCCATGCCGCGCTCGGCGGCGCCGAGGACACCATTTACTATGCGCGCCGCTGCCTGTACCGGCGCCATCAAGGCACCCTGCTGGTCACCGAGGTATTCTTGCCTTCAGTCATCAACCTGATTGCCGCCCCAACATTAAAGAACGTGAAGTGAACAATGAATCTATTTTTTGAAGAATCCGGCGATTTCAAGGTCGGCACCGTGCTGTCGCAGGCGGGCGAGGCGTATCAGGTTGAAATGCCAAGCGGCAAGCGCACCAAGGTCAAGGTCAAGGACGTGCTGCTGCAGTACGAAAAGCCGGCGCCGGCCGAACTGCTGGAGCAGGCCAAGGCGATCGCCGCCGAGGTGGACCTGGAATTTTTGTGGGAAGTCGCGGGCCAGGAAGAGTTCGGCTTTGCCGACCTGGCGGCCGAATACGTCGGCCACGCGCCGCAGCCGGCCGAATCCGCCGGCCTGATCCTGGCGCTGCACAACGCGCCGATCTACTTCTATAAAAAGGGACGCGGACGCTACAAGGCCGCGCCCGAGCAGTCGCTGCGCGCCGCGCAAGCCGGCATCGAAAAGAAAAAGCAGCAGGCCGTGATCCAGGCCGGCTATGTCGAGGAACTGAAGGCAGGGCGCCTGCCGGCGGCGATGCAGCCGATCGTGCAGCAGCTGCTGTTTAAGCCCGACAAGAACACCATCGAATACAAGGCGATGGAAGCGGCGTGCGAAGAACTGCACACCACGCCGCAGCGCCTGATGCTGGAAACCGGCGGCATCGCGTCGCCGAAAGACCTGCACATGACGCGCTTCCTGTTCGAGAATTTCCCGCGCGGCGCCGGCTTCCCGAGCGTGCCGGTGCCGGCCACGCCGGGCGGCTTGCCGGCCGCCGATGTCGCCGCGTTCTCGATCGACGACGTCACCACCACCGAAATCGACGACGCCTTCTCGGTGACGACACTTGCCGACGGCAAGGTCAAGGTCGGCATCCACATCGCCGCGCCGGGACTGGGCATCCGTCCGGACGACGCGGTCGACAAGATGGCGCGCGGTCGCATGTCCACCGTGTATATGCCGGGCGACAAAATCACCATGCTGCCGGACGAAGTGGTCGAGGCCTTCACGCTGGCCGAGGGCAAGACCTGCCCGGCGCTGTCGCTGTACGCCACGCTCGATCCGTCCGACTGGTCAGTGCTGGCTACCGAAACGCGCGCCGAGATGGTGCCGATCAAGAGCAACCTGCGCCACAATAATCTCGACGACCTGGTCAACGAGGAGACTTTGGCCAGCGGCGAGGGCGACTACCCCCACAAGGCCGAGATGATGCAGCTGTGGCAGTGGGCGCTCAAGCTCGAAGCCGGCCGCATGAAAAAGCGCGAAGAGTTCGGCCTCAAGCCCGAGCAGAACAACCGCGTCGACTACAACTTCTACGTGGACGACGACGTGGTGTCGGTGGTCAAGCGCAAGCGCGGCGCGCCGCTCGACAAGATCGTCGCCGAGCTGATGATCTTCGCGAACAGCACCTGGGGCAAGCTGCTGCACGACAGCGGCGTGCCGGGGATCTACCGTTCGCAAGGCACCGGCGGCGGCGCGGGCTGGGCGGCCAAGCTGCAGGTGCGCATGGTCACGCACGCGGCGCCGCACCAGGGCCTGGGCGTGGACCAGTACGCGTGGAGCACCTCGCCGTTGCGCCGCTACACCGACCTGGTCAACCAGTGGCAGATCCTGGCCTGCGCCGAGCATGGCGTGACCGCGCCGCTGGTGGCGCCGTTCAAGCAGCGCGACGCCAGCCTGTTTGCGATCGTGTCGGCGTTCGACGCGGCGTATTCGGCCTACAACGACCATCAGCAGAACATGGAACGCTACTGGTGCCTGCGCTGGCTGGGCCAGGAAGACGCGCGCCAGGTCGAAGCGGTCGTGCTCAAGGACGAAGTGCTGCGCCTGACCGACATCCCGCTGGTGATCCGCCTGCCGGGCATGCCGCAGGTGGCGCGCGGCGCCCAGGTCAAGCTCGACATCCTGCGCTGGGACGAGGTCGACCTGTCGATCGAGGCGCGCCTGCTGGAAGTGCAGCAGACGGAAGCGGTCGAACTGGGCGACGACGAGGAAGACACGGGCGAAGCCGCCGCGACCGAAGCGGTCGAAGCAGAAGGCGCGGTCGCCGTCGTGGACGCGGGGTCTGGTCCTGCGGACCTGACCCCATCTTCGGAAGCCGACGCAGCATAAAAAAATGGGGGTGGAGCAGGGGTTTAGCGAAGCGAAGCTTCGCACCTGCGGAACGGTCGAGCCTTGCAAGGCTCGACTCCTTCCAGGCCAAAAGACCAGACCCCGGCCTTCCGATGCGGTAGAATCATTTCATTCTGTACGTCAATAGTTCCGAAGCTGGTCACGCGTGAAGTCTCTCATAGAAAACCGCACCATGATGATCGCCATCGCCTTCTCGGTGGTGGCGCATGCAGCCCTGCTGGCGGTGCGCTTCGTCGCGCCCGACGCCTTCAAGATCCAGCCGGCTGACCCCGGCCTCGAAGTCATCCTGGTCAACGCCAAGCACGCCAAGCGTCCGCTGAAGGCCGACGCGCTGGCCCAGGCCAACCTCGACGGCGGCGGCCAGGCCGATGCCGGCCGCTCGAAGTCGCCCTTGCCGGACATGCGCAAGACCGAGGACGGCGACAGCCTGAAGGCGATGCAGCGCAAGATCGCCGAGTACGAGGCGCAGCAGCAGAACCTGCTGACCCGCGCGCGCGCATCGAACTACAAGGCGCCGCCCGTCACGGAAAAGGACAAGCCCGACCCGACCCGCACCGGTAACGACCTGCTCGAGACGAGCAAGGCGATCGCGCGCCAGACCGCCGAGATCAGCACGACGATCGAGGAACAGAATAAGCGCCCGAAGAAAACCTACATCACGCCGAGCACCCAGGAAGTCGGCTACGCGATGTACTACAAGGCGATGCAAAAGCGCGTCGAGGAAATGGGTACGCTCAATTTCCCGCAGGTGAACGGCCGCAAGCTGTACGGCGAGCTGGTGCTGTACATCCCGATTTTCCAGGACGGCACCATCTACGTGAAGGATGGCGGCGTGCGCATCGAAAAAAGCTCCGGCAACGCGGACCTCGACAAGGCGGCGATCGCCATCGTGCGGCGCGCCGCCCCATTCGGCAAATTCCCGCCTAATATGTTGTCATCGGACCGCGACGACCTGTGGGTCATCATCACCCGGTTCAAATTCACTCGCGAGGAAACCATGAAGGCGATGCCGGGAGGCGGGCAGTGAGCGACCGCTATGTTGTGATCGGGAATCCGGTGGCGCACAGCAAGTCGCCGGCCATCCATGCCGCCTTCGCCGCCCAGACCGGGCAGCAGCTGGAATACGAACGCTGCCTGGCGCCGCTCGACGCCTTCGCCGCCACGGTGCAGGGGCTTATCGCCGCCGGCTGCAAGGGGGCCAACGTGACCGTGCCGTTCAAGCTCGACGCCGCCGCGCTGGCCGACACCCTGTCCGACCGCGCCCACGCGGCCGGCGCCGTCAACACCCTCAGCTTCACGCCACAAGGCATCGCCGGCGACAACACCGACGGCGCGGGCCTGGTCAACGATATCCTGAACAACGCCGGCGTGGCCATCGCCGCCAAGCGCGTGCTGCTGGTCGGCGCCGGCGGTGCGGCGCGCGGCGTGATCCTGCCGCTGCTGCAGCAAGGCCCGCGCGAACTGGTCATCGCCAATCGCACCTTTGCCACGGCCGAGGCATTGGCCGTGCGCTTCGGCGGCGTCACGGCCGCCTGCGAGTTCGCGGCGCTGGCCGGCCAGTTCGACATCGTCATCAACGCCACCTCGGCCAGCCTGGCCGGGGACATCCCGCCGGTGCCGGCCGCCGTGTTTGGCCCCGGCACGCTGGCGCTCGACATGATGTACGCCAGCGCGCCGACGCCTTTCATGCAGTTCGCGGCGGGCCACGGCGCCACCGTGCGCGACGGGCTCGGCATGCTGGTCGAGCAGGCCGCCGAAGCCTTCTTCATCTGGCGCGGCGTGCGTCCTGAAACCGCCGCGGTCCTGGCCTCGCTCCGTATGCCGGCATGACCCGGGCGCGCAAGGGCGGCCGGCGCTGGCTCAAGTGGATCATCCTCGGCCCGCTGCTGGCCGTGTTCCTGCTGCAGCTGTATTTCTTCCTGCAGATCTGCTGGTGGACCCGCTTCAATCCGTCCATGACCAGCTTCATGAGCGCGCAGCTGTCCGAACTGCGCCAGGCCAATCCGAAAGCCACGCTGGAGCAGAAGTGGGTGCCCTACGCGGCCATTTCGCCTAACCTGAAGCGCGCCGTGATCGCCTCCGAGGACGCCAACTTTGCCGAGCACCTGGGCGTCGACTGGGCCGCGCTGGAGAAAGCCTACGCGCGCAACAACACCCGCCGCAAGGTCGTCGGCGGCGGCTCGACCATCACCCAGCAGCTGGCCAAGAACCTGTTCCTGTCCGGCTCGCGCAGCTACGTTCGCAAGGGCCAGGAGATGGTCATCGCCTTCATGCTCGAATCCGTGATGAGCAAGGAGCGCATCCTCGAGATCTACCTGAACGTGGTCGAATTCGGGCGCGGCGTGTTCGGCGCCGAAGCGGCCGCGCGCCATTATTTCCGCGTGCCGGCGGCGAGCCTGAGCGCGGCGCAAGCGGCCAAACTCGCCGTGATGCTGCCCAATCCGCGCTTCTACGACCGCCACCGCGACACCAATTACCTGGCGCGGCGTACCAGCATCATCGTCAATCGCATGAATTCCGCCGAACTGCCATGACAAACCTGAAACGCCAGCGCGGTGCGCTGAACCTGGTCTGGGTCGCCATCATTTCGGCCGGCGTGGCCGCCGCCGCGATGGCCGCACTGTGGTCGATGCGGCACGACCGCAACCTGTTTGCCGAAGGCGTCGACAGGCTGGCCAGGTCGGCGCCGGCGCTGCCGAAGCAGGCGGACGCGCCGCTGCGAAAGTGCAGGATCGACGGAAAAACAGTCGTCTCGAACACCGACTGCAAGGACGGCAACAAGACCAGCCGCACCATCGACATCGTGTCCACCAGCGGCGTCGAGGCGCCCAAAGTGCCGGTAGCGGCGCCGCTAGAACGGACCTCGGACCCGGCGCTCGACAAAATCATCGAAAAACAGACTCGCTAGAGCGAAAGTGATGACGATTGTGTGTCCTTGCGGGTACACTTGCGCTGTTTCGTATCCGGCCGAGAATTTCGCATGATCAACGTATTTGTCCTACAAAATGGCCGGCTCAACCAGGTTCCGATCGACACCCGTGAAGATCTGGAAAATGTCGAGCCCGTCTGGGTTGACCTGACCGACCCGACCGACGACGAGCGGTCCTGGGTCAAGGCGATCTATGGCGTGATCTTGCCGGGCGAAGACGAAGTCAAGGACATCGAAGCGTCCGCGCGCTACTACGAAGCGGAAAACGGCGACCTGCACTTGCGCACCGACTTCCTGCTGGAAGAGGACGACGGCCCGTCGCGCATCGTCACGGTCGCGTTCATCCTGGCGCGCAAGATGCTGTTCTCGGTGCACACCGACGATTTGCCGGTGTTCCGCCTCGTGCGCATGCGCGCGCGCTCGCGGCCCGGCTCGATCGCCGACTACATGGACGTGCTGCTCGACCTCTACGCGACCGACGCCGAGTACTCGGCGGACGCGCTCGAAGGCATCTACCAGAACCTGGAAGAAGTGTCGGGGCGCGTGCTGCAGGAAGAATTCACCGACCAGGACGCGGCGGCGGCGCTGAACGCGATCGCGCACGAGGAAGACTTGAACGGCCGGATCCGCCGCAACATGATGGACACGCGGCGCGCGGTCAGCTTCCTGATGCGCGGGCGCCTGCTCAATGCCGAGCAGTTCGAGGAAGCGCGCCAGATCCTG
The DNA here is from genome assembly GCF_030704305.1 of Massilia sp. R2A-15. Classification (NCBI taxonomy): domain Bacteria; kingdom Pseudomonadati; phylum Pseudomonadota; class Betaproteobacteria; order Burkholderiales; family Oxalobacteraceae; genus Massilia; species Massilia sp. R2A-15. Next base: position 3,709,055 of record NZ_CP131935.1, on the reverse strand, counting down.
CGCGACATCGAATCGCTGGACGGCCACACCTCCTTCCTGTTCGACAAGATCAACTTCCTGATGGACGCCACGGTCGGCTTCATCAACATCAACCAGAACAAGATCATCAAGATCTTCTCGGTGGCGTCGGTGGCCTTCCTGCCGCCGACCCTGATCGCCAGCATCTACGGCATGAACTTCAAGTGGCTGCCGGAGCTGGAGTGGCAGCTCGGCTACCCGTTCGCGATCCTGCTGATGATCACCAGCGCGATCGCCCCGTTCTGGTACTTCCGCCGCCGCGGCTGGCTGAAGTAAGAAGTACGCAGCATCGGGGACTGGTCCCGCGGACCTGACCCCTTCTTCTTACGCCGCCATGCGCGCCCCGCCATCGACATCGAGCACCGCGCCGGTCGTGAAGCCGTTACCGATCATATAAACGATCGCCTGCGCGACATCTTCGGACGTCCCGGTGCGGCCGACCGGCAGCGACGCGGCCGCCGCATCGAACATGCCCGCTTTCGCCGGCGCCGGCAAGCCGTCGTAGGCTGGCGTATCGACCAGTCCCGGCGACACCACGTTGACCCGCAACGGCGCCAGTTCCTTCGCCAGCGTCTGCGCCATCTGGGTAATCGCGCCATTCACGGCGGCCAGGCCTGCGGTGCCCGGCATCGCGGTGCGCGAGGCTGCCCCGGTGAGCATCACCACCGAGCCGTCGCGCCGCAGATGCGGCAACGCCGCCTGCAAGGACTGCCAGTAGCCGATCAGTTTCCCTTCGAGGGCGGCGCGCAGCGCGCTGGCTGGTGTGCTGGCGAACGGCCCCCATGCCGGATTGGCGGAAGCGGCCAGCACCAGGTGGTCGATGCGGCCGACGCGCTCGAACAGGGCGGCCAGCGATGCCGGATCGCTGAAGTCGGCGACGTAGCCGGCAGCGCGTCCTTCGATCGATGCCAGCGCGGCGTCGAGGTGCGCCTGTGAGCGGCCCGCGAGCATGACTTCGGCGCCGAGTTGGCCCAGGCTGCGCGCGGCGGCCAGGCCCATGCCGCTGGTGCCGCCGATGATCAGGATGCGTTGTTGTGGGTAATTCATGTCTGTTCTCCGGATAGGGTGGTGATGGGTTCATTCTAGCGCGCCGAAGATATCCATGAAATGGATTATGATTATGCTTGGCATAAGCATTTTGGATGGCTCAATGGACCTGCACCGCATCGACCTCAATTTGCTGGTATCGCTCGACGTGCTGCTCGCCGAGCGCAACGTGACCCATGCCGCGCGCCGCCTGGCGCTGTCGCAGCCGGCGCTGTCGGCCCAGCTCAGGCAGCTGCGCGACCTGTTTCGCGATCCGCTGCTGCTGCCGGCCTCGCGCGGCATGACACCGACTGCGCGCGCGCTGGAATTGCAGGCGCCGCTGCGCGACATGCTCGCCGCGCTCGGCGGCCTGGTGGCCGAGCGCCAGCCTTTCGACCCGGCCACCGCGCGCGACACCTTCCGCATCGCCACCACCGACTCGATGCAGGCGGTGCTGTGCGTGCCGCTGATCGCGCGCCTGCGCGTGCTGGCGCCGGGCGTGCGGGTGGCGCTGTTCGGCGCCGACGTCGCGCGCCTGGCCGAACAGATGGCCAGCGGCGAAATCGACCTGGCGCTGCTGACGCCGCAGGGCATGCCGGCGGCGCTGAAGACGCGCGCGCTGTTCGACGAAACCTTCCTGTGCGTGCTGCGGCGCGGCCATCCGGCAGCGGACACTGCGCTGGACCTGGACACCTTCTGCAGCCTCGATCACGCGCTCGTGTCGACCGCCGGCGGCGGCTTTGTCGGCGTGGTCGACGACGTGCTCGCGCGGCTGGGGCGCAGCCGTCGCGTGGTGGTATCGCTGCCGAGCTTCCTGGTGGCCCCGGCGCTGGTGGCCGACAGCGACGTGATCTGCACCGTGCCGGCGCGGCTGGCGCGGCGCTGGAGCGCGAGCCTGGCAGTGATGGCGCCGCCGTGCGAAGTCGGCGAATTTTCGATGCGCATGGGCTGGCACCCGCGCGCCCACAGCGATCCGGCGCAGCGCTGGTTGCGCGACCAGGTCGCGGCAGTTGCCGCCGCGTAGCCGCATGCATACTTAAGGTTTATTTAGCATTTGCTTCATGAAGTTTTAAGAACGCGAACCGGCCCATCTCCCTATTCTGTATCTACGCAACCGGCCCACTTTCAGGAGCCTGGCGATACACCAACAGGGAGTGAAGCAATGAACCAGTTCCAACCCGTCTCGCAGCAGCGCCTCGACATCTACCGTCCGATCCACAAGGCACTGCGCTCCTTCATCTGCGACACCATGCTGCGCGTGGGCAGCCTCGACTGCGCCGACGCGCAGGAGACGGCGCAGGCGCGCGCGATGGCCACCTTCTACATCGGCCACATGCGCCACGAGGATGAATTCGTCCACCCGGCGATGGAAGCGCACGGCCCCGGCTCGGCCGATGCCATCGAAGCCGAGCACGGCCACCACGAAGCGGCCTGCCACAAGATCATCGCGCTGGCCACCCAGGCCGAGCAGGCGATTGGCGCCGGGCGCGAGGTGCTGGTGCACCAGCTGTATCAGCACATCGCCCTGTTCCTCGGCGAAACGCTCGAGCACATGCACGTCGAGGAGACCGACCACAACGCCGTGCTGTGGAAGCACTACAGCGACGCCCAGATCCTTGCGATCGACCATGCAATAGTCGCCTCGCTGGGCGAGGAGGAGAAGGGCCTGGCCATGCGCTGGATGCTGCCGGCCTTGTCGCCGTCGGAGCGCGTGCAACTGTTGCAGGGCATGCAGGCCGCGGTGCCGCCGCAGGTATTCGCCGGCATGTGCGCGTTCTTCGAAACCTTGCTGGCACCGGCCGACTGGCGCAAGCTGGCAGCTGCGCTGGAGATCGACGAGCGCCTCGCGGCGTAACAAGGCTTGTCGTTCCTGCGGAGGCAGGTACCCTTGCTGAGCGGGAGGAGCCTGTGCGCATATTCAGGACTGGCGCAAGCTGGCAGCTGCGCTGGAGATCGACGAACGTCTCGCGGCGTAACAAAGGTTGTCGTACCTTATACGCTGTGGAACACGTTATGATTTCTGAGGACGCTTGGAAAACGAAGGGCATGTAGGCTGAGTCGTACCCGAGGCTTCGAGCCTGTTGACGCAGATAAGCCGCATGTCCTTCCCTTTATCGCAGAGTGCGAACAGTATCTGAGGCTGCGAGCCTGTGTTCTTAAGGATGCACGAGATAAAGTCCTAGCGAAATCACCAGCGGATGGGGGAGGCTGCCATGGAAGTAGTCGGAATCGATATCGCAAAGCGTAAATTTGACTTGGCTTGGCTGTCGGGAAAAACGGGCAAGATTCGTAACAAGGCATTTGAAAATTCGCCCGTTGGCTTTCAGGCGCTTTGCGATTGGCTCGTCGAGCAGGGTATTTCGGCGAATGAGTGTCGCGTGGTGATGGAAGCGACCAGCCAGTATTACGAAGCTCTGGCGCATGCCATGTTTGACGCTGGATATTTGGTCAGCGTCGTCAATCCTTTGCAAATTAAAGCTTTTGGCCAATCTGAGATGCGCAGACAAAAGACTGACCGAGCTGATGCCGAGTTGATCGCCCGATTTGGCGAGCAATCCAAGAAGTTGGTCCTCTGGGAGCCTCCCGCGACGGAAGTGCGGGAGTTGCAGCGCCTCATCGCGCGCCTGGAAGCGGTTCAAGGCATGCATGTGCAGGAGCAGAATCGGCGTCACGAAGCGGCGGGCCAAGCGTTGGAATCGGTCGATCGCATATTGCTGACTTTGAAGGAAGAGGAAGCATTATTGACGCAAAAAATCCGCGATCATATCGACCGCCACCCCGGACTGCGGAATCAACAGGAACTCCTACGCAGTATTCCCGGGGTGGGGGAACGGGTTAGCAGTTATTTTCTTGCGTGGCTTCCTGTAGACCGCTTTGATAATATCCGCCAGATGGTGGCGTTCGTAGGACTATCACCGGAACATAATCAGTCCGGCGATTCGGTGCACGGCAAATCACACTTGTGCAAGCTAGGACATGGACGACTACGCAAAATATTGTACTGCCCGGCGATGACCGCGATTCGGTTCAATCCAGCTGCCCAAGCGCTCTACGCGCGACTTCGAGCTGCAGGCAAAGGGGGTAAAGTCGCGTTGGTCGCAGTCATGCGCAAGCTGATCCATTGGATGATGGCGGTACTGAAGAGTAACGCACGCTTCGATCCAAAAATGGCGCTTGCAAAAAATTAGGGACCACAGTATCTGCGGAGGCAGGTACCCATGCTGAGCGAGCAGAACCTGTAATGCGTATTCAGTATAGGTACCTGCCTTCGCAGGTACGACAGACTTAGGGATCGGCCAGCCGCAGCGGCCGGGCGAGACACAGCTTGAAGCGCCCGCGCCCGGTCTTTTCGATGCGCACGCAGGCCGACCGGTCGGCCAGCCGCCGGCTCAGGAGCAGCAGCCGTGCATCGAGGTTGTCGCTGATGTCCGGCAGCCGGATGCGCGGATCGAGCCGCAGCTCACGATTGGAAAACTCGGTGCGTCCCTTCTCCACGCAATCATGCACCAGCACCGAGAAGATCGACCCGGCCACGCCCTTGATCAGATAGTCGTCGTCGAGGAACACGCTGTCGTTTTCGGGATAATGGCGCACCGCGACCGGTTCGCCGGCAGGCTGCGCGGGTGCGCTGTCGGCGGCCGGCGCATCCTCGACTGCGTCGGCCTGCACCAGCCGGATCGCCAACGCCAGTTGCGCCGCCAGCGCCACTAGCGCGTCTTCATCGTCATACGAGAAGCGCAGGTCGTGCGGACTCTCGACATACAGCACCCCGACCAGCCGCGCGCCGGCGATCATCGGCACGGCCATCTGGCTGCGCGACTCGGCCAGTCCCGGCAGCGGAATCGCAAGCTCCAGCGCGCCCGGCCCGCCGGCAGCGCTGTCGCGGATCGCCCGCCCGTACGCATATTCCGAAGTCATGTGGCTGATGCGGATCGGGGTGCGCTCGCGCGCGGCCACGCCGATCACGCCGTCGCCCAGCGCGATCTCGGAGCCGACCCCGGAATCGGCGTAGCCGCGGCTGGCCAGCGTGTACAGGCGTTGGCCGGCGTCGTCATAGAGCAGCGCCATCGCGTGGCCGATGTCGAATTCGGTGGCGAGGCAATCCAGCGCGGCGCCCAGCAGCTGCCCCAGGTCGCCGGCCGGGCGGATCCGGTCCGATGCGCTGCGTAGCGCCGACAGCAGATTGCGGCGCGGCGGCGGCGCCGGCAGCGTGCGGCCTGGCACCTGTTCGAGCGCGTTCACGCGGAACACGTCGGCGCCGCGCAGCTGGAACACGTGGCTCATGCCGACGTGCGATGCGATGCCGGCCAGCTTTGCCTTCATGCTCTCGAACAGCGGGCCGCTGGTTTCGGTGCGCAGGAATTGCAGCCGCAGCCGGTATTGCGCCGCCGTGAACGGATCGATCACGGTCAGCAGCGCATGAGGATTGACGAGCAGGTTCTGGCGCGTCTTGTTGAAGAACTGGTAAGTCAGCGCGACATGCTCGCTGTCGACGTACTGGACCTGGCTCAGGTAGGAGATGTTGGGCGTGCCATCGAGATCCGCGGTCGCCATCGTGCCCGGGATGACGCCCTCGAAGCAGGCGCGGATCGCATCGATCTTGAGCGTCATGACTGCGCCTGCAATGTTTGCCCGGCTTGCGGCCCGGGCGTCTGCGAAAATGCTGCGTCGGGCGTGAAGCTGAGCACGACGATGTCGTCTTGCGGGATGTCGAAGATGGTGTCGATCAGGTGTGCCGGATGGCCGAGCGCCGAGGTTTCGGCGACGAAGGCTTCGCGGTAGCGCGCCGCCACCCGCAGGTCGTCGGCGTCGGCCGCGACGCAAACGGCATCGCGGCCTTTCAACTGCAGCGTGCGGTGCGTCGATGGCCTGCTGAAGACCACGGCCAGTGCGCCGCTGCGGCCCACGTCGGCAAGCAATTGCGCGGCCTGCGTCTTCGATACCAGCACGCGCACGTTGAGCCGGTCGTCCGAGATGCGGCAGCCGAGAGCGCGCGCGGCGCTGGGCAACTTGTCTTCACCACAGGACGCGGCATGCAGCGAGATCCCGCTTTGCATGAACGCAGCGTGATCGCAATCGAACAGGGGCGCGGTAGTCATCAAGGGCTCGAGGCAGGGGAGTTATCACAATGATACTCCTGCCGAAAAGCCGTGGGCGGTTTTGGGTATGACGGGGACGCCTAGTCCCGCGGGGTCAGACCCTGGTTTACATGGTCGCGAACATCGCCACGACAGCCACCAGCATCACGGCCACCCCCAGCCAGCCGATGATGGTGTGGCGCCGCGACAGCGTGAACTTGCCCATCAGCTTCTTGTTATGGGCCAGCATCATCATCACCGCCATGATCGGCACCGCGATGACGCCGTTGATCTGGGCCGACAGCACCAGCGCCTTGATCGGGTCGATCGGCGCGAAATTGAGCAGCATGCCGCCGATCGTCGCCAGCGCGATGATGCCGTAGAACTCCTGCGCTTCGACGGCCTTCAGGTCCAGCCCATTGGCCCAGCGGAAGCTCTCGGTCACCGCGTAGGCGGCCGACCCGGCCAGCACCGGCACTGCCAGCATGCCGGTGCCGATGATCCCCAGCGCGAACATGAAGAACGCGAACTCGCCGGCCACCGGCCGCAGCGCTTCGGCCGCCTGCGCCGACGTCTGGATCGTGGTGATTCCGTGTGCGCCCAGCGTGACCGCGGTGGTGAGGATGATGAAGTAGGCGACCAGGTTGGAAAATCCCATGCCCACGAAGGTGTCGACCTTGATGCGACCCAGCTGGATCGGCGCGTCCTTCGGCTGGCGCCGTAGCGACTGCGCGTTCTCGTCGGCGCGGATCTCCTCGACTTCCTGCGAGGCCTGCCAGAAGAACAGGTAGGGCGAAATCGTGGTGCCGAAGATGGCCACGATCAGCGCCACCGAATCCCTGGTAAAGGTGAAGTCGGGCCAGACGGTCTTGTGCAGCACGTCGAGCCACGGCAGCTTCACCGCGAACACGATGCCGACGTAGGCCAGCAGTCCGAGCGTCAGCCACTTCAGGTAACGCACGTAGGTGCTGTATGGCAGCCACACCTGCAGCGACAGGCACAGGATGCCGAAGCCGAGCGAATACATATGGGCCGAGCCGATGCCGGTGACCAGCCGCGCCGCCTCGCCCATCGCGGCGATGTCCGCGGCGATGTTGATCACGTTCGCCACCAGCAGCAGGATTACGATCGCGTACAGCAGCCACGGCGAATACGCGCGCCGGATATTGGCTGCCAGCCCGCGCCCGGTGACGCGGCCGATGCGGGCCGACACCAGCTGGATGCCGACCATGAACGGATAGGTGAGGACCAGGGTCCACAGGGTGTTGAAACCGAATTGGGCGCCGGCCTGCGAATAGGTTGCGATGCCGGACGGGTCGTCGTCGGCCGCTCCCGTGATGAGGCCGGGGCCGAGGGCTTTGAGGGTGGCGTTGTCTTTGAGTCGGCGGATGAAGTGCATGAATGGCTCGCGCGCATGCGGCGCGGCCATCCCGGGGAAGGGTGGTTAGCGCGCCGGCTGCATCAAAATTTGTATGGGAATGTTCATTTCGGGGCGGAGTGTATCACGTCAGCCACCGGCAAAGGTGGCTGCAACGTTACAGTTTAAGTTTCGCCTCAGGCGATTTTGGCGAACACCTTGCGCGCCGCCGCGACGGACGCCTCGATGACCGCGTCGTCATGCTGGGCCGAGACGAAGCCCGCCTCGAACGCGGCCGGCGCGAAGTACACGCCTTCGTCCAGCATGCCGTGGAAGAAGGCGTTGAAGCGCGTCTTATCGCCCGCCATCATCTCGCTGTAGCTGGTCGGCACCGCAGCCGAGAAGTACATGCCGAACATGCCACCCACCGAATCGGCGCAGAAGGTCACGCCCGCTTCCCTGGCCGCGGCGGTGAGGCCCTCGACCAGCTTGTTTGCCTGCGCGCCGAGCTTCTCGTAGAAGCCAGGTTCCTGCACCAGCGCCAGCGTGGCCATGCCGGCCGCCACCGCCACCGGGTTGCCCGACAGGGTGCCGGCCTGGTACACCGCGCCGATCGGCGCCATGTTGTGCATCAGCTGCGCGCTGCCGCCGAACGCCGCCACCGGCATGCCGCCGCCGATCACCTTGCCCAGCGCGGTCAGGTCCGGCGTGATGCCGTACAGTTCCTGGGCGCCGCCCAGGCCGACGCGGAAGCCGCACATCACTTCGTCGAAAATCAGGATCGCGCCGTGCTTGGTGCACAGCGTGCGCATCGCGCCGAGGAATTCCGGCGTGGCGCGGATCAGGTTCATGTTGCCGGCCACCGGCTCAACGATCACGCAGGCGATGGTGTCGCCCATCGACTCGAACGCGTCTTCCAGCTGCGCCACGTTGTTATAGTCCAGCACCAGGGTGTGCTTGACGAAGTCCTCCGGCACGCCGGCCGACGTCGGGTTGCCGAAGGTGAGCAGGCCGCTGCCCGCCTTCACCAGCAGCGAGTCGGCGTGGCCGTGGTAGCAGCCTTCGAACTTGACGATCTTGTCGCGTCCCGTGGCGCCGCGCGCCAGGCGCAGCGCGCTCATGGTCGCCTCGGTGCCGGACGACACCAGCCGCACCTGCTCGATCGACGGCACCAGCTTGCAGATTTCCTCGGCCATCTCGATTTCGCCCTGGGTCGGCGCGCCGAACGACAGGCCGCGCGCGGCCGCGTCCTGCACCGCTTTCACCACTTGCGGGTGGGCGTGGCCGACGATGGCCGGGCCCCACGAGCCGATGTAGTCGATGTAGCGCTTGCCGTCGGCGTCCCAGAAGTACGGGCCTTCGGCGCGCGTGATGAAGCGCGGCGTGCCGCCGACCGAGCGGAAGGCGCGCACCGGCGAGTTGACGCCGCCCGGGGTGGTGAGCTGGGCGCGCGCGAACAGGATGTCGTTTTGGGAGGTGGAGTCAGTTGTCATGATGGGAGAAAGCGTGAAGGAATGGGTCAGGCGGCGCCAGGCGCGGCCCGGAAAAATTTGTTCGGCACCAGCTTGCCCATGCCGAAGCGCTGCGCGCCGGCCAGCGCGCCGTGGGTGAATTCCTGCGCCGCGCGCGCCGCCGCCTGCGGCTCGAGCCCGCGCGCCAGGTAGGCCGCCAGCGCGGCCGACATGGTGCTGCCGGCGCCCAGGAACGGGCCGGCCAGGTGCGGCCAGCTGGCGCTGTCGATGGCGCCGGTCTCGTCGAACAGCGTGTTCGAGATGGTCGCGTCCTCGCCCTTGCCGGAGGCGCCGGTGCCGGTGACGAGCACCATTTCGCAGCCGATGCCGGTCAGTTCGGCCACGTCGGCGGCCAGCATGTCGCCAGAGCCGCCTTCGCGCCAGGTCTCGGCCATGCGCGCAATCTCCACCTGCGAGGCGAGCATGACGCGCGCCTGCGGCGCCAGGATCTGGCGGATCGCCATCAGCATGTCGTCGTCGGCCAGGCCGGAATCGGGAAGGCTGGACAGGAAGGGATCGAGCACCAGCGGCACGTCCGGATAGTCGGAGACGATTTCGGCGATCGCCGAAGCCTGCTCGACCGACAGCAGGGCGCCGACCTTGATTGCGGCCACCGGCATGTCTTCGAGCAGCACGCGCGCCTGGTCGACCACCCAGTCGGCGTCGATCTCGTCGCTGTCCTCGATCCGCGCGGTGTCGCCGATCAGCATGCCGGTCAATACCGACAGCCCGTGGCAGCCGAGCGCGGCAAAAGTGGCCAGGTCGGCCTGGATGCCGGTGGCGCCGACCGGGTCGGAAACGCCGAACGTCAATATGAGGGGAGTTGTTTGGTTTTGCACGGCCGGTGGATTAAGATACCTGATTCGGCATTTTACTAGATGGAAGGATTCACAACGTGAGTAGCAATGAAACAACGCAGGCGCCGTTTCAAACCTGGATGTGCCTGATCTGCGGATGGGTGTACGACGAAGCGGCCGGCTTGCCGGACGAAGGCATCGCACCCGGCACCCGCTGGGCCGACGTGCCGATGAACTGGACGTGCCCGGAGTGCGGCGCCCGCAAGGACGACTTCGAGATGACCGTGATCTAACGGAACAGAAATAAGAGTTGACGTCGTAGTTGATTCACTGCAACATTTAACGCACAAAAGACTTGCCGTATGGTATCGTGCTCTTTCATGCTGAAGTGAACTGACTATGACGAACTCGCAGCAACCCACCGGTTTGAAGATCATGGTGATCGACGACAGCAGCACGATCCGCCGCTCCGCCGAGATCTTCCTGACCCAGGCCGGCTACCAGGTCGTGCTGGCCGACGACGGCTTCGACGCCCTCGCCAAGATCAACGACCACCACCCGGCGTTGGTATTTTGCGACATCCTCATGCCGCGCCTCGACGGCTACCAGACTTGCGCACTCATTAAGAAGAGCGCCCGCTTCCATGCCACGCCGGTGCTCATGCTCTCGTCCAAGGACGGCCTGTTCGACCGCGCGCGCGGCGCCATGGTCGGTTCCTCGGCCTACCTTACCAAACCATTCAGCAAAGACAGCTTGCTGGCGGCCGTGCGCGAACATACCGCCGGCCTGACCTGATTACCTATCCGCAGGAGCGCCTCGTGGCCATTCAAAACATCCTTATCGTCGACGACTCCCCGACCGAGCGCTATTACCTGACCGATATCCTGGTCAAGAACGGCTTTAACGTCACCACTGCCGAAAACGGCGAAGAAGCGCTGGCCCGCATCAAGGCCCAGAAGCCCGAACTGATCCTGATGGACGTCGTCATGCCCGGCGCGAACGGCTTCCAGGTGACCCGCTCGATCGCCCGCGACCCCGACCTGGCCAACGTCCCGATCATCATCTGCAGCAGCAAGAACCAGGAAACCGACCGCATCTGGGGCCTGCGCCAGGGCGCGCGCGGCTACCTGGTCAAGCCGGTCGATCCGCAGGCGCTGCTCGACAAGATCGCCGCGCTGGCCGCGGCAGTCTGACATGAGCCACAGCGACGCCGACGTGCACGCCCCGGCCAGGGCCGGCGCTGCCGAACGCCGCACCCGGCTGCGCCAGTACCAGGTGCAGCTGCTCGAACGCATGCAGGCAGCGCGCGCCAATACCGGCGCCGCCGTCAACCAGCTCGGCGTGCAGATCGGCGCCGCCCGCTACCTGCTCGACCTGACCCAGGCCGGCGAGATCGTGCCGGTGCCGCCGCTGACCGCGGTGCCGCTGACGCAGCCGTGGTACCTGGGCCTGGCCAACATCCGCGGCAACCTGGTCGGCGCGATCGACCTGGCCCGCTACCTGGGCCTGGGCGACACCGCAACGGGCGCCGACAGCCGCATCGTCACTTTCGCCGGCGCGCTGGGATTCAACTGCGGCCTGCTGGTGTCGCGCGTGTACGGCCTGCGCCACGCGGGCGGCATGCAAGCGTCGGACGGGCGCCTGCGCGACGCCGACGGCAACGAATGGACCGCGCTGGACCTGGCGGCGCTGGTCGCCGACGAGCGTTTTTTGCACGTCGGCCTGTAAACCAATCATCGAAAAAATGGTCTTACCTTCATAGGGACTGGAGCTGCAATGGGATTCGCCTCGAAACTGTCAATGGGTTTTTCGCCAAAGGCCAAGCCGGAACACGAGGTCGCGCTGACTTCGCCCGATACCCAGTACGGCGCCAAGCCGGCGCCCCGCCTCGAGGCGGTGCCCGACAGCGCCGAGGCGCCGGGCGACGAAGCGGCCAGCCCCCTGAGCCTGGGCGGCATCATGCGCCGCAAGCGCGCGGCCGCCACGCCAGCGGAAGAAGCGCAGGAACTGCAGCTGCCCTTCATCGGCCACCTGTCGCTGGCGCGCCAGCTGCGCATCCTGCTGGTCACCTTCGTCATCGGCATCCTGCTCACCATCGTGGCGCTGTGGCAGAACTCCGCCTCCAACGTGATCGCCTCGGCCCAGACCCAGATCGCTTCCGATGCGCTGATGCACTCGCAGCGGGTCGGTAAGGCGGCGCCGAACGCCATTCAGGGCAGCCCGGAAGCGTTCACCCAGCTCGACGAAAGCCGCATCGAGCTGACCCGCGACCTGAACCTGCTGGCGCACGGCGGCGAATTCGCCGGCCACCGCATCCCGTCGCCGTCGATCGGCATGGCCAGGACCCTGGCGGCCGCGCGCGCCAAATGGGTAGCCTCCGACAACGCCGCCGGCACCATCCTGAAAATGAAGACCGAGCTGACCGGCTTCAAGGCCACCCTGAAGCAGCTCGATGACCTGTCGCCGCAGCTGCTCGGGATGACCGACGAACTGCTGACGCAGAAAACGGCGCGCGGCGGCAGCCCGCGCGAACTGGCCGCGATCGGCCGCATGATGATGCTGACTCAGCGCCTGTCGCGTAGCGCCAGCGAATTCCTCACCTCCGGCGGCATCCGTGCCGACACCGCGTTCCAGCTGGGCCGCGACACCGGCATCGTGCGCTCCACCATCGATGGCTTCCTGAACGGCAGCGATGCACTGGGCCTGGGCGCGGTGCGCGATCCCGAAATGCGCGACAAGCTGGTGCAGATCAAGGCCAGGTTCGACGTCTACCAGAAGCTGGTGTCCTCGATCCTTGACAACCTGCCGCGCTTCACCGCGGCGAAGGGCGCCGAGCAGTCGATCTTTTTCGAGAACGAAGGCATCCGCAAGCTGCTGTCGGACGTGCAGTCCACCTACCGCAACAACCAGGACTCGACCGACTCGTGGTTCTGGCTGATGGTGATCTCGTCGATCTTCACGCTCGCCGTGGCCGGCAGTATCAGCCGCGTGATGCTGCAGGATTCGCGCAACCGCACCCGCGGCGCCGACAGCCGCCGCGCCGAAGCCGAAGCGCTGCGCCTCCTGTCGCAAGCGAAGGAAGAAGAAGCCAAGGCCACCAACGACCAGAACCAGGCCGCGATTTTGCGCCTGATGAACGAACTGCAGGAAGTGGCGGACGGCGACCTCACCGTGCACGCCACCGTGTCCGAGGACATCACCGGCGCGATCGCCGACTCGGTCAACTACACCGTGGAAGAATTGCGCGGGCTGGTCGAGCGCGTGACCAACACGGCCGAGCAGGTGACGTCGCAGTCGACCCACGCACAGAACATCTCGACCGAGCTGCTGTCGGCAACGCAGCAGCAGTCGCGCGAGATCCAGGACGCGTCGGCCACCGTTCTCAAGATGGCGAGCGAAATTACCGACGTGTCGAAGTCGGCCAACGAGTCGGCCGAAGTGGCGCGCCAGTCGGTGGCGGCGGCGCACCAGGGTTCGACCGCGGTGGAAAACGCCATCAAGGGCATGCACGAGATTCGCGAGCAGATCCAGGAAACCTCCAAGCGCATCAAGCGGCTGGGCGAATCGTCGCAGGAGATCGGCGAGATCACCGAGCTCATTTCCGACATTACCGAGCAGACCAACGTGCTGGCGCTGAACGCGGCGATCCAGGCCGCGTCGGCCGGCGAGGCGGGACGCGGCTTCTCCGTCGTGGCCGAAGAGGTGCAGCGGCTGGCGGAACGCTCGGCCGAAGCGGCCAAGCAGATCGGCGCACTGGTGCGCACCATTCAGACCGACACCCACGACGCCGTGGCCGCAATGGAAAAATCGACCCAGGGCGTGGTCGAGGGAGCGCGCCTGTCGGACGCCGCCGGCGCCGCGCTGAACGACATCTCGGGCGTGTCGAACCGCCTCGCGGAGCTGATCCAGGGCATCTCGTTCGCCACCGGCCTGCAGGCGACGTCGGCCAACGGCGTGGCGCACAACATCCAGCATATCCTGTCGGTCACCGAGCATACCCAAGACGGCACGATGCAGACCGCCGAATCGATTCGCCAGCTCTCGACGCTGGCGCAGGAACTGAAAAACTCGGTATCGCGCTTCCGCGTCGCCGCCTAAGGACTGCCCGACATGACTGATTTTTCGCACGCGCCGCAATTCGATACGGGGCCGCTGTCCTGGGTGATCGGCGAGATCCGCGATGCGCTGGGCCGCTCGCGCACCGCGCTCGACGAAGCGAAAGAGCGCGGCGCCGACGCCCGCGCCACCTCGCTGCAGCATGCGAAGACCCATTTGCACCAGGCCCACGGCGCGCTGCAGATGGTCGACGTCGAAGGCGTCGGCCTGATGACCCAGGCGTGCGAGCAGGCGCTCGAGCGCATGCGCGACGGCAGCCTTGAATGCAACGACGTCAACTGCGCCGCGGTGGCCGACGGCTACCAGGCCGTCATCGAATATCTCGACGAACTGCTGGCCGGCGCCGCGCCCCAGCCGGCGCGCCTGTTTCCGTACTACCGCGCGCTGCAGGAAGCGCTGGGCGCCCAGCGCATCCATCCGTCCGACCTGCTGTTCGTCGACCTGTCGGTCAAGGTCAACCTGCCGCCGCACGCGGCGCCTGCCGCGCCCGATTACGCGGCCTGCCGCGCGCGTTTCGAAAAAGCCCTGCTGCCGTTCCTGAAAAGCGCCGAGCCCGAAGCGCAGCGCAGCAACGCGCTGGCGCTGCAGGAAGCGATCGCGCTGGTCGAAGACGCGCAGCAGGACGCGCCCGCGCGCACCTTCTGGATGGCGATGCGCTGCTTCGCCGAGCTGGTCGCCAGCGGCCAGCTTGCCAGCGACCTGTATGTCAAGCAGCTGTTCGGCCTGATCAACCTGCAGATCCGCCGCCTGTCGCAAGGGCAGGGCAGCCTGCCCGAAGCGATGCTGCGCGACGCGCTGTTCTTCATCGCCGCCGCCAGCGCACCGAGCGCCGACGCGCAGCTGCTGCGCCGCGCTTACGGACTGGCCGGCGTGGTGCCGCCCGATTACGACAGCCGCCGCTACGGCCGCATCGATCCGCAGGCCCTGAAAACCGCGAAGGATGCGCTGGCCCAGACCAAGTCCGGCTGGGACCGCATTTCCAGTGAATCCGACGTCAAGCTGGAAGACGGCTTCAACCAGGCGCTGGCGACGCTGGCCGGCGCCAGCGAACAACTGGGCGCCCCGGCGCTGGCGCAGCTGCTGCGCGAGCTGGGACGCGCCGCCAGCGACTCGATCGCCTCTGGGCGCAGCGACCAGTTCAGCATGGAGATGGCCACCGCGATGCTGTTCGTCGAGCATGGCCTCGACCAGGTGCGCCAGCTGCCGGCCGATTTCGAAGAGCACGCCGAAGTCGTCGGTGCGCGCCTGCTGGCGCTGGCCGCCGGCGAAACGCCGCCGGAAGCGCCGCAGTGGCAGGGCGACCTGTCGCGCCAGATCCAGCAGGGCCAGACCGTGGCCGTGCTAGCCGGCGAAATGAAGACCGGCCTGCGCCAGGTGGAAAAGGCGCTCGACGACTACTACGCCGATGCGGCAAAGCGCCCGGCGCTGGCCGACATCGACCCGGTGCTGTACCAGCTGCAGGGCGCGCTGGCGATCCTCGACCAGAACCAGGCAATGCGCGCGGCCCAGCACGTGAAGGCCGCGGTTCGAGCGCTCGCCTCGGGCGAGGGCTCGCCGGAAGCGCAGGCCGAGTCGCTGCAGAACATCGCGCAGAACGTCGGCGCGCTCGGCTTCTTCATCGACATGCTGGGCCAGAATTTCGACGCCGCCAAAAACCGTTTCCGCTTCGACGAGCCTGAGGCCATGTTCCGCGAGGTGCCGTTCGAGAAAGCCGTCGCCGGCGACACGCCGTTCGATGTCGAGCCGGCCCCGGTCGCCGCGGAACCTGAACCCCAGCCGGCGCCGGTCGAAGTTGCCGCGCCTGTGGTCCAGGAAGAGGACGCGGTCGAAGCCGAACTGCTCGAGATCTTCATTTCGGAAGCGCAGGAAGTGCTGGCCTTCGTGGCCGAGACGCTGCCATCGGCCATGGCCGAGCCGTCGAACCAGGAAACGCTGACCAAACTGCGCCGCTCCTTCCACACCCTCAAGGGCAGCGGCCGCATGGTCGGCCTGACCCGCTTCGCCGATGGCGGCGCCGCCGTCGAGCGCGTGATGAATGCGTGGCTATCCGACTCGCGCGACGCGACGCCCGACCTGCTGGCGCTGCTGGACTACGCCGCGAAGGACATGGCGGCCTGGGTCGACGAACTGGCCGCGACGGGCGCCTCGGCGCGCAGCAGCGCCGCGCTGGTCGACGCCGCCGCCGTGGTGCAGGAGGGTGGCGCGTTCACGCCGGGCGCCGTCGCGCTGCCTGGCGCCGAAGCAGCGCCTGAACAGCAGGAAGAGCCGGAAGTCATCGACATGGCCATGCCGTTCGAGTTTGACGAGCCGGAAACCGAGCCGGAACCGGAGCCGGAACCGGAACCCGCGCCGGTCGCGGCATCGGGCGGCCAGGTCATCGAATTCCCTGGGGCCACCGCGCCGCGCGCCGCGCCCCCCGAAGACAACATGCGCCGTTTCGGCGACCTTGAAATCCCGCTGCCGCTGTATAACATCTACCTCGCCGAGACCGACGAGTTGATGCGCGTGTTGACCCAGGACTTCGGCGAATGGCGCCACGAGCCGTTCCGCGCGGTTTCCGATGCCGCGCTGAAGGCCTCGCATACGCTGGCCGGCACGTCCGCCACCGTCGGCTTCAAGGCGCTGCGCGAAGTCGCGCACGGCCTCGAAATGGCATTGCTGGCGCTGGCCGATCCGTCGCCGCAACTGGCCGACACGCAGCGCGACCTGCTCGACGAGGCGCTCGAGTGCGCGCGCCAGATGCTGCGCCGGTTCGCCCAGGGCGAGCTCGCGCCGGCCCAGCCGGAACTGGTGCAGCGGCTGGCGGAACTGCGCGACACCCTCATCGCGAACCTGCCTGAAGCCGCGCCGGTCGCCGAGGACGAAGCGCCGCGCGCCGACCCCGCCATCGAAGCGATCGACCACATGCACGGCGACGGCTTCGACGACAGCTTCGACGAACCGATGCTGCTGCAGGCCGCGCCCGACGCGGAACTGCTGCTGCCGGAAGCCGGGCTCGAGCCGGAACTGATATCCGTTCCCGAGGCGTTTGCTGCCCTGCCCGAGCCGGTGGCCGAAGCCGTGGCGGCGCCAATGGAAACGGTGTATCGCGACGACCTCGATCCCGACCTGCTGCCGGTATTTCTCGAAGAAGCGGCCGATCTGTTCCCTGCGCTCGGCGACGGCCTGCGCAAGTGGCAGCAGAACCCGGCCGACGTGGCGCCGGCGCAGAACCTGCTGCGCACGCTGCACACCGTCAAGGGCAGCGCGCGGATGGCGGGCGCGATGCGCCTCGGCCAGCACACCCACGAGATCGAAACGCAGATCGAAAACATGGTGCACGCCGGGACCACGACCCCGGCCGCCTTCGACGAACTGCTGGCCAACTACGACCACGCGCTGCTGCTGCTCGAGCAACTGCAGCAGCCGGCCGCGCCCGCGCTTGCGGCGCCGGGCGATGCTACGCATTCCGTAGCGCCGGAACTGGCGCCGGTCGCGCCGGCCCGCACCGCGCTGGTGCGCGTGCGCGCCGACATCCTCGACCGCCTGGTCAACCAGGCCGGCGAAGTATCGATCACGCGCTCGAAGCTGGAAAACCAGGTCGGTTCGCTCAAGACCTCGCTGTCGGACTTCTCGGAGAACCTCGCTCGCCTGTCGCGCCAGCTGCGCGAAGTCGAAATGCAGGCCGAATCGCAGATCGCCTCGCGCATGTCGATCTCCAGCGAGCGCGAATTCGACCCGCTCGAATTCGACCGCTTCACCCGCCTGCAGGAACTGACGCGGATGATGGCCGAAAGCGTCAACGACGTCGCCTCCTTCCACGAGAGCCTGTCGCGCACGGTGGACGCCGCGAGCGCCGACTTGGTGCAGCAGTCGCGTCTGACGCGCGACCTGCAGCGCGACCTGATGCGGGTACGGATGGTGCCGTTCTCCAGCCTGTCCGAACGCCTGTTCCGGATTGCGCGCCAGAGCGCGAAAGAACTCGACAAGCGCGTCAACCTCGACATCCGCGGCAGCGCGGTCGAAATCGACCGCAGCGTGCTGGAACAGATGGCGGCGCCGTTCGAACACCTGCTGCGCAACGCGATCGTGCACGGCATCGAATCGCGCGAGCGGCGCGGCGCTGCCGGCAAGGCCGAAACCGGCGAGCTGCTGGTGCAGGCCAGCCAGCAGGGTAACGAAGTGGTCATTCAATTCAGCGACGACGGCGCGGGCCTCGACCTGGCCAGGATCCGCGCCAAGGCGCGCAGCGCGGGCCTGCTGGCCGAAGGCGCCGAGATCAGCGACCACGAAGCGGCCGACCTGATTTTCGAGCCGGGCTTTTCGACCGCCGATTCGCTGACCGAACTGGCCGGTCGCGGCGTCGGCATGGACGTGGTGCGCTCGGAGGCGCAGGCGCTGGGCGGCCGGGTCGAGATCGAATCGACGCCGGGCCAGGGTGCGCGTTTCACCATCCACCTGCCGCTGACGCTGGCGGTCACGCAGGTCGTGCTGACGGCGAGCGCCGGCAAGACCTACGCGCTGCCGTCGATCCTGGTAGAGCAGGTGCTGCAGATGAAGGAAGCGGCGCTGGCCGAGGCGCAGGCCGCCGGCTTCGTTCAGTTCCAGGGACAGAAAGTGGCGCTGCACTACCTGCCGTCGCTGCTGGGCGACCGTGAAGCCCGGCCGCTGGCGCAGCGTTCGATGCCGGTCATGATCCTCAAGAGCGGTGCGGACCGGCTGGCGGTGCAGGTTGACGACGTGCTGGGCAACCGCGAGGTCGTCATCAAGAACATCGGCCCGCAGCTGTCGCGCATGATCGGCATTGCCGGCGCCACCGTGCTCGGTTCCGGCGAGATCGTCCTGATCCTCAACCCGGTGGCCTTGTCGCTTCACGCCGCGCATCATCCCGGCGTGCTGGGAGCGGAACCGGCCGCGCCAGGCGTGGAGCCGGCCGGCCGCGATGCGGTGATCATGGTGGTGGACGATTCGCTCACCGTGCGCCGCGTCACCCAGCGCCTGCTCGAACGCGAAGGCTACAGGGTAATCCTGGCCAAGGACGGCGTCGATGCGCTCGAGCACCTGCAGGAGACGATTCCCGACCTGATGCTAGTCGATATCGAGATGCCGCGCATGGACGGCTTCGACCTGACGCGCAACATCCGCGGCAACGACAGCACGCACGCGGTGCCGATCATCATGATCACCTCGCGCACCGCGGACAAGCACCGCAACTACGCGCTCGACCTGGGCGTGAACGCCTACTTCGGCAAGCCCTTCCAGGAAGACATGCTGCTGGCGGCGATCGCAGGCCTGCTCAAGCGCGAAATGCCGGCTTAAGGTCCAAGATGGAGTCAGGTTCGCAGGACCAGACCCCGCTGCAGCCGGCGCCGCGTCACGAAGTCGGGGTCTGGTCCTGCGGACCTGACCCCGCTGCAGCTGGCGCCGCGTCACGAAGTCGGGGTCTGGTCCTGCGGACCTGACCCCATTTTTTTCACTACCGCATACCTTTCCAGCGTCTTCGCGCGTGCCTCGGCATGATCGACGATCGCCGGCACGTGCGCGCCGGGCAAATGGATTTCCTTGTCGTCCAGGTCCTTCAGCTGCGGCAGCCAGTGCCGGATAAATTCACCGCGCCGGTCGAACTTCTCCGACTGCGTGACCGGATTGAAGATGCGGAACCACGGCTGCGCGTCGCAGCCCGACGACGCGGCCCATTGCCAGCCGCCGTTGTTCGACGCCAGCTCGTAGTCGTTCAGGTGCAGCGCGAAATAGCGCTCGCCCCAGCGCCAGTCGATGCCCAGATCCTTTACCAGAAAGCTGGCGGCGACCATACGCAGGCGGTTGTGCATGAACCCCGTGCGGTTGATCTGCGCCATCGCCGCGTCCACCAGCGGATAGCCGGTGCGTCCTTCGCACCAGGCGGCAAACGCTTCCTCGGCGCCCGGGCCGGACTCCCATTCGATCGCGTCGAAGGCCGGCTTGAACGCGCGCTCCACCACATGCGGATAGCGGAACAGGATCATCGCGTAGAACTCGCGCCATATCAGTTCCGACAGCCACACCGGGGCGCCGGCGCCGCCCGCGCCGCTGGCCATCACCTGGTTCACCGTGCGCACCAGGTGGCGGATCGACGTGGTCCCGAAGCGCAGGTGCACCGACAGGCCGGACGTGCCGTTCACCGCCGGGTAGTTGCGCGCCTCGCCGTAGTCCGCGATGCGGGCGATGAATCCTTCGAATTGCGCCGCCGCGCCTGACATCCCCGGCTGCATGCCGGCTGCCGCCAGGTCGGCCTGCGCAAAGCCGATGTCGGAGAGCGTGGGCAGCGCCGACTCGCCGGGCGCCAGCCGCGCCGCATGCGGCTCGACCGGCCACGGGGCCAGGCACAGCGGCTCGGCCGCCATGCGCTTGAGCCACGCGTTCTTGTAGGGAGTGAAGACGGAGTAGGGCTGGCCGGCGAGCGTCAGCACCTCGTCCTTCTCGAAGATGACCTGGTCCTTGAAGCTGCAGAACTGGCGCCCGTCCGCGGCCAGCGCGGCGGCAACGGCCGCGTCGCGCGCGATCGCCTGCGGCTCGTAGTCGCCGTTGGCGAACACCGCATCGACCCCGAGTTCGGCGGCCAGCCGCACAATCTCGTCCTGCGCAATAGCGTGGCGCACGATCAGGTGGCCGCCCAGCTGGCGCAATTCGGCCTCCAGTTCGGCCAGGCTGGCATGGATGAAGGAAAAGCGGCGGTCATGGCGTGGCAGCGGATCGAGAATCGCCTTGTCGTAGATGAACGCGCAATACACCAGGTTCGACGAAATTAGCGCCTGATGCAGTGCAGCATGGTCGAACGCCCGCAGATCGCGCCGGAACCAGACCATTGATTTGTGGAATTTCATTTCTCGTGTGCAAGGTCAAAGGAGGAGGGAGTTTTAATCGCTACGATGGCATTGACCGGCGCGATACAGCGCTTCAAATGGCCACAGGCGCAAATCAGTGTAAACTATTGAAAAGTCCGAACTTGTAATCCGGATACTAGCAGGCAATACAGAAAGCAAGCCGGGAGAAAGTGACGCGTATGAAGAAGAGCAAGGTTGACCAAACGCTATCGATGCCGGGGCTGCCACGCGATCATGACGGCGAACTGGGCAGCACCATCGCGCCTTCTTCTTCCGCTTTCAACCTGGCCAACCACTTCCTGATCGCCATGCCGTCGATGCAG
Source organism: Massilia sp. R2A-15 (assembly GCF_030704305.1). Taxonomy (NCBI): domain Bacteria; kingdom Pseudomonadati; phylum Pseudomonadota; class Betaproteobacteria; order Burkholderiales; family Oxalobacteraceae; genus Massilia; species Massilia sp. R2A-15. The sequence continues at coordinate 3,687,987 of NZ_CP131935.1, read as the reverse complement.
GATCCCGTTTTCGGCGGCACCGTCGTCTACATCTGCGAGCACAACGACAACGGCGTGCTCGGCGTCGTCATCAACAAGCCGACCGACATGACGATGGAGATCCTGTTCGAGCGGATCGACCTGAAACTGTCCGACGGCCTGCGCACCACCGTCGTCAACGAGCCGATCATGTTCGGCGGCCCGGTGCAGGACGACCGCGGCTTCGTGCTGCACACGCCCGGCGCGCGCTACTCGTCCTCGCTGACCGTCACCGACGAAGTCGCGTTCACCACCTCGATCGACGTGCTTGAGGCGGTCGCCGCCGGCGACGGCCCGCAGCGCATGCTGGTGTCGATCGGCTACTCGGGCTGGAGCCCGGGCCAGCTGGAAGAGGAGATCGGCCGCAACGGCTGGCTGACGGTGGGCGCCGACGCCCACGTGCTGTTCGACCTGCCGGTCGAGGAGCGCTATACCGCCGCCATCAAACTGCTCGGCATCGATCCGATGATGCTCGCGCTCGAGGCCGGCCACGCCTGATGGTGGAAATCGTTTTCGGCTTCGACTTCGGCATCAAGCGTATCGGCATCGCCATGGGGAACACCCTGACCGGGCAGGCGCAGCCGCTGTCCGTCGTCAAGGCGATCGACAACGCCACCCGCTTCGCCCAGATCGGCGCGCTGGTCGCCGAATGGAAGCCGGCGCGCCTGGTGGTGGGCGAACCGCGCCATCCGGACGGCGCCGAGCACGAGATGACGCTGCGCTGCCGGCGCTTCGCCAACCAGCTGCACGGCCGCTTCAACCTGCCGGTGGAACTGGTCGACGAGCGCTATTCCTCGGCCGTGATCCAGGCGAAGCGCGGCGAAGTCATCGACGCGAAAGCCGCCGCAATCATTTTGCAACAATACTTTGACGACCATGCCAACAACTACTAAAGCATTCGACGCCGAGGCGCTGTATCGCGACCTGCTCGGACAGGTGAAGGCCGGCCTGTCCGGCGTGGCCGACGTGGCCATCGTCGGCATCCATTCGGGCGGCGCCTGGCTGGCCGAGCGGCTGGCCGCGGACCTGGGCCTGCAGGCGCGCCTCGGCTTCATCGACGTTTCGTTCTACCGCGACGACTACGCGAAGAAGGGCCTGCACCCGGATGTCAAGCCGACCCAGATCGGCTTCAACGTCGATCGCGCCACCATCATGCTGGTCGACGACGTGCTGTTCACCGGGCGCACCACGCGCGCGGCGATCAACGTGCTGTTCGACTACGGGCGCCCGGCGCGCATCATGCTCGCGGCGCTGGCCGACCGCGGCGGACGCGAACTGCCGGTGGCGGCCGATTTCGTCGCCGCCCACGTGCCGCTTGAGCCGCAGCAGTCGCTGGCGCTGCAGCGCGCCGCCGACGGAACTCTTTCGCTCACCATTGAAGACGACCATGCTTAATCCGCAACTGAACAAACACGGCGAACTGCAGCACCTGCTCACCATCGAAGGATTGCCCAAGGCGATCGTCAACCACATCCTCGACACCGCTTCGTCCTTCGTCGGCATCTCCGACCGCGAGGTCAAGAAGGTGCCCCTGATGCGCGGCAAGAGCGTATTCAATCTGTTCTTCGAAAACTCGACCCGCACCCGCACCACCTTCGAGATTGCGTCGAAGCGCCTGTCGGCCGACGTGATCAACCTGAACATCTCGGCCTCCTCGGCCAGCAAGGGCGAGTCGCTGCTCGACACCATCGACAACCTGGCGGCGATGCACGCCGATATGTTCGTGGTGCGCCACGCGCAGTCGGGCGCGCCCTACCTGATCGCCAAGCACCTGATCGACACGAAGCAGAGCCACGTCCACGTGGTCAACGCCGGCGACGGCCGCCACGCGCACCCGACCCAGGGCCTGCTCGACATGTACACGATTCGCCACTACAAGAAGGACTTCACCAACCTGACGGTGGCGATCGTCGGCGACATCCTGCACAGCCGGGTGGCGCGCTCGGACATCCACGCCCTGACCACGCTGGGCGTGCCGGAAGTGCGCGCGATCGGCCCGCACACCCTGCTGCCGGGCGGCCTCGATCAGATGGGCGTGCGCGTGTTTACCGACATGGACGAAGGCCTGAAGGGCGTCGACGTGATCATCATGCTGCGCCTGCAGAGCGAGCGCATGAGCGGCGCGCTGCTGCCCTCGGCGCAGGAGTACTTCAAGAGCTACGGCCTGACGCCCGAGCGCCTGGCGCTGGCCAAGCCGGACGCGATCGTGATGCACCCGGGGCCGATGAACCGCGGCGTCGAAATCGATTCGGCGGTGGCCGACGGCGCGCAGGCGGTGATCCTGCCGCAGGTGACCTTCGGCATCGCGGTGCGGATGGCGGTAATGAGCATTTTGGCGGGAACCCACGGATGAAACTGCATATCAAGAACGGGCGGCTGATCGACCCGGCAAATAAAATCGACGCAAAGCGCGACCTGTTTATCGACGACGGCAAAGTGGCCGCCGTCGGCGACGCGCCGGCCGGCTTCATTGCCGACCACACGATCGACGCCGCCGGCCTGGTGGTGGCGCCCGGCCTGGTGGACCTGTCGGCGCGCCTGCGCGAGCCCGGCTACGAATACAAGGCCACCCTGGAGTCCGAAATGCAGGCGGCGATGCAGGGCGGCGTGACCTCCCTGGTGTGCCCGCCCGACACCGATCCGGTGCTGGACGAACCGGGCCTTGTCGAAATGCTCAAGCACCGCGCGCGCGGCCTGAACCAGGCCCACGTGCATCCGCTGGGCGCGCTGACGATGGGCCTGAAGGGCCAGGCGCTGACCGAGATGGCCGAACTGACGGAGGCCGGCTGCATCGGCTTCGCGCAGGCCGAGGAGCCGATCGAGGACACCACGGTGCTGCTGCGCGCGCTGCAGTATGCCAAGACCTTCAACTACACCGTCTGGCTGCGCCCGCAGGACGCGCACATCGGCCGCGGCGGCATCGCCCACAGCGGTCCGCTGGCCTCGCGCCTGGGCCTGGCCGGCGTGCCGGTGATGTCCGAGACGATCGCGCTGCACACCATCTTCGAACTGGTGCGGGCCACCGGCGCGCGCGTGCACCTGTGCCGCATGTCGTCCGCCGCCGGCCTCGAACTGGTGCGCGCGGCCAAGAAGGAAGGGCTGCCCGTCACCTGCGACGTCGGCGTGCACCACATCCACATGACCGACGCCGACATCGGCTTCTTCGATTCGAACGCGCGCGTGACGCCGCCGTTTCGCAGCCAGCGCGACCGCGACGCGATCCGCGCGGGCCTGGCCGACGGGCTGATCGACGCGGTCTGCTCGGACCACACGCCGGTGGACGACGACGAGAAACTGCTGCCGTTCGGCGAAGCCTCGCCCGGCGCCACCGGGCTGGAACTGCTGCTGTCGCTGACGCTGAAGTGGGCCGACGACCATGGCGGCGCGCTGCCGCTGGCGCTGTCCAAGGTAACCTGCGACGCCGCGCGGGTAGCGGGCCTGGCGGCCGGCCGGCTCGACGTGGGCGCCTTGGCGGACGTGGTGCTGTTCGATCCGGCGGCGCGCTGGAAGGTCGAGCGCCAGGCGCTGGCCAGCCAGGGCAAGCACACGCCGTTCGCCGGCTACGAGCTGGCAGGGCAGGTGATGGCCACCATCGTGGCCGGCCAGGTGGCGTGGGAGCGCAAGCTGCGCTGATGCTTGAGGAGTCAAGTGGGCGTCGCACAAAGGCCCGTTGACCTTTAGACCGTCATACCCGCGCAGGCGGGTATCCATGCCGAGCATGCAGTCGTGGAAAAGCGCGCTCACTATGGGTACCTGCCTTCGCAGGTACGACGGCGCAAATTCCAACCCCGACCGCAAAAACACCACAGTCGCAGGCGCCGCGCGGCTGTTTTGGTCGCGCGGCGCCGCGCATGACGGTAAAATCCTGCTGCTGCGCAGCGCGATGACTGCACCAGCCGTCATCCATTGGTGTCATTTGAATATCCAGTCCGCCTTCCGCCTGTTCCGCGTCTTCCTCCATTTGTTCCAGGGCCTCACCATCTGCGCGCTGGTGTTTCCGTTCGCCGGCGCCGTGCGCCGCGACGCGCAGATCCGTCGCTGGTCGCGCCGCCTGCTGGCCATCTGCGGCGTGACCGTCGAGCAGCAGGGCGAAGCGCTCGAGCACGCGCTGGTGGTCGCCAACCATGTCTCCTGGCTCGACATCTTCGTCATCAATTCGCTGCAGCCATGCCGCTTCGTCGCCAAGGCCGAGATCCGTTCGTGGCCGGTGCTGGGATGGCTGGTCGCGCAGGCCGGCACGGTGTTCATCGCGCGCGGCAGCCGGCGCGACCTGCGCCACACCTTCAAGGGCATCGTCACCAGCCTGCAGCAGGGCGAGCGGGTGGCGTTCTTCCCGGAGGGGACCACCGCGGCGCAGGGCGGGATCCTGCCGTTCCACGCCAACCTGTTCGAAGCGGCGATCGACGCCAAGGTGATGGTGCAGCCGTACGCAATCGCGTACGTCGATGACGCCGGCGGGCTGCATCCGACGGTGGACTTCACCGGCGACATGAGCTTCGCCGCCAGCATGATGGCGATCCTTTCGGGGCCGCCCATTTGCGCGCGGCTGGAATGCCTGGCGCCGCTCGACGCGCGCGGCGCGCACCGGCGCGAGCTTGCCGACAGTGCGCAGCAGGCGGTGGCGCGGGCGCTGGCGCGCTAGCCTTTCTCTTTGCCGGCGTGCTGCTGGTACTCGGGGCAATCGACCTGCAGCAGCGCGCGGTTCTCCAGGCAGACGGCGGAGAGCTTCCCGCCCCACACGCAGCCGCTGTCGAGCCCAATCACGTCATCGCGCAGCAGCAGCCCGAGCGCGGACCAGTGGCCGAACACCACCGTGACGTCCAACGTGCGTCGGCCCGGCAGCTCGAACCACGGCAGCAGGCCCGAGCCTTCCGGCGCGCCCGCATTCTCCTTGTGGCCGAACACCATCACGCCGTCGGGCGTGCAAAAACGCATGCGCGTGAATGCGTTGACGATGCAGCGCCAGCGCGCCACGCCCGCCAGGCTGTCGTCCCAGCGGTCCGGCTGGTTGCCGTACATCTGGCCGAGGAAGTCGCGCCAGTCCGGGCCGCGCAGCACGGCCTGCACTTCCGCCGCCAGCGCCATCGCCTGGCCGGCCGTCCACTGCGGCAGCACGCCGGCATGGAACAGCAGGTGCTGGCCGGCCATCACCGCCAGCGGACGGCGCCGCAGCCAGTCCATCAGCGCATCGCGGTCGGGCGCGGCGAGGATCTCGTCGAAGGTGTCCGACTTCGACGCCTTCTGCGCGCCGCAGGCCACCGCCAGCAGGTGCAGGTCGTGATTGCCGAGCACCGCCTCGATGCGTCCTCCGCTGCTTTCGCACAGCGCCGCAACCTTGCGCAGCGCGTCGAGCGAGGCGGGGCCGCGGTTGACCAGGTCGCCGACGAACACGATCGCGCAGTCGCCGCCGGCGTCGAGAGCGATCCGGTCGAGCAGGAGCTGGGCTTCGTGCATGCAACCTTGCAGGTCGCCGATGGCATAGGTTTTCATGGGGCGGCGAATTAATGACGGTGGGGCGCAAGTTTCACATAGAATTGGGTTTTCGTCACATGCACGATCAGCAATGCGCGGAAAGCTCGGCCGCGTTTTACTCTACAAGGTCAATCCCATGAAAGTCACTCCGACCGCAATCCCCGAAGTGCTGGTGCTGGATCCCCAGGTGTACGGCGACCAGCGCGGCTTCTTCTTCGAAAGCTTCAATGCGCGCCGGTTCGAGGAAATCACCGGCCAGCGCGTCAATTTCGTTCAGGACAATCACTCGAAATCGGCCAGGGGCGTATTGCGCGGACTGCACTACCAGATCAGCCAGCCGCAGGGGAAACTGGTGCGCGTTACCGCCGGAACGGTGTTCGACGTGGTGCTCGACCTGCGCGCGGCGTCGCCGTTTTTCGGGCGCTGGGTCGGCGTCGAGCTGTCGGCCGAAAACCGGCGCCAGATCTGGGTTCCGCCCGGTTTCGCGCACGGCTTCGTCGTCACCAGCGACAGCGCCGAATGCCAGTACAAGAGCACCGATTACTGGGCGCCCGAATACGAACGCTCGATCCTGTGGAGCGATCCGGCGCTGGCGATCGACTGGCCGCTGACGGGCGAGCCGATCGTGTCGGCCAAGGACAGCCGTGGAACGCTGCTGGCGGACGCCGAAGTATTCTCGTAAAGAATGCGCCGCATTGGCGCCCGACGTGGAAATGGCGGACGCGCCTGCGTGCGCCACCGATAAAACCGAAACGGGTTTCCGAATAAGGGCGGCGCAATGACGCACCCCGCAATGCCGCGCGGCGCATGCCGGATTTTATAGAAAAATAAATGTTTTCTTTTCTCGTCAGCTTCTTTTTTTCGGCCCTGTTGACCCTGTTCGTGATCAAGCAGGTGCGTTTGCATGGGCGTGCGCTCGATTCGGATTTCGCCGCGGTACAGAAAGTCCACGCGCATAAGGTGGCGCGAATTGGCGGTATTCCAATTTTTATAGCGGTTTTGTGCGGCGCCGCCATTTCGATCTGGCGGGTAACGGCGCTGGCGAATCCGCTGTTATCCCTGCTGCTGTGTTCCTCAATCGCCTTTATGGGTGGAATAGCGGAAGACTATACCGGCAAAGTGAGTGCGGCCCGGCGCCTGCTATTAACCATGGCGGCGGCGCTGCTGGCGTATTACCTGATAGACGCCAGGCTCGACCGTATCGATATTCCTTTCGGCTCCTGGCAGCTGCGCCACGCCTGGCTGATATTGCCGCTGACGGTGCTGGCGGTGGCGGGAATTGCAAATGCCGTCAATATCATCGACGGGTTTAACGGACTGGCCAGCGTGGTCACCATTTGCATGCTGATGTCGCTCGCCTATGTCGCGGCGCAGGTGGGCGATGTTTTCGTGGTGGTCACCGCGCTGATCGTGGCCGGCGCCACCGCCGGTTTCCTGATCTGGAATTATCCGGTCGGACTGATATTCCTCGGCGACGGCGGCGCCTACTTCCTCGGCTTCGTGCTGGGCGAGCTGGCGCTGCTGCTGGTGGTGCGCAATCCGCAGGTATCGACGTGGTACGCGGTATTGCTGCTGATTTATCCGGCATTCGAAACGGTATTTTCCGCTTATCGCCGCATGTTTGTGCGCGGCACCTCGCCCGCGATGCCCGACGGTATTCACCTGCATAGCCTGATTTTCCGGCGCGTGGTGCAATGGGCGGTGGGCCGGAAGGAAGGGCGCGCGCTGGTGCGGCGAAACGCCCTGACCTCGCCTTATTTATGGATGCTATCGCTGATGGCGGTAATTCCGGCCACGGTATTCTGGCGACATACCGAAGTCCTGATAGCGTTCTGTTTATTGTTTATCGTCACCTACGTATGGCTGTATGCGCGTATTGTTCGATTCAAGTCGCCGCGCTGGCTCATTTGGAGCAAGAAGGACTAGCATTTAAATGTGGTTGTAGTATATTGCGACAATTGGTGAGATTTTTGCTAATGGCGTTTAAACCCAACTCTTAAGGAACGATGATGGATCTGTCAAATATGTCGGTCGGCGATTTGCGTAATCTGCAAGACCAGATCAAGCAGGAAATGAAAAAGCGCGAGCACCAGGAAGTGGCCAAAGCGCGCGAGCAGATCCTGGCAATCGCCCAAAGCGTCGGCGTACCATTGAAGGACCTGATCGGCGCCGGCGTGCGCGCCAAGACCGGAACCGTCGCGGTGCGTTTCCGCCATCCGGATAATGCGTCGCAACAATGGACCGGCCGCGGCCGCCAGCCTAAATGGGTCAAGGAATGGGTCGAAGGCGGCAAATCGATCGACAAGCTGCGCGTGTGATTCTCCCGGAAAACCGGTATTTCCGGTTTTCCGCCCGATAGCGGCGAGATCCGCGGGTGCGCATTTCCCAAGCACCCCGCTTGCCGCTACAATACCCCCCACATTCCCGTCGCCGCCGCTCCTTTCTCCAGGATGGTGCGCGCAATTCCCCGATCCGGCCCGTTTCGCGCAAGGTAAATAATTCATGGTGGCGCTTTCAACATCGATATTCAAGGCGTACGACATTCGCGGCGTGATCGGCAAGACCCTCGACGCCGGCGTGGCGCGCCAGGTCGGCCAGGCGTTCGGCCGGGCCGTGCTGGCGAAGGGCGAGCGCAAGGTGGTGATCGGGCGCGACGGCCGCCTGTCCGGGCCGGAACTGGCCGGCGCGCTGGTGCAGGGCCTGCAGGCGGCCGGCGTCGACGTAACCGACCTGGGCGTGGTGGCGACCCCGATGCTCTACTTCGCCACCAGTGTGACCGGCGCGACCTCCGGCGTCATGGTCACGGGCAGCCACAACCCGCCCGACTACAACGGTTTCAAGATGGTGCTGGCCGGGGAAGCGATCCACGGCGAGACCATCACCGCGCTGTACCGCGACATCGCCGTCCATGACGGCCAGGTGGCGGCGCGGCAGGGCGGCTACGCCACCCATGACATCCGCGACGCGTACCTCGCCCGCATCATCGGCGACGTGAAGATCGCGCGCCCGATCAAGATCGCGGTCGACTGCGGCAACGGCGTGGCCGGCGCCTTCGCCGGCGACCTGTTTCGCGCCATGGGCTGCGAAGTGATCGAACTGTTCTGCGAGGTCGACGGCCGCTTCCCCAACCACCACCCGGATCCGGCCCATCCCGAGAACCTGCGGGACCTGATCGAATGCCTGCGCTCCGGCGACGCGGAATTCGGCATCGCCTTCGACGGCGACGGCGACCGTCTCGGCGTTGTCGCCAAGGACGGCCAGATCATCTATCCGGACCGCCAGCTGATGCTGTTCGCGGCGGACGTGCTGACCCGCCATCCGGGCGCGCAGATCCTGTACGACGTCAAATGCACGCGCCACCTGGCGCCGTGGATCGCCAGCCACGGCGGCGAGCCGCTGATGTGCCAGACCGGCCACTCGCTGATCAAGGCCAGGCTGCGCGAAACCGGCGCCCCGCTGGGCGGCGAAATGAGCGGCCATATCTTCTTCTCCGACCGCTGGTACGGTTTCGACGACGGCCTGTATGCCGGCGCGCGCCTGCTCGAGCTGCTGACCCGCGTGGCCGACCCTTCGGCGCTGCTCAACGCGCTGCCGCAGTCGGACAGCACGCCGGAGCTGCACCTGCAACTGGCCGAAGGCGAGAATGTCGCCCTGATCGACCAGTTGCGCCGCGACCCGTTCGCCGGCAGCGAGCGCATCATCACGATCGACGGCCTGCGCGTCGAGTACGCCGACGGCTTCGGCCTGGCGCGCTCGTCGAACACCACGCCGGTGGTGGCGATGCGCTTCGAGGCCGAGACCCCGGCCGCGCTGGCGCGCATCCAGGCCCAATTCCAGCGCGCGATCCTGGCCGTCCGGCCGGACGCGAAGCTTCCATTCTGATGCAAGGCCGCTCTTGAAGATCCTGCTGGTACGCGTGTCGTCGCTGGGCGATGTCCTGCACAATCTGCCCATGGTGGCCGATATCCTGCGCCGCCATCCCGGCGCGACGATCGACTGGGTGGTGGAAGAGGGCTACGTCAGCCTCGTGCGCCTCAATCCCCACGTCCGCAACATCATTCCGTTCGCGCTGCGGCGCTGGCGCAAGAGCCTTGGCTCGAAAGCGACGCGCGCCGAAATCGCCGCCTTCTTCCGCGCCCTGCGCGCCGAACGCTACGACTACGTGTTCGACACCCAGGGGCTGCTGAAGACCGGCGTGATCATGGGCGCCGCGCGGCTGGCGCCGGGCGGGCGCAAGGTCGGCCTGGCCAACGGCAGCGAAGGCTCCGGCTACGAGGGCATCTCGCGCATCTTCCACACCGACAGCATCGCGCTCGACCCGCGCACCCACGCGGTGGCGCGCGGGCGCCTGGTGGCCGGCGCGGCGCTCGGCTATGGGGTCGATACACCGCCCGACTTCGGACTGCCGGGCCCCGACCAGTCGCAGCGCCCGCACTGGATGCCGGAGGCGCCGTACGCGGTGTTCTTCCACGGCACCGCGCGCGCCGCCAAGAAATGGCCGGCCGCGAACTGGATCGCCACCGGCCGCGCGCTGGCGCCGATGCCGGTGCTGCTGGCGTGGGGCTCGGAAGACGAAAAGCGCGAGGCCGAACTGATCGCCGACGGCATGCCGAACGCGATCGTGCTGCCGAAGCTGTCGATGATGGAAGCGGTGACGCTGGCGCGTAATGCGGCGCTGGCGATCGGCGTCGACACCGGCCTGACGCACATCGCCGCGGCCTTCCTGCGCCCGACCATCGAGCTGTATTGCGACTCGCCGAAGTGGAAGACCGAAGGCAACTGGTCGCCGCGCATCATCAACCTGGGCGACAAGGGGCAACCGCCGTCGGTGGACGACGTGGCCAGCGCCTGCGCGCGCCTGATCGGCGCCGCATGAACCGTTCGACGTATTCGCTGCTGTGGCGCCTGGCGCTGCCGCTGGTGCTGGGACGCCTGTGGTGGCGCGGCCTGCGCGAGCCCGGCTACCGCAAACACCTGGGCGAGCGGCTGGGCCACTACGGCGACCAGGGCGCCGGCTGGCATACCATCTGGATCCACGCGGTGTCGGTGGGCGAGACGCGCGCCGCCGAGCCGCTGGTGGACGCGCTGATGGCGGCCTATCCCGAAAGCCGCATCCTGATGACCCACATGACGCCGACCGGCCGCGCCACTGGCGCCGCGCTGTTCGCGCGCCACGGCATCCGTTTCCAGCAGTCCTACCTGCCGTACGACCTGGCGCCGATGGTGTTGCGCTTCATGCGCCACTTCACGCCGCGCATCTGCATCCTGATGGAGACCGAGGTGTGGCCGAACCTGATCGCAGTGTGCGCGAAGCGCGGCGTGCCGGTCGCCCTGGTCAACGCGCGCCTGTCGGAGCGCTCGCTGCGGCGCGCCGGCCGCTTCGGCAAGCTGATGACCGACGCGGCGCGCGCGATCACGCTGGTCGCCGCGCAGACCGAGGACGATGCGCGCCGTGTGCGTTCGCTCGGCGTGCCGAACGTCGAAGTCACCGGCAGCATCAAGTTCGACGTGGTGGTGCCGCCCGCCGCGGTGGACGCCGGCGCTGCGCTGCGCGGGCGTATCGGTGCGCGGCCGGTGCTGCTGTGCGCCAGCACGCGCGACGGCGAGGAGGCGCTGATCCTCGACGCTTTCCTGCGCATGGATGCGCGCCCGGCCGGCATGCTGCTGCTGATCGTGCCGCGCCACCCGCAGCGCTTCGACGACGTGGCGAAGATGGCCCAGGCGCGCGGCTTGGCGCTGGCGCGCCGCTCCGGGGACGGCTCGGTGGATGCGGACGTCCAGGTGATGCTGGGCGACTCGATGGGCGAGATGTTCGCCTATTTCGCCGCCAGCGACTGCGCCTTCATCGGTGGCAGCCTGCTGCCGCTGGGCGGCCAGAACCTGATCGAGGCCTGCGCGCTGGGCAAGCCGGTGCTGATCGGCGAGCACACGTTCAATTTCGCCCAGATCAGCGACGAGGCGGTGGAGGCGGGCGCCGCCCGGCGCGTGCGCGATGCCGGCGACATGCTGCTGCAGGCGTCAACGCTGCTGGATGACGGCGCCGCGCGCGCCGCGATGGGCCAGCGCGCCGCGGCGTTCGCCAACCGCCATCGCGGCGCGACGGCGCGCACGGTTGAACTGTTGCGACGTCATATTTACTAATTTGATACCATGTGTTTTTTCAGGTCCGATCCTTCCGGACAGACGGGGTTCGCATGTTGTGGTTCAATCATCCGAAGCCGGTCGGCAGCCGCAAGCCGGTAGCCGTCCTGGTAAAGCAGCACATCGATCCGCCGACGACGCACTCGATCAACGCCTCGCCTCCCGCTATACCCACCTTGCATAAAATCGATGAAGAACAGCTGGAGCCGCTGGAGTTCTCGGTGCGTTACTGCTTGTCGGAATACGTCAGCTTCATGTGGCATCACGGGCGCAACCTGATCCGCCGGCGCCGCATCCGCGCCCCGACGAGCTGGTACATGCTGGTCAAGAGCACCTGGTCGGCCGCCTTCCATTTCGTGATGCAGGGCCGTTCGCGCCACACCTACGCATTCACCATCGACCGCCACGGCATCGTGCGTACGGGTCCTGGGGGAGTAACGCTGATCGGATGGGAAGATGTGTCGGCGATTCGCAGCTACGCGCGCGGGCGCCTGATGGTGCTGCGGCGCGGCACCTTGCCGATCCCCGAGCGCTGCCTCGACCGCGCGCAGTCGGACCACCTCGGCGCGTATGCGGCCTGGGTAAAGGCGGCGCAGTAGGGGCTGGTCAGTCCGGGAAGATGACCGGCAGTTCCTGCGAACGCTTGCGCAGCGCCGCCTTGGCGCCGTCATAGTCCGGATACACCGATTCGACCGCGGCCCAGAAGCGTGCGCTGTGGTTCATTTCCAACAGGTGCGCCAGTTCGTGCGCCACCACGTAATCGATCAGCGGCAGTGCATAGTGGATCAGGCGCCAGTTCAGGCGGATGCTGCCTTCCACCGAGCAGGAGCCCCAGCGCGTGCCGGCCGACGACAGCGTCATCGACGTATAGGTCACTCCCAGCCGCGCCGCATACAGGTCGAGCCGCTCGGCAAACACCCGCTTCGCTTCGTCCTGCAGCCAGATCCGCACGCGCTGCTGCAGCTGCCACTCCGACAGGCCCGGCGCCACGCCGACGCACAACTCGCGCGCTTCCTCATTGAAGCGGCAATGGCTGCGCGCGGCCGGTTCCAGGCGCAGCACGATCTCGGCGCCCATGAACGGCAGCTCGGCGCCGTCGACCCATTGCACCGGCGGCTTTTGCTGGCGCAGCGCGCGCCGTTCGCCGCGTTCCTGCAGCTTGGTCAGGATCCAGCGCTGCTTGGCGCGGATGGCGTTGTCGATTTCGGCCAGGGTGACGCGCCGGGGCGCGGTCACGCGCAGGCCGTCGTCGTCGATCATGAATCCGATCGAGCGGCGCGATGACCGGCGCAACGAGTAGTCGATGGTTTGGGAGCCGAGCAGGATGCGGCGCAGCGGCGGCGCGTCCGGAGCGCGGGGCGGGGTGGGAAGGGTGATGCGCGGAGGCGCCGGCGGCGCCTTGAACAGCGCGCGCGGCGGGGAAGGCGGCGCGGAAGGCTCAAGCGCCGCGAAGAAATCCTGCGCGAACAGCTCGAGCTGGCCGTCGATGCCCGGCGACTTCATGTCCTGCTTCGGCGCATTGGCCCGGATTAAGTCGCCGACCCCGCTCAGCCAGCGCTGTAGGCGTGGGGCGAAATGACGCGCATTTCTGACTCTATCCAATTTTCTACCTCTTGCATCATGCTGTCGGGAGTGTGATTGTCCGGCGCAATCGGCTTGCCGATCGAGACGGTGATCACACCGGGACGTTTCAGGAACGAGTTCTTGGGCCAGCATTCACCTGAATTATGCGCGATCGGGACCACCACCGCACCTGTTTCCACCGCCAGCCGGGTGCCGCCGCTCTTGTATTTTCCGGCCTGCCCCACCGGGATGCGCGTCCCTTCGGGGAACATGATAATCCATTGGCCGTCGGCCAGCCGACGCTTGCCCTGGGCGACCACTTGCTTGAACGCGTTCTTGCCCTGGCTGCGGTCGATCGGGATCATGCGCAGCAGCGCCATGCCCCAGCCGAAGAAGGGAATATACAAAATCTCCTTCTTGAAGACGTACACCAGGGGGCGGGTGAGGCTGGGCAGCAGGAAGATCGTCTCCCATGCCGACTGGTGCTTCGACAGCACGATGGCCGGCGCGTCCGGCAGGTTCTCGTAGCCCTTGAAGCGGTAGTGGATGCCGCAAATGACTTTGGCGCACCAGATGACGAACACGTTCCAGCGCGAGGTCACCCAGTAGCGCTTGTTGTAAGGCAGCGGCGCGGCCAGCAGGCAGACGCAGACCCAGATCACGGTGGCGACCACCATGACGACGGTGAACAGCAGGGAACGCAGGAACAGGCCGAGATTACGCAAAATCAGTCTCCGGGTGGGCTATCAGTTTGGTGCGGGAAGCGGGTTTTTGAGCAGCGTATTGACCATCGCCGCGAGGTCCGGAAACACCTCGGTGCCAGGCGGCAGGCCGCCGGTCTCGAAGGTTTTCTGGCCCTTGCCGGTCAAGACCAGGTAGGGCGTGCAGCCGCACTTGAAGCCCGATTGCAGGTCGCGCAGCGAGTCGCCCACCGTCGGCACGCCGCGCAGGCTGATCTTGAAACGCTTGGCGATCTCCTCGAACATGCCCGACTTCGGCTTGCGGCAGTCGCAGTTGTCGATCGCCGCGTGCGGGCAGAAGAAGATCGCATCGATCGTCGCGCCCACCGTCTGCGCACTGGCGTGCAGCTTCTGGTGGATCGAATTGAGGATGTTCATGTCGAACAGTTCGCGCGCGATGCCCGACTGGTTCGACGCGATCACCACGCGATAGCCGGCCTGGTTCAGGCGCGCGATCGCTTCGAGCGAGCCAGGAATGGGAATCCACTCGGCCGGCGACTTGATGAAGTCCGGCGAGTCGTGGTTGATGACGCCGTCGCGGTCCAGGATGATCAGTTTCATGGCGTGTGGGCTCCGTTAAACCGCCAGCTTCGAAATGTCGGCCACCCGGTTCATCATGCCGTGCAGCTGGGACAGCAGCGCCAGGCGGTTGTTGCGCAGCGCCGGGTCTTCGGCATTGACCATCACGTCGTTGAAGAAGCCGTCCACGTCGTCGCGCAGCTGCGACAGCGTTTTCAGGGTGCCGGTGAAGTCGCCGCGCGCGAACGCCGCATCGACTTCCGGACGCACGCGCGCCACGCTGGCGGCGAGCTTCTTCTCGGCGTCTTCCTGGAGCAGGCTCTCGTTGACGGTGCCGATGGCGCCTTCGGCCTTCTTCAGGATGTTGGTGATGCGCTTGTTGGCCGCGGCCAGCGAGGCGCTTTCGGGCATCTCGGCGAAGGCCTTGACGGCTTCCAGGCGCTGCACGATGTCATCCAGGCGGTCCGGGTCCTGCGCCAGCACCGCTTCGACCTCGTTGGCCGAGAAGCCGCGCTCGCGCAGGATGCCGCGCAGGCGGTCGATGATGAAGCCCTTCACGTCAGCCGATGGATCCTTGAACTCCTTGCGGTAGTCGAACACCGATGCGGCGTCGGCCAGCAGCTCGCTGATCGACAGCGGCAGCCGCTTTTCCAGCATCATGCGCAGCACGCCCAGGGCGTGGCGGCGCAGCGCGAACGGGTCCTTGTCGCCGGTCGGCGCCAGGCCGATCGACCAGATGCCGACCAGGGTTTCGAGCTTGTCGGCCAGCGCCACGGCGGTGCCGGTGGCGGTCGAAGGCAGCGCGTCTCCGGCGAAGCGCGGCTGGTAGTGCTCGGACGCGGCCAGCGCGACTTCCTCGTGCTCGCCGTCGTGGCGCGCGTAGTAGGCGCCCATGATGCCTTGCAGCTCGGGGAATTCGCCGACCATGTCGGTCAGCAGGTCGGCCTTGGCCAGCATCGCGCCGCGCTCGGCCAGCAGCATGTCGTAGCCGAGGCGCTTGGCAATGGCGCCGGCCAGGCGGGTGACGCGCTCGGTGCGCTCGGCCTGGGTTCCCAGCTTGTTGTGGTAGACCACGTTGGCCAGCAGCGGCAGGCGCGATTCGAGCGACTTCTTCTTGTCCTGCTCGAAGAAGAACTTGGCGTCGGACAGGCGCGGGCGCACCACGCGCTCGTTGCCGCCGACGATGGCCTCGGGCGTGTCGGTGGCGATGTTCGAGACGATCAGGAAGCGCGAGCGCAGCTTGCCGGCCGTGTCGGTCAGCGCAAAATACTTCTGGTTGGTCTGCATGGTCAGGATCAGGCATTCCTGCGGCACGGCCAGGAACTCGTCTTCGAAGCGGCATTCGTAGACCACCGGCCATTCGACCAGCGCGGCCACCTCGTCGAGCAGCGACTCTGGCATCAGCACCTGGTCGGCGCCGGCTTTTTCCAGCAGCGCGGCGCGGATCGCGTCCTTGCGCTGCGCGGTGTTGGCGATGACCTTGCCTTCGTTTTCCAGCATGCCGGCGTAGTTGACCGGGTGCGAAATCGAGATCGGCTGGCCGTTCGACAGGAAGCGGTGGCCCAGCGTGGTGCGGCCGGCCGCCAGGCCCAGTGCGGTCAGGGGCACGATCTGTTCGCCGTGCAGCGCGATCAGCGAATGGGCCGGGCGCACGAACTGCACGGTGGCGCCGTCGGGACGCTGATAGGACATCAGTTTCGGGATCGGCAGCTTGCCCAGCGCCTCATCGAGCGCGGCCTGCAGGCCGGTCGCCAGCGCGCTGCCTGCGGCGGTGTAGGTGTAGAAGAAGCTCTCGGCCTTGCCGTCGGCGGCGCGCTCGAGCTGCGCCACGGTGACGTCGGCGCGGCCCATCGCGGCCAGCTTCTTGGCCAGCGGCGCGGTCGGATTGCCGTCGGCGTCCAGCGCCACCGACACCGGCAGCACTTTTTCGCGGATCGATTTGTCGGGCGAGGCGGCGCGCACGTTGGTGATGGAAACGGCCAGGCGGCGCGGCGTGGCGAAGGCGGTGGCGACGCTTCCGGCGTCGAGGAAGTCGCGCGATTTGAGGCCCTGCTCGATGCCGGCGGCGAAAGCGCCGCCCAGTTTGACGAGCGCCTTCGGCGGCAGTTCTTCGGTCAGCAGTTCGACGAGTAATGTCTGGTTCATGGTTCTGTTCTTATATGTCGGTGGCTCAGGCGGTTTCCTGCGAGGCGCGCGGCGCCATCGGGAATCCCAGCTTTTCGCGCGAGTCGTAGTAGGCCTGCGCGACCAGGCGCGACAGGGTGCGCACGCGGCCGATGTAGGCGGCGCGTTCGGTCACCGAGATGGCGCCGCGCGCATCGAGCATGTTGAAGCTGTGCGAGGCCTTCATGATCTGCTCGTAGGCCGGCAGCGTCAGCGCCAGTTCGATCAGGCGCTTCGCTTCCGATTCGTGGTTCGCGAATTGCGCGAACAGCAGCTCGGTGTTGGCGTGCTCGAAGTTGTAGGTGGACTGCTCGACTTCATTCTGGTGATAGACGTCGCCGTAGGACAGCGTCTTCTTGACCGGTTCGCCGGCCGCCCCCTTTTCTTCCCACTCGGTCCACACCAGGTCGTACACGTTCTCGACGCCCTGCAGGTACATCGCCAGGCGCTCGATGCCGTAGGTGATCTCGCCCAGCACCGGCTTGCAATCGAGGCCGCCGACCTGCTGGAAGTAGGTGAACTGGGTCACTTCCATCCCGTTCAGCCACACTTCCCAGCCCAGGCCCCAGGCGCCAAGGGTCGGGCTTTCCCAGTCGTCCTCGACGAAGCGCACGTCATTTTGTTTGAGGTCCAGGCCCAGCGCTTCCAGCGATCCGAGGTACAGGTCGAGGATGTTTTCCGGCGCCGGCTTGAGCACCACCTGGTACTGGTAGTAGTGCTGCAGGCGGTTCGGATTCTCGCCGTAGCGGCCATCCTTCGGGCGGCGCGACGGCTGCACGTAGGCGGCGCGCCAGTGCTCCGGGCCGATCGCGCGCAGGAAGGTGCCGGTGTGGAAAGTGCCGGCGCCGACTTCCATGTCGTAAGGCTGGAGCAGGGCGCAACCTTGCTTGTCCCAGTAGGTTTGCAAGGTCAGGATAATTTGTTGGAATGTGAGCATCGTGGCGTGGAGCCGCGCGCGAAGGCGCGAGCAGTAGGTGAATTTGCTAAACGACCAATTTTAGCGGGTTTTGCGGGACGGCTGGGAACGGAAATGGCAAAACATCACGGCGCCGCCGCTTTCCGGAACGTCCGTCCGGAAAACCACGCCGCCGCGAGCGCCAGCGCGCCCAGCGCCAGGAATAAATAATTGCCGAAGCGAATGTACGGGGTCATGCCTTCCATGCCCTGCACGCGCGCCGACAGCACGCCGCGCTGGTAGGGCGGCAGCACGGCCAGCACCTTGCCGCGCGCATCGATCACGGCGGTGGCGCCGCTGTTGGTCGCGCGCAGCATCGGGCGCCCGGTCTCCATCGAGCGCATGCGCGAAATCTGCAGGTGCTGCGGAATCGCCACCGACTCGCCGTACCAGGCCAGGTTCGAGGAGTTGAGCAGGATCGTGGCCGGCTGAGGCGACGATCGCAGTTGATCGGCGATCTCCTCGCCGAACGCGTCTTCGTAGCACACGTTCGGCAGCACGCGCTGGTCCTTGACGGCGAACGGCGCCTGCACGGCCGGTCCGCTGGTGAAGTCGCCCAGCGGGATCTGCATCATCTGCACGAACCAGTGGAAGCCTTGCGGGACGAATTCGCCGAACGGCACCAGGTGGTGCTTGTCGAAGCGGTAGGCCTGGCCGTCGGCGCCGATTCCCGCCACGCTGTTGGAGAAATGGCTCGGGCTGTCCATCAGCGGGATCCCGTACAGCAGGCTGCTGCCGGTGTCGCGCGCGAACTTCGCCAGGCCCGGCAGGTAGTCGGGCGGCAGCTGCTGCGGGAACAGCACGACCGCCGTTTCCGGCGTGGCGATCAGGTCGGCCGGCGCGGCGGTGATCATGTCGCGGTACAGGTCGAGCGCCTTCCGAATGTAGGGCGCCTCGAATTTCTCGCCCTGCGGCACGTTGCCCTGCAACAGGCGCACCGTCAGCAGGCCGCCGTGCGGGCGGGTCCACTCGATCTGTTTCAGGCCGAAGCCGGCCGCCATGATCGCGGCGAGCAGGCCGATGGCCGGCCAGCGTCCGCGCTGGGTCAGCATCGCCAGGCAGCCGGAACACAGCGCGACCAGCACGCCGATGCCGTACACGCCGACGATCGGCGCATAGCCCGACAGCGGGCTGTTATGGTGGGCGTAGCCGGACGAAGCCCACGGGAAGCCGGTAAACACCCAGCCGCGCATCCATTCGGACAGGCCCCAGGTCACCGGCAGCACCAGCAGCAGGAAGCTGGCCACCGGCAGCGACCAGCGGCGCCGCAGCCAGGCCGCGCAGGCCATCGCGAACGAGGCGAACAATCCCATGTAGGCGCCCAGCAGCAGGATGGCGAGGGCGGCCAGCGGCGCGGCCAGGCCGCCGAAGCGGTTCATCGCGATGTACAGCCAGTGCATGCCGGCCACCGACCAGCCCAGGCCGAAGGCCCAGCCGATCCAGCCGGCGCGGCGCACCGAGGTGTCCATGCCCACTTGGTAGAACACGAAGGCGAGAAGGGGAAACTGCAGCGGCCAGGAGCCGAACGGGGCGAAGGTGAACAGCGACAGGCCGCCGGCGATGGCCGCGAACAGCATCGGCCAGGCGGTGCCGCGCGGCGTGGCGCCGGCGTAGGTCGGGGCTGCGCGAGGACGGCGCAGCATCAGTCGTGTTCGTCCTCGGCCAGCGGCAGGCGCTCGACCAGCAGCACGTGGATCTGGCGCGCGTCGGCGCGCAGCACTTCGAAGCGCAGGTTGTCGATGTCGAACGATTCACCCTTGTGCGGCATGCGGCCAAGGTGATTGGCGACCAGGCCGCCGATGGTGTCGACGTCTTCGTCCACCAGCGACGAACCGAGTTCCTCGTTGAACTGATCGAGTTCGGTCAGCGCCTTGACGCGCCAGCGCGGACCATGGTGGCCTTCCTTGATCGACAGGACGTTGTCTTCTTCCTCGTCGAAGTCGTATTCGTCCTCGATGTCGCCGACGATCTGCTCCAGCACGTCCTCAATGGTGATCAGGCCGGCCACGCCGCTGTATTCGTCCACCACGATGGCCATGTGGTTATGGTTGGCGCGGAAGTCGCGCAGCAGCACGTTCAGGCGTTTCGATTCGGGGATGAAGATGGCGGGGCGCAGCATGTCGCGCACGTCGAACGATTCTTCGGCGTAGTAGCGCAGCAGGTCCTTGGCCAGCAGGATGCCGACGACCTTGTCGCGCTCGCCCTCGATGGCGGGGAAGCGCGAGTGGGCCGTGGCCAGCACGCTGGGCATCCA
The DNA here is from genome assembly GCF_030704305.1 of Massilia sp. R2A-15. Lineage (NCBI taxonomy): Bacteria > Pseudomonadati > Pseudomonadota > Betaproteobacteria > Burkholderiales > Oxalobacteraceae > Massilia > Massilia sp. R2A-15. The sequence goes on along the minus strand of NZ_CP131935.1, from coordinate 3,668,162 downwards.
TTCTTCTATCGGCTTGCCGATGTCGATGACGTCCATCTGCGAGCGCGGGACCATGATGTCGCGCGCGGACAGGTCCGACACCTGGAACACGCCCTCGATCATCGACAGCGCGTCGGCGTCGATCAGGTTGCGCTCGTGTGCGTCGTGCAGCACTTCGAGCAGCTCGTCGCGATTTTCGGGCTCGGGGGAGATCAGTGCGGTCAGTCGTTCAAACAGTGACCGGTGGGGTTTGGCGTCCGTGCGGACGTCCGTAGGGTGCTCTGGCATAGTTGGCGTGAGCCGTTGTTGCGATTGGCGTAGGATACACTAAAACGGCAAATGCCTGATTTTTGAGCAGGTGCGCCGCCGCGGACCAAGGTCCGGGGTCAGGTCCGGCGGAACTGACACGGGGTTGTCGCCACCGTCAGCGCTGCAACGATGCCCGAGCCGGTGAAAACAGCTCGCTCCAGCGGTTGGCGCGGCCGAGGATCTGGTCGGTCACCAGGATCGCCCCCGCCGTGCAGTAGGTCATGCCATTGCCCGAGTCGCCGGTGATGATGTAGACGTTGGCCTGGCCGGCCGGGTAGTGGCCGAGCATGGCGATGCCGTCGTGCGGCTCCATGACGCGGCCCGACCACCGGTATTCGACCTGGCCGGCGGCAGGAAAGCGGGCACGCGCCCACGCTTCGATTTCGGCGTAGCGGCGCTGCGGATCGATGCCGTCGCCGCTGGCGTGATCCTGCCCGCCGACGACCAGCAGTTCGTGCGCGGCGCCCGGCGCCGCCGCGGCCAGGCGGACGTAATAGTACGGATTGCCGCTGTCCCACAGCAGCGCGCGCGGCAAGGCGTCCTTCGGCACGCGCAGGCCGATCACGTAGCTCTGGTACGCCTGCTGGCGCTCGCGCGGCGCAAAGCGCGGGTCGAACGGCGTGTTGGTGGCGATGACGACCGCGCCGGCATGGACGTCGCCGTGGGCGGTGCCGACCGACTGCCCGGTGGCGCCGCTTTCGATCGACAGCGCGCGCGTGCCGCCGTGGATGCGCCCACCCAGGCTGACGATGGCGCGCGCCAGCCCGGCCAGGTATTTCAGCGGATGGAACTGGGCCTGGCGGGCGAAGCGCAGGCACGGGCCGGTGTCGAACGGCAGGCCGGGCACCCGTTCGAGGCGGCGCACGTCGATGCCCAGGCGCGAGGTGACGCGGTATTCGGATTCGAGCGTGGCGTCCCATTTGCCGTGCGGGTTGAACAGGTAGCCGTCGAGGCGCTCGAACTCGCAGTCGATCTGCTCGGCGCGCACGATCGACTCGACGCAGTCGGTGGCGCGGCGGTAGCTGTCGGCCAGCAGGGCCGTATTGCCAGTGCCGAGCGTGCGTTCGAGCCGGGCGAAGCGTTCGTCGGGCGGGAACATGTGCGCGGCGCTGCGCCCGGTTTCGCCGGTGCCCACGCCGGCGCTGTCGATCACGACGACCGATTTACCCTCGCGCAGCAGCATGTAGGCGGTGGTCAGGCCGGCGATGCCGGCGCCGATCACGCAGACATCGGCGCGGGCGGCGCCGTCAAGCGGCGCAAAGCCTGGGATGCTGGCCGTGTCCAGCCACAGCGAGCTCGGTTCTTGTGTTGTTTGCATAAGCACGCTCCTGTCTTCTGGTTCTTGTTTTATGAAGAGCCATTGGACCGGATTGGGGGCGTGCGCTACGGTGCGTTTACGTACATATGAGACGTAACTGAGTGCAACAAATGTGACGGGAATTCGGAAGATGGGGTCAGGTCCGCGGGACCAGACCCCGGCGCGCTAGTCGGCGTACGGGTCGGGGAAACCCAGCGACTCGAGGATGTCGCGCTCGAACTGCTCCATTTCGTCCGCTTCCTCGTCGTGCTCGTGGTCGTAGCCCTGCGCGTGCAGCACGCCGTGGACCACCAGGTGGGCGGCGTGCTCCTCGACCGTCTTTTTCTGCTCGGCCGCCTCGCGTTCGAGCACGTCGGTGCACAGGATGATGTCGGCGCGGGTCGGCTCGTCCTCGCCGATTTCCTCCCCTTCGTTATAGGCGAAGGTCAGCACGTTGGTGGCGTAGTCCTTGGCGCGGTAGTCGCGGTTCAGCGCGCGGCCTTCGTCGGCGTCGACGAAGCGCAAGGTCAGTTCGGCCGGCCCGAGCAGGGCGGCCTGCACCCAGCGCCGCAGCTTGGCGCGCGTGACGGTGGCTTCGAGCCGGGCGTCGGGGTACTGGACCGACAGCGAGAGTTTATTTTTTTCGGACATTGCGGGCAGCCGGTTTGGGCAGCGCGACCAGTTCCTGGATCGAGGCCGCGGATTCATAGGCGTCGACGATGCGCGCGACGAGCGGATGGCGCACCACGTCGGCGCTGGAGAACTGGGTGAAGGCGATGCCGCGCACGTCCTTGAGCACGTGGACGGCGTCGATCAGGCCGCTCTGCTGGGTCCTGTGCAGATCCACCTGGGTGACGTCGCCGGTGATCACGGCCTTGCTGCCGAAACCGATCCGGGTCAGGAACATCTTCATCTGTTCGACCGTGGTGTTCTGCGCTTCGTCGAGGATGACGAAGGCGTGATTCAGCGTGCGCCCGCGCATGTAGGCCAGCGGAGCGATCTCGATCACCTGTTTCTCGAACATCTTCTGGGTGCGGTCGAAGCCGAGCAGGTCGTACAGCGCATCGTACAGCGGGCGCAGGTAGGGATCGACCTTGGAGGCCATGTCGCCGGGCAGGAAGCCGAGCCGCTCGCCCGCTTCGACGGCGGGGCGGGTGAGGACGATGCGCTTGACCGCGTCGCGCTCGAGCGCATCGACCGCGCAGGCGACGGCCAGGTAGGTCTTGCCGGTTCCGGCCGGCCCCACGCCGAACGCGATGTCGTGTTCGAGGATGGCGCGCAGGTAGGCGATCTGGTGCGGGGTGCGCCCGCGCAGGTCGGATCGGCGGGTTTTCAGCACCGGCGTGGTGTGCTCGCTCAGGTCCGGATGTTCGGGATCGGGGTCCGGGCTGGTCAGGGCCGGCGTCAGGCCGGAGCGCTGCTCCACCAGCGCGAGCTGGACTTCCTCGATCGGCACGATCTTGTTGGCCACCGCGTAGAAGCGCTCGAGGATCTCGACGGCGCGGTCGGCGTTGCTGCCGCTGACGATGAATTTCTCGCCGCGGCGGAAGATGGTGACGTCGAGCGCGGCCGAAATCTGGCGCAGGTTCTCGTCGAGCGGCCCGCACAGGTGCGCCAGGCGGGTGTTATCGAGCGGCTCGGGAATGAAGTACGAGGGCTGGATCGGGGTCTTGGTTTTCAACTGGCTTTCGCGATCATGTCGGCGCTGGCGACCAATTCGCCGCGCAAGGTGTAGTTAAAGCTTTCGGTGATGCGCACGTCGGCCATCTTGCCCACCAGGGCTTCGAACTGCGCGCCGGCGGCGAAGTTGACCACGCGGTTGTTCTCGGTGCGGCCCTGCAGCTCGCCGGCGTCTTTTTTGGACGCGCCTTCGACCAGGATGCGCTGCACGGTGCCGACCATCGCCGCCGAAAATTTGCGGGTGTTGGCGTCGATCGCGGCCTGCAGGCGCTGAAGGCGCGCCAGCTTGACCTCGTGCGGCGTGTCGTCGGCCAGGTTCGCGGCCGGCGTGCCGGGGCGCTTGCTGAAGATGAAGCTGTAGCTGGTGTCGAAGCCGACATCGTCGATCAGCTTCATCATCGCCTCGAAGTCGGCGTCGGTCTCGCCGGGGAAGCCGACGATGAAGTCCGACGAGATCGACATGTTCGGGCGCACCGCGCGGATGCGCCGGATGATGGACTTGTATTCGAGCGCGGTGTAGCCGCGCTTCATGGCGCCCAGCACCCTGTCGGCGCCATGCTGGGCCGGCAGGTAGAGGTGGTCGACCAGCTGCGGGATCTTGGCGTAGGCGTCGATCAGGCGCTGGGTGAATTCCTTCGGGTGGCTGGTGACGAAGCGGATCCGTTCGACGCCGGGAATTTCGGCCACGTATTCGAGCAGCAGGGCGAAGTCGGCCATCTCGCCGCCTTCCATCTCGCCGCGGAAGGCATTGACGTTCTGGCCGAGCAGGGTGATCTCGCGCACGCCCTGCGCGGCCAGGCCGGCCACCTCGGCCAGCACGTCGTCGAAGCGGCGCGACACTTCCTCGCCGCGGGTGTAGGGCACCACGCAGTAGCTGCAGTACTTGCTGCAGCCTTCCATGATCGATACGAAGGCCGAGGCGCCTTCGGTGCGGGCCGGCGGCAGGTGGTCGAATTTTTCGATTTCGGGGAAGCTGATGTCGACCTGGGAGGCGCCGCTGGCGCGCCGCTCGCGCATCATCTGCGGCAGGCGGTGCAGGGTCTGCGGGCCGAACACCATGTCCACGTACGGCGCGCGCTTGACGATCGCCTCGCCCTCCTGCGAGGCGACGCAGCCGCCCACGCCGATCAGCAGGCCCGGCTTGTCGCGCTTGAGTTCACGCAGGCGCCCGAGGTCGGAAAACACTTTTTCCTGGGCCTTCTCGCGCACCGAGCAGGTATTCAGGAGGATTACGTCGGCGTCCTCCGGCGTGTCGGTGCGTACGAGGCCGTCCGAGGCGCCGAGCACGTCGGCCATCTTGTCCGAGTCGTACTCGTTCATCTGGCAGCCGAAGGTCTTGATGAATACTTTTTTCTGCATGGAGGGGTTTTCTGATCTGTGCTGACGCTATGACAACGCGGCTTGTCAGTTTACCGCAAATCGCGGGCGCGGGACGAACGCCAGCGCATGGCGTTTTCGCTAACGTTTAGAAACACTATTTACAGGAACTTCATGAGTTCGAGAAATAAAGTGGTGCAAACTTAAATTAAGGATATTGATTTAAGTAAATGATATTAGCCATTTCCGGGCGTAAATATTAACCCCTGTTTGATAGCGCCCGAGTTATTTCCTGTTGTAAATCAATGAGTTCCACAGGGATGCTGAAGCGCAAACTGAATAGAAGAAATCTCTTGCGTGCGCCACAAATTATTTCCCTGTGGTGAAATGACGATGTGACAAGTTTTCCGCACGATAGCTTGATTTCAAACAAGGTGAACGTTGCTCAGGTCGGATGTACTGATGGCGTATGAGTCTGATAATTTGTTTGTTTTACAAGTTCGGCGGGGAGCGAGTAGCGCGATGCGCAATCGGCCCGGGGAAGGCGTCTGTCGTGACAGGCTTTCACCGTTTTCCGGGAACTTACGTAGACGAAAGATAGTCTTAAACAATGTTCGTAGCAGAAATTATTTCAACCACACATACGAGGTAGATCATGGCACACCATGCGCTGGCATCACAGGAAAGCTACAACCCGAATCACCTGCTCGATATTCTGCTCGGCAAGATGCAGCTGAAGAACGACGCTGCACTGTCGCGCATGCTTGAGGTGGCCCCGCCGGTCATCAGCAAGATCCGTCACCATCGCCTGCCGGTCGGCGCCTCGCTGCTGATCCGCATGCATGAAGTGACCGGCATGAGCATCCGCGACCTGCGCGACCTGATGGGCGATCGCAGGACCAAGTATCGCCTGTCCGACGCCCAGGGCCGTCCAAAGGCGGAAGACAAGCCTGCGGCCGCAGAGCCTGCGAGCACCACCGGCAACTATGCCCATTGATGCCGTGGGCATGGCGGCCAGCGCCGCCATGCCTTCGGTTCGCTGCCCGGCGCCGTAGCGGCACCGGGCACGCTGCCCTGGTCAAGCCATCAGGACGGCGGAAATTTCCTCGAACTGCAGTTCGGTTTCGCGGAACACATGCAGGTAGGCTTCCTCGTTGAGGCCAAGGGCATTCCACGCGACCGCCGACACGGGCGGCACCAGGTCGTCTTCCTCGCCCGCGATGTCGAGCGCATGGACGATCGCGTTGGCCACATGGATGATGGTGGCCAAAAATCCCGCGCCCGGCGCCTCCGGATCGTGGTGCTGGCCGATCGCCTGCTTCATCGTGTCCGAAAAATTCCAGTGCCCGGCCAGCGCGACCCCCGCCGCGACATGGTCCACGCCCAGCACCGCGCGTTCCGCATCGAGCAGTTCGCAGTCCCGCTCCGCGCGCCAGGCGATCGCCTCGGCATAGCGCTCCGGATAGGTACTGACCAGCACCAGGCGTCCGATGTCGTGCAGCAGTCCGGCCGTGAAGGCGTAATCCGGGTTGAAGCGCATGCGCCGCGCCAGCACGCGCGCGCAGGCGGCGGTGCCGATCGAATGGCGCCAGAATGCCTTGTCGTTGAAGCCGGCGCACTGGCCCTGGGCGAAACAGCCGGTCACGGCCGCGGCGGTGATCAGGTTGCGCGTGGTCTGGAAGCCGAGGAAGGTCAGGGCCTGCTGGATCGTGGTGACCTTCACCTGCAGGCCGTAAGCCGACGAGTTGGCCAGGCGCAGCGTCTTGGCCGTCAGCGCCTGGTCGTGCGACACCTTTTTCGCCAGCACCGAGATATCGACGTCTTCCTGGTCGATCGCGGAGAGCAGCTCCATCACCACCGCGGGCAGCGAGGGCAGGTCCTCCAGGCGCGCGACCACGTCGTCGAGGGCAAGCAGGCTCATGGCGCTATCTCCCGGCCCAGGCGGTAGTCTTCGATGTAACGGTGCAGGATGCCGGTGGCCCAGTCGTCGTTGTCGTCGATGTCGTTATTGCGGAACAGGCGGCCGAGGCGGGCCTCGATGGCGGCCTGATCGGGCGCCGCGGCGGCGCCAGCGTCATCGCTGCGTACCGGCAGCATCTCGACGCCGTGGCGCGGCAACAGCGCAATGATGGCCTCCGTCAGCACCGCGCCCTGCGGCAGCAGCACCTGGCCGCGCTGGTCGAGCAACACATCGGAAAGCACCATGCCCGGCCTGACTTCGGCCAGCGGCAGGTGCTGATAAGCTGAACTCATTGATCCTCCATGGCAGTGATGCAATTTTACCATCGTCCTTCGGGCGGCAGCGAAAGTTTGCGGCCCCGCCTGCTCGCTTGCCAAGCGGCACGCCATCCCTTACATTGGACTACCCCGCGCCTTCCCGGAACGATCGCATGTTCAGTATTCAAAGCCGGCTGCAACTGTTGTTCGTGCTGATCGTCACGCTGGTGCTGACCATCTCCGGCACCTACGCCCAGTATTCGCTCGGCAAGGAACTGGAGGCGAGCTACCAGCGGCTGCGCGACGGTGTGCTGACGCGCCTGCAGATCAGCCTGCCGTCGGCGCTGTGGGACCTCGACAAGGCCAAGGTCGACACCATCCTCGACGCCGAAATGCTGCCGCCGGAAGTGGTGTCGATCCGGGTCTACGACAGCGCCGTCGGCCTGTTCGCCGGCAAGCAGCGCGGCGCCAGCGGCGCGGTGGTGCCGGCCGGCGGCAGCGCGCCGCAGGGCACGCCGGTCGAGGCCGGCCTCGAGTTTCGCGACGCCAGCTCGTCCGGCACGAGCATCCGCCCGGTGCCGGTTGGTAAGGTCGTGGTGACCTTCAGCCGCGCCCAGATCGACGCCGCGCTGGCCTCCGAACTCACGCGCCGGGTGGTCGAGGTGCTGCTGCTCGACGTTATCCTGGTCGTCGCCCTGTCGCTTTCGCTGCGCGTGGTGTTCCGGCCGCTGCAGGGCTTGCGCGACGGCCTGTTCGAACTGGCCACGCGCGGCGGCGGCGAAGTCGGGGAGCTGCCGGAAGACCGGCGCGACGAACTGGGCGAGGTGATCCGCGGCTTCAACCAGATCCAGCGCCGCCTGAAGTCCACCATCGTGCGCATCCGAGAAGCCGAGGACGCTGCCCGCACCTCGGCGCGCCAGACCGCGCAGGCGCTGGCCGACCTGCGCCAGACCCAGGAGTCGCTGCTGCAGGCCGAGCGCCTGGCCTCGCTGGGCGGGCTGGTGGCCGGCGTCGCCCACGAAATCAATACGCCGGTGGGCATCGCGCTCACCAGCGCCTCGGTGCTCAAGGACGCCACCGACCAGATGCAGGCGGCCGTGGCCGGCGAAGGGCTGAAGAAATCGGTGGTGCTGCGCTACCTCGACACCGCGGCCGAAAGCGCGCGCCTGATCATGAACAACGCCCACCGGGCGGCGCACCTGATCCACAGCTTCAAGCAGATCGCGGTGGACCAGACCAGCGAGGCGCGGCGCCGCTTCGCCCTGATGGAGTACGTCGAGGAAATCGTCACCAGCCTGCAGCCGAAGCTCAAGACCATCCGCATCGACATGAAGCTCGACGGCCCGTCCGACATCATGCTCGACAGCTACCCCGGCGCCTTTGCCCAGGTGATCACCAACCTGGTGCTCAATTGCGCCGAGCACGCCTTCGGCGCCGACCAGGAGGGGCGCATCGAGATCAGCGCGCGCCAGCTCGGCGAGACGGTCGAGATCGCGCTGGCCGACAACGGCAGGGGCATCGCGCCGGACGCGCTCGACCGCATTTTCGAGCCCTTCTTCACCACCCGGCGCGGGCAGGGCGGCACCGGCCTGGGCCTGAACATCGTCTACAACCTGGTGGCCAAGCAATTCGGCGGCACGATCACGGCGCGCAGCACGCCCGGCCTGGGCACCGAATTTACCCTGCGCATTCCGCGCGTGGCGCCGCAGGCTGTCCCGGCCGAGTAGTTCGCACCGCTTGCGTGCGGCCAAGCGAGGCCGGCGGTTTTGTTATATTCTCGCCATCTCCATTGACCCCTTGTGCGCGCCGCAATCGCGCCCATTTTCTTGCAAAGGAACCCCATGAAACTGTACTTCGCTCCTGGCGCCTGCTCCCTTTCGCCGCACATCGCCCTGCAGGAATCCGGTCTCCCGTACACCACGGAAAAGGTCGACCTGCGCAGCAAGAAAACCGCCAGCGGCGCCGATTACCTCGAGGTCAATCCGCGCGGCTATGTGCCGGCCCTGCAGCTCGACAACGGCCAGGTGCTGACCGAAGGTCCCGCGATCGTCCAGTACATCGCCCATCAGGCCAAGGACAAGCAGCTCGTGCCGGCCTTCGGCAGTGACGACCACTACCACCTGCTCGAGCGCCTCAACTTCATCAGCGCCGAAATTCACAAGGGATTCACGCCGCTGTTCAACCCGGCCTCGACCGACGAGGCCAAGGAACAGGCGCGCGCCAACCTGACCAAGCGCTTCGGCCAGGCCGAGAAGTTGCTCAATGGGCACGACTACCTGGTCGGCGACAAGTTCAGCGTCGCGGACGGCTACCTGTTTACCATCCTCAACTGGACCAAGAAGGTCGGGCCGGACCTCGCCGACATGCCGAACCTGCAAGCCTTCCACGCCCGCATCGGCGCGCGTCCCGCAGTCCAGCAGGCGATGCGCGACGAGGGCTTGCTCGGTTGAGCGCGCGCGGCGGTCCCGGCATCGCGCTGCTGCGCGGAATCAACGTCGGCCGCGCCAAGCGCATCGCGATGGCCGACCTGCGCGCCTTGTTCGAGGAGCTGGGGTTCACGGACGTGCGCACCGTGCTCAACAGCGGCAACGTCGTCTTCGGCGGCGGCAAGTTCGCGCCGGGCAAGGCCGCGGCGGCGATCGAGGCGGCGCTGGTGCAGCGCCTGGGCGTCGCCTCGCGCGTCACGGTGCTCGGCGCCGCCGAGCTGCAGGCGGTGGTCGACGGCAATCCGCTGCTCGGCCAGGCCACCGACCATGCGCGGCTGGTGGCGTTCATCCTGGCCGGCGCCGATCAGCGCAAGCTGCTCGAACCGCTGGCGCGCCAGGACTGGGCGCCGGGCGCGCTGGCGATCGGCGAGCGCGCCGCCTATGTCTGGTGTCCGACCGGCGTGCTCGACAGCGCCGCGGCCGCCGCGGTGTCCGGGGCGCTGGGCGACGCCACCACGTCGCGCAACTGGAATACCTTGCGCAAATTGCGGGAGCTGTGCGCGCCCGCGCCTTGATCGCTTCCAGACCCCGTCCTCGGTAATTGCGCTTTTATCCACGGCAATGGCATTTTTATGCCCGAGGTAAACCAGAACCTCAAATCGAATTACAATGGGAGCTTATTGTCCGCAGCGTTCGCTCATCCATTACTTCGCTTATATAGAACAACTGCAACAGTATGATTCTAAAGATAATTTTCATTTGTACAATTATCTGAATTTCAAATACGGATTGTTCGTTTTTATCAGAACGATCATCTAATTAGCAGCCCATCACTAATTGAATTACCGCAATGTTCACATTTGTTGCGCTACACGAAGTTTTACACTAATTTATTTGCACCCGCGTTTTTTTTGAAGGTATAGTCACCATATCGGTATTGCCTTCAAGCATCAAAATGATGGCAAAACGGTCATGAAATGGCCGTAGTGGCATTCAATGCCCCTGCCAGCCGCCGCGCCACGACTTCGCCGGCAATCCAAGACTGCTTGTACCTGCGCCACGCGCACCATTTGTCCAAAGAGTAACCATGCCATATCTTGCCAAATTACAGATCGCCTTCAAGAACGTGTACGTGCGCCTCGCCGCCGTGCTGCTGATTGCCTCGCTCGTCTGGCTGGCGGTCGTGCGCGCCGACGTCGCCCAGGACCCGAGCCCGGTCGTCCAGTCGCAGAACATTTCGGAGATCACCGAACTGGCCGCGCGCAAGGACCAGCTCGACTACCTGCTGGTGGCCAAGCCGCTGTCGGAGTCGCCGCGATACATCTTCAAGTTCAAGGGCGCCAGCGAACTGCACGTGGTCAAAGTGCCGTCCACCTCGCACCTGAGCCTGGAGCGCGAAGTGCTGCTCAAGAACGCCATTCCCTATTCGATCGCCAAGGAAGACTACCTGGCCTCGCACAAGGCCGTGCTGCTCGACGAAGGCGAAAACAGCGCCACCGCCGAGGCGACCGCTTTTCTGAAGCGCCACGCGCTCGACATCCTGGTGATCTGTTTCATCATCTACGCCCTCAAGTTCGGCATTCCGGGCATGGGCATGAACGCGTCCGTCATTTCGCCCGACAAGCTCAAGGGCAGCATGGACGACCTGATCGGCATGGAAGACATCAAGCAGGAAGTGCTGCACCTGGAAGACATGATCCGCAACCGCGCCGAGTACAAGTCGCACAACATCGACAAGCCGTTCAACGTGATGCTGACCGGCCCCGCCGGCACCGGCAAGACCAAGCTGGTCGGCTACCTGGCCAAGAAGCTCAATGTGCCGCTGATCCAGGCGTCGGGCTCGGCGCTGGAATCGGGTTTCGTCGGCGGCGGCTCGAAGGCGCTCAATGCGCTGTACCGCAAGGCCTGCGCCAAGGGCAGCTGCATCATCTTCCTCGATGAGGCGCAGACCCTGTTCATGCCGCGCGGCCGCGGCGAGAAGAAGTGGGAAGACGACACCGCCAACACGCTGCTTGGCCTGCTCGATGGCGTCAAGAGCGACAAGGGCGCCGGCGTGATCTGGGTGGTGGCATCGAACTTCGATGATGCCTCGTCCGAGATGGACGAAGCGATGCTGCGCCGTTTCTCGGTGAAGATCAACTTCCGCCTGCCGAACAAGACCGAGCGCAGCGAACTGCTCAAGAGCTTCCTGTCGCGTAAAAAAGATGGCCTGGTCGACTGGAGCGACCTCGATCTGAACCAGGTGGCCGAGATGACGGCGAACCTCAGCCCGGCGCTGCTGGAGACGGTGGTCGAGCGCGCGAGCATGATCTCGATCCAGGAAAAGACGATCATCAACACCGACCTGATGTTCCGCGCTTTCGAGCGCGCCACGCTGGGCCTGACCGACCGCGCCACCACGGCCGAAAAGCACAAGCAGCGCGAGCGCGTGGCGCTGCACGAGCTGGGCCACTTCTTCATGCAGATCGATCCGTATCTGCGCCAGGGCATGTCGCTGGAAGAAGTGAAGGAGAAATCGCACCTGCTCAAGATCAGCACCGAGTCGGTGTCGAAGATCGGCGCGCTCGGCTACGTGCTGCAGTCGGGCGACGACGTGTCGCTGCGCACGCTCGAAGAACTCGAGCAGGACGTGATCCAGCTGTACGGCGGCGTCGCGGCCGAAGAACTGTTCTACGGCGCGCGCGGCATTTCGGTCGGCAGCCAGAACGACATCGAGAAGGCCACCAAGATGCTCAACCTGATGGTGAATCGCCTGTCGATGTACTCGCGCTCGAAGATCGACTACACGCAGCTGGGCCAGGACCAGCACGGCGAGCATTCGGTACGCCAGGTCGAAGAGAAGTCCGATGAGCTGTACAGCTACACGCTGGGCGCGATCCGCGATTACAAGGCCGTGATCGAATCGATCAAGGACACGCTGCTGGACCAGTACGTGCTGTCGAAGGACGCCGTGTTCGCGCTGCTCGAAGAGCGCCACGACATGCTGATGGCGCACCTGTCCGGCCCGCGTGGCGCCAGCCTGAAACTGTGCGGCGACGGCGCCGCGGTGTAAGCCAGCGTCGGCTAACAAAATGGGGTCAGGTTCGCAGAACCTGACCCCTTCTTCGTTTACGGCGCCGCAGTAGAATCGGCGGCGGCGACAAATCCGGGGGCAGGTCCGCCGGACCTGACCCCAGCTCTTGGTCCGCGGGCGTGACACCATTTTTCGCTTACCGCGCCATCCCGCGTTTCATCGATTCGCCTTCACCGAGCGCTTGACGGAATCGTCGGCGCCGTGGCGCATGTCATCGATCTTCCAGCATCCGGATTCCTTGCGCAGGATGATGTGCGTTGTGCGCTGTTCGACCGGCTGATGTGGTTCAACCGAAAACCGGAATGCGTACACAACCTCCGCATGATTGCCGTCGCGTTTGGCCAACGCGAATGTCATGGGAGGTCGCGCTTCGCCTTCCTGCGAATTAGTCCAGAGGTCCCCTTCGCAAATGGCGCAAGGTTCATCCCGTTGGGTGGCGCGCGCCGCATCGCGCCGGATCGATTCGAGAAAGTCAGAGGCGAGAAATCGACTGGCGTCGGGCGCGTTTAGGCCCGGCCGATTTTTCCATACCCAGCGGGTTACCGCCGTCGGCGATTCGCCGACACACTCTTGGCCCGAAGACGCGACAGCGCGACCAGTCGCTAACAACATGCTTATGGCCAACAGCAGCACAAATGCTCGGGGCTTACTCAACCACATAATAGTTTCGACCATCGTTGACCTCGCGCGGCGCTAGTCTGAAATTGATTGTTCGTTCATGTACTGGTTGACCTACCCATTGATCCAAGACTTGAATACCAATCGGGCTTTGGCCAAGGTAGATCGCAACATGGGAAGTTCCGTTCACCTTGTTCCCGTAACGCCCATTTTCGTCGAACGTTGCTATGGCGGTCCCGACTGCAATAGTATTGTCACCTTGTACCTGCTTGCCCTTACGCCAGACTCCAGTATGCGGCATCAACGCAGCCGCCCGCGCATAGGCGACGCAGTGGCCGTTTCCCACAGCGGTCTTGTTGAATTTTCGAGGATCCATTGCGACATAAGGCACGATAGCTCTCCGGAAGGTTGAGGCGGAATGTCGCGTCGAAAACATGCCGTGCGACTTCGCTAGCCTATTGGAAAAGCTGCCCAATCGAAATGATCCGTCGCAATGAGCCACGTGGAGGCTGATCCTGCAGACCTGACCCCATTTTCTTGTTCAGTGCTGGCCCGCCAGGATCGGCTTGACCGCCTGCGTATCGGCTTTCAGTGCGAAGTAAGTCCAGACGGCGCCAAGGACTTCGATCACTCCAAACAGAATCAGTGTCGGGCTGACGAGGTCCATGACTGCAAAGATGGTGAAGGCCACGAACGTAAGCAGGCGTGTGTACACCGACGCTTCGAGAAAGGCCTTGTTTTCGTGACTGGCGGCGACCCAGGAATACACGCCCAGCATGAACGCGAGCACGCCGACGACGTGAATCCACACCTCGGACGTGACTGGCATCCGAAACATCGACAACAAGAAGTTCGGCGCGACCACCAGCATGGCGCCGACGACGAACAGGTAGGAGGCGAAGACCTTGGCACTGAATGCAGAACTGGACATGTGTCCCTTTTTGTTTTGAAAAGTGGGGGAGCTAGGGCGCCGTGGCCAGCATCAGCAGCACCTTGCGCACCGACGCGCGCACCGCCAGGAATTCGTCGCGGCGCGCGTGCTTGTCCAGCCGGAACAGCATCAACCCTTCGACCTGCGCCACCATCAGGATCGCGCGCTGCATGGTCTCGTCGTCGGAAATGGCGGGATTGAGCGGGCGGATCAGGTTGAAGATCGCCTTGCGCTCGCGCGCCAGCATGCGCGCCATCAGCGCCGACGCAAACGCATTCCTCGACGCCAGCGCCCAGATCTCGAAGAAGATCGCGTGCGTCACCGGATCGGTAATCTCTTCCAGGAACATGTCGATCGTCGACAGGAACTGTTCGGCGCGCGTCGCACTGACCATCTCGGCCGAGATGCTGTCCATCTTCGCCTGGAACACATCCATCGTGTACAGCAGCAGCGCTTCGAGCAGCACGTCCTTGCTCTGGTAGTAGTGCTGGACGTTCGACAGGCTGATGCCCACTTCGGCCGCCACGCGCCGCATCGACAGGCCGGCGTAGCCGTCGGCCGCCAGCAGCGCGCGCGCCGCCTGCAATATCTCGTGCGCGCGGCCCAGCCCCTTTTCGGTGGTGACCGAAGTCTTGGCTTTCGGGACGCTGGCGAGAGTCGATGGCATGATGTGATTATCGCATGGGCTATGCGGAATAGTACGACTGACCTATAATTGACCGACAACCTTCGAGGAGCGGGAATGAGGAAAGTATTCGTCACCGGCGTGGGCATGATCCCGTTCGCCAAGCCGGGCGCCAGCGCGCCGTACGACCAGATGGGCGCCCTGGCCGCGCGCCAGGCATTGGATGACGCCGGCGTCGCCTACGAGGACATCGAGCAGGCTTACGCCGGCTACGTCTACGGCGACTCGACCAGCGGCCAGAAGGCGCTGTACCAGGTCGGCATGACCGGCATCCCGATCGTCAACGTCAACAACAACTGCTCGACCGGCTCGACCGCGCTGTTCCTGGCGCGCCAGGCCATTGCCAGCGGCGCCGCGGAGTGCGTGCTGGTGCTCGGCTTCGAGCAGATGAGCCCGGGCGCGCTCGCCTCGGTGTTCGCCGACCGTCCCAGCCCCTTCGATCCGTTCGACGCCGTCACCGACAAGCTGGTCGGCATGCCGGAGATCCCGCTGGCGCTGCGCTACTTCGGCGGCGCCGGCCTGGCGCACATGGAAAAGTACGGCACGCCGCTGTCCGCGTTCGCCAAGATCCGCGCCAAGGCCAGCCGCCACGCCGTGAACAATCCGCTGGCGCTGTTCCGCAAGGAGGTCACCACCCAGGACGTGCTGGACGCGCCAATGATCTGGCCCGGCGTGATGACGCGCCTGATGGCCTGCGCGCCAACTTGCGGCGCCGCCGCCGCGGTGCTGGTGTCGGAAGACTTCGCGCGCAAGCGTGGCCTGAAAACCGACGTCTACATCGCCGCCCAGGCCATGACCACCGACCGCCCCAGCACCTTCGAATCGGACGACATGATGCGCGTGGTCGGCTACGACATGAGCCGCGAGGCGGCGGCCAGGGTGTATGCCGAAGCGGGCGTCGGCCCGGAAGACCTCGACGTCGTCGAGCTGCACGACTGCTTCGCCCACAACGAGTTGATCACCTACGAGGCGCTGGGCCTGTGCCCGGAAGGCGGCGCCGACAAGTTCATCAGCGAGGGCGACAACACCTACGGCGGCAAGGTGGTGACCAATCCGTCCGGCGGTCTGCTGTCGAAAGGCCACCCGCTCGGCGCCACCGGCCTGGCGCAGTGCTACGAACTGACCCACCAGCTGCGCGGCACCGCGCAGGCGCGCCAGGTCGACGGCGCCCGCGTCGCGCTGCAGCACAACCTGGGCCTGGGCGGCGCCTGCGTCGTGACGATGTACCGGGCCGCATGATGGACCTCACCTCACCCTGGATGACGCCGGAGCTCGATGGCTTTCGCGACGCCGTGCGCCGTTTCGTGGACAGCGAAATCGTCCCGCACGCAGAACGGTTTCGCAAGCAGCAGCACGTGGACCGCGACCTGTGGCGCAAGGGCGGCGAGATGGGCATCCTGCTGGCCGACATCCCTGATGAATACGGCGGCTCGGGCGGCAGCTTCGCGCACCAGTGCGTGGTGTTCGAGGAGCTGGCCCACGCCGGCGACATGGCGTTCGGCATCCACGTGCATGCGATCGTCGCCCACTACATCCTGAACCAGGGTACCGAAGCGCAGAAGCGCCAGTACCTGCCGCGGCTGGCGACCGGCGAGATGGTCGGCGCGATCGCGATGTCCGAACCGGGCGCCGGCTCCGACCTGAAAGGCATCCGCACCACCGCCGTCGCGGGGCAGGACGGCTACCGCGTCAACGGCTCGAAGACCTTCATCTCCAACGGCTACCTGGCCGACCTGATCCTGGTCGTGGTCAAGACCGACCCCGCTGCCGGCGCGCGCGGCGTGTCGCTGCTGCTGCTCGAAACGAAGGACAACCCGGGATTCCGGGTCGGCCGCATCCTCGAAAAGGTCGGGCAAAAAGGCCAGGACACTTGCGAGCTGTTCTTTGACGACGCTCACGTGGCGCCCGACAATGTGCTCGGCGGCGTGGAAGGGCAGGGCTTCGCGCAGCTGATGACCGAGCTGCCGTACGAGCGCACCATCCTCGGCGTGTCCGGCGTGGCCGCGATCGAGCGCGCGCTGCGCCTGACGATAGAGCACACGCGCGAACGCAAGGCCTTCGGCCAGGCGCTGATCGACATGCAGAACACCCGCTTCGTGCTGGCCGAGATCAAGACCGAGGCGACCATCGCGCGCATCTTCATCGACCGCTGCATCGAAGACATGATCGCCGGCCGAATGGATGCGGTGCAGGCGTCGATGGCCAAATACTGGATCTCCGACCTGCAGTGCAAGGTGATCGACCAGTGCGTGCAGCTGTTCGGCGGCTATGGCTACATGCTCGAATACCCGATCGCCCAGATGTATGTGGACGCGCGCGTGCAGCGCATTTACGGCGGCGCCAACGAGATCATGAAAGAGATCATCGCCCGTTCACTGTAAAAGGAGCAGCAGATGGCTGGACCGCTGGCAGGAGTACGCGTGGTTGAAATGGTGGGCCTCGGGCCGTGCCCGTTCGCCGCCATGATGTTGGCCGACATGGGCGCGGAAGTGATCCGCATCGACCGGAAGAGTGCGTCCGGCGCCCACAACCCCTTCCCCATGCTGGGCACGAAGTTCGACGTGATGGCGCGCGGACGCCGCTCGCTGGCGCTGGACCTCAAGAACCCGCAGGCGAAGGAAGTGGTGCTGGCGCTGCTGGGCAAGGCCGACGTGGTGCTGGAAGGATTCCGGCCCGGCGTGATGGAGCGGCTCGGCTTCGGCCCCGACGCTTGCCACGCGCGCAACCCGAAGCTGGTGTACGGCCGCGTGACCGGCTGGGGCCAGCACGGTCCGCTCGCGCAGGCCGCCGGCCATGACCTCAACTACATCGCGCTGACCGGCATGCTGCACGCGATGGGCCGCGCCGATACGCCGCCCGCGCCGCCGCTGAACCTGGTGGGCGACTTCGGCGGCGGCGGCATGATGCTGGCGTTCGGCGTGGTGTGCGCCGTGCTGGAGGCGCGCGGCTCCGGCAAGGGGCAGGTGGTGGACGCGGCAATGACCGACGGCGCCGCGCTGCTCGGCGCGATGATGTACGGGATGCGCGCGTTCGGCGACTGGAACGGGGCGCGCGAATCCAACCTGCTCGATGGCGGCGCGCCGTTCTACGACAGCTACGCCTGCGCCGACGGCAAATTCATCACCATCGCATCGCTCGAGCCGCAGTTCTACGCCTTGCTGCTCGAGCTGACCGGCGCCGAAGCGGCCCCGCAGATGGACCACGCGGCATGGCCGGAAATGAAACGCCGTTTCGAACTTCTGTTCCGCGGCCGCACGCGCGACGACTGGTGCGCGCTGCTCGAAGGGACCGACGTCTGCTTCGCGCCGGTGCTGGACATGGAGGAGGCGCCGGCGCATCCGCACAACCGTGCCCGCGGCAGCTTCGTCGACGTTGACGGCGTCGTGCAGCCGGCGCCGGCCCCGCGCTTTTCGCGCACGGCGCCGCGGGTCGAGGGCGCGGCGTCGAAGCCGGGCGCCGACAGCGCCGCCATCCTTGCCGACTGGGGCTGGCCGGCCGACTCGATCGCGGCGCTGCGGGACGCGCACGTGATCTGATGCGTCCGAGTCGCGGCGGTAGTAAGATGGCAAGACCGAACTGCCGAGGAGTCGCGATGGAACACCTGCTGCGTCCCGCCGATGTGACGATGGAAGCCGAGTCCCTGCCGGGCCGCGACCTGTTCGTGGTCGCCAAGTGCATGGTGCCGACCGACGCGTACCTGTTGCAAGGCTGCCTCGCGGCCGGCGGCGTGCCGGCGGTGGTGGCCGACGCCAACCACGTGCAGGCCGATCTGCTGATCGCGCCGGCGCTGGGCGGCGTGCGCATCCTCGCGCCCGCGTGCTACCTGGCGCAAGCCGAAGAAATCATCGCCGCCTACGAGCGCGGCGAATATGCGCTGGACGACAACGCCGACGTCGGAGATCCGATTTGAGCGGCGCCGCCCGCACCGACAAGCAGGACGAGCTGCGCGCGTCCAAGCGCCTGGCCCTGATGTTCTTTCTGGGGGCCGGCGCCTTGTTCGTCGCGACGCTGTTCCTGCGGCCGGTGTGGTGGGTCGATCTGGTCAAGGCGTTTTCCGAGGCGGCGATGGTGGGCGCGCTGGCCGACTGGTTCGCCGTCGTCGCCCTGTTCAAGCGCGTGCCCATCCCGCTGGTGTCGCGCCACACCGAGATCATCCCCAAGAACAAGGACAAGATCGCCGACAACCTGGCGGTCTTCGTGCGCGAGAAATTCCTCGATACCGAATCGATCGTCGCCCTGATCCGGCGCCACGATCCCGCGCAGATGATCTCCGGCTGGCTGCTCAAGCCCGAGAATTCGCGCCAGCTGGGCGACTACCTCGTCAGGCTGGCGGCCGGGGTACTCGACTTCATCGAGGACGCGCCGGTGCAGAAATTCATCAGCAAGGCAGTGCATGGTCTGATCGGCAGCGTGGACCTGTCGCAGTCGGCCGGCGTGATCCTCGAATCGATGACGCAGAACGGACGCCACCAGCAGCTGCTCGACGAAGGCATCAACCAGCTGGCGAACCTGCTGCACAACGAGGACACGCAGGCGTTCATCGCCCAGGGCATCGTGGACTGGCTGAAGGAAGAATATGCGATGTTCGAGAAGGTGATCCCGAAGGAGGCTATCGGCCGCAAGGGCGCCGACATCGCGGTGCGGCTGGCCGCCGGCATCCTCGCGCGCATCGACGCCGATCGCGAGCATCCGATCCGCAAGAACTTCGACCAGTTCACGCACGACTTTGTCGAGCGCCTGAAGCACGACCCGCAGTTCCAGCAGAAGGGAGAAGAGATCAAGCAGTACCTGATCGGCGACGAGACGCTCAATACCTACCTGAAGTCGCTGTGGGACGACCTGAAGGCGTGGCTCAAAAAGGACCTGCACAGCGACGACTCGGTGCTGCACAAGCGCGTGGTGGCGACCGGCGCATGGGTCGGCAAGACGCTGGCGGAGGACGCGCGCCTGCGCCAGTCGCTCAACGAGCACCTCGAATCGGCGGCGCGCAGCGGGGCGCCGGAGTTTGCGCAGTTCCTCACCAGGCACATCTCCGACACGGTGAAGAACTGGGACAGCCGCGAGATGTCGGAGCAGATCGAGCTCAATATCGGCAAGGACCTGCAGTTCATCCGGATAAACGGCACCATCGTGGGCGGGCTGATCGGCGTGGTGCTGTATGTACTGTCGCACGTGCCGTCCTGGCTGGGCGTGGTCATGTAAATACGCACAGTGTTACAAAGCGTGCGTATGTGCGGCCTGGTTTCCGATACTATCCTGAATATGTTGCCCAACTATAATAGTTAGCGCATTCGGGAGGCGGTTTGAGGGCAGGGGTCACAGCGCGAATTACATTGTCCACGAAGGTGTGGAGAGCGTTCGTCTGCGTGCTGGTGGTGCTCACTTCCATCCTGATGGTCAGCGAATTCAGCTACGCCATCAAGCCCTTGCTGATCGACGGCCAGCAGGGCAGCCTGGGCATGACCCTGGTCGACCCGATCGGCGCCACCGCCCAGGGGCAGGGCACGTATCGCCTGCGCGTCAGCTCGGCGGAACCCGGCTTGCCAATGGCGACGGCAGGCGCGCATCCGGGCGACTTTATCGAATTCGATGACTACGAGAATCGCTGGCGCAAGTTCATGCCGGGCGAGCGCGTGGACCTGACGCTGTATCAGGGCGGCCAGGCGCGCCGGCTGTCGCTGGTGGCGGTGCCGGTCGCAATCACCGTGGGCGACTATTTCGACTACGGCGGGCGCTTTTTGCTGGCCCTTCCCGCGCTGCTGTTTGCGGTGATGATCGCGTTCAGGCAGGACGGCCGCTCGTATCGCGCACTGTCGACCACCTTCATCACCCTCAGCCTGATCTATTTTTACAACTTCAATTATTCGCCGGCCGGCGCCACGCTCAGGCTGAGCAAATTCGCCAACATCGCCAGCTACGCGATCATCTGGTACGGCTGCGTGGTGTTCGCGCTGCTGTTCCAGCCTTACCCGGCCAGCACGGCACGCATCTGGCTGCGGCGGGTGTTCCCGTGGTACCGGGGGCTGGCGTATCTGACGACGGCGTATTCGATCGGCTTTGCGCTGGGCCGCGAGACGCCGTGGCTGTGGCTGGGCACGCTGCTGGTGGTGATCCTGGGCCTGGTGATGATGTTCGTCAGCCTGGTCGATGGCTGGCGCCATACCACCGGCGAGGTGCGCCAGCGCCATCTGTGGCTGCTGTGGGCGTTCGCGGTCGGCGTGGTGCCGGGATTCCTGAACATGGTGCCCGCGCTCGACGCCAAGGTGCAGGACGACTTGCGCGTGACGGTGATGATTTACTTCGTCGGCCAATTGCTGATGTTCGGCGGCCTGGCGTACGCCGTATTGCGCTACCGCGTGTTCGATTTCGACTTCGCGGCCAGCCGCGCGCTGGTGTTTGCGGTCGCCAGCCTGCTGCTGCTGTGCGTGTTCGGCATGATCGAATGGATCTATTCGACCGTGCTGCCTGGCGACGGCGGGGTGCGGCGCGCGGTCGAAAAGAGCAGCCTGGTGGTCGATGCGATCGTGGTGGCGATCGTGTCGTTCGCGATGCGCAAGGTGCATCGGCGGTTGGAGGTGTGGGTGCAGCGGTTCCTGTTTGGTAGCTGGCAGGTGGCCAGGGATGGTTCGACGCTGAGGCCTGCGCATTCGGAGGACGACAATTCCCTTGCCGCCGGCGGCTGGGCGCCACCGTTATCAGCAGATTGCGACGCCGGCTCCTTGAGCGCGGCGCCGGTCAAGAGCTGATCAGATATCCCGCTTCCCGCAAGGGAGCTTGATGATTATCCGGTTCCTTCCGCATCGGCGTGGCGCATCTGGCCTAGCAGCACCTTCGTCATCACGCCGAGCACGATGATGCCAAGTCCGAGCACGGCCCAGAGGACCATTTGGCGTCCTTGCGCGGCGACGCCTGCCAGGTCCGCGGTGCCAGGGGCGGACTGGGCGACGCCTTGCTGCCTGACCGGCCCGGCGACCGCCACTTCCAACGCCGCCAGCTCCGGCGCGGAGAACGCTGGCGCGACTCTTGCAATGTCCAGTTGAGCCCGGGGCGCGCCGAGCCGCCCGACGGCGAGGGTGTAGGGGCCCTCGCCGTTGCCGAGGAATACCATCGTTGCCGGTTGCCAGGACAGCCGCAATGATGGCGGCGAAGCCATTGCCGCTTGCGGACGCAGCACCCATTCGCCAGCATGCGCTCCGTGCAGTTCGAGTTCTCCGGAGCTGCGCGTGCGGCCTGCTTGCGTTATCCGGTAGAACGTCGCGTTGAACGATGGCGCGAACTGCCAGGCTTTTGGCTGTCCCTTTTTGATTGCAGGCAGCTCGACGTAGTGTCCCATGACCGCAGGCACAACCACGTTCGGCTGCAAAAACTCCAGAGCGAGCGACCGGACCGGCAGCGCTATCGCCGACGGGTAAGCCAGGTCGCCGGCGAATTTCCCCGGCGAGGGCGCGATGACCACGGTGTCGAGCGGCGCCGCCACTGCGGTTTGCGATCGGAATTCGGCCTCGATGGCAGAAAATGCCACTGGAGTTCCTTCGCGCCAGCTCAGGCGCGCATAGCGGAACGCGCGCGGCTCGAACTCGATCCGGTCGTTGGCGAGGGACTTGGTGTCGGCGTTCGTCAGCCAGTTGACGAGTGAATCGCCCAGGCTGTCCCACTGCTTGAGGTCGTCGCTCACCTCCAGTTCGATGCGCGCGGAGTAGTTCGACAATTCCTTCGGTAGCGTCAGGCGAAGCGCCGACACGGGCGCGGCCGGCGCGCCGGCGCTGCCGGGACCACGCATGTCCAGTACCAGGGCCGACAACTGGCTGCTTGCGGGGACGTTGCCGCTGACGCGCGTGTTAACCGACACCAGCGATCCGTCGGCGGCACTACGGATCTCGAGCGCAGCGTTGGCGGGGCCGGCGCGGCGCTCCGCCGTAAGCGGAAAAATCGTCACAGGCACGGTCCGCACGCTGACATTTTCCTGCGCTTGAGGTGTCGTCAGCGCGAACGGAATGCTGGCGCCGCGCCGGTCAAACAGCCGCAGGTCGTTCAACTCGGCGGAGCGCGCATTGAGGTACACGTCCTTCGGCAGGCGAAGCTGTGCCAGGCCGTCCTTGCCGCTGACAGTGACTTGCATGACGTGCGTGTACAGGTGCGCGCCGTCGGGCTGGGCGACGGCGGCGACCCGTGAACCCGGCGCCAGCAGTCCCAAAGCGAGCAGCCATATCGGGCGAAATGGGGGCATTGTGATCCTCCTGATCGATGGTGCGGTCAAACGGGAACCGGCGTGGGATCGGCCGGCCGCGACGGATAAGGGGCCAGGTAGCCGATGGCCACCATGAGCGCGCCGACGCCGACGAAGGAGACGATGCGCGCCATGCTGCCCACGTTGGCGAGGTCGGCGAGGAACAGTTTCGTCACCACCACACCGAGCAGTGCCGCGCCCAGCATCCACAGGCGCGGGCGCGGGGTCAGCGAGCGCGCGCGCCGCATCAGGATCAGCGAAGTGATGCACCAGGTCAGCGACAGCATCGCCTGCACGAACTGCGAGGCGGCCAGGGCGCCGAACGCGTAGTCGATGTCGAGGTAGCGCGCCGCAGTGCGCAGCAGCATCAGGTTGAACCAGCCATAGGCGGCGAATCCGGCCGCGCGCGGCAAACCATCGATCAGCCTCGGCCCGGCTGACGGCGCGCCGGGGAACCCGGTGCGAAGCATGCGGTAGCACAGGACCGCCTGGATCGCGGCAAAGCCCGTCGTCAGGTCGAGCGGATTGAGGATCGGCAGATAGGGCAGCGGCGCCATCGTGCCGTCCTGGCGAAGGTTCCATACCAATGCCAGTAGCAGTGCCCAGCCGGTCCCCAGGGGAATCAGCACGATGCGATGCCAGCGGGCCAGCGGCTGCACCGGCCAGACGTCGCGGCGGCTGCGGCCGGTCAGCCAGCTGAGTACTCCCATCATCAGCCAGGCGGGCAAATAATGGAGCCAGCTGCCGCTGACCTGCCAGCCGGCGCTCGCCAGCACCACGGTCTGGTCGGGGGCGAGCCCATAAAGCCAGTTGCCGACCAACTCGGCCCCGACATGCCATATCATTGCCCAGGGTCCGGCGATGCGCACAAGATGCAGCAATTTCATTGCGGGCCTGGAGAGGTTCCACGCGCGCGCCTGCCAGAAGTGGAGCAAGTACTCGCTAGCGAGCCAGAGCGCCAGGAACGCGGTCCAACGATATGGGCCGGGGAAGCGATCAATTGTCATCCAGTACAGGATGGTGGCGGTCTGCACCAGCAGGGCCAGCCAGCAAGGCGTGCTTAGCCAGCGGAGCTGCGGCCACGCCAGGCGTGC
Organism: Massilia sp. R2A-15; assembly: GCF_030704305.1. Lineage (NCBI taxonomy): Bacteria > Pseudomonadati > Pseudomonadota > Betaproteobacteria > Burkholderiales > Oxalobacteraceae > Massilia > Massilia sp. R2A-15. The sequence goes on along the minus strand of NZ_CP131935.1, from coordinate 3,644,309 downwards.
CGACAGCCGGGCGAACAGGATCGACGTCAGGGCGACGGCGATCTGATAGTCGGCCCCGCGCGACGGCAACCACGCAAAGTCGCTGGCCCAGTCCGCCGCTATCTGCAGGATGGGCCCGAAGCACCACCAGCCTGCCCATCCCATCAACAGGTACGAAGCCGTGCGATAGCGGGGGGCATCGAGCAGATAAAAGCGGCGGCTGGAAACGAGCGCGCCGGCCATGATCATCGCCGCTCCCGCAAAGGCGTGATACCGTCCGCCGTCGAGCGACATCTCGGAGCCCATCAGGAGCAGCAGCGACAGGCCTCCGGCCAACTGCGCGACGACGGCGAAGGCGCGTGCGACCAGCCACTGCATGTAGGCCGCGATCACATACAGGACCAGCGCACAAACCATTGCGCTAACCACCAGCAGATTGGGCGCGTGCGAAGCGAGCGCGTTGAACCGCAAGAAGATTTCGCCCCATGCGCCACCGAGCAGCCATAGCGCGGCGAAACCGAGGAACACGTTGGAGGTGATCGTAAATCGGCTGGCGCGTTCGCCGCCGCCGGTGCCGGCCTCGCGGAAGTTGATCGCCATCGCGAATGCGGCGGCCGTCAGCAGGAGGAAGCCCAGCCAGATATTCGCCTGGGCCGCCTGCGCCGGATCCAGTTGCGCCATCGCGCCGAGAAACGCGAGCCAGGCACCGGCCTGCACCAGCAGCCCGAACGACCAGGTCAGCACATTTTTCTGGCGCAATCCGATCCATACCAGCGCGGCCCCTTCGATCGCCCAGGCGCCCGATGTCCAGCGCTGGTCCAGCGCAAACGGCAGGGCCAGCGTGCCGAACACGACGCCCATGGCGAGGAAGGATTCGACCAGCAGGCGCAGATTCGACCCGCGCCGGCGCCACAGCAGCAGCGCCAGGCCAGTGTAGAACAGCCCGAGCGCGAGCGCGGCGATCGCCAGGCCGAAGCGCATGTGCTGAACCAGTCCGAATTGCAGCCCGAAGCCGAGGATCGGCGTGCCGAACACCAGGGTGGCGTCGACATAGTGCTTCAGTCGCGGCGCCTGTCGATCGGCGTACGCCACGGCGATGCCGACATAGAAACAGACGAAAAGGGTCAAAAATACTTGCGCGCTCAAGTAATTTTCCGGCTCATATTTCAGCACGCCCCACGCGGTACCAACCACGAAGGTAAACGCGAACCCGAGCAGGTTCAGCGAACGCCATGACTTCTTGAGTGCGATCGCAAGAATGCCGGCGTTGAGCACAGCGTAGTAGGAGAACAGGCCGATATGGCTGCCTTGGCCGGTGGACGTCAACACGGGAGCCGCGAAACCGCCGACGATGCCGAACACGGCCAGCCAGATCGCATCTTGAAGCACCGCCAGCATGCAGGTGAACGCGGTGAGGGTAAACAACATGCCGAACGCGAGGCCCGACGGAAGCAGGTGGAACCGCGCGAAGGCGGCGAAGGTGGTCAGCATCAGGATGCCCAGCGCGGCGCCCTGGACCGGCAAGCCGATGCCGCGCCGCGCGGTACGGATGCGCCAGCCCCACGTCAGCAGCCCAATGTCGGCCAGTACGACGCCGGCGAAGCGCAGTTCGATGGGCACGGTGAAGCGTTCGGCGGCGTACTTGAGCAGGAAGCTGATACCGATGAACAGGATCATCAGGCCGAACTTGGCCACCAGGTTGCCGGTGAAGAGCCATTTTTTGGTGGCCAGCAGCCAGGCTGGCGTGGCCGGTGCCAGCACGGGTTCGGGCGGCGGCGGCGGGGGCTCAGGAGCGACCTCGTGCAACCCGGAAACGGCAGGCGGGAGCGTTTCCGGGACTGCCGATGGCTCCTCCGTCGGGGGCGGCGCGGTGGCCGCCTCGGCCTGCTGGGGCGCCGGCACGATCACCTGGGGCGCAGCGACGACCGCGTCCTGCGCGGCCGGCGCGGCGGCTGGCGACGCTTCGAGCAATGTAATTCGTACCCTTAACTTTTCCTGCTCGTGTTCGAGTACATCGACCAGGCGGGCCAGCGCGTCGTTTCGACGCTCGCTTTCCCGTTTCGCCCGGCCGAGATCGATGAATAGGTAAAGTAACGCCCCAAAGATCAGGAATACCATCGCGCCTCCGCACTCCGCCGGGGAGATATATCCGTGCGGCAAATTTCGCCGAGCTGTCAGATATATCGCTTCAGGCGGAAGGCGGTCTTGCGCGATCGCATCAAACCCTTTCAGGCAATCGCTGCGCTACAAGGACCGTTGACGCGACGCCAATAGCGCGCCGGCAAACAGCGCCAGCGCTGAAAATATCAGTCCTCGCTGCAGGCCCCCGGGACCGTCGGCGATCCATCCGATTACCGATGGACCGATGATCTGGCCCAGCGCAAACACGGTCGTGAACGCGCTGATCCCCGAGGACCAGGCGTGCTGGGGCAGATTGTGGCGCACCAGTGCGGTGGTGGAGGCAACCACCGATAGAAAGATCGCGCCGAACATCAACCCGGACGCGAACACGAGTGGTGGCGCGGCGGTCAGCGCCGGCAAAATAGTCGCCACGCCAAGCAAGCCATTCAGGATCGCCATCGACTGGCCGCCCTTGAACCGGTCCAGCATGCGTGCCCAAATTCGCGACGATGCCACGACGGCCAATCCGAGCACCGAGTAGAACAAGGTGATCGTGCCGGCGCCCATGCCTTGTTCCTTCAGCAGGGCGATCACGAACGTCATGTAGCCGATATAGCCGACGCCGAACATCAGATATCCGCCTAGCCCGAACGCAAAAGGCCTGAAGCGGAAGTGTCCGTGCGCGCCAGGGGCCACGGGGGCGCCGTCGATGTGGCGCGACGGCAGCGCCATCGCCAGCGTCGCCAACAGGCACACGGCGCCAAGCCCTACCCAGGCCCATTGCCAGGCATGCGCCGCGCCGTGGGCATTGGCGGCGGCGAGCGCGAACGGCACCAGCAAGGCCGACAGCACGATACCGAGGCCCGTGCCGCCGTAATAGATGCCGATCAGCAGGCCGGCCCGCTCCGGATGCAGCGAACTCAGGCGCGCCGCGAGTACGCCGCCGGAAATGAAAATGAAGGCGCTGGCAATGCCGGCCAGCAGGCGCTGCAGGATCAGCAGGTTGGCATCGACGACCAGGCCCGACAGCATCATGAACCCGCCCGCCAGCACCGCGCCGCCGACCAGGGCGCGCTGCGCGCCGAAGCGCCGCATGAGAGCAGGCGTGATGAGGGCGCCGACAAAGTAGCCGAGTGCGTTGCCGGTATTCATCGAGCCCGACAGCAGGTAGCTCCAGCCCAGATCGGCGCGCATGGGCGGCAACAGCAGCGCATACGAAAAGCGCGTCAGCCCCAGCGAAATCGCCGCCCCCAGCGACAAGGCGAGCGCGGTCAGAAAAGGCCGGCGCACCGCCAGCGTTTGCGGGGTGGGTTCGGTGTCCGGTGCAGACTTCCAGGTGTGCTTCATAGCATTGTGCTGAGGTGATTCCACTCTCGGTCAAATGGTGCGGCTGCCCCAAAAACACCAACGATGGCAGCTGTGACGCCACAAAAAAGGTGAACGATCTCCGTTCAAATCCGGATTCGGGAATATCAATCGAACCGCGAAAACTATTAGTAAAAAATATATATTAAAAAATAATCAATGTGCTAGGATTGGGTGCAGTTAAAATTTTATTAATATAACATATTCAAAGGAATTAACATGTCAGTTATGGGCGCAGTCCGACTTTTGAACAAGTTTTCGATTCCAATTAATATCACTGTCTCCAACAGCGATGGCACATACAATTGCTGCGATTTACCGCGACCGGGGATACGGTCGGCTACTTGGGAATCGGGGAAAGTACGGTGCTCAATTTCACAAAAACGCAAGGTCACGGGTGCGATGGCAGAGAAGGGTTTTTCACACTTCTGATCAACAGCATGATGAGTGTCGCGATTTCCTTTGATTCGGACGCTTCGCTGCAAAATCCAACGCCAAATGGATGCAACGCTGGCTTGTCGTCCGACAACATCATAACCCTGTCTGCTTAACACGGGTTTTGAGAAGCGTGCGGCCCACGGCGAGATTGGGCGTCGATTTGAATTTGTCCAGGGAGTGCTGCCGCTTTAAGAGACATGTGTGAGTACGAATGTCAATTTGTGAAATGGAATCCGTGAAGGGCGCGCCCGGAATGGATTCCTTTTCTGCGTTGTCGGTGCTATTTAATTAGACAAATGCCGATATTAAAAATAGTCGGATGTTTTTTATTCTTGCCCAGATCTTCAAAGGCGGCGCAGGCCCGGGCTGATCAGATATCCAGCTTCCCGCATGACACGGAAATGACCATTTTGTTGCCGAATACTTTCGCGCTGGTTTGTTCGTCGAGATTGAATGACATGCCTTCCAGCCAGTCGAGAAAGGGCTGGCGTGCGGCGACCGCGGTGTCGAGCTGTTGGACCTTGTTGTTGGCGAACGGACGGTAATACGTGAGGCGAACGTCGAATGGGCAATCCATCGTGTTGAAATCGAAATAGGCTGGGCGCGCCAAATCTTTGGCCGAGCCGAGCACCTCCTTGAGGCCGCCGTCGCGCAGCAGCGTGCGTGCGCCGCCGCTCAGGACAAATTTGTACGCGATCATCACGTCGACCGGCTGGCCCTGCAGGCACGGCAGGCGCAATTCTTCCGCGTAGTTCGTGATCGAGTGGCGCAGTGACCGGTGGTTGGGGCCGCCGGCGAATTCCACTGCGGGAGCCTGGTCCGGTGCGGAGAAATGCAGTTTCACGATGAAGTTACCTTCTTCTCCGTTGCGCAACGCATCGCTGGGATAGCGAGGCTTCGAATTCGGGACCGGGTGGCGCATGCACCTGTACGCCGCGGCACGTTGAATATCGGCGAGGTCGCGCGTGGGCGACGCCATCACCCTGTCGCCCTGGTCTGGATCGAACACATACTTCTGCACCAGGATCACCGGCCCGTCTGCCTCCTGCATGCATGGCACGCGGAATTGCCTGACGTGGCTTTCGACGGCGTCATTGAGCTCGCTCCACATCGCGCGATCGAGCAGTTTCACGCGCGGCTTGTCGCCCGGAGCGCGAAATTCCAGCTGCACCCGGACAGTGCCGCCTTCCTTGCGGTTGAGCGAATTCTCGGGATAGTCGGGTTTGAGTGACGCGCCACCGGGAATGGTGAGGCAGGCGAGGGCCGGCGAAGTCGCCAGCGCCATATCGTTCTGGGCCGAGGCGGGCGTCGCAAAGCACAGCAGCATCGTGATGGCGGCGAGCAGGCGAGGCAGGATCAAGCGGGTCGAATGGAGCATGGTAGGCGCCTTGTTATAACGATACAGGAGCTTACACGCGAACGACGGGGCAAAATCCTCGCTTTGTAACACGGCGGCAGGCTCGGAAAAAAAGGCGCGCTCCCGGGAGGCGCGCAGCTCCTTTACTGGGCGGTGGCAAACGCTCGGCCTTGCTTTCGTTCGCCCCTTTTCGCTAACGAGAACCAGCGACAGTTTTGCACGCGCCGAAATCGAGCGTCGAGCTTGTCTCTGCATGGCAGGCCTGAACTTCTTGTTTTCTGCCTCTAGACTTCCTCGACCGCGCCGCGAATACCCGGACTCGTCGCCGCGCCGAAATTCAGTACTGAGCTTGTGTCTGAATGGCAGTCCTGCCCCTTATGGTGCGCATTGCGGGTCGAATGCATGCGGTATTACAAATGCTTTCGATTGAAACATTTCTTCCCTTTCGCGTGCGCTCCTCAGCAAGTAGCCTATCGGATTAGGCCATAGCCAGCCCAGCTTGGAGGTGAGCGCGGGCGCCGTTGCGCGCCGCGCTCTCGGATCGCGCCTGTGCGACAGGCGCGGCGAAGACGCGACCTGCCCCGCGAAAGCGCGCGCTTGGCCGAGCACAATTCCATCAAAAGGAGTCTCCCTTGTCCGACCTAAAACATGTCCAACCCGAGACGGTGATCAAAGTAATCGGCATCGGCGGTGCCGGCGGCAATGCCGTCAACCATATGGCGACCTCCGGACTGTCCAACATCGAATTCATCTGCGCTAATACTGATGCGCAGGCGCTATCGAATACCCGCGCCGAAAAGCGGATCCAACTCGGCGAGAGCGGCCTTGGCGCCGGCAGCGACCCGATTGTCGGTCGCGAAAACGCGATTCGCGAACGCGCCGCCATCGCCGACGCGCTCCAGGGCGCGCACATGGTATTCCTCACCGCCGGCATGGGCGGCGGCACCGGCACGGGCGCCGCTCCCATCGTCGCGGAAGTGGCGCGCGAATTGAGCATCCTGACCGTTGGCGTGGTGTCGAAGCCTTTCGAATTCGAAGGGGCGCGGCGCATGCGCGTCGCCGAAGAGGGCATCGCGATGCTGGCGAAATGCGTCGATTCGCTGGTCATCGTGCTCAACAGCCGCCTGGAGGAAGTGCTGGGGGACGACATCACACAGAAGCAGGCATTCGCCGCCGCCGACGAAGTCTTGAGCAAGGCAGTTTCCGGCATCGCCGAAATCATTACCCTGCCAGGCATGGTCAACGTCGACTTCGAGGACGTGCGCACGGTGATGCGCCAGACCGGCACGGCAATGATGGGCTCCGCCCAGCATTCTGGCGACGAGCGCGCCGTCAAGGCGGCCGAGGAGGCGATCTCCTGCCCGCTGCTCGATGGTTCGAACCTGCACGCCGCGCGCGGCCTGCTGGTCAACATCGCCGCATCCGAAGAAACGCTGAAGCTGCGCGAAACCAAGCAGGTGATGAATGTGATCTGCGCGCAGACCGGGGACGACGCTATCATCAAATTCGGCGCGGTGTTCGACGATACGCTGGGCGACGCCATGCGGGTGACGGTGGTGGCCACCGGCTTGAACCGGCCTGTCGACGCCGCGGCCGGCGCGGAGCAATCACCGACGTCGAGCTCGGTGCCGGCCGGAGGCTATGGTCCGGGAACGCCAAATCAGGTTCGCGGCGGGGGAATGCGGGAGGCGCCGCCACAATCGATGCTGCGCCAGACCGCCTTCCAAGCGGCGGTCCATGCCGCGTCGGCCCAGCAGGCGCTAAGGGCGGGGCTGGCGCCGCGCCAGCCTGCCTCGAACACAAGCGCGGATGCGCAGCGGGTGCTTAGCCGGAAATGAGGAGAAAGGCGCAAAGGGGGGTGTCGATGATGCCTCCCGGTGGCCGCAAACCCACGGGGCAAGGGCGCGTTTGAACTGGATGCCCTGCTTAATCGCAGTCAAACAAAAAGCCCGCAGTCTCGGTAGAGAAGTGCGGGCTCTTTGATGAATCTTGGTGGTGATAGGTGGACTTGAACCACCGACCCCAGCATTATGAATGCTGTGCTCTAACCAACTGAGCTATATCACCGAACAGGCCAGAACTATACCGGCTTGCTGGAGACCTGTCAAGGAATCGGCAAAAATTATGTGCTCAATTCTTTCGCGCGGCGAGCTGGGCCAGTAATTTCTGCGCGGGGTCGCCGGCAAGACAATCGATGACCACGCGCTCGGGCATCGAGCGCAACCACGTCAGTTGGCGCTTGGCCAGCTGGCGCGTGGCGATGATGCCGGTCTCGCGCAGCGCCGCACGGTCGATTTTGCCATCGAGATAATCCCAAGTCTGCCGGTAGCCGACGCAACGCATCGACGGCAGGTTGGGATGCAGGTCGCCGCGTGCGCGCAGCCTTGCCACTTCGGCCACGATGCCGCTGTCGTCGCTGGCGCCCAGCATCTGGTCGAAGCGGGTTGCGATGCGCGCGTGCAGCACCGCGCGGTCGGACGGCTCGAGCGCGAACGACTGCAGCTCGAACGGCAGATCGAGCTTCCCGCGGCCCGACAGCAGTTCCGACATCGGCCGGCCGCTCAGTTCGAAAATTTCGAGCGCGCGGTTGATGCGCTGCGCGTCGTTCGGCGCCAGCCGCGCGGCGGTGACCGGATCGCATGCGCGCAGCTTCTCGTGCATGCCGGGCCAGCCGATGCGCGCGGCTTCGGCTTCGATCGCGGCGCGCACCTGCGGATCGGCGGTCGGCAGGTCGTCCAGACCCTCGGTCAGTCCCTTAAAGTACATCATCGTGCCGCCGACCAGCAGCGGCAGCTTGCCGCGCGCGCTGATCTCGGCCGCCAGGCGCAGCGTATCGGTGCGAAATTGCGCCACCGAATACGCGTCGGTCGGCTCGATGATGTCGATCAGGTGATGCGGCACGCTGGCCAGTTCCTCCGCGCTCGGCTTGGCGGTGCCGATGTCCATCTCGCGATACACCAGCGCCGAGTCGACCGAGATGATCTCGCTGGGGATTTCGCGCGCGATCGCCAGCGCCGCGGCGGTCTTGCCGGACGCGGTGGGCCCCATGATGGCGACGACGAGCGGCGTCACGGCGTCACCTCCACGTGCCTGGCGCCCAGCAGGCGAACCGAGGCGAAGATGCTGGCGCCAAGCGCGCACTCGGTCAGCGCGAGCGGATACAGCGTGCCGTCGAAGGTGGCGCCGACCACCGAGCCGACGATGAAGGCGACCGCCATCGCCAGCGCGCCCATCAAGCCGGCGGCGGTGCCGGCCTGCTGCGGGAACGGCGTGACCGAGCCCGATTGCGCGACTGGGAAGTTGACGCCGTGCGCGCACATGGTCATGAACATCGCGATCACGACCAGCGACCAGTGCACCGCGCCCAGCGTCAACGCGGCGAGGAAGAGCGCGCCGGCGCCGAGCGACGCGGCGCTGCCGATGCGCTGGGTCGCGGCCTGGCCAAAGCGCGGCAGCAGGCGCCGGCAGATGATGGTGCCCGTCAGGTAGCCGGAGACGCCGAACGCGAAGCAGTAGCCGAACCATGCCGTCGGCACGTGCAGCACGCGGATCAGCACCAGCGAGGAGCCGGAGATGAAGGCGAAAATCGATCCGTACGACAGGGCGCCCGGCAGCGCGTTCGCCCAGAACTCGCGGGCGCCGAGCACCAGCTTGAAGTTGTCGATCAGGCCCGCCAGTTCGGTCGCGCGCGGATTCTTGTGGACGTTGGTCTCGGGCAGACGCAGGAACACCGCGGCCAGCAGGATCACGCCGAGGATCGAGTGCGCGACAAACGCGGCGCGCCAGCCGAATGTCACCTGCAGGTAGGAGCCGAGGATGGGGCCGAGCAGCGGCGCCAGCGACAGCCAGCTCGACGCGCGCGCGATCACTCGGGCGCTGTCGGCTGGCGCGTAGGCGTCGCGCACGATGGCGCGGGCGATGATGATGGCCGAGCAGCAGCCCAGCGACTGCAGGAAGCGCGCGACGATCAGCAGATCGATGCCGGGCGCCGCGGCGCACAGCAGGCTGGCGAGCACGTACAGCGCGAGGCCGATCAGCAGGACAGGGCGGCGGCCGTAGCGATCCGACAGCGGGCCGATGATCAGCTGCGCGCCGCCGAAGCCGAAGACGAACATCGACAGCGTCAGCTGCACGGTGGACGCGGGCACGCCGAACACGGTCGCCAGGCTTGGCAGCGACGCCAGGTACAGGTCGGTCGACAGCGGCTGCAGCATCAGGAAGCCGATGATCAGCAACAGGACCGGCGCGTGCGCGTAGGCCGCGATCGGGTGAATGGTGTCGCTCCTGGTAGCCATCACTGGCCGCGCAGGAAAAGCTTGTCGAGCGCGGAGATCTCGAGCTGCACCCAGGTCGGGCGGCCGTGGTTGCACTGGTCGGCGCGCTCGGTGCTCTCCATCTGGCGCAGCAGCGCGTTCATCTCCGGCACCGACAGGATGCGGTTGGCGCGCACCGCGGTGTGGCAGGCGAGGGTGCCGAGCAGCTCGTTGCGGCGCTCGATCAGCACGCGCGAGCCGCCGTATTCGCGCACGTCGCGCAGCACGTCGCGCGCCAGCGTCTGCGCGTCGGCGTTCTTCAACAGCGTCGGCACCGAACGCACGGCCAGCGTGGTCGGCGACAGCGCGGCGATGTCGAAGCCGAGCGCCTTCAGCGTGTCCTGGTTCTCTTGCGCGGTGCTCACTTCGACGGCATCGGCAAAGAAGGTCACCGGGATCAGCAGCGACTGCACCTGCATTTCCTGGCCGTCGACCTGGGCGTCGAGCGCGTTCTTCAGCTGCTCGTACAGGATGCGTTCGTGCGCCGCGTGCATATCGACCAGCACCATGCCCTTGGCGTTCTGCGCCAGGATGTAGATGCCGTGCAGCTGCGCCAGTGCGAAGCCAAGCGGATACTCGTCGTTGGACATCGTCCGCGCGGATGGCGTGAATGGCGTGACTGGCGCGCTGGTGGCGCTGCTGTCGGACGCGAACAGCGCGCCATAGCTGGCGGTATTCTGCGCGACGCCGGGCGTGTCGTAGCGGCTGCCGGGAGCGTAGGGCGATGGCGAGAACGTGGCTGACAGCTGCGTGCCGAACGATTGCTGTTCGTGCTCGCGGCGCCAGGTGGACGTGCCGCCGCCGACGTCGCCGGCCGGCAGCGGCGCCGGCACCGAGCCGTAGGCGGTGGCCGAGGTCTGCGACAGCGCGCGCTGCACCGCGTGGAACACGAACTGGTGCACCGCGCGGCTGTCGCGGAAGCGCACTTCGATTTTCGACGGGTGCACGTTGACGTCCACCAGCGCCGGGTCGAGGTCGAGGCCGAGCACGTACGACGGGAAGCGGTCGCCGTGCAGCACGTCCTGGTAGGCGGCGCGCACCGCGTGCACCAGCAGCTTGTCGCGCACGAAGCGCCCGTTCACGTAGAAGAACTGGCCGTCGGCGCGGGCCTTCGAGGCGGTCGGCAGGCCGGCGAAGCCGTGCAGTCGCAGCGGGCCGGCCGTCTCGTCGATCGGGAGGCGCGCTTCGGCGAACTCGCTGCCGAGGATGTGCGCGCTGCGCTTGGCCATTTCGCTCACGTTCCACTGGTCGATGGTGCGGCCATTGTGGTACAGGCTGAACGCGACGTCGGGACGGGCCAGCGCGATACGGCGCACCACTTCGGCGCAGTGGCCGTACTCGGTCTGTTCGGACTTGAGGAACTTGCGGCGCGCCGGCGTGTTGAAGTACAGGTCCTGCACGTCGATCGTCGTGCCCAGCGGGCCGGACGAAGGCGCGACCGTGCCCAGGTGCGAACCGACCAGTTCCCAGGCGTGCGGGGCGTCGGCGGTGCGCGTGGTCACCGACACGGCGGCGACGGACGCGATCGACGCCAGCGCCTCGCCGCGAAAGCCGAGGGTGGCGACATTCTCAAGGTCGGTCAGCGACGCGATTTTCGACGTGGCGTGGCGCGACAGGGCGAGGGGCAGCTGGTCGGGCGGGATGCCGCGGCCGTTGTCGGTGATCGCAATGCGCTTGACGCCGCCTTCCTCGAGGCGCACGGTGATCTGGGTGGCGCCGGCGTCGAGCGCATTTTCCAGCAGCTCCTTCACCACTGCCGATGGGCGTTCGACCACCTCGCCGGCGGCGATTTGGGAGATGAGCTGGTCGGGGAGGGCCTGGATCGGGCGGTGGGCGGGCAGGGGAGCGTTCATGGCCGCGATTATATCCTGCGGCCCCCGCCCGGGTGTCGTACCTGCGGAGGCAGGTACCCATACTGAGCACGCCGAAGAGTGAACGCAAATTCAGCATGGGTACCTGCCTGCGCAGGTACGATGCGTCGAGTTATTTGACCTCGCGCACCGGAATCGGGGCGTTGCACAGGTCGATGTAGCCCGCCGCGACCTTGGTCCACGGCCCGCCGCGGTTGCGCTGCGCTTCGACCGCTTTCTCGTACGTCGCGGTCTCGGTGCGCATCACTTCGAACTTGCTGCGCTCGGCCTCCGGGACGTCGGCCGCCATCTTCACCGAGGCGATCGGCACATTCATCTCGGGCTTGTCGTAAAACCCCATCGGCCCCGGCCCGCGCGCGATCGTCGACAGCAGCGGCATGCCGGAGATCACCCGCCCCACCACGGTGATGTTGCGGTCCAGGTGGCGCGGCCCGTGCCCGATCACCACGTACAGCGACGAGCCGCTGCCGCTGTCGGCGCCCGTATCGCGCCCCACGCCGACCATGCCGTAGCAATGCGTCAGCCATGCGCGCCCGCTTTTCGGGTCGCGCGCCGACGGGAAGCCGTTCGAATGCCCCACCTGCGGCGCATAGCCGTCGCGGTCCGGCATGCGCACGAAGGCCGTGTCGTTCTTCATCGGGATCGTGAATTCGCCCTTCAGGGTCGGCTTCGCGCTTTTCATCGGGCGCGGATTTTTCTCGTCCGGGTCGCCCCACTGCACCACCCAGTTGTCCTGCGAGCGGATCACGGCCAGCCCGTCGAAGTAGTGCTCGCGCACCAGCGTGCGGATGTTGTCGACGTGCGCCGGCGCGAACACCGGCGCCATCTCGATCACCACGCGCCCGGCCGGCAGCTCCATGTACATCGTGTTGGCCGGGTCGAGCGGGCGCCAGTCGGACGGCTTGGACGCCTTGATCACGTCGGCCAGCGTGGGCTTCGGCGCCAGTTCGGCCGCGCCCGCGCCCGCCATCGCCGCCGCCAGCGCGCCCGCGCACATCGCCATCTTGTGATTTCGACTGAAACCTTGCATTGCTGATCTCCCGAAAGTGGTGTGCGCGAATTGTAATACCGGAAACTTGCGGCGGCGTAAAAAAATGCGGCCGAGGGCCATGGCCATGGGTCAATACGCCGGCGCAGATGATATGATGCGGCGCTACCTTTTAGGAAATCTATGGATCTGATGCAATTTTTCGACATGATTCTCCATGTCGATAAAACCCTGGGATTGCTGCTGTCCCAGTATGGTGTCTATATTTACGCGGTCTTGTTTGCGATTGTGTTCTGCGAAACCGGCCTCGTGGTGCTGTTCTTCTTTCCTGGGGATACCCTGCTGTTCATCGCCGGCGCCTTCTGCGCCACGGGCGAGATGAATTACCTGATTCTGCTGGTGCTGCTGATTACCGCCGCCGTCACCGGCAATACGCTCAATTACTGGATCGGCGAGGCCATCGGCCAACGTGTGTTCACCCACGATTACCGCTGGCTCAACAAGGAGGCGCTGCACCGCACCCACAACTTCTTCGAAAAGCACGGCGGCAAGACCATCATCCTGGCGCGCTTCGTGCCGGTGGTGCGCACCTTCGCGCCCTTCGTCGCCGGCGTGTCCGACATGACGCACGCCCGTTTTCAGCTCTATAACTTCACCGGCGCCGCGCTGTGGGTGGTCTCGCTGGTCACCGGCGGCTACTTCTTCGGCAACCTGCCGTGGGTGCGCGACCACCTGACCGCGATCGTGCTGGTCGGCGTGGGCGCCGCGGTCGTGCCGCTGGCGCTGGGCGGCCTGTGGAAATTCAGCCGCAAGATATTGAAGCGATAATCCGCGAAGATTTTCTCGCCTCGCGGCGCCCGCATGGCTCAAGTTTTGGGCCGGCGGCGCCGATATCCAGACTGTACTGCCACTTTCTGGAATCCCATGCGTAAGTTCATCACCCTTGTCGCTTGCAGCTTTGCCTTCGCTTCGGCGAGCGCCAGCGACGCCCCTGCGGCCGCCAAACCGGCGCCGGAAGCGGCCAAGCCCGCGCCGGTGACGATCAAGCCGACGGCCGGCGCGCCCATGTCGGCGGCCGCCGCCCAGCGCATCAAGGAAGAAGAAGCCGAAGTCGAACTGTCGCAGAAAATCGCCGCGCGCCTGGCCGTGATGCGCGCCAACCAGGCCGCGCGCGCCGCTGCAGCCGCCAAGGCGAAGAAAGCGGCCGAGGTCCGCGCGAAGGAACCGGTGGTGCTGGCGTCGGCGGCGATGCAGCCCAAGCCGCTGCAAAGCAGCCACTGGTCGTATGAGGGCGAAACCGGCCCGGCCAACTGGGGCAAGATCAACGCCGACTGGGCCAAGTGCGGCACCGGCACGCGCCAGTCGCCGATCGACCTGCGCGACGGCATAAAGGTCGATCTCGAGCAGATCGCCTTCGACTATCGTCCTTCCGGCTTCAACGTGGTCGACAACGGCCACACGGTGCAGGTGGCGGTCGGCCTTGGCAATTACATCACGGTGCAGAACCGCACCTATGAACTGGTGCAGTTCCACTTCCACCGTCCGTCCGAAGAGCGCATCAACGGCCGCGGCACGGAGATGGTGGTGCACCTGGTGCACAAGGACGCCGAAGGCCACCTGGCCATTATCGCCGTGCTGCTTGAACGCGGCGCCGCCAATCCGATGATCCAGACCGTGTGGAACAACCTGCCGCTGGAGAAGCACGATACGGTCACGCCGGCGGTGACGCTCGACGTCAGCGAGATCCTGCCGCAGAAGCGCGAGTACTTCACGTTCATGGGCTCACTGACCACGCCGCCCTGCACGGAAGGCGTGCTGTGGCTGGTGATGAAGACGCCGATGCCGGCCTCGCCGGCGCAGATGGCGCTGTTTTCGCGCCTGTATCCGCTCAATGCGCGTCCGACCCAGCCGGGCGGGGGGCGCGTGATCAAGGAATCGAACTAAGAGGCAAGATGGGGTCAGGTCCGCAGGACCAGACCCCGATGACGTCGGCGCCGCGTCACGAAGCCGGGGTCTGGTCCTGCGGACCTGACCCCATCTGGCTTGAGACCCCGTAGTGGCCGCGCCACTGGGCGCCGCCCGCAAGCGTCACCGGCTCGATGCAGGCCGGCTCGATGCAGACGAAGCGCTGGTATTCGTCGTCCTCAAGGTCCGGCATCGCCGCCGCATTCGCCGCGCCCGGATTCCACACCACCGCATCGGTGAACCCATCCTGATCCAGTTCGACCTTGCGCGACCCGGCGTGCAAGGTCACTTGCCCCTTCACCCCGTAGAAAATCTCGTCGAGCGTGTCGCCGATCGCCAGCGGGCCGGCCTGCAGTCCGTCGATCCTGACCGCGCCGATTGAATCGACCAGGTGATAGGTGTGCAGCGCGCACGAAAACGCGAACGCATCGGCGCCGCGGTTGTCCACTTCCAGCGCCATCGCCAGCTTGTTTGCGCCAACCGTCACGCGCAGGCGCAGCCGGAAATCGTGCGGCCAGGCCGCGGCGCGTTCCGGCGCCAGGTCGTTCGGCGCCAGCTCGAATTCGGCAAACGACGTATCGCCGTCGGCGCCGTGCTCGCCCAGCGCCCACGTGGACACGCGCGCGAAGCCGTGGCGCATGCCCGAACCGCGCTCGTTAAACTGCGGGAAGATGACGGGCACGCCGCCGCGGATCGCGCGGCTGCCATCGAGCGCCGACTTCGCGCTGCAGAAAATCCGTTCCTGGCCGTCGGCGCCCTTCCACGACACGAGGTGGGCGCCATACAGCGTGACGACGGCTTGCGCGCCGTCGGCGGCGGTGATCCGGACAGCCGGAAGCTGGCCGAACGTGGCCGGGGTAATGGCGTTCATGCGGAGCTCCTCAAGTCATGCGGCTCTTGGCCAGCGGGGGATTCTTGGCGAAGTAGCGGCGGATTCCCTTGGTGATCGCGTCGGCAATCTGGTCCTGGTAGCCGTTGTCCTTCAGCTTCGCTTCTTCCTCGGGATTGGAGATGAACGCGGTCTCGATCAGGATCGACGGGATGTCGGGCGCCTTCAGCACGGCGAAGCCGGCCTGTTCGACCGCGCCGCGATGCAGTCTGGCGATGCCGCCGATCTCGCCCAGCACCGCCTTGCCCAGCTTGAGGCTGTCGCTGATCTGGGCGGTGGTCGACAGGTCGAGCAGCACGCTGGCGAGCTGCTTGTCGTGGGTGCCGAGGTTCACGCCGCCGATCGCATCGGCCAGGTTTTCCTTGTTGGCCAGCCAGCGCGCGGCGGTGGAGCTGGCGCCTTTTTCGGACAGCACGAACACCGACGATCCGCGCGCGCTCGGTTCGACGAATGCGTCCGCGTGCAGCGACACGAACAGGTCGGCCTGCACCTTGCGCGCTTTTTCCACGCGCATGCCGAGCGGGACGAAGAAGTCGGCGTCGCGCGTGAGCATCACGCGCATGTTCGGCAGTTCCTCCAGCTTGAACTTGAGGCGCTTGGCGATCGACAGCACGATGTCCTTCTCGCGCGTACCCGAGGCGCCCAGCGCTCCGGGATCCTCGCCGCCGTGGCCCGGGTCGAGCGCGATGGTGATCAGGCGCGTGACTTTCGGCTCCGCCTTCGCAGCCGGCTCCTTCGGCTTGACGACGGCCATGGCCGGCATCTCGGATTCCTGCTTTGCGAGCGGGTCGGGCGGCAGCGCCGGCACCGCGGGCGTGCCGACCGGCGCTTCGGGGTCACGCGGCCATTCGCCCTTTTCGATCATCACCGCGATCGGATCGACCGGCGCCACCGGGTACAGGTCGAAAATCAGGCGGTGCTTGTAGGCGCCCACCGGCGCCAGCGTAAATACCTGCGGCTTGATTTCTTCCTTCAGGTCGAACACCAGGCGCACCACGTTCGGGAGGTTCTGGCCAACCCGCACCCGCTCGATGTACGGGTCGTTCGACTGGATCTTGGCGACCAGGCTTTTGAGCGTCGGGTTCAGCGTCAGCCCTTCGATGTCGACCACCAGCCGTTGTGGGTTGGGGACGACGAAGTGGGTGGCCTTCAGGGCGCTGTCGTTTTCCAGCGTGACGCGGGTGTAGTCGGGAGCCGGCCACACGCGCACGGCGAGGATCTGCGCGGCCATCGCCTTCATCGGGGCGAGCACCGACAGCAGCAGCGTGCCGCCGGCCTTGAGCACGGTGCGGCGCTTGATGGCAGCGCCGGTCACAGGTTCGGTGCGAAAGTGAGGCGGTCGAGGCATAGCAAACCCAGTTGAGACAACGGTTGCAATTCTACCTCACGGCCTCGGCCGGAAACACGCAGGAATACATTGACGTCGGGTGGCGGCAACACCGGCTCGCCTTTTTCCGGCCATTCGACGATGCAGATGTTCTCCTGATTGAAGTCTTCGCGAAAGCCGGCGTCGAGAAATTCCTCGGGACTGGACATGCGGTACAGGTCGAAGTGGATCACCTGCACCGGCCGGCCGGCGAGCATGACCTGGTAGGGCTCGGACAAGGTGTAGGTCGGGCTCTTGACCTTGCCCACGTGGCCGGCCGCGTGCAGCAGCGCGCGCGTGAGGGCGGTCTTGCCGGCACCAAGGTCGCCGTGCAGGTAGATCACCAGGCCCGGGGCGAGGGTGCGCGCCAGCGCGGCGCCCAGCGCGGCGGTCGCGTCTTCGTCGGGCAAGTAGGCTGTAAAGTGCTGCATCGAATAAAATGGTGTGTTGATCGTTGACGGCGCCGCGCGCCGCATTTTTCTTGTCCAGTATGACTCCACCCCCACTCGACCTTCCCGAACTCGCGCGCGCCATCAAGCAATGGGGCGTGGAGCTTGGATTCGCCGACCTGCGCATCACCGACATCGACCTCGCGCACGCGGAGCCGGGCCTGCAGGCGTGGCTGGCCGCGGGGCACCACGGCGAGATGGATTATATGGCAAGCCACGGCATGAAGCGCGCCCGCCCGGACGAGCTGGTGCCCGGCACCGTGCGCGTGATCAGCGCGCGCATGGATTACCTGCCGGCCGCCACGCCCGACGACTGGCGCGAGCGCGAGACCGCGCGCCTGGCCGATCCGAACGCCGCGGTGGTGTCGATGTACGCGCGCGGCCGCGATTATCACAAGGTGCTGCGCGCGCGATTGCAGCAGCTGGCCGCGCGCATCGAGGCGGCGGCGGGGCCGTTCGGCTATCGCGTGTTTACCGATTCGGCGCCGGTGATGGAGCTGCCGCTGGCCGAAAAAGCAGGCCTGGGCTGGCGCGGCAAGCACACGCTGATGCTCAGTCGCGAGGCCGGCTCGATGTTCTTCCTCGGCGAGATCCTGGTCGACCTGCCGCTGCCCATCGACGCGCCGGCCTCAAGCCACTGCGGCCAGTGCCGCGCGTGCATCGACGTTTGCCCGACCCAGGCCATCCTCGGGCCGGGCCGGCTGGACGCGCGGCGCTGCATCTCCTACCTGACCATCGAACTGAAAAGCAGCATTCCGGCCGACCTGCGGCCGCTGATCGGCAACCGCATCTACGGCTGCGACGACTGCCAGACGGTCTGCCCGTGGAACAAGTTCGCCCAGCGCGCCACGATCCCCGACTTCGACCAGCGCAACGGGCTGGGCGACGCATCGTTGGTGGAGCTGTTCGGCTGGAGCGAGGAAGAATTCGACCGGCGCATGGAGGGCAGCCCGATCCGCCGCATCGGCCACGAGCGCTGGCTGCGCAACCTGGCCGTCGGGCTGGGCAACGCGGCCGAGCGGCTCAAGGGCGATGCGGCGATCGTCGCGGCGCTGCGCGCTCGCGCCGATCATCCGTCGGCGATGGTGCGCGAGCATGTCGAATGGGCGCTGGCGCGGCACGCCTGATCCGCCCGTCGTTCCTGCGAAGGCAGGAACCCATGCTGAATTCGAACTGCTGCGGACTTGCGCGCTCAGCATAGGCTCCTGCCTCCGCAGGAGCGACAGGCGCTCTCTTACAGCCGCTTGAGGCGCAGCGCCGACCAGTCGGCGTCCACCGATATGATGGCCACCGCGGTGATGCCGTGCTGCTGGGCCGTTGCGTTGATCGTGTCGCGGTTGATGTCGGTCGCTTTCGGTGCGCTCTGCTTGAGGTAGGCGATCCACAGCGAGCCCTTGTCGCCCAGACGCTCCTTGGCCTGCGGCAGGTACTGGTCGAGCTCTTTCTGGTTCAGCGCGAACATCACCACCACGTCGGCCGGGCCGCCGCTCTCGTCGATCAGCTGGGCCGGCAACTGGGCCACCATGCCGGGATGGGCGGCGCCATTGAGCACCGCGATCGACTTGGCGTTTTTCAGGAACATCTTGTCTGCAACAGTCTTTTCGTTCATCGGATTTCCCTCAGCTCGATTAGTGGAAACATTCGTTTTATTCTACAAGCTAACGCCGCAGAGCACGTTTGCCGGCGCGTGCCGTGTGCGAGCCGGTAGTACCGTTGGTATCGTGACACAGTCCTTTTGACGAACTCGTAGCCGCTGCGATTCCGTTGTGCAAGAATCATTACCAGTTAGCTCATCAGGAGTTCGCCATGCCATCCCTTGTTCGAGTGTTTTTAAGCGCACTGGTTCTGTTTAGCGTAAACGCAACGGCCCAGGATCGTCCCGACGATCCGCTCCGGCCCCTGACGACATGTCCGTTCGGAAAAGACTTGCGGGCGGACAGCGTCTCGCGCTGGAGCGCGGGAAACTCGCGGATGGTGCAGACGGCCAGCGGCCCGATGAGCGTGTCGGTGGCCGACGGCTACCGCATGCTGCTGGCGTATCCGGGCACCGCGCCGTTCGTCAACCTGAAGCTCGAGCGCTCGCAGCCCGGCAAGCTGGCCGCGGACCGCACCGCAATCCTGGCCCAGATGACCAGCTTCGCCGCCACGCCGGGCGCGAAGGTGGCGCCGTTCAAGGTCATCGAGCGCAACGGCGTCGAGATCATGGCGCTCAACAATTTGGAGCTCAGTCCCGGCGTGATCAGCGTCTATACCCTGATCTCGGAAAAAACCAATGTGATCGCCACCGCCTACCTGCTGAACCAGAAACCGGAGGAACGCAAGTTCCAGACCTTCGAGCAGTACCAGGCGCTGCGCGACGATTTCATTTACGCGCTGGCCGTTTGCATGGCGGAGCGCTGATTGCGCCGCCAGCTTGCGCTCGCCACGCTGCTGCTGCTGATGCAGGCCGCGTCGGCCACGCAGCTGGCCGAGCTGGCGAAGCGCGAAGCGGGCAAGGCCGACAAGGCGCTGCGCGACGAGGACAAGCAGCAGCGCAAGGACGAGAAGGACGACACGGCCGGGAAGCGCGCCGCAACCTTCGGCCTGGCGGGGGAGAGCGCGCAGCAGAAGATGCAGCGATTGTTCGACGAAGCGCACGCCGCGGCGCCGAACAAGTGGTACCAGGCGGCCAAGGTCGAGGACATCACGCCGCCGGGAGACGACGCGCGCAAGATCTACAAGATCACCGGGATGCTGGGCAGTTACTGCGTGCGTTACGCCGACAAGAATCGCGCCGACCAGGGCAAGGCCAATCCCGGCGAGCCGCTGATCGGCGCCTGCCCGCACATGTTCAAGGGACTTTAGTGGTGGTAGCGGTATTCCTGCGTCAGGCCGCCGTAGCCATATGACGCGGCGCGCACGTCCTCGATGTGGATGTAGCTCTCTTCGTGCAGGTCGCCGAGTATGCGCGCAAAGCCGTCGAACGCCGCGCGGATGTACTGCGCCTTCTCGGCCTTGGTGTTGGTCTCGTCGGTGATCTTGATGTCGAAGTAGAAGCTGCTGCGGCCTTGTTCGCTGAGCGGCGCGCCGCCCACGATCCAGCAGTCGGGCGCGATGAAGTCGATCGCAATGGCGGTGACGCGCCGGTCCTTTTTCAGGATGCGCGTCGTCACGTCGAGCAGCATGTCGGATATCGCGGCCACCAGCTGTGGCGATTTGGCGGCGCTGACCTTGACGTTCAGGATGGGCATGTGGTTCTCCTCGATTTAGTTAGTTATGCAATTATTTGCATAAAAAATTTTCACTCCAGGCCGGCGCGAACCTGCCGGACCTTTGCGACCGTGTCGTCGAACTGCGGGGCGCCGAGCGCTTTCTTGAGCCGGCGCGTGACGGCGCCACTCGCGGCGTTGAGGCCGTCCTTGAGCGCGAGCGCCGCTTCTGTGGGATGGATCGCGAATTCGCGGCCATCGGATTCGGTGTTGCGGCGCTCGATCAAGCCGAGCTTTTGCAAGCCGTCGAGGCTGCGCGTCGCGGTCGGGCGGGAGATCGCCATTTCCAGTGCCAGCTGGCTTTGCAGCAGCGCCGGCTTTTCCAGCACCACGCGCAGCATGAACGCTTGCGAGGGCGTCAGGCCGAAAGGCTGGAATGCGCGCGTCCATTCGCGCTCCAGGGTGCGGGCGAGGGCGGTGGTGTTGAAATAGAGGCAGTGGTCAAACATGGGCCCACGATACGCCGATTTAGTTCGCTATGCAACTAAAATGGGGTCAGGTCCGCAGGACCAGACCCCGATGTACTTATTTCAGCAGGCCTGCCAGCTCCACGGCGGTCTTGACCTGCATCTTGTCGAAGATATGCGCGCGGTGCACTTCCACCGTGCGCATGCTGATGCCAAGTTCGTCGGCCACCACTTTGTTGAGCTTGCCGGCCAGGATCAGGTCGAGCACTTCGCGCTCGCGCGCCGACAGCGACGCCAGCCGCGACTGGACTGCGGCGCCCACGCCGGCCTGGCGCGATTGCGCCAGCGCTTCCTGCACCCGGTCCATCAGCTGGTTGTCGTTGAAGGGCTTCTCGAAAAAGTCGAAGGCGCCGCGCTTGAGGGTGTCCACCGCCATCGGCACGTCGCCGTGCCCGGTCAGGAAGATCACCGGCAACCGCCCGGTCAGACCGCGCGCGCTCAGCTGGTCGAACACCGCGACGCCGTTCATGTCGGGCATGCGCACGTCGAGCAGCACGCAGTCGCCGCCGGCGTCGAAACGCGCGCCGGCCTGGTCGAGAAAAGCCTGCGCGCTGGCGTAGCCGCACGCGGAAATTCCGCGCGACTGGGCCAGCCACGCGAGCGAGTCGCGAATCACGTCCTCGTCGTCGACGATGTGAAGCATTGCCTGTCTCCGTCCCTATTATTGTGTGCCGATTTTAGCTCAAGCCTGGCTGGGCAAGGAAAACCGGAAAATGGTGCCGCCGCCGGGGTTGTCGGCGTGGGTCAGGGTGCCGCCGTGAAATTCGATCGCCGTGCGGCAGATCGACAGGCCCATGCCCATGCCTTCGGCCTTGGTCGAGAAGAAGGGCGAGAACAGGCGCTCTGCCACTTCGGGCGCGATGCCGTGTCCCTGGTCGATCACCGACACCATCACCTGGCCCGCCTCGTGCGCCGCCACTATGCGCAGGACGCGCCGCTCCGGCACGATGTCCTGCATTGCTTCGATCGCGTTGCGCGTCAGGTTCAGCAGCACCTGCTCGAGCATCATGCGGTCGGCGCTGACGGCCGGCAGGTCCGCCGGGATCGCGGTCTGGATCGCGACGAAGTGCTTGTTGGCCTGCAGCTCGATCAGCGTGCGGATCCCCTCGACCAGCGCGGCGATGTCGACCGGCTGGCGCTCCGGCTCGCGCTTCTTGACGAATTCGTGCACGCTGCGGATGATCTGGCCGGCGCGGCGCGCCTGCACGCTGGCCTGTTCCAGCGCCGGTTTGAGCACCGCCGGGTCGAGCGCGGCGCCGGTGTCGGACGAGCGCCCGAGCATGTTCAGCGCGCCAGTGGTGTAGCTCGAAATGGCGGCCAGCGGCTGGTTCAGCTCATGCGCCAGCATTGACGAGATCTCGCCCATTGTCGCCAGGCGCGCGCTCGCGTGCAGTTTTTCCTGCTGCTGGCGCGCCAGTTCCTCGGCGTTCTTGCGGTCGGAGATGTCGAGGATCGATCCCATCCAGCCGGTCTGGCGGCCTTCGCTGTCGACCAGCGGCGCCTCGAAGATCAGCACCGGCACGCGCACGCCGTCGGAGCGCTGGAAGATGGTCTCGAACTGCGGCGTCACGTTCCCCGCCAGCACCGAGGCGAAGCGCTGCTGGTAGTCGGCCATCGCCTCGGGCGCCCAGTAGGCCATCGGCGGCGCCTTGCCCACCAGTTCCTCCGGCGGCAAGCCGACGATCTGGCAGAACGCCGGATTGACGTAGGTGACGCGCCCTTCGAGGTCGCGCGCGCGCAGGCCCGTCACCAGCGAGTTTTCCATCGCGGTGCGAAACGCCATCTGCTGACGCAGCGCGCCTTCCGCGGCGAGCCGGCGCGCGATGTGGCGCCACAGCGCGGCCAGGCTCGCCAGCAGGCCGAGCGCCAGCGCGATGACCGAGCCGACAAGCAAATTGGGCAGCAGGCGCGGCGGACCCTTGACGCTGTCGGTGGCCAGGAACATGGTCGCGCCGGGCAGGTCGAGCGCGCGCTTGTGGGTGTACACGCCGCGCCCCGGCCCCGCGGCTGCGCGCGTGGCCAGGTTCCTGTCGTCGCGATCGACCAGCGAGATGGCGTTGTCCTGCGCGAACCACCAGGGCACGGTTTCGTCGAGCAGCAGCTTGAGGTCGTAGGTGGCGGTCAGGGTGCCTGCGAAGCGGCCGTTGCGGTACAGGGGCAGGTGGTAGTCGACCAGGGAAGCGCGGCCCGACGCGGCTGCGTAGGCATCGCTGTAGCGCGCCTTGCGGGTGTCGCGCGCCAGCTCCCAGGCGTTGCGCGACGTGGCCGAAAGCGCGCCGGCCGCCACGTCGGCGCCGCGCTCGGCCAGCGTGCCGGCCTGCGCATCGAGCCAGCGCACCGCGCGCAGTTCGTGGCCATTGTTGAGCAGCTGGGCGAAGCGCGCCTGCAGCTTGTCCGCCGGCGGCTGCGCGGCCAGCTCGTTGCCCAGCGACGCCAGTGCGTCCTCGCTGCGGCTCAGCTCGAAGCGCACCGCCTGCTCGACCCACAGGGTGTCGGCGATCAGCTGCTCCTGGCGCTCATTGCTTTCCATTTCGCGCGCCTGCCACGGCAGCCAGATCAGCACGGCGACGAACAGCAGCACCAGCACGGCGGGGAGGAGGAAGCGCAGTGGCCAGCGCAGATGGTGCGGCGCAGCATGCACGAACGGAATTTTCATGGCATAAAAGTGTTACATTTATTGCCGAGTTGCTATTGTGGTTTTCCACAATAGCGATGCCGGATGAACCCGCTCAGACTGGGAAAATAGTTTTAATAATAATAGATTTGCCATCAACGAGGAGACAAAGCATGAAATTCAAGTCACTGGTCGTCGCCCTGGCCGCCGCCGTCAGCATGAGCGCGTTCGCGCAAGCGCCGATCGTCATCAAGTTCAGCCATGTGGTCGCGACCGACACGCCGAAAGGCCAGGCCGCCGAGCGCTTCAAGGAGCTGGCCGAGAAGAACACCAAGGGCCGGGTCAAGGTGGAGGTGTATCCGAACAGCCAGCTGTACAAGGACAAGGAAGAGATGGAGGCGCTGCAGCTCGGCGCCGTGCAGATGCTGGCGCCGTCGCTGGCCAAGTTCGGCCCGCTGGGCGTGAAGGAATTCGAAGCGTTCGACCTGCCGTACATCTTCCCGACCAAGCAGGCGCTGTACAACGTGACCGAAGGCCCGATCGGCAAGGGCCTGCTGGCCAAGCTCGAACCGAAGGGCATCACCGGCCTGGCCTACTGGGACAACGGATTCAAGGTGATGTCGGCCAACAAGCCGCTGCACACGCCGGCCGACTTCAAGGGCCTGAAGATGCGCATCCAGTCATCCAAAGTGCTCGACGCCCAGATGCGCGCGCTCGGCGCCAATCCGCAGGTGCTGGCCTTCT
Source organism: Massilia sp. R2A-15 (assembly GCF_030704305.1). NCBI lineage: Bacteria > Pseudomonadati > Pseudomonadota > Betaproteobacteria > Burkholderiales > Oxalobacteraceae > Massilia > Massilia sp. R2A-15. Next base: position 3,620,135 of record NZ_CP131935.1, on the reverse strand, counting down.
CCGAGGTGTACCAGGCGCTGCAGACCGGCGTGGTGGACGGCACCGAGAACCCGCCATCGAACATGTACACCCAGAAGATGCATGAGGTGCAAAAGCACGTGACGCTGTCGAACCACGGCTACCTGGGCTACGCGGTAATCGTCAACAAGAAGTTCTGGGACGGGCTGCCGGCCGACATCCGCGGCCAGCTGGAAAAAGCCATGGCCGACGCCACTACGTTCGAGAAAGCCATCGCCCAGCGCGACAACGACATGGCCCTCGACGCCATCAAGAAGGCCGGCAAGACGACGATCTACACGCCGACGCCAGCCGAGCAGGCGGCGTTCCGCAAGGTCCTGCTGCCGGTGCACAAGGAGATGGAAGGCCGCATCGGCAAGGACTTGATCACCGCCATTACGAAAGAAGCGGCCAAGTAAGGCGGGCCGTAGCACCGGGCGGGTAACACCGTCAGGTTAAGAACCAGCGGCGCGCGCGTCATCGGGGTCAGGTCCCGCGGACCTGACCCCATTTTAGGAATGCGGGGCGAAATGACAATGGGGACTCGGCGTCCCCGTAGTTCCGCGGGAGCAGACCCCGTTTCTGCGCGCCGCGCCAGTCTTCACCTTCACCTCACGGCAGTAGGGCGGCCGGGGCGCTTGTTCGCCGTTTTCGGCATCCGCATTCAACATTCTTAAGACCACGGAGACGTGTCATGTTTCTGAAAATTCTCGATCACCTCGAAGAGTGGGTGATCGCCTTTCTGATGGGCGGCGCCACGCTGATCATCTTCCTGTCGGTCCTGCACCGCTACGGCACCGGCTTGCCGATCCCCTACGTCCAGGACTTCCTGCTGTCGCTGCATTTCGAATGGGCGCAGGAACTGGCGATCATCATGTTCGTGTGGATGGCAAAATTCGGCGCGGCCTATGGCGTGCGCATGGGCGTGCACGTCGGCGTCGATGTGCTGGTGCGGCGCCTGCCCACCGCCTGGCGGCGCAACACGACGCTGGTGGCGCTGCTGTGCGGGATGCTGTTTACCGGCATCATCGGCTCGCTCGGCCTGCGCTTCATCTGGGAAAACGGCATGCACTACGCGTTCTTCTCGCGGCTGGGCATGAATGTCGACGGCGTGCCGGAAGGGCCGACCACGCCGGACCTTGAGTGGCCGACCTGGTTCGTCTATTCGGTGGTGCCGCTCGGCTCCTACCTAATGTGCTTCCGCTTCATCCAGGTGACCTGGATCTTCCTGCGCACCGGCGAACTGCCGCACCAGGACGAAGCGCACGTGGAGGGCCTGGACGATGAGGACGACGAGATGTTCGCCGCGCTCGAACCGGTCACGCCGCTCAGCGCAGGAGGTGCACGATGAGCGCCGCCATTCCTGTTGACGAAAGCCAGGTCTGGTCGAAGAAGAAGGCCGGCATCTGGCTGGGCGCGATCGGCCTGATCCTGCTGGCCGTGTGCATCGCCGGCGGCAAGGTCGGCATCGTGTTCGCGCTGCTGATCCTGCTGATGCTGACCGGCATTCCGGTGTCGATCGCGCTGGGCCTGACGGTGCTGATGTTCCTGTACCTGCTGACCCATGTGCCGGTCGAGGCGGTCGCGCTCAAGCTGTTCTCCGGCATTGAGAAGTTCGAGATCATGGCGATCCCGCTGTTCATCCTGGCCGGTAACTTCCTTACGCACGGCGGCGTGGCCAAGCGCATGATCGGCTTCGCCACCAGCATGATCGGCCACTGGTACGGCGGGCTGGCGCTGGCCGGCATCATCGCCTGCGCCATGTTCGCGCTGGTGTGCGGCTCGTCCGTGGCGACGGTGGTGGCGATCGGCTCGATCATCCTGCCGGCCATGGTCAAGCAGGGCTATCCGAAGGCGTTCGGCGCCGGCGTCATCATCACCGCCGGCTCGCTCGGCATCCTGATGCTGCCGTCGATCCCGAAAGTGATCTACGCGATCTCGACCAACACCTCGATCGGCGCGCTGTTCCTGGCGGGCCTGTTCCCCGGCATCCTGCTGACGGTGATGCTGTGCACCACGACGTGGGTGCTGGCGAAGAAGAACAACTACCCGCGCATGCGCAAGTCCACCTGGGCCCAGCGCTGGGTGGCCTTCCGCAAGAGCGTGTGGGGCCTGATGCTGGTGGTGATCATCATCGGCGGCATCACCTACGGCATCTTCACGCCGACCGAAGCGGCGGCGATGAGCGCCGTGTACGCCTTCCTCATTTCGGTGTTCGTGTACAAGGACTTGCCGATGAAGAAGGTGCCGGCCGTGCTCAAGCGTTCGGCCAGCCTGAGCGCGATGCTGCTCTACATCATCACCAATGCCGTGCTGTTCTCGTTCCTGATGGCGCACGAGAACATCCCGCAGGCGATGGCGGACTGGATCCTGGCCAAGGACCTGGGCCAGGCCGGCTTCCTGTTCTTCACCAACATCCTGCTGCTATTGGCCGGCAACGTGATGGAGCCGTCGTCGATCATCCTGGTGATGGCGCCGATCCTGCATCCGGCCGCGATCCGTCTTGGCATCGATTCTGTGCACTTCGGCATCATGATCGACGCCAACATGGAAGTGGGCCTGTGCCATCCGCCGGTCGGCCTGAACCTGTACGTGGCCAGCGGCATTTCGAAGATGAGCATCTCGGAGCTGACCGTGGCGGTGCTGCCGTGGCTGCTGACCATGCTGGTGTTTCTGGTGATCGTCACCTATTGGCCGGGCTTGTCCTTGTGGCTGCCAAGGGCGATGGGATTGATGTAGCAATCCGCGTGGAAAGGCAAGTAAATTTATTTCAACAGGCGTGCAAAAAAAACCACGCCGCCCAAATGCAGATGCGTTATGATTGGCACCGTTCCAGCGCCCCACAATGGTGCGGCGCCGGTCAAAGAATCGAAGGTTTGGGGAGTAGTGATAAAAACACGGTAGTCCATACCGCAGAAATATCGAGGAGACACACGTTTTACAGAATGCCGTTGGCACTGACCAAACGGCCGGAAACGTGAACGAACTTAAAACGCACCTTCGGGTGCGTTTTTTTTCGCCTGCGGCATGCGCTACACTATGCGTCATGCAAACCATCACTCCCGCCCAGCAGGGCAGCTACATCTTCAGCGCCATCGTGCATGCACCATTTGGCGCCATCGGCATCCGCACCGATGCAGGGCAGGTCCGTGAACTGGTCTACCTGCCGCCCCATTTCAGTGAGAAGGACGCCACCGACGCGACGGCGGACGCCGCCGCGCAGCAGGTGCGGCGCTATCTCGCCGATCCGGACTTCACGTTCAGCCTGCCCTTGTGCGAGGCCGGCAGCGCGTTCCAGCAGCGCGTTTGGGCGGCGATTTCCAGCATCCCGCGCGGCAGCGTGCGCACCTACGGCCAGGTCGCCAAGCACATCGGCTCGGCGCCGCGCGCGGTCGGCCAGGCCTGCGGCGCCAACTGGTTCCCGCTGGTGATCCCATGCCATCGCGTGACGGCGGCCGGCGGCCTGGGCGGCTTCTCGAACCACGACGACGAAAACGGTTTCCACCTGAGCGTCAAGCGCTGGCTGCTCACCCACGAAGGCGCCGCCTTGTCCGGCACCCCATGGCAGCAGCAGTCGATCTGGGCGTGACGGAACCGTCGGCCGCCAATCTGGCGCTGATCGACGAATTCATCGACAACCTGTGGCTCGAGCAGGGCCTGGCCAAGAACTCGCTCGAAGCTTACCGGCGCGACATGCGCCTGTTCGCGCGCTGGCTGGCAGTGCGCCGGCCCCATTGCGCGACCCTGCACCAGGTCGAGGGGCATGACCTGGCCGCCTATTTCGCCGAGCGCCACGACCAGACCAAGCCGAGTTCGGCCAACCGCCGCCTGTCGGTGCTCAAGCGCTTCTACCAGCTGGCGCTGCGCCAGAAGCAGATCGCCACCGACCCCTGCCTGCAGATGGCGTCGGCGAAGCAGCCGGACCGCTTCGTCCACACGCTGACCGAGGCGCAGGTCGAGTCGCTGCTGGCCGCGCCGGACGTGGGCACGCCGCTGGGACTGCGCGAACGAACCATGCTCGAACTGATGTACGCGAGCGGGCTGCGGGTGTCGGAACTGGTGGCGCTGAAGATGGTGGAGTTGAGCCTGAACGACGGCGTGCTGCGCGTGACCGGCAAGGGCAGCAAGACGCGCCTGGTGCCGTTCGGCCAGGAAGCGCGGCGCTGGATCGAGCGGTACCTGCTCGATGCGCGCGGCGTGATCCTCGACGGCCAGGTGGACGACGCGCTGTTCGTCACCGCGCGCGGCGGGCCGATGACGCGCCAGATGTTCTGGGTGCTGATCAAGAAGCACGCGGCGCGCGCCGGCATCCAGGGGCCGCTGTCGCCGCACACCTTGCGCCACGCCTTCGCCACGCACCTGCTGAACCACGGCGCCGACCTGCGCGTGGTCCAACTTTTGTTGGGCCACTCGGACATTTCTACAACCCAGATCTACACCCATGTAGCGCGCGAACGCCTGAAAAGCTTGCACGCCGAGCACCATCCACGTGGTTAATTCAAATGCTGTTTGCATAACTGCGTCATAATGCGGGTTAGGGCATTCCGACAATACAAGAGGTGATCATGGCTAAGACGAATTTTTCGTACGAGAAACGTCAACGGGAATTAGAGAAGAAGAAGAAAGCGGAAGAGAAGGCCAGGCGCAAGGCGGAGGCGAAAGCCAATCCCGGCATGGCTGTCCATCCTGACGACGTGGATGATGCCGTTGAAACGGATACCGATATCGAACGGGCCTCGCCGCAAGAGGAAAGCCCGATTTAAGGCAGAAACAAGAATGGGGTCAGGTTCGCAGAATCGGACCCCATCTTTTTTGGCTTGTCGTTCCTGCCACTGGCAGAAACGACTTCCTGCGGAGCCAGGAACCCATACTCAACACGTACTGCCGCGGCTCATGCTCAGCATGGGTTCCTGCCTCCGCAGGAACGACGGCGGTTACGCGACTTCGGCCAGTTCCTCGGCCGCTTCCTCGTGCTTCTCTTCCCCGCGCTTGAACCAGCGCGTCGCGCGCTTGCCCAGGTTGTCGAGGTAGGAGTAGGCTACCGGCACCACCACCAGCGTCAGCAAGGTCGAGGTAATCACACCGCCGATCACCGCGCGTCCCATCGGCGCCTGCAGTTCGCCGCCGTCGCCCAGCCCGATCGCCATCGGCAGCATGCCGAAGATCATCGCCAGCGTCGTCATCAGGATCGGCCGCAACCGCACCTGGCCCGCTTCCAGAATCGCCGCAAACTGCGGCTTGCCTTCGCGCTGGCCGTGGTTGGTGAAGTCCACCAGCAGGATCGCGTTCTTGGTCACCAGGCCCATCAGCATGACGATGCCGATCACCGAGAAGATGTTCAGCGTGCTGCCCGTCACCAGCAGCGCCACCAGCACGCCGATCATCGACAGCGGCAGCGACATCATGATCGCCACCGGCTGCAGGAAGCTGCCGAACTGGGAGGCCAGCACCAGGTAGATGAAGATGATCGCGATCGCCACCGCGGCGAGGAAGCCGGACATGGTCTCGGCCATCTGCTCCGCGTCGCCGCCGACGTCGAAGCGCACGCCATCGGGCAAGGCAATCGAGTTCATCGCCTTCTTGATGTCGCTGTGGACGTCGCCGTTCGGACGGCCTTCGATGCCGCCGTACACCGCGACGCGGCGTTCCAGCGCCTGGCGCTTGAGCACCTGCGGGCTGGTCGAAGGCACGAACTCGACCACCTGGCGCAACGGCACCATCACCGGATTGCCCTGCGCGTCGCGCTTGCTCGACGCCACCGACAGCTCGGCCAGGTCGGCGATCTTCTGGCGGCCCGTCTTCGGCAGCTGCACGTTGACGTCGTAGTTCTGGCCGTCCGGCGCCAGCCAGCGGCTGATCTGGTCGCCGGCGACGAAGGGACGCAGCGCGGTGCCGATCTGCTGCACCGACAGGCCCAGGTCGCTGGCCAGCTCGTTGTTGATCTTCACAATGGTGGCCGGATTGGCGCCTTCCTGGCTGTATTCGATGTCAGCGACGCCCTTGATGGCGCGCATCTTGTCCATCAGCTTGTGCGCCACCGCATCGAGCTTTGATTCGTCCTGCCCCAGGATCGCGATGAAGATCGGGCGGTTGCCGACCGACATGGTGATGCCGGCAATCGACTGCAGCCGTGCGCGGATCAGTTTTTCCAGTTCCTTCTGCGAGCGGCGCTTGACCTTGTGCACGTCGGTCAGCTTCACGCTCATCATTGCCGCGTTGCGCCCGTCGTAGGTGCCGGCGGTGGTCGAGATGCTGTCGATCTCCTTGTCGAAATCCTTCAGCGCGGCGGTCAGCTGGTCGACTTTCTGCGACGTGTACTCGAGGCTCGAGCCGACCGGCGTCTTGAAGCGCAGCTGGATGTAGCCGCGGTCGATCTCGGGCATCATCTCGCCGCCGACGAAGGGCACCAGGGCCAGGCTGCCGACGAACAGCGCGAGCGCGGTCGCCAGGGTGGCTTTGCGCCAGCGCAGCGCAAGCCCCAGCACCTTGCCGTACCAGACGTGCACGCGGTCGATGCCGTGCTCGATTTTCTCCATCATGCGGCCGAGCCACGGTACATACTTGAAGCGGTTCTTGACCGGATCGGGCCACACCGACGAGAGCATCGGGTCGAGCGTGAAGCTGACAAACAGCGACACCAGCACCGCAACCGCGACGGTGATGCCGAACTGCAGGAAGAAGCGGCCGATCAGTCCTTTCATGAAGGCGATCGGCACGAACACGGCGACGATCGCAAACGTGGTGGCCATGACTGCCAGGCCGATTTCGTTGGTGCCGTCGTAAGCGGCGCGCAAGTGGCTCTTGCCCATTGCCAGGTGGCGCACGATGTTTTCGCGCACCACGATGGCGTCGTCGATCAGCAGGCCGATGCACAGCGACAGCGCCATCAGGGTCAGGAAGTTGAGCGTGAAGCCGAAGTACTTCATCGCGATGAAGCTGGCCATCACCGAGATCGGCAGAGTCAGGCCGGTGATGATGGTGCTGCGCCACGAGTGCAGGAACAGGAACACGATCAGCATCGTCAGCAGTGCGCCTTCGATGATGGTTTCCTTGACGTTGTCGAGCTGGCTTTTCACCTGGTCGGCCTGGTTTTCCATGACCTTGAGCTTGATGTCGCTGCCCAGTTCCTTCTGCAGCTGCGCGATGACCTTGGTGAGGCCATTGCCGACGTCGACCGTGTTGGCGCCTTGCACCTTGGTCACTTCGAGCGAGATGGCGCGGGCGCCGTTGACGCGCGAGATCGACGTTTCTTCCTGCTCGCCGTCAACGATCGTGGCGACTTGATCGAGGTAGACCGGGCCGCTGGCGCGGCGCGCGACGATGATGCGGTTGAAGTCGCGGGCGCTCTTCATCTTGCCTTCGATGCGCACCAGGCGCTCGGCGGCGCCGTAGCTGATGTTACCGGCCGGGAGATTGGCGTTGGTGGTCTGGATCGCGCGCAGCACTTCGTCCACGCCGATGTTCTGGCTCAGCAGCTGCTCGGGTTTCAGGTTGACCAGGATCTGGCGGTTGGTCTTGCCGTTGACGCGCACCTGGCCGACGCCGGCCACGCCCTGCAGGCGCTTGGTGATGACTTGTTCGGTCAGGGTCGACAGCTCGCGCAGACTGCGCGTGTCCGACATCAGGGTCAGCTCAACGATCGGCTGCGAATTGTCGCCCTCGGCGCGGACGATGAACGGCTCCTTCGCCTCCTTCGGAAAGCTCGGGCGCACGCGCGCGATGTTGTCGCGCACTTCCTGCATCGCCTTGTCCATGCTGGTCGACATCTGGAACTCGAGCTGGATGCCGGCGCGGCCTTCCCATGAGTTGCTGCGGATCGACTTGATGCCGCTGACGGTGTTGATCGCGTCTTCCATCGGCCGCGTGATGTCGTTCTCGACCTGCTCGGGCGAGGCGCCCGGATATTGCACCTCGACCCAGGCGAACGGGATTTCCACGTCCGGCATGCTTTCGAGCGAGAGGTTCTTGTACGAGAACAGGCCGAGCACCATCAGGCCCACCATCACCATGGTGGCGAACACCGGGTTCTGAATACTGGTTTTAGTGATCCACATGGCTTAACCCTTGGCAGGAATGGTGGCCGCGGCGACCGGCGCAACGCCGACGCGCACCTTGCTGCCAGGCTTGACGCCGTCGAGCTTGGCGACGATCACGCTGGCGCCCTGGGCCAGGCCGCTGGTGACCTGCGCCATGCCTTCATCCTCGTTGCGCATGCCCACCGTGACGGGCTGCGCCAGCACCTTGTTGCCTTCGATCTTGTAGACCACCTGCTGACCCTTGTCGGTGCGCAGCGCGGACAGCGGCACCAGCGGCGACGCGGCCGACTTGTCGGTGGTGATGCTGCCTTTGGCGAACATGCCGCCGCGCAGGGCGGCGTCGCTGTTGTCGACGGCCACGTACACCACCATCGAGCGCGAACCGGCTTCGGCGGTCGGGCTGATGCGGGCGACCTTGCCGGCGAAATCGCGCTGCGCGAAGCCGTCGACCTTGAAGCGCACTTCCTGGCCGACCTTGATGCGCGGCACTTCCGACGCCGGCACCTGCGCGTCGAGCGTCAGCTGGCGCAGGTTGACGATGGTGAACGCCGGCATGTCCGGCGCCAGCTTCTCGCCGGCCTGCACGTGGCGCTTGCTGACAACGCCTGCCATCGGCGCGCGAATGACGGTGTCGGCCAGCGCGATGCGCGCCAGGTCCAGCTGCGCCTTGGCGGCGTTCAGCGACGCTTGCGCCAGCTCCACGCTGTTTTGTGTCGTGTCGTAGGAATTCTGTGAAATGTAGTTCTGCTTGAGCAAAGCCTGGCTGTTGGCGTTGTTCTTTTTCGCCAGCGACAGGCGCGCAGCGGCTTCGTCGTACGCGGCCTGCTGCTGCGCCACGCGGGCGCGCTGGTCGGCCGCGTCGAGGCGCGCGATGACCTGGCCGGCGGCAACGTTCATGCCTTCCTGCACCGACGTTTCCAGCACCACGCCCGAGACCTTCGACTTGACCGTGGCCTGGTCCACCGGCGCGAGCGAGCCCGACAGCGGCAGGTTCACGCGCAGTTCGCGCGCTTCGACCTGGGCCACGTCGGCTTTCGACAATTCATACACGTCGACTTTCGGCTCGCCTTTTTCATTGCCGGCCTGGGCCGTCTTCGCGGGCGCGGCGCCGGCCTTCGACTTCTGCATGTAGGCCCAGCCGCCGCCGGCGAGCAACACGATCAGCAGGGCGGCAACCGGTTTTTTCCAGCGGCGCGGGCGGGTGGTGGGCTGGGCTTGCGCCAACGGCAGGGTTTCGATTTTCATGGCGTGGTTCTTCGCTGGTGGAGTTGTTGTTCGAGCGTTGGGGAATCGGGGGCGCTTGTGCTCCGCCTTGTCGATGAGGTGGAGCCCCTCGCGCATGTTGACACTATAGAAAATCATCGGTGGCTCTGCCATCGGAATGCGACAGGTGGCGTTTTCGACGCGCTGAAATGCAGAAAACCCCGATGAAGTGCTGAATTTCTTGAATGGAATTGACATGCATATGGAGCGAAGGAAACGGGCCTGCGCATTGCGCACGCGGCGGCGACAAACCGGTGTCACGTCCCGCCGAACTGAGCCATGACTTCCGGTCAGCGTTTGCGCACGCACAAGTGGTAAATAACATGCCTGTTCCAGAATGGAACGCGGACAACACAAGGGGCGTTCAGTGGACGACGAAATGCACGCGCCGGCGCGGGACGGCGCTCCCGGCGGCGGGGACTGCGCAACGCTCGACCTGCTGTTCCGCTTCGTCGCCGCGGTCGAAAGCTCGCCCAACTTCGCCGACCGGCTGCGCGCCCGCACCAGCTTTCGCACGCTGTTCGAGCGCTCGACCGACGCCATTGTGATGTTGCGCGGCCGCGAGATCATCGACGCCAACCCGGCCGCGCTGTCGATGTTCGACTGCGCCAGCCGCGACGACATGGTGGGCCGCAGCCTGCTCGACTTCTCGCCGCCCGAGCAGCATCCCGGCGAGGAGTCCGACCAGCGCAGCGCGGAGCTGGCGGCGCGCGCCTTCGACGACGGCAACCAGCGCTTCGAATGGCAGTACCGCACCGGCGGCGGCCAGCCGTTCTGGGCCGAAGTGGTGCTGACCTCGGTGGCGATCGACCATGACCGCCTGGCCTACGCGGTGATCCGCGACATCTCCCAGCGCAAGTCGAGCGAGCGCTCGCTGACGATGGCCGCGCAGGTGTTCGAGAACTGCCGCGACGCGATCCTGATCCTCGACGCCGCCACCTGCGTGGTGGCGGTCAACCAGGCCTATTCCGACATCAGCGGCTTTGCGCCGGCCGCGGTGATCGGGCGCCATGTGCCCAGCCTGCGCGCGGGCGTGCACGAGCCGGCCTTCTACCAGCACATCTGGGACTACGTGGCCGACCACGATCACTGGGAAGGCGAGATGTTCGCCGCGCGCGCCAACGGCGAGGTGTACCCGGTGCGGGTGGCGCTGACGGCGATCCGCAACGGCGCCGGCGCCATCACCAGCTACATGGCGATCCTGTCCGACATCACCGGGCGCAAGCAGGTCGAGGAGCACACGCGCCACCTGGCCGAGCACGACTTCCTGACCGACCTGCCGAACCGCGTACTGTTCCTCGACCGCCTGCAGCAGGCGATTGCCACCGCGCGGCGCCAGCACACCAAGGCGGCCGTGATGTTCCTCGACCTCGACCGCTTCAAGCAAATCAACGACACCCATGGCCACCAGACGGGCGACCTGGTGCTCAAGGAAGTGGCGGGGCGGCTGGTGCGCTGCGTGCGCGGGGTCGACACCGTGAGCCGCCAGGGCGGCGACGAATTCGTCGTGATCCTGGCCGACATCCGCGGCGCCGAGCAGGCCGCGCACGTGGCCGGCAGCGTAATGCACGCGGTGTCGCAGCCGATGGCCGTCGGCGAGCACGAGGTCACGCTGTCGGTCTCGATCGGCATCAGCATCTGCCCGTGCGACGGCGACGACGTCGACACCCTGATCAAGCACGCCGACGTGGCGATGTACCACGCCAAGCAGAACGGCCGCAACGCCTACCAGTTCTTCAGCCCAGAGATGAACGCCGAAGTGGTCGAACGGGTGGAGATGGAAAACCAGCTGCGCCACGCGCTCGAGCACGGCGAGTTCGTGCTCGAATACCAGCCCGAGATCGACATCGCCAGCGGCCTGACCACCGGCGTCGAGGCGCTGATCCGCTGGCGCCATCCCGAGCGCGGCCTGCTCGCGCCCGACCAGTTCCTGCCGATCGCCGAAGCGTCAGGCCTGATCGTGCCGATCGGCGAGTGGGTGCTGCACCAGGCCTGCGCGCGGGCGCGCGCGTGGCGCGACCAGGGCTATCCGGTGGCGGTGGCGGTGAACCTGTCGAACGTGCAGTTCATCCACCACAAGCTGCTGGAATACGTCGATGGCGCGCTGGCCGCCTCCGGGCTCGATCCGCGCTTCCTCGACCTGGAAGTCACCGAGGGCATGATCATGAATGGCGACAGCGCCACCATCGCCACGGTGGAGGCATTGAGCCGGCGCGGCGTGCAGCTGACGGTGGACGACTTCGGCACCGGCTGTTCGAGCCTGTCGACCTTGCGGCGCTACCGGCTCTCGCGCCTCAAGATCGACCGCTCGTTCATCGGCGACATCACGCGCGAGCCCGACGACGCGGCGATCGTCCCGGCCATCATCGCGGTGGCGCGCAGCCTGAAGCTGCGGGTGGTGGCAGAGGGCGTCGAGACGGAAGAACAGCTGCGCTTCCTGCAGCTGCACGGCTGCGACGAATACCAGGGCTTCTACGCGAGCATGGCCAGCAGCGACCCGGACCTCACGCGCCTGCGTCCATGAGGCGGTCGCCCACGTCGAACAGGCGGATGCGCGCCAGCACCTGGCCGTGATCGGACGCCTCCGGCAATCCCAGCACCAGGTGGTCGTTCAGATAGGTCACGTCGACCACTTCGCCGATCGCGTTCGGCAGCGCAGGGTTGAATTCCTCCGACACCAGGATATGGTCGATGGTCGTGTACTGGCCGTCGTGCATGCTGGAGAAGCCGACGTGGCGCGCGCAGTCGCCGCTGCGCTGCAGCTGGCAGGCGTCGAACAGGCGCTCGCCAAGCGGGGCACCGGCGCCGATCACGATGCCGGTGGTGACCGCGTCGGCGACGTCGTTGAAGTCGCCCAGCACGACGCGCGGACGGCGCCGTTCGTGCGCCAGGTTGCTGAGCAGGACGCGCAGCGCCACCGCCTCGGTGCCGCGCCGGATCAGGGAGCGCAGGCAGGCCAGCGCATACAGTTGCGCGTCCTCGCTGCTGTCGCCGGTGCGGTAGTCGGGCCGCTTCGATTTCAGGTGTACCACCACCACGTCGATCGTCACGTCGGGCGAGGCGATCACCTGGGCGTGCACGACCGGGCGCGCGAAGCGGGCGGCGTCGCGGCTGCCGGCGGGCATGGCGACGCCGTCGGGGAAGTGCGGATATTCGACGCCGGCGCAGGCCAGCGGCAGGCGCGATACCAGCGCCACGCTCGGTGTCAGGCGCTCGGCGTTCGGGTCGGGATCGAAGCCGACGTGGATGGCGTCGCGATACTTGCGGGTGCGCGACAGGGCCAGCTTCAGCGCCGACTGCGAAAAGATCTCCTGGAAGCCGATCACGTCGGCGTCGAGCAAGTCGATCTGGCGCGCGGTCCAGTTGATTTTCGCCTCGAATTCTTCCTCGGTGTGCGGCACGAGGTTGTCGTACAGCTTCGCGCCGGCCGGGGCCAGGTTGAGGAGGTTGAAGGTGGCAAAGCGAATTTCCTGCTGCATAATACGAAGCTCCACAATTTACGAACAGCGTATCACGCATGGCCAGGAAAGAGCACATCTCAGAAACGCCCGCGACCCAGTTCCTGCGCAAGCAGCAGGTCGCGTTCAGCGAGCATCCCTACGCCTACGAGGAGAAGGGCGGCACCGCGGTATCGGCGCGCGAGCTTGGCGTCGATGAACACGCGGTCGTGAAGACCCTGGTCATGGAGGATGAGTTCGCCAAGCCCCTGATCGTGCTGATGCATGGCGACTGCAAGGTATCGACCAAGGAACTGGCGCGCCAGGTCGGCTGCAAGAAGATCGAGCCGTGCAAGCCGGAAGTGGCCAACCGCCACACGGGCTTCCTCGTTGGCGGCACCAGCCCGTTCGGCACGCGGAAAACAATGCCGGTGTATGTCGAAAAAACGATCCTCGATTTGCCGCTCATTTACATCAACGGCGGCCGGCGCGGTTACCTGATCGGCATATCGCCGCAGGAGCTGCCGCGCCTGCTGGAGGCGCGCGCGGTCGAGGTGGCCCTGAGCTGAGGACGGGCGGGCGCCGGCGCTGCTAGTTGTCGGTGAAGTCGAAACCAATTTGCAAGGCGACCCACGGCTTGCGATTGTTCCTGAACTTCACGACGTTGTCGCTGCTGACGGAGTCGACACCGACGAACACGCCCAGCTTGAACGGCCTGAGGCCCTGCGCCTTGCTGATGTCCCACATCACCCCGCCAGCAATGGAATAGGCCATCAGGTCTGGAGTGCTGATGATCTTGTCCTGTGCGTCGCGTACCTCGCCCTTGACACTGCCGATGGTGGCAGCGACCGCGAACGTGTGAGCCGATCCTGGGGTTCCCAGGCGCCAGCCCACATATGGCCCGATTCCGACGCCTGACCCGAAGCTCTTGTCGCCTGCATAGTATTTGTAGGGAATCGCGAGCGCGCCATAGGTATAGCCTGTGCGCCTGGCGCCGAACTCGATCAGGTCGCTGGCTTTTACTTCTCGCGCGATATGAAGGCTGTCGCTTTCATTGTAGACAGTCAACATCCTGTCATCCTTGCCCAAGGGTTTCTGCGACAACACCTTCAAACTTTGACCATTGCTGCCCCCCAGGCGAAACGGATTTGCTCCGTCGGGCATCGCGACGATCTTGAAGTGGTCACCCACATAGTCGCCGCTGGCGCTGGTCTCTGGTTTTGTGTCGAAGATACACTTGTCTCCTTTGAGTGTATTCATTCCCCCGGCCACGGCGCGGCAGTACGGTGCTGGCGCCGGCCCTGCCAGCTTGCATTCGGGATCCATCTTGCCATTTACCGCGTCGCATTGATCTCGTGTGTATCTGGCGACCGCGGGATCGACTTCGCATTTGCCGGCGTTGTGGAGGTAACCCGACGCGCACCGCGGGGCACTCAGGTCGTATTGCTCGGCCTTTGCGGGCGTTGCAAGGAGCACCAGGACCAGGCTCAATGGGATGAAGACGATCATTTTCGAACGCGCGTGCATGGCTGCTCCTGGTGAGGGGAATCGATGGGCCTTCGGCTTGCGGCGACGGGCAAAATGTGTCAAAAATGCCAATCTCCATTTTGCGCCATGACTTTTATGTCAGGTAACTTATTGTGCGGTCGTTAGCGACGGAATGTCGCCTCGATCTCAACTGTCATAGGGAGAGCTTGTGCGCGATGGGCGAGAATGGGATTGTTGTAAATATGGAACGCCGGCCTTCGCCGCGGCCGATTTCGCGGGGCTGCGAGGATGGTGTATATTCACGAGCCCGGCACCTGAGGCCGGGACCGATAACAATAGAGAGAAACAATGAACACCCTGATTTTTGTGATTGCCGCCTACCTGATCGGCTCGATTTCGTTCGCGGTGGTGATGAGCCGCGTGTTCGGCCTGTCCGATCCGCGCACCTACGGCTCGAAAAATCCCGGCGCCACCAACGTGCTGCGCAGCGGAAACAAGAAGGCCGCGATCGCTACCCTGATCGGCGACGCGCTCAAGGGCTGGTTCGCGGTGTGGCTGGCGCAGCTGCTGGCCGACCGCTATGAGGTGAGCGAAGCGGGCATCGCCATGGTCGCGCTGGCGGTGTTCATCGGCCACCTGTGGCCGGTGTTCTTCCGCTTCGTCGGCGGCAAGGGCGTGGCGACGGCGCTGGGCGTGCTGTTCGGCCTCAATCCGTGGCTGGGCGTGGCGACGTTGGTGACCTGGCTGGTGATCGCGTACGCGTTCCGCTATTCCTCGCTGGCGGCGCTGATCGCCGCGCTGTTCGCGCCGTTCTACTATGGCCTGCTGTTCGGCGTGGACGAGAAGCTGTTTGCGGTGGTCGTCATGAGCGCGATGCTGATGTGGCGCCATAGCAAGAACATTTCGAACCTGATCGCCGGCAAGGAAAGCAAGATCGGCGGCAGCAAAACGGCTGCGGCGACGCCGAAGAAGAAGTGAAAATGGGGTCAGGTCCGCAGGACCAGACCCCGGTGCTGCCGAAAGCCGGGGACTGGTCCTGCGGACCTGAGATGTACCGAGTTTGGTGGACATCCAAATAGGGGACAATACGTTCCATGGATACCAAACTCGTAAAATCATCTGAAAACCAGGTCTTTAGCCCGGAGTTCAAGCTCCAAGCGGTTGAACGTCTGAAGCAATGCGATAACGCCGCGGCGCTGGCGCGAGAGCTCGGCGTGCGTCGAAATCAGCTTTATAAATGGGCGAAGCGGGTCGACTTGGTCGGCCCGGACTTGGCGTTTCGACCGCCTGGGCGCCCGCCAGCTGGCGAGGAAGACGAGCTGACTCGGCTTCGCAAGGAGAATCTTCGCCTGGCACTGGAGCTCGAAATTCTAAAAAAAGCCGAGGCGTACTTCATGCGCCGATAGCGCTGAGGTACGCCTTCATTCGCGAGCATGCCGAGATGTATCCGGTCGGGCTGATGTGCCGCTTACTTGGCGTAAGCCGAAGCGGCTACCATGCCTCGCGCTGTCGCCCTATGAGCCCGCGCGATAGCGCGGACATCGCCTTGATTGCGAGGCTTCACGAGATCGACGCGGAACACCGGCGCGCTGCAGGCGTCATCAAGATGTGGCGGGTGCTACGCGCGGAAAAAAATCCATGCGGGCGAAATCGAGTGGCACGTCTACGACGTTGCGCCGGCATTCAGACGCTTCGAACCCAACGACTGCAAAGCAAACCAGCACCGCAACAAAAAGAACCGCCAGCCCCGAATCTGGTGAACCGGAAATTCAAGGTCGCCGTTCCAAACCGCGTGTGGGTGGGCGACATGACGCAAATCACCACGCGGACGGGGATAAGCCATCTGTCGATATTCCTGGATTTGTCCACGCACGCTGTCATTGGCTGGGCGATGGGAACGAGCCAGACCGCCGCCCTGGCCGTGCAGACGATCGAAGCGGCCATGGAGCGATATCGCCCGCCGCCAGGGCTCGTTTGCCACACGGATCAGGGATCGCCTTACGGCTCGAAGAAGTTTCGCGACTACCTCGAGTCGAAGGGCGCAATTGCGAGCATGAGCCGCAAAGGGAACTGTCACGATAACGCGGTTGCGGAGAGCTTCTTCTCGAACCTGAAGAACGAGTTGACGCATCACTTCGTGTATGAAGATCACGCTGCCGCGGTTGCCGCCGTCAAAGATCATATTGAGGTGTACTACAATACAATCCGACTTCATCAATCGCTCGGCTACAAAACGCCGGCGCAGGTCCAGGCGCAGCACATGTGTTGCTAATTAACCTGTCCACCAAACCGGTGCATCTCAGACCTGTCCCCATCTTGAATTTCCTCGTTCCGCTCCCATATACGCCCCTTATCTACTGAAGGGATGGATCATGAGCAAGGAAATGAGGATTGATTTTGTGTCGGACGTGTCGTGCCCCTGGTGCGTCATCGGCCTCAAGGCGCTCGAGCAGGCGCTGGACAATGTCGGCGACGTGGTCGACGCGCAAATCCATTTCCAGCCCTTCGAGCTCAATCCGAACATGGCGCCGGAAGGCCAGGACATCGGCGAGCACCTGGCCCAGAAATACGGCGCCAGCCCCGAGCAGCGCGCCCAGACCAGCGAAATGATCCGCGCCCGCGGCGAGCAGCTCGGCTTCGAGTTTGGCTCGCGCGACCGCATCTACAACACCTTCGACGCGCACCGCCTGCTGCACTGGGCCGAGGCGCAGGGCAAGCAGCGCGACCTGAAGATGGCGCTGTTCTCGGCCTACTTCACCGCAGGCGAGAACCCCGGTTCGCACGAGGTGCTGGTACGCCTGGCCGAACAGGTCGGCCTCGACCCGGTCGAAGCGTCGCGCATCCTGGCGACCGATACCTTCGCCGACGAAGTGCGCGAGGCCGAGCAGTTCTTCCAGCGCGCCGGCATCAATTCGGTCCCGGCCATCATCATCAACCAGAAGCACCTGATCTCCGGTGGCCAGCCGCCCGAAGTGTTCGAGCGCGCACTGCGCGACATCGCCGCCCAGTCCTGAGCGTAGCGAGCGCGCTTTTGGTGCGCCGCACAACATCGGTGCCTGAAAAGCGCGCCATTGCCTGACATTCCCTCGTTGCAAAGCTGGCACGCCAATTGCTGATGCATTGGTAACACCAGCCGATGACAACGAGGGAACGATGACCAACAACACCAATACCAGCCGCATCCGCCGCACCATCCTCAAGGCGGGGGGCGCCACGCTCACTGGCCTGGCCAGCGGCGGCGTCTGGGCAGCCGGCTCGGACAAGCCCGAAAAAGAAGAAGTGAAGATCGGCTTCATTCCGCTGACCGATTGCGCGTCGGTGGTGATGGCATCGGTGCTCGGCTTCGACAAGAAGTACGGCATCCGGATCGTCCCCAGCAAGGAGTCTTCCTGGGCCAGCGTGCGCGACAAGCTGGTCAACGGCGAGCTCGACGCGGCCCACGTGCTGTACGGCCTGGTGTACGGCGTCCAGATGGGCATCGGCGGCCCGAAGAAGGACATGGCCGTGCTGATGAACCTGAACCAGAACGGACAGGCCATCACGCTGGCGAAAAAGGTGGCCGACAAGGGCGGCGTGGACGGCCCGTCGCTGGCCAGGCTGATGCAGGCCGACAAGCGCGAATATTCTTTTGCCCAGACCTTCCCGACCGGCACCCACGCGATGTGGCTGTACTACTGGCTGGCGACCTACGGCATCAACCCGATGAAGGACGCCAAGGTGATCACCGTGCCGCCGCCGCAGATGGTGGCCAATATGCGGGTCGGGAACATGGACGGCTTCTGCGTGGGCGAGCCGTGGAACCACCGCGCCATCGTCGATTCCGTCGGCGTCACCGCGGCCACCACCCAGGACATCTGGCGCGATCATCCCGAAAAGACGCTGGGCACCACGGCCGACTGGGTCAAGGCGCATCCGAACACGGCGCGCGCGCTGGTCGCCGCAATCCTCGACGCCAGCAAGTGGATCGACGCCTCGCTGTCGAACAAGACCAAGATGGCCGAGACCATCGCCGACAAGTCGTACGTGAACACGTCGGTCGACGTGATCAACCAGCGCATCCTCGGGCGCTACCAGAACGGCATGGGCAAGACCTGGGACGACCCGAACCACATGAAGTTCTACAACGACGGCGCGGTCAACTTCCCCTACCTGTCGGACGGGATGTGGTTCATGACCCAGCACAAGCGCTGGGGACTGCTCAAGGGCGAGCCGGACTATCTGGCCACCGCCACCGCGGTCAACCAGGTCGCGCTGTACAAGGAGGCGGCCGCGCTGGCCAAGGTGAGCGTGCCGAAGTCGCCGATGCGCAGCGCGAAGCTGATCGACGGCCTAGTCTGGGACGGCAAGAACCCCAAGGCCTACGCCGACTCATTCAAGATCAAGGCCTGAGGAGAATCGCATGAGCGCAGTACTCGAATCGGTTGCGGCCCCGTTAGTGGCCGCTGCGACTGGCAAGCCGCGGCGCAGCCAGCGCCTGGCGAACCAGGGTGTGCGCATCGGCGGGCGTCCGCGCAGCCGCGCCTTCTTGCTGGCGGTGCTGCCGCCTGTGCTGGGGCTCGCATTGCTGGTGCTGGTGTGGCAGATCATCTCGGTGAAGAACAGCACCTTCCCGTCGCCGGCAGTGACGTGGGCGGAGGCGGTAAAGCTGTTCTCCGACCCGTTCTACAGCAGGGGCCCGAACGACCAGGGCATCGGCTGGAACATCATCGCCTCGCTCAAGCGCGTGGCGATCGGCTTCGGCCTGGCCGCCGCTGTGGGCATCCCGCTTGGCTTCATGGTGGGGCGCTTCAGGTTTTTGGCGGGGATGTTCAATCCTATCGTCAGCCTGCTCAAGCCAGTGTCGCCGCTGGCCTGGCTGCCAATCGGCCTGCTGGTGTTCAAGGCGGCGCATCCGGCGGCGATCTGGGCTATCTTCATTTGCTCGATCTGGCCGATGATCATCAACACCGCGGCCGGCGTGCAGCGCGTGCCGCAGGACTACCTGAACGTGGCGCGTGTGCTGAACCTGTCGGAGTGGAAGGTGTTCACCAAAATCCTGCTGCCATCGGTGCTGCCGCACATGCTGACCGGGGTGCGCCTGGCGATCGGCACCGCGTGGCTGGTGATCGTCGCGGCCGAGATGCTGACGGGCGGCGTGGGCATCGGCTTTTGGGTCTGGGACGAGTGGAACAACCTGAACGTCCCGCACATCATCATCGCGATTGTCGTCATCGGCGTGGTCGGGCTGGTGCTGGAGCAGGCGCTGGTGGCGCTGGCGAAGTCGTTCACTTACGAAGAAGCGAAGGCCTGACATGAGAGCGCAAAAATTCATCGAGGTGCAGCACGCGGAGATGCGCTTCGAAACGAAGCAGGGCAGCTTCCACGCGCTGGCCGACATCAATCTGACGGTGGAGCAGGGCGAGTTCGTCACGCTGATCGGGCACTCGGGCTGCGGCAAGAGCACCTTGCTGAACCTGATCGCGGGATTGACCACCGCCACCGAGGGCGCCCTGATTTGCAACGGCCGCGAGATCGCCGGCCCGTCGCCGGAACGTGGCGTGGTATTCCAGAACCATTCGCTGCTGCCGTGGCTGACCTGCTTCGAGAACGTGTACCTGGCGGTGGAGCGGGTGTTCGGGGCGAAGGAGTCCACGTCGCAGCTGCGCGCGCGCACGCTCGACGCGCTGGCGCTGGTCGGCCTGGTGGCGGCGGCGAGCAAGCGGCCGAACGAGATCTCGGGCGGGATGAAGCAGCGTGTGGGGATCGCGCGGGCGCTGTCGATGGAGCCGAAGGTGCTGCTGATGGACGAGCCGTTCGGCGCGCTCGATGCGCTCACGCGCGCGCACCTGCAGGACGAGCTGCTGCGCATCGTCGCGCAGACCGGATCGACGGTTGTGATGGTGACGCACGACGTGGATGAGGCGGTGCTGCTGTCGGACCGCATCGTGATGATGACGAACGGGCCGGGGGCGACCATCGGCGACATCGTGAAGGTGCGCCTGGCCCGGCCGCGCGACCGGGTGGCGCTGGCGCATGACCCGCTGTACATCGAGTATCGGACGCGGGTGCTGGAGTTCTTGTATCACCGGCAGGCGAGGCCGGTGAGGCAAGCGGCGTAGCGGCTTTGGCCTGCGGCGGCGACAAAGGCGGGGTCAGGTCCGGCGGACCTGACCCCATTTTTTAGGCCGCGGCTGCAATCAAAATGGGGACTCGGCGTCCCCGTCGCTCCGGCGGACCTGACCCCAGACTTTGGGCCGCGGCTCGGAATCAGGTGAGATCGAGCACGATCGGCTGGTGGTCCGACGCCGCCGTCTCCGACATCACTTCCATCGACGTGACGCGCGGCGCCAGGTCGTCGGTGACAAAAAAGTAGTCGTAGGTGTCGGGCTTCTCGGGCCAGTCGAAGCCGTGCAGGCCGGCCGTCGGCGCGTGCTTGGCATTCGGGTGCGTGGCGCTCCACGCATCGATCAGCGGCAGCGAGGCGCCTTCGCCCGGCGCCAGCATGTCCTGGTATTCGGGCGAGCCGGGCGTCATGTTGAAGTCGCCGCAGAAGATCGCCGACCCGGGCCGGAAGCCCAGCTGGAACGGCGCATCGAGGGTCGGGTCGGGCTGGAAGATCTTCGCGCGTTCGCACGCTTCCCAGTGCAGGTACTTGAGTTGGCGTACCTGCGCGGCGCGCTGCAGCTGCGAATAGTATTCGAGGTGGGTGGTCAGCACGCGCAATTTGCCGGCGGGTGCGTCGAGCACCGTTTCGATCAGGCCGCGCGGCATGCCGGCCGGGCTGGACGGATCGGGCGGCCAAGGCAGCAGGTGGCGGTGCACCTGGGTCATGCGGTACTTGGACAGCAGCAGGTTGCCGAACTGGCGCGGCAGGTTGTTCTGGTAAAGCTCACTGGTGGGCTCGATGACCGAGTGGTAGCCGCCGAAGGCGCCGGCCAGTTGGCGGAACTGGTTGGCGCTGGCGCTGCCGGCAAGCTCGGGATGGTTCGACGCGACTTCCTGCAGGCAGATGATGTCGGCGTTCAGCTTGCGCAGCACGTCGATGATCGCGTGAATCCGGATGCGGCCATCCTTGCCGCATCCCCAGTGAATATTCCAACTTACAACCCGCATCGCGCGCACCTCCGGAAGACCTTAACCGTAAGATCTTGCCATTTTTTGGCGGGCGACGAGAACACCGTAGGATATCGTTACACTTTGTAAGTGTTTGATTGGAAAGACAAGTTCGCAACACAACGCGTGTCGGGGTCTGGTCCTTCGGACCTGACCCCATTTTGCACCGACCAGCGAAGATGGGGTCAGGTCCGCAGGACCAGACCCCGATACTCACACGTCGCGGATTTCGTCGAGCGCCCAGCGCGGCCGGACGTTGAACGAGTAGTCCTTCTTCGCCGCGTCCGGATTGATCTGCAGGCGCATGGCGCCGGCGAACGCGATCATCGCGCCGTTATCGGTGCAGAACTCCAGCTCTGGGTAGAACACCTTGAATTTCTTCTTTGCCGCCGCCGCATTGAGCGAGGCGCGCAGTTGCGAGTTGGCGCCGACGCCGCCGGCGATCACCAGGCGCTTCAAGCCCGTGTGCCTGATCGCGCTGACGCACTTTGCCGTCAGCACGTCGACGATCGCGTCCACAAAGCCGCGCGCGATATCGGCCTTGTCCTGCTCGCAGATGTTGGCGATGACTTTCTCTTCGTGGTTCTTCACCACCGTCAGCACCGCCGTCTTCAGGCCGGAGAAGCTGAAGTTGAAGTCTTTCGAGTGCAGCATCGGGCGCGGCAGCTTGTAGGCATTCGGGTCGCCGAATTCGGCCAGCCGCGAGATCGCCGGGCCGCCCGGATAGCCCAGGCCCAGCAGCTTGGCCGATTTGTCGAATGCTTCGCCGGCCGCGTCGTCGAGCGTTTCGCCAAGCAGCGTGTACTGGCCGACGCCGTCGACGCGCATCAGCTGCGTGTGCCCGCCCGAGACCAGCAGCGCGATGAAGGGGAAGGCCGGCGGCTCGGACGCGAGCAGCGGCGATAGCAGGTGGCCTTCGAGGTGGTGCACGCCGATCACCGGCTTGTCGGTGGCCAGGCCTAGCGCGCAGGCGATCGAGGAGCCGACCAGCAGCGCTCCGGCCAGGCCCGGGCCTTGGGTGTAGGCGATCGCGTCGATGTCGGACAGCTTCATGCCGGCGCCGGCCAGCGTGTGCTCGAGCAGCGGGATGGCGCGGCGGATGTGGTCGCGCGAGGCCAGCTCGGGCACCACGCCGCCGTATTCTTCGTGCATCGCCACCTGCGAGTGGAGCGCGTGGGACAGCAGGCCGCGTTGCGTGTCGTACAACGCAAGGCCGGTTTCATCGCAGGAGGATTCGACGCCGAGAACAATCATGGGAGGTGCGGACAGATGGGGAATCCGTCATTGTAAAGCATGGAATGTCGTACCCGCGCAGGCGGGTACCCGTACTGAGCATGCTGCGGAGGTAAAAGCGGCTCAGTATGGGTACCTGCCTTCGCAGGTACGACAGCATCAGAAGGTTACGGCCGCTGGAGCAGTTCGGCGTGCGCGGCGCGCAGCATCGCTTCGGTCGATTCCCAGTCGATGCAGCCGTCCGTCACCGAGCAGCCGTACTTCAGCTGCGACAGGTCGGCCGGGATCTTCTGGTTCCCGCCGACGATGTTCGATTCAATCATCACGCCCACCAGCGACTTGTTCCCGTGGCGGATCTGTTGCACCACGTCGGACATCACCAGCGGCTGCAACTCGGGCTTCTTGTAGCTGTTGGCGTGCGAGCAGTCGACGACCAGGTTGGCGGGCAGGCCGGCCTTGGCCAGCGCCTGCTCGGCAATCGCGACCGACACCGAATCGTAGTTCGGCCGGCCGTCGCCGCCGCGCAGCACCACGTGGCCGTAGGCGTTGCCGCTGGTGCGCACGATCGATACGTTGCCTTCGCCGTTGATGCCGAGGAAGGAGTGCGGATGCGCCGACGACAGGATGGCGTTGACGGCGATGCTGATGTCGCCGTCGGTGCCGTTCTTGAAGCCGACCGGCGTGGACAGGCCCGACGACATCTCGCGGTGGGTCTGCGATTCGGTGGTGCGCGCGCCGATCGCGGTCCAGGCGATCAGGTCGCCCAGGTATTGCGGCGAGATCGGGTCGAGCGCCTCGGTGGCGGTGGGCAGGCCCAGTTCGCACACGTCGAGCAGAAACTGGCGCGCCTTCTCCATGCCGACGTTGACGCGGAACGAGTCGTCCATGTCCGGATCGTTGATGTAGCCTTTCCAGCCGGTGGTGGTGCGCGGCTTTTCGAAGTACACGCGCATCACCAGCAGCATGGTGTCGGCGACGTCCGCCTGCAGCTTTTTCAGGCGCGCTGCGTAATCGAGGCCGGCTACCGGGTCGTGGATCGAGCACGGGCCGACCACCACGAACAGGCGCTTGTCCTTGCGGTCGATGATGTTGCGCAGCGCTTCGCGGCCCTGCATGACCGTGGCGCGCGCCTTGTCGGTCAGCGGAAGCTTGCGGTGCAGCTCGAGCGGCGAAGGCATGCGCGCGAACGAGCTGACGTTGGTATTTTCGATATTGTCGGTGATGCTCATGATCCTGCTTTTCTGCTTGATTTCGGTTGCAAGCAGTGTAGCGTCATTTCCCGGCTGTTGCAGAAGGTGAGCTAAAACCGGGGTCTGACCCGCGGGTCAGACCCCGATCTGCCAGCGCCGCAGGCAATTACAGCGTCTCCGGCTCGCTGCCGTCCGGCGACGTTGCCGCCAGCGAATCGACATCCTTCGCGTCCCCATCCTCGGAACTGGCCGCGACCACGCCGCTGACCAGCAGGTAGAAGGCGTCCAACTGCGCTTCGGGCGGAGGCGGCGGCAGCGATATCTCGCCGCCTCCGCTGCAGCCCGCCAGCAGCACGGCGATGATCAAGCTGAGTCTTTTCATGATGCTCTCCTTTACTGTTGCGGCGCCCCCGGCAGCGGCGTCCTCAGGTAGGGGAAGGTGGCGTCGAACGAGCTCTGGTCGAGGAAGGCGCCGTCGGTGAAGCGGATCGCGCCGGCAGGCGCATCGGCCGCCACGCAGCCGATGTTGAGCGTGCACAGCTTGCCCATCACCACGCGCAGGGAGATGTCGACGATGTCGTCGCCCGGCCGCCGCCCGTTCGGAAAGCCGGCGTTGTCGCCGCCGATCACCCCGAGCCGCTGCTGCGCGCCCGCCGCGGTCGGCTCGATCGAGGTATTTAGCCGCAGCATTTCGCTTGGCGTGACGTTTTTCGGCTGATTGAGGCCCTGGATACCGGTGAGGAAAGTGGCCACCAGGTCGTTGCGCGGGAAGTTGGTGGGCGCCTTCGCCCCCGCCGATCCGAACAGGATTTCGACCAGCGCCGGCAGGGTCGGGTTGGTGACGTAGTCGGCGAACTGGGCGTCGTTCTGCGGCTTGCTGGAGTTGAAGCGGTCCTTGTCCTTCAGGCCGATGACGACTTCGTTTACCAGCGGCATGCCAAGGCGCGACACCTGCACCCACGCGCCGCCTTCAAGCGAGGCGTCGTTGTTCGAGCGCGGGAAGGGGTTGAGCAGGCGGCCCTGGCGCAGGCTGGCGGTGGTCCAGCCGCCGATCACCGGGTCGGCGGAGGTCGCCAGGCATTCGGTCGGCACTTCCATTTCAATTGAGGTGACGTTCTTGTCGGCCAGGTCGTCCTTGGCCGCTTTTTCGGCGTTCGGATCGAACTCGACCGCCGGGGCCTTGATGTTAATGAGGTCGAACGTTTCGCCGAGGTTGACGGCGAACGGGTCCTTGCGCTGGCCGACGAACAGGCGCCCCGGCGTCGCGCAGCCGGGAATGTTGATGTTGTAGATGTGCTTGGCGGCGTAGCCCGCGTAGTCTGGAATCGACTTGTTGCCGATGTTGTCGATCGGCTTGTCGAAGGTGGATCCGCCGCCGTCGGCATTGGTGACGGCCGCGCGCGTGCCCTTGCGGCGGTCGCCGCGCACCACGGTGACGGTGTAGGTTTCGCGCACGTTGATGCCGGCCGGACTGACGCTGTCGATCGGGCCGCCGTTGTTCACCAGCGGGATCGACACCTGCTTGCCGCCGACGGTGAATTTGGCGTCCTTGTTGGTGTACTTGAAGCGGAACTGGAAGGTCAGGTCTTCCTTGGCGTCGCCGTTGTTGTCGAAGTGGATTTCATACAGCGCCTCCGGGTCCATCGCGAAGAAGTTCGGGCCGCCATACACGTCCTGCAGCGGCACGTAGTTGGCGATCACGGTGGTGTAGGCGCCGCGCCCCGGGGCGAAGCTGCGGAACAGGTAGAAGTCGGTGGCGTCGACTTTCGGCGCGCGCGTGATGAAGGGCGCTTCGCGGTGGCTCGACGCCATCGCATGCGGCGCCAGGCCGAGCGCGAGCAGGTTGCCGACAAACAGTGCACCGATGCATGCCCGTCGTCTGATCTGATTCATGTTGGTCTCCTCAAGTTGGGTGGGGCGTATCTCCTTTGATTCCGTTTTTGCCAAAAGATTTGCGCGTCTCGGTGTAAGCTTGGGCCTATGATTACATCGCAAGAAAATATCGCCGCCGCCCGCTTCATCAAGGAAATCGGCCGCGGCCGGAAAGGCGCGCGCAGCATGACGCGCGAGGACGCGAAGATGCTGTACGGCGCCATGCTCGACGGCCGGGTGTCCGACCTGGAGCTGGGCGCGATCGTGCTGGCGATGCGGATCAAGGGCGAGTCGGTCGAGGAGATCGCCGGCTTTCTCGACGCGGCGGAGGAATCGTTCGAGCTGCTGCCGGCGCCGCCTGGCGGCTACGCGCCGGTGCTGATCCCCAGCTATAACGGCGCGCGCAAAATGGCCAACCTGACGCCGCTGCTGGCGATGCTGCTGGCGCGCGAAGGCGTGCCGGTGCTGGTGCATGGCGTCACGCGCGATCCGGGGCGCGTCACCACCGCGGAAATCATGCAGGCGATGGGATTGCCGCTGGCCGCCAGCCTGGCCGATGTGCAGGGCGCGCAGGCGCAGGGCCAGCCGGCGTTCATGCCGATCGAGACGCTGGCGCCGAAGATGGCGCAGCTGCTGTCGCTGCGCCGCATCCTCGGGGTGCGCAATTCGACCCACACGCTGGTCAAGATCCTGCAGCCCTACCAGGGGCCGGCGCTGCGGCTGGTGTCCTACACGCACCCGGAATACCTGGAAATGCTGGGCGAGTATTTCTCCGACGCGGCACCGCACGCGCGGGGCGACGCCTTCCTGATGCGCGGCACCGAGGGCGAGACGGTAGCCAACGCCAACCGCGCCAATCAAATCGACTGGTTTCATGCGGGGAATCGCACCATTTTGGTGCAAAAAGACGCGCCAACGGACGAAATGGCGCAGATGCCGCCCGAACGCGATGCGGCCACCACGGCCGCCTGGATCGCGCGCGCCCTGCGCGGGGAGGCGCCGGTGCCGCCATCGATTCTCGAGCAAGTGGCACAGTGTTTGCTAGTTTCAAAGGCACTAAAGGCGAACACGGGCGGCGATCATGGAGAGCACGACAGGTAAGGTGTGGCTGGTGGGCGCGGGACCGGGCGATCCGGAATTGCTGACCCTGAAAGCGGTGCGCGCGATCGCCGGCGCCGACGTGCTGCTGGTGGACGACCTGGTCAATCCGGCGATCCTCGACCATGCGCGTGCTGCGGCGCGCGTTGTCCACGTCGGCAAGCGCGGCGGCTGCAAGTCCACGCCGCAGGAATTCATCGAACGCCTGATGGTGGCCGAAGCGAATGCGGGCAAGCACGTGGTGCGGCTCAAGGGCGGCGACCCGTTCGTGTTCGGGCGTGGCGGCGAGGAGAGGGCGACGCTGGTGGCGGCGGGCGTGCAGGTGGAAGTGGTCAACGGCATCAGCAGCGGGCTGGCGGCGCCGTCGGCGATCGGCGTGCCGCTGACGCACCGCGACTGGAGTTCGGGCGCGATCTTTGTTACCGGGCATGAGCGGCAGGATGAGGCCGGCGCCGCGCGCACGCCGGACTGGGCGCTGCTGGCGCAGACCGGGCTGACGCTGGTGATTTATATGGGCGTGGCGCGCTGCCGGCAGATCCAGGCGGCGCTGCTGGCGGGCGGCAAGGCGGCGTCGACGCCGGTGGCGGTGATTCAGTCGGCGACCGGGGACGGGCAGGCGCATCTGCTCACGACGCTGGGCGAGCTGGCTGCCGACCTGGCGCTGTCGGGGCTGGGGAGTCCGAGCATCATCGTCGTCGGGGATGTGGTCCGGTGCGCCGATGTTCAATCTCAGTATGGGCTCCAGCCTTCGCTGGAGCGACGGTCTTCAGGTTGTCGCTCCAGCGAAGGCTGGAGCCTATGCTGAGCGTGCTTTAGCCATCGAAATCCGCCTCGCGGTTTACAATGCCGGTTTAGTTCTAAGCGGAATCGGCAGCAACCATGGCAAAACAATATGATGTAGCAGTGATCGGCGCCGGCGCCGCCGGCATGATGTGCGCGGCAGTCGCCGCCAGCAACGGCAAGCGCGTGGTGCTGATCGACCACGCCGCCAAGCTGGCCGAGAAAATCCGCATCTCCGGCGGCGGCCGCTGCAACTTCACCAACATCAACGCCGGCCCCGCCAACTTCCTGTCCGCCAATCCGCACTTCGCGAAAAGCGCCTTGTCGCGCTACACGCCGCAGGACTTCCTTGCGCTCGTCAAGAAGCACCGCATCGCTTTTCACGAGAAGCACCGCGGCCAGCTGTTCTGCAACGACTCGGCCGAGCAGATCATCGAGATGCTCAAGACCGAGTGCGCCGACGGCAACGTGACCTGGCGCATGCCGACTAACGTCGAATCGCTGGAAAAAATGGAAGACGGCTTCCTGCTCGCCACCGACACTGGCGACATCCTGGCCGACGCCGTGGTGATCGCCACCGGTGGACTGTCGATCCCGAAGATCGGCGCCACCGATTTCGGCTACCGCATCGCCGAACAGTTCGGGCTGGCGGTGGTCGAGCCGCGTCCCGGCCTGGTGCCGCTGACGTTCGACGGCCCGGCCTGGGAGGCGTTCGCGCCGCTGGCCGGCATTGCGCTG
Organism: Massilia sp. R2A-15; assembly: GCF_030704305.1. Lineage (NCBI taxonomy): Bacteria > Pseudomonadati > Pseudomonadota > Betaproteobacteria > Burkholderiales > Oxalobacteraceae > Massilia > Massilia sp. R2A-15. The sequence continues at coordinate 3,591,911 of NZ_CP131935.1, read as the reverse complement.
GAAGTGGAAGTGGAAACCGGCTCGGGCAAGGGCAAGGGAGCGATCAAGGGCAAGTTCCGCGAAGACCTGCTGTTCACCCACCGCGGCCTGTCCGGCCCGGCGATCCTGCAAATTTCCAGCTACTGGCAGCCGGGCACGCCGATCGTGCTGAACCTGCTGCCGGACGTGGACGTCGCCGCGGAACTCATCGAAGGCAAGGGCACTCTAAAAAAACAGATGGGCAACCTGATGTCGCAGTGGTTGCCGGCGCGCCTGGCCGAAAGCCTGCTGGCGGCGTGCGATATCGCGCTGGATGCGCGCCTGGCCGACATGCAGGACGCCAAGCTGCGCAAGCTGGGCGACGCGGTCAACCGCTGGGCGATCGTGCCGACCGGCTCGGAAGGCTATCGCAAGGCCGAGGTGACCCTGGGCGGCATCGACACGCGCGAACTGTCGCAGCAAACGATGATGGCGAACAAGGTGCCGGGCCTGTATTTCATCGGCGAAGCGGTCGACGTGACGGGCTGGCTGGGCGGCTACAACTTCCAGTGGGCGTGGGCCTCGGCGCAGGCGGCGGGACTGGCGCTGGCATAGGGCGGCGGTGTGGCGAACTCGAAACAGGACAGTGAAAAGCTTCCATTGCTCGGCAAACGATGCTAGAATCTCGTTCTTCCCCTAACATCTAACGGTTTGATTTTTACATGACCACTATTCGCCTTAAAGAAAACGAGCCGTTTGAAGTCGCAATGCGTCGCTTCAAGCGCACCATTGAAAAAACTGGTCTGCTGACCGAACTGCGCGCACGCGAGTTCTACGAAAAGCCAACGGCTGAGCGCAAGCGCAAGCTGGCAGCTGCCGTGAAGCGTCACTACAAGCGCATCCGCAGCCAGCAACTGCCAAAGAAATTATTCTAAGATTGCTAGTCCAGTGATCCGCGACGGCAAGTCTGTCCGGATGATGGCCTGATGCATCGCAGACCCGCTCCGGTTCTACCGCAGCGGGTTTTGCCTTTTATACCTACCGAAAAGAGGACGCCATGGGCTTGAAAGACCAAATCACCGAAGACATGAAAACGGCGATGCGCGCGAAAGACGCGGGCAAGCTGGGCACGATCCGCCTGATCATCGCCGAACTCAAGCGCAAGGAAGTCGACGAGCGCATCGAAGTGACCGACGAGCAGGCGCTGGCGATCGTCGAAAAGATGATCAAGCAGCGCAAGGACTCGATCAGCCAGTTCGAAGCGGGCGGCCGGACCGACCTGGCCGACATCGAAAAGGCCGAGCTGGCCGTGCTGGCAGCCTACATGCCGGCCGGCTTGTCGGAAGCGGAAATTAACGCGGCCGTGGCCGATGCGGTGGCCGCTTCGGGCGCCGCCGGTCCCCAGGACATGGGCAAGGTGATGGCCATCATCAAGCCGAAGATGCCGAAGGGCACCGACATGGGCCTGGTGTCGAGCCTGATCAAGAAGGCGCTGTCGGCCGCATAAGGGTCGCCTGAAAATGGGGTCAGGTCCGCCGGACCTGGCCCCGGTGTTGTCGCCGCCGCGTAAGTTGTTGCAAATCAATTTGATGAGCGGCTGGCGGTATAGTCTGACTTTAGACAAAGACTGACCATCTGACGTGATTCCACAAACATTCATCACCGATTTGCTCAACCGTGTCGACATCGTCGACGTGGTCGGCCGCTACGTCCAGCTGAAAAAGGGCGGCGCCAACTTCATGGGCCTGTGCCCGTTCCACAACGAAAAGTCCCCCAGTTTCACGGTCAGCCCGACCAAGCAGTTCTATCACTGCTTCGGCTGCGGCGCGCACGGCACCTCGATCGGCTTCATGATCGAGTATTCGGGCATGGGCTTCATCGATGCGGTGAAGGACCTGGCCCAGGGCGTCGGCATGGTGGTGCCGGACAACGACGACAAGATCCCGCCGGCCCAGCGCGCGGCCGCCGCGGCGCAGTCGCTGGCGCTGACCGACGCGATGACCCAGGCCTGCGATTTCTACCGCGCCCAGCTGCGCGGCGCCGACAACGCCATCGCCTATTTGAAGAACCGCGGCCTGACCGGCGAAGTGGCGGCGCGCTTCGGCATGGGCTACGCGCCGTCCGGCTGGGACAGCCTGAAAGCCGTGTTCCCCGACTACGACGCGCTGGCGCTGGTGGAGTCCGGCCTGGTGATCGACCGCGTGGACGAGGACGGCGGCAACAAGAAGCGCTACGACCGTTTCCGCGAACGCATCATGTTCCCGATCCGCAACACCAAAGGCCAGGTGATCGGCTTCGGCGGCCGCGTGCTCGACCAGGGCGAGCCGAAATACCTGAACTCGCCGGAAACGCCGCTATTCCAGAAGGGCTTCGAGCTGTACGGCCTGTTCGAGGCGCGCCAGGCGATCCGCGACGCCGGCTACGTGCTGGTGACGGAAGGCTATATGGACGTGGTCGCACTGGCCCAGCTCGGCTTCCCGCAAGCGGTCGCGACGCTCGGCACCGCCTGCACCACGACTCACGTGCAGAAACTGTTGCGCCAAACCGACACCGTGATCTTCAGTTTCGACGGCGACCGGGCCGGCCGAAAGGCGGCCCGCCGCGCGCTCGAAGCCTGCCTGCCGCAAGTGACCGACAACAAGACCATCAAGTTCCTGTTCCTGCCGCAAGAGCACGACCCGGACAGCTTCGTGCGCGAGCGCGGCTTCGAAGCGTTCGAGCAGGAAATCCACGAAGCGATGCCCTTGTCGCAATTCCTGATTCGCGAAGCGTCGGGCGACCACGATCTGTCGACGCCGGAAGGGCGTGCGCGTGCCCAGTTCGACGCCAAGCCGCTGCTGCAGGCGATGACGCCGTCGTCGCTGCGACTCCAGATCGTGCGCGGGCTGGCCAGCATCACCCAGTCAACCCCGGCGGAAATCGAAGCGTTATTTGAACTGGCAAAGCCGGTGTCGGTGGCCAAGCGGGCGCCGCCGAAGCAGGGGCGGCCGCAGCCGGTGGGGCTGGAGCTGCAGATCCTGCGCATCCTGGTGGCGCATCCGCCGCTGTGCCTGGAGCTGGACGAGTCGGCGCTGCAATGCTTCGATCACTTCGGCGCCGAATCGGCCGAGCGGCTGCGCCAGCTGGTGGCGGCCGGCCAGGCACTGGGGCCGGGCGGCGGCTTCGCGGCCTTGTCGCAGCATCTGCATGAAACGAGCGTGGAGTACGACAGCCTGATCGCCGAGATTGCCTCGGAACCGGAATCGGACTTCGACGCGGTGAAGCAATTCCTGGCCGCTACGGTGCGCCAGATCAAGATGGAGGCGTTAAAACAGGAATTGAACCAGTTGTTTTCTTCCGGTCTGACCTCAGATCAGATGGGGGTGCGGTACCGCGAAATTACGGCGATGCAGGATCAGTTGGCGCGCGAAGATGCGGCCGACAAGACACCGCGCTGAAGTGTTAAAGTTGCTACAGTTCAAGGGTTGCCGGTCACTGGAAAAAGTTGGGGTGCGTGCTATAATAAAACGATAAGTATTGTGTCTTAGGAAGCGATTTCTATCGTCCGCAAGACGGCAAGCTTGTCAGACTTTAGGCTCTTGATCGGCGCGCGAGCGAGGCGCCGGCGGCAGGGCCAGCTATGGTGGCAGACGACAGTCTGCCGACGCCACAGGTCAACGCCCCCAACCGTCGGTGCTTCAGTGGAATGCCATTGAACATGGCGGCGCCGGTCGTGCCTGCAGGTGATGTAAAGGTGTAAGAGTGCAGTAGTGCCAGGTTGGCCTGCGAGGGCTGGCCGGGAGACGTAGGCCCGGAAGGGCGGCAACAAACTTTATCTCAATCCATCGTAAAGCTAGTCGTTGTGACATCGAAAGCGCCTGTGCCAACCAAGAAACCCGAACCCAAATTGGCTGAAAAGCCAGCGAAAACGTCCGCCAAGGCGGATAAAGCGCAAGACAAGGCCGAAGCTCGTGTCGTGAGCACCACGCCTGTCGTCAGCCAGACTACCGACGCCGCCGCGCTGGCCGCGATCGACACGTCCGGTTACGTCCTGCCGTCGGTCAAGGTGCCTGGCCGGCGCGGGCGCAAGCCGAAGGAATTCCAGCCTGAAAACGACGAAGTCGCCGCGCTCAATGCGGTCGAACGCGCCGAACTGAAGGCGGTCGACAAGGCCAAGGCCAAGGACCGCAAGGCCAAGGAAAAGGCGCTGCTGAAAGACGCCTTCTCGTCGGACACCGAGGCGTCCGAGGAAGAGCTCGAGAAGCGCCGCAACAAGCTCAAGACGCTGATCAAGTTCGGCAAGGAGCGCGGCTTCCTGACCTACGCCGAGATCAACGACCATCTGCCCGAGAACATCGTCGATCCGGAAGCAATTGAAGGCATCATCGGCACCTTCAACGACATGGGCATCGCCGTGTACGAACACGCGCCCGATGCCGAATCGCTGCTGCTGACCGACAACGTGGCCACCGTCACCAGTGACGACGAGGCTGAAGCGGCCGCCGAAGCGGCGCTGTCGACGGTCGACTCCGACTTCGGCCGCACCACCGATCCGGTGCGCATGTACATGCGCGAGATGGGCTCGGTCGAGCTGCTCACGCGCGAAGGCGAGATCGAAATCGCCAAGCGCATCGAAGACGGACTGAAGGATATGATCCAGGCGATTTCGGCCTGCCCGGTGACGATTGCCGAGATCATTTCGGCGGCGATCCGCATCCAGAACGACGAGACCAAGATCGACGAGATCGTCGACGGCATGGTCGACGAGAACGAAGGCGTGGCTGCGCCGGCGCCGGCGCCTGCCGCGTCCGATGACGACGAGGAAGAAGAAGACGCCGACGAAGAGGAAGCCGAGGAAGAAGAAGAGACCAGCGCCGGCGGCGCGGCGGGCTTCTCGGCCGAGCAGCTCGAAGCGCTGAAGGCGGCCGCGATGGAGAAGTTCGAAACCATCTCGGTGCAGTTCGACAAGATGCGCAAGGCCTTCGAAAAGGACGGCTACAACTCGAAAGCCTACGTCAAGGCGCAGGAAACTATTTCCAACGAGCTGCTGGGCATCCGCTTCACGGCAAAAGTCGTCGAGAAGCTGTGCGATACCCTGCGCGGCCAGGTGGACGAAGTGCGCCACATCGAAAAGCAGATCCTCGACGTTGCGGTGAACAAGTGCGGCATGCCGCGCGCCCACTTCATCAAGGTCTTCCCGGGCAACGAAACCAACCTCGAATGGGTGGACGGCGAAGTCAACGCGGGGCATGCGTACAGCGCCATCCTCGGCCGCAACATCCCGACCATCAAGGAACTGCAGCAGCGGCTGATCGACCTGCAGGCGCGCGTGGTGCTGCCGCTGCCGGACCTGCGCAACATCAACCGCCAGATGGCGGCCGGCGAAATGAAGGCGCGCAAGGCCAAGCGCGAAATGACCGAGGCCAACCTGCGCCTGGTGATTTCGATCGCCAAGAAATACACCAACCGCGGCCTGCAATTCCTCGACCTGATCCAGGAAGGCAACATCGGCCTGATGAAGGCGGTGGACAAGTTCGAATATCGCCGCGGCTACAAGTTCTCGACCTATGCGACGTGGTGGATCCGCCAGGCGATCACGCGTTCGATCGCCGACCAGGCGCGCACCATCCGCATTCCGGTGCACATGATCGAGACGATCAACAAGATGAACCGGATCTCGCGCCAGATCCTGCAGGAAACCGGCGCCGAGCCGGATCCGGCGACGCTCGCGATCAAGATGGAAATGCCGGAAGACAAAATCCGGAAGATCATGAAGATCGCGAAAGAGCCGATCTCGATGGAAACGCCGATTGGCGACGATGACGATTCCCACCTGGGCGACTTCATCGAAGACAACAACACGCTGGCGCCGTCGGATGCCGCCTTGCACGCGTCGATGCGCGGCGTGGTCAAGGATGTGCTCGATTCGCTGACGCCGCGCGAGGCCAAGGTGCTGCGCATGCGCTTCGGCATCGAAATGTCGACCGACCATACGCTGGAAGAAGTGGGCAAACAGTTCGACGTGACGCGCGAGCGGATTCGCCAGATCGAGGCGAAAGCGCTGCGCAAGCTGCGTCACCCGTCGCGTTCCGACAAGCTGAAGAGCTTCCTCGAAGGAAACTAAGGCTTGACGGGCTGAGGTCAAAAGCAATATCCTCTCGCCACTTCGTTCCGGCGCTGTCCGGACGGTGGCGAGTTCTCAGCAACTCCCGCCGCACCGATTTAGGGCCTCTAGCTCATGCTTGGTTAGAGCAGCGGACTCATAATCCGTTGGTGCCGTGTTCGACTCACGGGAGGCCCACCAATCAAATTCAAGAGTTAACGTGATAATCGCTTCTGGCTTTTTCTCAATGCCGAAAAGCCGTGTAGGTGCCATTTAGGCATTTCTTTCTCTCGTCCCTTCCCGTTGTAGCAAGCAGCTTGAGATGACGCGACAACTACGTTGATACACTCCGTTTTGAGCCTCTAAGACTTGTCGTATGACAATACGATCTACGCAATTTGGAGCGTCTATATTCTGTAGACAAGGCCAGTGGCTGATGGAGTCGGGGTTGGTTCCGATAGTGGGTGACAAGCTTAGCCGTATGCGGCCCTTGCGATGAGTCTGGGCGCCGACTTCGCAAATTTCAAATGTGGCTAGCATCGTTAGGGAAAAGCTTTGTCTGGCTGCTTGACATCAAGTGCTCGATGTTTCTCGGTGGTAACGTGAGTGCTCATTCAACTGATGGAGGCACTCATGACCGCCAAACTTGAAGCGGACTCTGAACCCGGGCCGAATGTCCAGATGTCGATGAGTCCCGACGCTCGCGCTCGGATGCAAGCGACGGAGAAGGCTGTCTACCGCTACTACAATGACATGGGCAAGAATAAAGGGCATTGCACTTGGGGCGCTGGGATTCTTGCTCACAAAGGGGTTTGTTCAGCGGACGAACTTAAACGAAAAGTTAGCGCGCCGATGGTCGATCAGGAGTTCGGCCGACGGGTTGGAGACGCTGAACGCGTCGTGCGTCGGAACACTAAAGTAACACTGAATCAAGCGCAATTTGATGCGCTTGTTAGCCTTACCTATAACGCCGGCCCTACCGGCGCCCGCGGTACTTTCGGCTACGTGAATCAACGGGATTTTGTCGGTGCGGCCGATAATATTTCGCAGATGACCAAAGTCTCGGTAATCGAGAAAGGAAAGAAAAAATACGTCATCGCGCTTGGGCTCATACATCGCCGCGCAGAGGAGAGTGCGCCATTCCGAGTCACGCCAACCATAGCTCCGAACAAATAGGAGGCGTTATGCCGTTTCTGCGTTGCTTCATCTCATTCCAGCCCGTGCATGCTTGCGCCCTCGTCGCCGCTATTGCACTTTCATCGTGGCCGGGATTCCCAGTGCATGCCGCCGGGGATGGACGTAGCGTTATCGGGCAATGGAAGTTCACTGCTGCCCTCGATGGGGCGGAAATCACTTCGCTGGATGAGCGTGAGGCCGATCAGCTTGTGGGGCATGTTTTCACAGTAGCTACAGATAAGGTTCAGTTTGGCAGCCAAGTGTGCTTGCCACCTGACTTCCAGGAAAAGCGGGTGGAGCCGCGTCTATATCTGCGCGAGCAGGCGCACGCAAGCGCGTCACGTCTGGGATTGCCCAATCCGGTGTCCGTGGTCGATTTAGGGTGCACTGTTGTTTTCGTCAAAAATCCGAACCGCCTGGTCATTTTTTGGAAAGGCTGGTTCTTCGACGCACGACGCCTTCGTTAATGAGGGAGGCGCCCGTGCGGCGCCAGCATGGTGCACGCCATCCCGACACGGATATCCACATCGCGCGAGGGCACGCCGCCATCGGAGTTCAAGGCCTTGCGCGGCAGTGTCCTCGTCCGCCGTTTCCTCGAGAGATCTTGAGAAGGCGGTTTTCATAGTAATCGGAAACATCCAGCGACCTGTCAGGCCCGAACACAAAACCCGTGCCCGGTGAAGGACCAATATTGAAGCCGATCCGATCACGGTGGCTTTTCCTTGCTTATTAAACCGAAGCAGTTCGCGTCCGCTGAGGACATACAGATCCTTGCCGAATCCATCACCTCTTGGGCTGTGCGGGAGCCAGGGTCAGTGCCGACATTGCGACACCACGTCATGCGTCGAACGTTTGTCGGCGTGTTCATAGATTAAGCGTGATAACGCATAGTACGGCATCTATGAACCGTTGGTTCATGCTTGGATGTTCATAGTGGTTTTTCAGGGCCGTTCGCGGCAGGCACCTCGCCCGCCATTCCCTCGGGAGATCTTGAGGACGCGGTTTTCGTAGTAATCGGACACATACAGCGCCTTGTCGGGACCGAATACAAAACCGGTGCCCGATGAAGGACCAATGTTGAAGCCCGATCCGATCACGGTCGCTTTTCCTTTCTTGTTAAAACGAAGCAGTTCGCGTCCGCTCAGGACATATAACGCCTTACCAAAGCCGTCACCTCCTCGACCGAAGGCGAGATACGTATCCAGGCCGGCCAAGCCACTGGCGAACGCGCTGTCCGCCAAAGACCCGTCCGCGTTGTAGATCCTGATTGTGCCGTCGCCGAGCGCAACGAAGATCCGGTTGTCGTCATCGATGGCGATGCTGCCCGGACGGCTTGGAGTCGCAAACAGCACCGTCGGTGGGCTTCCCTGGCTCACCAGCACCTGGGGCGCATCGTCGGAGAAAACCAGGCGCCTCGACTCGTCGAATTTCATGTCGTCGACATCGGCAAAACCGGAATTGAAAATGACCCGCGACGTCTGGTCCTGAAAGATCGCGGCGAGGATGCCGCCGCCTCCCACCAGCACCGCATTCCGGACACCGCTGATCACGCCGGCAGCGTCGACCAGCACCGCGTCGGGATCGACCATCGGCGGACCGAATTCTGTCACCGGGCTGCCGCCGGGCGCGATCCTGTGGATCCGGTCCCCGCCTTGTCGTCCCGCGTACAGCGCGCCGTCCCGCCCGAACGACAGTTTCATCGGTTCGTCGACATTCGAATAGACGGCAATGTTGAACCCGGCGCAGACGGTCGGCAGTGCGCGCGCCGGAGGGGTAGGTTGTACGGGGCCTTGCGCAGCCAGCGGCGTTGCCTGGGCATCGCTCGGACCGGCGGTGTAGGCGGTCGCCGCCGCGTGCGCGGCGCCAGCAAAATAGAGCAACAGGGCTGGAAGTACGGGCGAGAGCAGGTGGCGCATGATAGTCCTCGAACGGTGTGGCAAAAGCAAAGCTCGCGTGTCATCGACGCGGCAGCGGAATGCGTAGTTCTTAGACCTCCGAGCAGCGACCGCGTTCATCGCTTTTCCTTGGCCTTCACCGCGAAATTGCCGGTCTTCCGATCCATCGTCGGTCATCTTTCCCATCTACTTCGCCAGCGCGTTCATGATGTTGAACGCATCCCGAATTAACGGGTCTGAGTTAACTGGCGCTACAGGATGTTCAACACCCCTTGCCCGCCTTTCGACAACGTTTGTTGCAGACAAAGAGGGATATGATGAAATCTCATGCGGCAAGGCTCTTGGTGTCACTCCTGTGTGTCAGTGGGCTTCTGTTCGGTTGCGCAAGCGTCCGGCCTTACCGCACGGACCTGGCTGAACCCGGATCCGTCAGCTGCCCTGCGGATCTGGCAGCGACGTTGAAGCAGTGTTCCCACATCACGCCTGAAACAGCGCCGGGCTACGAGCTGCACTTCGTGGAGTTCGATGACCAGGGCTGGGCGGTTACCATCCCGGCAAAGGCCGGAGCCGCGCCCGGCGACAAGCCGCCAAGTCAAATCGACCATCTGATGAAACGCTTGGACAAATTGCTGGGCGATGACGAGTATCTGAATATCATCCTGTACGTCCACGGCTGGAAGCACGACGCGAAAGACGATGACGAGGACGTCAAGCGCTTCCGGCGAATCCTGGCTTCCGCTAACACTCTGGAGTCAAGCAAGAGCAGGAAGCCTCGCAAAGTGGTCGGTATCTACGTGGGGTGGCGCGGCAAGTCCTGGGACCTGCCCAACGCATTAATTAATATGAGCTTCTGGTCCCGCAAGTCGGCGGCGCTTCGCGTCTCCCACGGCGCCGTGCAGGAACTGTTTTCGCGCCTGCGAACCGTCCAGAGCCACTACAACAGCAACATCGATAGCCCCGACTGTGCCGCGCCGCGGGAAGGCCGGATCACGACGAGCGGCTGCCGGGTTCGGATGCTGATGATCGGGCACAGCTTTGGCGCATGGATCTTGTATTCCGCGATCTCCGGTCCGTTGATCTCAACGCTGAACGCCGAAAAGGACCTCGATAACGGCCCATTACCGGGCGGCGCAGGTGCGGCGGACAATCCAGGCGCGCACAGGAAGGCGGAAGCGAACCGGCGGCCCGCGGACATGATTGTGCTGATCAACCCGGCCTTTGAAGCGGTCCGATACCAGCCCCTGCATCAGGCTGCCATCAACTACAAGAGCAAGGTGGTGCAGCCGCCTCTGCTCGTCACAATCACTTCCTCGGCCGACGCCGCGACGCGGCTTGCGTTTCCTGCGGGGCGCTTTATCAACAGCATTTTTGAAAAACCTGTGACTTCGGAGGAGCAGTCCGAGGCGATGAAACGAACCCATGGCCATATCGACCTGTATCAGACGCACCAACTCGTCGCACGCGATAACAACGCCTGTCCTGGCTGGCAGGCGCCGGGGCCGCTAAGTTCTTCGAACAGCGAAGCGATGTTGACGAATAAGGAGATCGAGGCCTTGAATTCGGCCAGGTTTTTTCAGCAAAACACGGACGCGACCGGATTACTGAAGGCGAATTGGATGCGCGAATTTTGCGGCGGAGTGACCCTGTCGCAGATGAAGCCATCGCTGCCTAACCATAACCGCGACCCGAACTCGCTGGTGTGGAATATCCATACTGATGCCTCGCTGATTACATCGCACTCGGACATCATGGGGGAAAAATTTCTGGAATTCGTGCGCCAGCTGTATGACGATACGGAGTTGCGGTGGTAACGCGAAGGGCTCGCCGATTGCGTGAACCTTGCGCGGCAGTCGTGCGAGGCCGATGCGGCGCCCGACTGATAGCGGCTCAGATTGCCCGCGACAGCGTCCCTTGCTGGTCCAGCGAGTAGCGCTCCAGGTCGTTGGCCAGGAACAGCTTGCCGGCGTATGCGCTGCGCGCTTCAGCCGCGATATCGGACATCGACAGTTTGCCCTTCTCTTCCTGATAGCGCGGACTGAAATGGGTGAGCACGAGATTGCGGACCTTCGTGTCGTTCGCAAACTGTGCCACGCTTTTCGCCGAGCTGTGCTGGGGACCCGGGCCCATCTTGACCAGTATCTCTTCGGTGTAGGTCGCCTCGTGGATCAGCACGTCCGCGTTCGCTGCCTCTGCCGCGAGCAGCTCCGGCCTATCGTTATCGCCGCCAACGATTATCTTGCGTGGCGGGCGAGGCGGAAGAAGATAGTCACTGGCATGGAAAATCCTGCCGTCATCCATCGCAACGTCATCGCCTTGCTGAAGCCGGCCCCACGCAGGACCGGGCGGTATGCCATCGGCTTTCAGCCTGGCCGCATCGAGCTTTCGTTCGATGAGCTTTTCTTCAAAGCTGTAGGCATATGAAGGAACGCGGTGCGACAGCGCAGTGAAGCGCACGTCGAAGTCTGGCAGCAGCGCGAACCCGGGCGCATCGGCCACATCGATAAACTCAACCAAATAGGGAAGCTGAAGCTGGGTGGTGTTCATCACTCCCTGGATGAAGTCCCACACCGGCGCGGGTCCGACGATGAACAAGTGTTCTGTCCTGTTGAGCATGCCGGCGCTGGCCAGCAGCCCGGGCAGCCCGTAACAGTGGTCGCCGTGGATGTGCGTGATGAAAATCGCCCGCAAATTCCTGAGCGACAAGCTGGTGTGCAGGATCCTGTGCTGGGTGCCTTCGCCGCAATCGATCAGGTACCAATATCCCACAGCGAAGGAACGCAGCGCCAGCCCGGATACGTTGCGGGTTCTGGTCGGTGTGCCCGATGAGGTACCGAGGAATTGAATTTCCATGGCGGGTCCGGAATTCATGCGGGAGTTTATTATCGACGAAGAGCCAAGAAATTGTCTCGAATCCGGGCGCCGGGTTTGCGCGCGGAGCGGAGTTACCTGTTCGATTGGGCCGCGAAAGCGGGTGCTCTGCGTGCTAGACTTTGGCGGAAGCGAATGGGTTCCCAACCACTCGTTGACGCGCGAACCGAACGTCTCGCTCGGTGAACGCGCCGGAAATTTACACCCTGAGTTTGCCCTGTAATTCGTCGCACCAGGAGGCACCAACCATGAAATTCTCAAGCCAGTCACGGCCAATTAGCGATCTGGAAACTCACGCTGCGGAGATCGTCAGGGACATCACGCACAGCCGGCAACCGCTGTTAATGACCGAGAACGGCGAAGCGAAGCTGGTCGTTATGGATCTGCGCTCATACGAGGAGCAACAGGAAGCAATCGCGCTGTTGAAAATTCTGGCGATGGGGAATCGCGAAATCGAGAAAGGAAAATTCCGTTCTGCAGAAGATGTGTTTGCCGAGCTGGATGAGGAAGATTCTCAGTGAAATCGCAGGTGGTTTTGCTCGAATCAGCGGAGCAGGATCTCAAGGACTTGAAGAGCTATATCGTCAAACAATTTGGAAGAAAGGCGTGGCTGGTCAGCTACCGTGGGATCAAGGATACCGTTCGCGCTTTACAATCTTTTCCCCTCGCCGGCAGCATTCCTGAGGAAATCAGCGACTTTAATTTAACGCAGTTTCGCCAGGTTTTGTCGGGCAGAAATCAAATTATCTACGAGACGCGACAAGGTACGATTTTCGTTCACATTATTTGCGACACGCGAAAAGACCTACGCGCACTTCTCATACGGCGATCAAAAAGAGCGCCCTGATTCTCCTCATTTGTGCCCAGCGCTCGAACTCGGCCGACCAAAGCGACGCAAATTTCCCCCTGTCGCGGTTGCATGGACGGTCTGGCGTGGCTATTCTGGAATTGACATTGAACTAAGGGGAGAGAATCGTGAACGTAAAATTCGCTGCGCTGGCCACCACGTGTTTGCTGGCAACTGGCTGCGCCATGAACGGCCCGATTAATCCTCCGCAATCGCCAAACGACAGTTCGCCCGTGGCAGGCGCGACCACCAGCGGCTCGTCCGCGGCGGGCACGCAGCAGGCGGCAGGATCAGAAGGCAGAACGCGCGCCGAAGTGTATGCCGAAGCCGTGGAGACGGTTAAACACTACAAGTCGACCCAGTCGGAAGAGCGCGACTACTTCAATCCGTTTGCGCACTGAAGGAGCCGAGGACCGCCGATGGCCGGCGGGTTCGCATGACCAGCCCCCTCGGCAGCGGCTACTCGCGCACCGGCAGCGCCTTGCGCGCGTAGAACGTGGCGACGGCGTCGATTTCTTCCGCGGTCATCGCGTTGGCCACGTTGCGCATCTGTAGCTGGCCATCGTTGCGGCGCTCGCCCTTCTTGAACAACTGCAGCTGCTGGACCAGGTAATCCTTGGGCATGCCTTCCAGCCAGGGTGCGCCCAGCTTCTGGTCGACGCCGCCATGGCACGAGATACACGGCGCGATATTGCGCATCGGAGCGCCGACGCGCACCAGCGCGGGCAGCGACTCGTCGTACATGGTTGGCGCCGTGCGCGCCTTCGGCAAACTGGCGTAATACGCCGCCAGGTCTTTGATGTTCTCGTCGGACAGGTTCTTCGACAGCGCAGCCATGATGGGGCTGCCTCGCTTGCCGCTCTTGTAGTCGGCAAGCTGCTTCATGATGACCTCGGGGTATTGCCCCGCAAGGTTGGGCGCGTCCGACCGGCTCATCCCTTTCATCCCGTGGCACATGGTGCAGTTCAATGCCAGCGTGGCGCCGCGGCCCACTGCGGCGGTCGATGCCGTTCTGGTCATCTCGGGCAGCAGGATGACATTGCTCGCCACCGCCGGCGCGCCGCGCTGGCTATCCTTGGCGCCCCAGCTGCTCGGCACCCCGGCGGCGCGGCAGATGCTGTCCCACACGCCGCCGGCGCTGAAGTCCTGGTGCGCCGACGGCAGCCAGCCGAATCCGACGGCCATCGCGGCAAGGGTCAGCGCCGCCAAACCTCCGATACATATCCGGGCCAGCATCATCGCGCTCCGATCGGTATGACAGGCACGTAGGCCTGCGGCGTCATCGCCAGTTGGACGATCGGGTAGCCGTAGTTGACCACAGTGAGCGCGATCATCATGCCCACCCACAGTCCGAGGCCGTTGAGCACGGCCGGCGGATTCGTGTTGGGATGCACCGCCACGCTGAACACGGCGGCCGGCACTGCGCCCGATTGCCGCCTGGCGCTGGCCAGGATGTACAGGAACAGCGCTGCGGAAATCACCAGCAGCAGGCCGCCGATGGCCGACATCGTGACCGTGATGGCCTGCGACGCCAGCGCCGGGTGCGTGTAGTCGTAATAGGCCATGCGTCGCGGCGCGCCCAGCAGGCCGACCAGGTGCCACGGCATGGTCAGCACCATCATGCCGACGAACCACAAGGTCAGCTGTGTGCGAATGAGGCTGGGCGACAGCGGCGCGCAATTGCGCAACTGCGGCCACAGCGCATACGCCACCATGAAGTACATGATGACGATCGCGCCGCCAAAGATCAGGTGGAAGTGGCCGGTGACCCACTGGGTGTTGTGGATGGATTCGTTGAGCTGGTAGCTCATGTTGATCAGGCCGCCCGCGCCGCCGAAGCCGAGCATGATGAAGGCGAACGTCACCGCCAGCATCATCGGGTTGGACCACGGCAGCGCCTTGACCCAGCCAAACAGCCCGGTGCCGCCGCGCAGGCGCCCGACGATCTCCGCCGACGCGACGATGGTAAATACCGTCAGCAGCGTGGGGATCGACACCATCGCCGTCATCACCGCGTGTACGAACTTGAAGCCGGCGCCCACCTGCGGGTCGGCGAACAGGTGGTGTATGCCGATCGGCATGGAGAACACGAGGAACAGCGCGAAGGCGACGCGGCCCATGGTGTCGCTGTACAGGCGCCCGCCGATGGCGCCGGGGAACAAGGTGTAGAACGCGATGTAGGCGGGCACCAGCCAGAAGTAGACGATCGCATGCAGCGTCCACGAGAACAGCACGCGCGCCAGGCCGGCGTTGATGGTGTCGGTGAGGCCGAGCGACGCCGGCATGATCAGAATCAGGATCTCCGACGCGGCGCCCACCGAGGTCCAGGCCCACAGGTAGGCGCCGGCCACGTTGCCGTACATGGCCAGCGGCACGGTCGCCCCTGGATTATCCTTTTTCCACGCGCGCAGGTTGATCGACATGAGCGCCACCCAGATCCACGACCCAACCACCACCAGCACGACGCCGATGTAGTACAGCGGGCTGGCGAGCATCGGCGGATAGAAGGTGTAGAGCACCGACGCCTTGCCGACCGCCGTCGTCAGCGCGGCGATGAGCGTGCCGGCGATGACGAGCCAGAACCCGGCCCAGGCCCAGCGCATGCCGATCAGGGGCCGCTTCAGCGCCAGTTCCACGATCGCGTAGCCGAAGCCCATCGCGAGCAGCGTCGGCAGCACGTAGGCCATCACGGTGCCGTGGGCGGTGACGGAACGGTAGTAATGCTCGGGGTTGTTGATCCACGCATGCAGCGGGCTGCGGATGTACATCTGCCATTCGCCCAGCACGATGGCGGCGAAGAACGCGATGAACGCGACCCAGAAGTGCGCCAGGACCAGTTTTCTAGCGAGGTACACAGCTCAGCCTTTCTGACGCCTTCGCTTTCGCGAGAAACTCGTCTGCGGGTATCACCTGGACGCGCGCCCACATCGCTTCGTGCCCGGTGCCGCAATACTCGTGGCACGGCATCAGCTGCTCTCCCACCCTGGGAAAGCTGGTGGTGAAGGTGGACACGAATCCCGGGATCAGCATGGTGTTGGCGTTGGTGCGGCCCACCACGAAGCCGTGGATGGCGTCGGTGCTGGTGCCGCGGAAGGTGACGGGCATGCCGGCCGGCACCAGCAGGCACTGCGGCGTGAACGAATACTGCTGCGCGATCAGGCGCACGACGACCTTGCCGTCCTTGTCCACCATCGAGCCCAGATTGTTCTCGACGAATTCGCCCTGGATGTGCAGCGTCTTCACGTCCACAGTTTCAACGCGCGACGGCGGCATCGCGGCCCAGTGCAGGCCTGTGAAGATCATCATGGCCAGCAAGGACGCGATGATCGCGATGACGATGATGGCCCAGCGCCGCTCGGCGGCGTTGGCGACTGCCTCGGATGCGTGATGCGCTGTCATTGGACGGCGCCCCGCGGCAGGTACACGAGCACGTAGAACAGGTAGAACATCGCGACCACGATGGCCGTTGCCACGCCGGCGACGGCAAAGGCGCCCGCCGGCCCCTTGGCCACGATGTCGTCGATCTTTCGTTCGAGTTCGGCTGATTCGTCGTCGTCGGGAGTGTTCATGGTGGCGCCTATTCCGGTAGCAGCTTGCGAAGGTCGTTGGCCTGGGCGGCGGCCACTGGCGTGCCATTGTTGCCCCAGGCGACGCGGATGTAGGTCACGACCGCCGCGACCTCGTTATCGTTCAACAGGTGCGAGAACGGCGGCATGCCATGCGGCCGCGGGTTCTTCCTGGTCCCCGGCGGATAGCCGCCGTTGAGCACCATGCGGATCGAGTTGACGGGCGACTCCATGGTGATGGACTGGTTGCCGGCCAGCGGCGGATACGACGGCGCCTGCCCGCGGCCCTCGGCGCCATGGCATACGGCGCACTGCGCCACATACACCTTGCGGCCCGATTCCATCACTTCGGGACTGACCATGCGCGCCTGGCTGGATGGCGGCGGCGCCGTGTCCTTCTGCGGCAGGGCCTTGAGATAGACCGCCATCGCCTTGGCGTCGTCGTCGCTCAGGTACTGCAGGCTGTTGTAGACCACTTCGGCCATCGGGCCGTACACGGTGCCGCGGTGCGACACGCCCACCTGCAGCAGGTCGGCGATGTCTTCGATCTTCCAGTCGCCCAGGCCCGCCTCGCGGTTCGACGTGAGCGAGGGCGCGTACCAGTTCTGGTTGGGGATCATGCCGCCCTCGAAGGCTTTCGATTCGCTCGAGCCGCCCAGCGCATTGACGGCCGTGTGGCACATGGCGCAATGCCCAAGCCCCTTGACCAAGTAGGCGCCGCGATTCCACTCGGCGCTCTGGCCCGGCGTCGGCTGGAACTCGCCTTCCTTGAAGTACAGCGTGCGCCATCCGATCAGCAGCTCGCGGTTATTGAAGGGGAAGCGCAGCTCGTGCTCGCGGTTCTTCTGCTTGACCGGCGCGATCGACATCAGGTAGGCGTAGATGGCGTCGGTGTCGCTGCGCGTGACCTGGCTGTACGAGGCGAACGGCATCGCCGGGTACAGCAGGGTGCCGTTCTTCGATATGCCGGTGTGCATCATGCGATAGAAGTCGTCGGCGGTCCAGCTGCCGATGCCGGTGTCGTCGTCGGGGGTGATGTTGGGCACGTACAGATTGCCGAACGGCGTAGCCATCGCCCTGCCGCCGGCGAACATCGCGCCGTTGGGAACGGTGTGGCAGGCCACGCAGTCGCCGGCGCGCGCCAGGTACTCGCCGCGATTGATGATCTGCGTGGTCGCTGAGACCGGGGCATGCCTTGCGCTGTCGGGCAGGGCGCCGGGGCGCAGGAAGTACAGCGCGGCCGCCACCAGCGCGGCGAGGATCGCAAGCACGAGAACGATGCTGGTACGTTTGCGCATGGGCGTCACCGCTGGCTGCCGCAGGCGAGCGGCATGCGAACCAGATTGGACGGCTCAGGCGCGGCGTTGGCCGAGGGCGTTTGCTGCGCCAGCCAGGCGGCCACGGACGATATGTCGGTATCGGTCAGGCGCGTGGCGATGCGTTTCATGCAGTCAGGGTCGGCGGCGCGGCGCTCGCCCACGCGCCAGCGCGTGAGCTGGCCGACGATGTAGGCGGGGCGCAGGCCGGCCAGGCCGGGAATGCCGGGCTCCATGCCGCTCAGGCTCTTGCCGTGGCAGGCGATGCAGGCGGGGATGCCCTTGGCGGGGTCGCCCGCCGTGGCCAGCGCCTGGCCGCGCTTCATCAGGGCCGGGTCGGGCGCGGCGCCTGGCTGAACATTGAAGGGCGGGCGCTGGGCGGCGAAGTGCTCGGCAATCTCCTTCAGGTAGGCGTCGGGCAGGTAGGCGACCAGGTAATTCATCGGCGGATAGCTGCGCGTGCCATCGCGGAAGGCGGTCAGCTGATTATGGAGGTAGCTGGCGGGCTTGCCGGCGATGCGGGGGAAGTAGCCGTCCGCGGTGCCCTGTCCCTTCTGTCCGTGGCAGGTGACGCATCCCTGGACGCGGGCTTCGATGGAGTCGAGTTTCTGGAAGGCGGGAACGGCGTCGGGACTGACTGGCCTGGTCTGGGCGGAGGCAACGCCGTGAACAAGCAATGCGCACAGGACGAGCAGCCCGAGTCGTTCAAGGACGAATGCGCACCGAGTCATCAAACCCACCTTTCAGCCTTGGCTTTCCAGCGATCGAAGAAATCGTTTTCACCGTTCAGTGGCTAGATTAGCATGATTACTTCTGGCTGAACGAATCGTGCGCGAATTGTGTGTGTACTATTCCGCCGCAGCGAAAATGGGGGCAGGCCCGCGGGACCTGACCCCATCCTGGCTTAGCGTCCCGGCAGCGGATACGTCGCCGGGCTGACGTTGCCGTCCTTGTCCACCGCCTGCACGCCGAAGAACACGTTGTCCTTCGACAGCGGCATGGTCACCGAGGTGACCTTGCCGACGAACTGGCTACCCTGCCACTGCGCCGCCGTGGTGTCGCGCCACACGACGCGGTAGCCGGCCAAGTCCGGCTCGGTGTTCGCGGTCCACGCCAGGTCGGTGTGGTTATCCAGCTTGGCGGTCAAAATCTTCACGCCCTGCGGCGAGGCCGGCGCCAGCGCCAGCGACGCCAGCGACGCCGCGTTCACGCGCGCCACCTGAGCGATGTAATCCGGATCGACGAACTCCGGCAGGTCGCCGATCTGCAGCGCGCCTTCCTTGCGCACGTTCTGGTGCTGGTGGTTGAAGTTCTCGGCCGGCTCGGTGAAGCGCAGCGCCGCGAAGCCGCGGTCGAGGAAGGGCGCATGGTCGCCGCCGCGCAGGTAGCGGTCGCGCCGGTTCACGATGGTCACCTTGAAGTTGGGGACGTAGCGCTCGCCGACTTCCTTGACGTGGCGCGCCAGCTGGCGCGGCGTCGAATCGTTTTCGCCGCCGGTCTGAATCAGGGTGCGCAGGTGGTCCGGCATCTCCTTCAGGGCGGGGATGCCTTCGGCGAACAGGCGCACCTGGCCGTTGTCGCGCTTGCCCTCTTCGTTGTACGAGCTGCCGATGATGTCGTTGGTGAACATGCCGGCGATGTTGAGCTTTTTCTGCTTCGCCTTCTCGGCGTAGTCGGCCGATCCGTACAGGCCCTGTTCTTCGGCCGCCACGGTCATGAACACCAGGGTCGCGTCGAACTTGTAGCGCGCCATCACGCACGCCAATTCCATCACCGCGGCGGTGCCGGACGCGTCGTCGTTGGCGCCCGGCGCGTTGTTCACGGCGTCGGCGTCGTCGCTGTTGCGCGAGTCGTAGTGGCCGCTGACGACGTACATGCGGTCGCGCGATTCTGCCTGCGTGCCGGGCAGGGTGGCCACGACGTTGACGATCTCGGTCGGGCGCGACAGGCGCCGGTCGACCGGGTGCAGGTGGCCGTCGAACGCGACCTGCAGCTTGCCGGCGCCGCAGCGTTCCAGCTCGCCCTTGATCCAGCGCCGCGCCGCGCCAATGCCGCGCGTGTCGGAGACGGTGTCGGACATCGTGTGGCGCGTGCCGAAGCCGACCAATTTGTCGATGTAGCCCTGGATGCGCTGCGGCGAGATCTCGCGCACCATGGCGTCGATCTGCGCCTGGTGGGCGGAGGTGTTCGGTTCGGCGGCGGATGCGAGGCCGGCGCCGGCCATCAATACAGCGATCAGGGCTTTCTGTGGAACGTTCATTGAGCTTCCTTGAAATTAACTGTTGGCAAGTGTACCCTGCCGTAAGCCTGTTTTCCATATGGAGCATTCATGCAGACGCCTTCTCCTGAAGCGCTGGTTCGTCCGGAGGTCGGCGCACGCCGGCTGCTGATAGGCGTGGCGCAGGGCGGGCTGCTGTACTGGCTGTATCGCGCGGCGCAGGATCATGTGTGGCCTGCGACCGTGCCGATGCTGTTTATCCCGCTGGTGCTGGTGTGCGTGTTTGCGCCTGTGCTGCTCAATTCGAGCCTGGGTAACATGGCCGGCCGGCGCGCCGCGCAGTGGACCGGCCTGGCGTCGGCCATCATCGCGGCGCTTGGCGTCTACGATGCCTGGCGCGCGGTCCCCGGCGTGGGCCAGGCGACGCCGATGATCTCGCCGTCGCATCTGCTATGCGTGTTCCTGGCCGCGGGCTTCTTCATCGCGCACTCGCTGGTGATGGCCGGATCGGGCGAACGGCGCCGCCTCGCGTCCTATTCAGCCTACTTCGAAACGGCGTGGAAGCTGGGCGTGCAGCTGGCCTTCAGCGGCTTCTTCGTCGGCCTGGTGTGGGCGGTGCTGAACATGGGCGCGGAACTGTTCGCGCTGGTGCACCTCGACTTCCTCAAGGAGCTGCTGCGCAAGTCCTGGTTCAATATTCCCGTCGTCACGTCCGCGTTCAGCTGCGCGATGCACATCACCGACGTGCGCCCGGCCATCGTGCGCGGCATCCGGACCTTGCTGCTGGTGCTGATGTCGTGGATCCTGCCGGTCGCGGTGCTGATCGTCGGAGGCTTCCTCGCCAGCCTGCTGTTCACCGGCCTGGCGCCGCTGTGGGCCACGCGCCATGCCGCCGCCGTGCTGCTCGGCGCGGCCGCGCTGCTGGTGGTACTGATTAACGCGGCCTGGCAGAACGGCGCGGCGCTGGCCACCACCGCACTGCCGATCCGATTGAGCGCGCGCCTCGCGGCCCTGCTGCTGGCGCCGATCGTGCTGATCGCGATCTGGGCGCTGACCCTGCGCGTGGCCGATTACGGCTGGACCAACGACCGAATCATCGCCGCGGCGTGCGAACTGGTCGCGGCCTGCTATGCGGCGGGATACGCGCAGGCAGCGCTGCGCAAGGGCTGGCTCGAGCGCATCGGCGCGGTGAACATCATCACCGCATTTGTGGTGCTCGCGGTGCTGCTGGCGCTGTTCTCTCCGATCGCCGATCCGGCGCGGCTGTCGATCAACAATCAGCTCGCGCGGCTTTCGTCGTCGGGCAAGGTCGCGACGGACAAATTCGATTTCTCCTACTTGCGCTTCGAGGGCGCGCGCTACGGCAAGGAGGCGCTGGCGCGGCTGACGCAAAGCAGCGACCTGGCGGTGCGCGCCGGCGTTGACAAGGCGCTGGCGATGAGTGTGCCGGCGTTGCGCTATCCGGTAGCAGCGGCCGAGGCGCGGCCCGACCTCGCGGCCAACATCACGGTGTGGCCGAAGGGGGCCAGCCTGCCGCCATCCTTCATGGCGATGGAATGGCGCACATTGAACTCGCTGGTGCCGGCGCCCGCCTGCCTGGTGCGGGCGGGCGCCAGGTGCGACGCGTTCCTGGTCGATGTGACGGATGACGGGAAACCGGAGGTGCTGGTGGTGGGAGCCGAAAGCGGCGGCGGCGCGGTCATCGCAGGCGATGCCGGCACCGGAAACTGGGCCATCCTGGACCGGATGCCGGCCAGGTTTGCCGGCTGCGTTTGGTATCGCGAGCGCCTGATCGCGGGGCAGATTCGCACCGTCGCGCCGCCGCGCAAGGTGCTGGAAATCGGCGGGCAGCGCATCCGCAGCATACCGGTGGACGAGAGCGTGCCGGCAGCAACCTGTCCTAACTGAGATGGGGGCAGCAGGACCAGGCCCACGCTGATTCGTGCGCGCCCCAAAACTGGCGATTCGAATAGTATCGGGCTGACATCAACGACCAGCCCAATTCATGAAAAACGACCAGCCATCGGCAGTTTCGCCGGTGCCCAACAGCGAGCCGACCGCAGCGGCCAAATCGGCCGGCCTGCGCTACGTCACCGACAGCATGCGCGGCATCGCGCGCGAAGCGAAGGGCGACGGCTTCCGCTACATCGACAAGGACGGCCAGCCCATCGACGATGAGGCCACGCTGGCGCGCATCAAGTCGCTGGCGATTCCGCCGGCGTGGACCGAGGTGTGGATCTGCCCGATCGCCAACGGCCACCTGCAGGCCACCGGCCGCGACGCGCGCAAGCGCAAGCAGTACCGCTATCATCCGAAGTGGCGCAGCGTGCGCGACGAGGTGAAGTACGAGCGCATGCTCAGCTTCGGCAAGGCGCTGCCGCAGATCCGCGCCGCGGTGGACGATGCGCTCAAGCTGCCCGGCCTGCCGCGCGAGAAGGTGCTGGCCACCATCGTGCGCCTGCTGGAAGTGACGATGATGCGGATCGGGAACGAGGAGTACGCCCGCACCAACAAGTCGTTCGGCCTGACCACGCTGCGTTCGCGCCACGTGAAGGTGGACGGCAAGGAGGTCGAGTTCCGCTTCCGCGGCAAGAGCGGCGTGTTCCACACCATCAAACTGGAGGACCGGCGCCTGGCGAAGATCATCGCGCGCACGCGCGAGCTGCCGGGCCAGGAATTGTTCCAGTACCTCGACGACGATGGCGAGCAGCACAGCGTCGATTCGGCCGACGTCAACGAGTACCTGCGTTCGATCACCGGCGAGGACTACACTGCCAAGGACTTCCGCACCTGGTCCGGCACGGTGCTGGCCGCGCTGGCGCTGCAGGAATTCGAGAAGTTCGATTCGGAGGCGCAGGCCAAGAAGAACATCGTGCAGGCGATCGAATCGGTGGCGCAAAAGCTGGGCAACACGCCGACCATCTGCCGCAAGTGCTACGTGCATCCGGCCGTCCTCGACGCTTACCTCGACGGCACCATCCTCGACGCGCTGCGCGAGCGCGCCACGCGCCAGCTGGTCGATGGCTTGCACACGCTGTCGCCGGAAGAGGCGGCGGTGCTGGCGCTGCTGCAGAAGCGCTTGCAGTAGTGCTGAAAATGGGGTCAGGTCCGCCGGACCAGACCCCGGTATTCCGGCGCCGCCGCGCCATCTAATTTGCTGCCAAAACATACACAATTCATGGCGCGATTGCGCTATCCTGATCGTCCGCTCACTTTTCGACCAGGAGAATAACCATGGCAACAACCGTCAAGCCAATCCCTGAAGGAATGCACACCATCACCCCGCACCTGATCTGCGCCGGCGCGGCCGAGGCGATCGAGTTCTACAAAAAGGCGTTCAATGCCGTCGAAGGCGGCCGCATGCTCGGCCCGGACGGCAAGATCATGCACGCACAGATGAAGATCGGCGATTCGCACATCATGCTGGTGGACGAGTTTCCGCAGTGGGGCGGCAAGGGGCCGAAGATGCTGGGCGGCTCGCCGGTCGCGATCCACATGTACGTCACCGATGCCGACGCGATCTTCAAGCAGGCCGTCGACGCCGGCGCCACCGTCAAGATGCCGATCGCCGACATGTTCTGGGGCGACCGCTACGGCGTCGTGATCGACCCGTTCGGCCACCAGTGGTCGATCGCCACCCACATCAAGGACATGTCGCCGGAAGAGATGGCGAAGGCGGGCAAGGAAGCGATGAGCGGCCAAAACTGCGAGTAGCCAGCAGGAAAGGCGCGGGTTTATTCAGGCCCGCGTCTTGACGCATCTGGTTGACTCCCGTCCGTTCGCGGACGATGATGGAGAGATGAATACCGATCGTAATGGACTTGCTAAAGAGCACGACCTGGCGACTGTCCGGTCGGATGTAGCCGCGATCAAGGCCACGCTCGCGGTACATTCGGCTCAACTTTCCTCGCTGGAGCACGAAGTGACCAAGGTGGCAGGCAGCGTCGCCGCACTCACGTCAAAATTCGAAGTATTAGAAGACGATGTCACGACATTGAAAATCGACGTTGCGGTTATCAAGTCAAACTACGTCACGAAGGCCGACCTCGCAAACCTGGCGGCTCGGATCGCACATCTGGAAGTATCGCTGCCGAAATGGTTTATTTCGACCTGGCTCGCGATGGCGGGAACCACCTTCGCCATCGTCAAGTTCGTCCACTAGCCCCGGCTACCTCGCCGCATTCTCCGCCTGCGCCTTGGCCACCAGCACATCGAGCACCGTGATCACCGCTTTGTTGGCTGCCTCCACCGTCTGATCCACCGACCGGCTGCCCGCCTGTGCCGGCGACGTCACGTAGCGCCCATTGACCACCAGCGAAGGTGAGCCGTCCAGGCGATAGTCGCTGATCGTGCGCGGCAGGCGCTTCATCGCCGTCATCACGCCGAACGAATTCCACGTCTCCAGGAACTGGTTCCGGTCGATGCCGTTCTTGCCCACCCAGTCGATGATCGCATCATCCTTCGCCAGGCGGATGTGCTCCACGTGCACAGCATGCTCGATCCTCGGGAACATCGCTTCACCCTTGCCCATCGCCTCGAGCGTGAGGAACAGGTGCGCCTCGGGATCGGCGGCGCCGGTGTACGGCACGTGCACGCGCCGGAACGAAATCGCGTTGCCCTGCTTTTTTACCCACGCAGCCAGTTCCGGCTCGAGCTGATGGCAGTACGGGCAGTGGTACATGAAGAACTCCAGCACTTCGACCTTGCCGGCCGGCGCCTTGACGTCCTGCTTTTGCGGCAGCGTGACAAATTCGGCGCCGTTGCGCGGATCGTTGGGCGAGGCGAAAGCAATGGTGGACACGAGGCCGATCGCGGCCAGGGCGAGGCGCAGCACGAGCATGAAAATTTCCTTTGGGATAAATTGACGATGGCGGCGAGGGTAATTCAATTTTGACCCGGTGACAAATTATGCGAGATTTTGCATAATTTGATGAGGCCGCCTGCCTTCGGATTTACTGCCGGCAACAGCCCCTGAGGTACAATGAGCGCCACCGTTTTTGAACCTGTCCGATTCCCGCCCCCGGCTTCCATGTTCCCCGAAATGCAATTCCTGCTGCGCGATTGATGGAGAGCCTGCGCCGCCATCCGGTCGCCTGGCCGCTGTGGACCGCCATCGCGCTGGCGCTGCTGTGGGCCGCGTTCGCGCCGTTTGCCTACGCCACGCGCGAGCAGCTGTTCGAGATCCCGAAAGGCACCCACGCGCGACGAATGGCCGGCGACCCGGTCGATATCCTGCCGAAGGTGGTAACACTTACGCTGGGCGTGCAGGACGTGCTCCTGCTGCGCAACAGCGACACCGTGCCGCAGCTGTTCGGCCCCGTTCTGCTCAAGCCGGGCCAGGACTTCCGGCTGCCGTTCGAACAGGCGTCCGACTACCAGATCGCCTGCACCGCCCACGCCGGCGGGCAAATGACGGTGTCGGTGGTACCGACGCCGGACCCCGGCATCGACCGCCTGCGCTGGCGCTTGGCCGCGCTGGTCCACGCGATCCGCTATCTGGAAAAGACAGTAGGCTGACGCGGAAAAAACCGAGCCGGGGCGGCAGCGGAAAACCCGGTCTCGCGTGCGCCGAAACGTAACGCGATTTGTCATGATGTATGCATGACGCATATTCCGATCCCGTTGTTTCCGCTGGGTACAGTGCTGTACCCGGAGGGCGTGTTGCCGCTGCAAATCTTCGAAGTGCGCTACCTCGACATGATCCACAAATGCATCGCCGAGGGCATGCCGTTCGGCGTGGTCATGCTGATCGAAGGACGCGAAGTGCGCACGCCGGCGTCGATCGAGAAATTCTCCGACGGCGGAACGCTCGCCAGCGTTGCCGCCAGCCACGCGCCGTCGCCCGGCCTGATCCAGGTGGTGTGCCGGGGCGGCGCGCGGTTCAAGGTGGTGTCGTCGCAGCGGCGCCCCAACGGCCTGTGGGTGGGCCAGGTGGAATTGGTGGCGGCGGATCTGCGGGTGAAGATTCCGTCGGAGCTGCGCGGCGCCGCCGATGCGCTCGAGCGCGTGCTCGAATCGTTGAATGACGTCCCGGAGGAGCGCTGGCCGGTGAAGCGCCCGTTCCGCTTCGACGACTGCGGCTGGGTGGCGAACCGCTGGTGCGAGCTGCTGCCGCTGCCCTTGTCGCAGAAGCACGGCATGCTCATGCTGGACAATCCCCTGATCCGCCTCGAACTGATGCACGACCTGCTCGACGAGCACGGCCTGATTACTTCCTAGCGCGTCGTTCCTGCGCAGGCAGGAACCCATGCTGAATTCGCTTTTTACCTCACGGCTCGCTCAGCATGGGAACCTGCCTTCGCAGGTTCGACAGTCCATCGATTAGCGCGAACCGCCCGCCTGCGCGTCGGCGCCGCCGCTGGCCGAACCGCTGGCGCTGGCATTGGCCGCCGGCAGGCTGACCGAGCGCGCAGCCTGCATCGACTGCTGCGCCGCGCCGCGTGCCGCGCCCGCGCTGCCGGCCGCCGCGCCGCGTGCATTGGCCGCGGTGCCCTGTGCGTAAGCGCGCGTCATGTCGGCATGCGAGCTGGCCGCCGCGCCGGCCGGCTGCGCCGCGTCGCGCGCCGAACCTGCGATGGCGCGGGCGCCGCTGCCGATGCCGCTCGGCGCGGTCAGCCCGCCCGACACGTTGGCGCCGCCGTCACCCGATGCGGAGCCGCTCGCGTGCGAGCCGCCACCCAGCGCGCCGCCCAAACCGCCCGAGCCGCTGCCGCCGGCCTGGCCTTGCGTCGATGGCGCAGCGGGCGGCGCGGCGCGGCCCAGCAGCGAACCTTCCGCGCTGCCGCTGCCTTGCGCGCTGCCGGATGCGTTGGCCGAACGGGTGACGTTGCGCGCGCTTTCGAGCGAACCGCGGCTGGCCATCGAGCCCATCGTATTCATCTGCATCATCGAGCCCATCGAGCCGCCGCCCAGCGAACCTGCGCCGCCGAGCATGCCGCCGACGCCGCCGCGTCCGCCGAGCAGTTGAGCATGCGCCGAGGCGGCCACGCCGAGGGAAATAACGAGAGCGATGTGGGAAACGATTTGTTTGGTTTTCATGGTGGATCTCCTCAGTTTGGCGCGGCTCATTCCGCTGCCGTTACTGGGATAACGAGCGGGCTCTGCAAATTAATCCGCGTGATCCGAAGAGAGTTGTATCAAATCGTTACCGCAGGCTCGATGGATCGATGCGGAACGCCGTGCCGACGATGCCATAGCCGGTCTCGTTGCTGACGGTGCTGCCGTCCGGGCGCAATGCCTGCTTTGCCAAGGCCGCCACCGCCTGCGCGGCGCGCGCCTTGTCCGGCGCGGCCAGCGATTCGGCCAGCAGGGCGGCGACCAGCGGCGCGGCGAACGATGTGCCGCGCACCGCGCGATACGCAGGCGACCCCGGCGCCGCGCTGACCATGTTGTTGCCCGGCGCGGCGAACATCACCTGCGGGCCGCGCGCCGCTTCGGGCAGCGGGCGGTTGTTGCGGTCCACCGCGCTCACGCCCACCACGCCGGGATAGCTGGCCGGGTACAGCGGCGGCGCGGCGGGACCGTCGTTGCCGACGGCGGCGACGATCAGGTGGCCGCGCTGCTGCATCGCGCCGACGACGCGCTCGAGCGCCTGGTTGGCCGGTCCCACCAGGCTCAGGTTGATCACGCCGACCTGCTGTTTCGCCAGCCACGCCAGCGCGCCGGCGATCTGGTCGGCCGAGCCGCCGGTGGGGCTGTCGCAATAGATATCGGCCGCGAACAGGCTGGCCTGCGGCGCGACGCCGTGAAAGCGCGCCGAGCGGCCGACCATCAGCGCGGCGACCGCGGTGCCGTGGGCGCTGGGGTGGGCGGCGCCGCCGCAGCCCCAGCGCGCGATGCGGGCGCCGCCGAACACGTCGTGGGAAGTTTCGACGCCGCTGTCCACGAGGCCCACACGTACCGATGGGGTCAGGTCCGCCGGACCTGGAAGGAGTCGAGCCTTGCAGGGCTCGACCGTTCCGCAGGAGCGAAGCTTCGCTTCACTAAACCCCAGCTCCACCCCCGCCTTTGTCGCCGCCGCATGCAGCATCGGGGTCTGGTCCTGCGGACCTGGCCCCGTCTTTGTCGCCGGCGCATGCAGCATCGGGGTCTGGTCCTGCGGACCTGACCCCATCTTGAGCGGCTCAGCCGAACTGCCTGTATAGATATGATTGAAGTCGTACACCCCGTCCGGGTCGAGCGCGCGCAGCCGCGCCAGCACCGCCGCCGTATCGGCGCGGTCCGGCACGCGCAGCACGACGGTGCGCAGCGCATCGTCGCCCGAATCGCGCACAACGCGCAGTCCTTCGGCCGCGGCCCCCGCCAGCGCGGCCGGGCTGGGCGACCAGGCGAAAATCTCGTGGCGCACCGCCGGCTCGCCGCGCGGATCGGCTTCCAGTACGTCGCGATGGCGGCGCAGCAGCCGCCCGACCTCTTCCAGGCGCAGGGCGCGCACATCGGGCAACTCGCGCAGCGGCGCGGTCAGGCGGTCGCTGTCGAGGCCGCCTATGCGCGGCAGCTGCGGCAGGCCGACCGACGGCAGCCGAAGCTGCGCCTGCGCGCCGGCGGAGGCCGCGGCGAGAGCAAGCACTAACAAATAACGCCACCGGCGCCGGCGCAAATGGGTGTGGGTTGGCTTCATGGGCGGATGATAAACTAGTTGTTCGGAACACCTGACTCAATAAACGTTTGGCTGCGGGATTAAAATCCCTGTGTCCGGCGTTTACTTCATATCCATGACACATCAAGCCGTCCCCCTGCATGCCGAAATCGCCAAATTGCTGCCGCGCCTGCGCCGATTCGCGCGCACCATCGTGTGGAACCGCGAGGATGCCGACGACCTGGTCCAGGCCGCGGTCGAGCGCGCGCTGGGACGGTCGGAGCAGTGGCAGCCCGGCACGCGCCTGGACAGCTGGATGTTCCGCATCATGAAGAACGCCTGGGTGGACGAGGTGCGCAGCCGGATCCGGCGCGACCGCGTGATGGCGCCCGAGGAAGCGGGCGAGCACGTGGGCGACGAATCGGCCGAAGCGCAGCAGCAGCGCATGGCGATCGAAAAGGCGATGGCCATGCTGTCGGACGACCATCGCGTCGTCATCGGGCTGGTGCTGGTGGAAGGGCTGCCGTACAAGGAGGCGGCGGAAGTGCTGGACATACCGATGGGAACCCTGACCAGCCGGCTGGTGCGCGCGCGCGAAGCGCTGCAGGGCTTCCTGTCCGATCAAGCGAGGACCGTATCATGAGATTTACCGATGAAACCCTGATGGCTTACGCCGACGGTGAGCTGGACGAAGCCACCCGGGCCCAGGTCGAGCGGGCGATCCGCGCCGACCCGGTGCTGGCGGCGAAGGTGCGCCAGCACATCGCGCTGCGCCAGGACGTGTTCCGCGCGTTCGCCCGCACGCTCGACGAGCCGGTGCCGCGGCGGCTGCGCCAGGTGGCCAGCGCGCCGAAGGTGATCCAGCTCGACAGCGTGCGCGCCGCGCGCAAGCAGGCGGTCGAGGCCAGGCGCGGCTGGTCGTGGCCGGAGTGGGGCGCGATCGCGGCGACGCTGGTGGTGGGCGTGATGGGCGGCGTGTTGGGGCTGAAGGGCGTGCAGAGCGAGACGACGTTCGCGCAGGCCGGCGCCAACGGCGCCCTGCGCGCGCACGGCAAGCTCGATGCGGCGCTGACCACGCAACTGGCCAGCGCCGGGGCGCCGCCGGGCGGGGTCAAGATCGGCGTCAGTTTCGTCGGCCGCGACGGCCAGTACTGCCGCACCTTCGACATGGGATCGGCGGCGGGGCTGGCGTGCCGCGCCGGCGGCGGCTGGAGCATTCCGGTGCTGGTGGAAGGGCCGGGCGGCGCGCAGGGCGAGTACCGGCAGGCCGGCAGCGCGATGCCGCCGGCGGTGCTCGAAGCGGTGGACGCGCGCGCGGTCGGGCCGTCGCTCGATGCGAAGGCCGAACAGGCGGCCGCGCAGCAGGGCTGGGCGCGCTAAAGTGGCAGCTCGGGGTCTGGTCCTGCGGACCTGACCCCATCTTATTTGTTATCGTGGTTCGCTGAAGATGGGGACTCGGAGTCCCCATCGTTCCGCGACCAGCCCCCCACCGATCTGCTTTACATCCCGCTTCGCATGGCTTCCAGCGCAGGCAATGCGGTCTGCTCCGCCGCCGGCAGCATGGCCCGGTTGCGCCCGGCCAGCTTGGCGCGGTACAGCGCCTGGTCGGCACGGCGCACCAGCATGCCCGACGCGTTGTCTTCAATCGGCACCAGCGCCGCCACCCCGATGCTGATGGTCACCACGCCATACGGCGATTGCGCATGCGGCAGCGCGCGCCGTTCGAGCTCGCGGCAGATCTCCTGCGCCAGCGCCAGCGCTTCGTCCGCATCGGTCGCCGGCGCCAGCAGCGCAAACTCTTCGCCGCCGTAGCGCGCCGCGAGGTCGCCGGTGCGCCGCGCGAACTGTTCGATCACGCCGGCCACCGCGCGCAGGCATTCGTCGCCGGCCTGGTGGCCGTAAAAATCGTTGTAGCTCTTGAAGTGGTCGACGTCGAGCATCGCCAGCGCCAGCGGGTGGCCGTTGCGCATCGCCCGGCGCCATTCGGCCGCCAGCGCCTCGTCGAAGCCGCGCCGGTTGGTGATGCCGGTCAGGCCGTCGGTTGACGACAGCGTGGCCAGCTTGGCGTTGGACTCCTCCAGTTCGCCGGTGCGCGCCGCGACCAGCGCCTGCAGCTGCTTCTGGCGCCGCGTCAGGCTGCGCACGCGGGCCCGGTACGCCATCGCCAGCAGGCCGGTCGCCACGACCGCCATCAGCGCGCGGAACCACCACGCCTGCCAGAACGGCGGCAGGATGCGGATCGTCACGCTAGCCGGCTGCCCGCTCCACAGCCCCTGCTCGTTGGCCGCCTTCACCTCGAACACATAGGTGCCCGGATCGAGGTTGGTATAGGTCGCCGTGCGGTGATTGGCGTCGGTGACGACCCAGTCGCGGTCGAAGCCGGTCAGCCGGTGCGCGTAGGCGTTGCGCGACGGGTCGGTGTAGTGCAGCGCCGAGAACTCGAGCGAGAACACCGATTCGCGCACCGACAAGGTCACCTCGGTGGGCGCCGTCACGGTGCCGGACAGCTCGACGCCGGGGCGCCTGGCCTGGCCGGCGAGCGAGCGGTTGAACACGCTGATGTCGGTGATCGCCACGTGCGGCGCCACCGACAGGCTGCGCACCTGCTCCGGATGCACGCCGGTCATGCCCTTGACGCCGCCGAAGTACAGCACGCCATCGGCGCCAGCCGCCGCCGAGCCGATCGCGAACCCTTCGGTCAGGCCGTCGGAGGTGCTGAAGCGGCTGGCCGCGCCGGTGGCCGGGTCCATCCGCAGCAGCCCGCCCGCGGTGGACAGCCACAGCATGCCGGCGCGGTCGCTGCGCATCGCCAGGATCTTCACGGTGCCCACGCTGTCCTTGCCGGCGTAGCCGCGAAAGCTGATCGCGCCATCGGCGCCAGTGAGTACCTGGGAGAGGCCCTTGGCCGTGCCGGCCCACAGGCGCCCCTGCGGATCCTGGTACAGGCTCGATACGTTGTCGTCGGCCAGCGAGGCCGCGTTGGCCGGGTCGCTGCGGAAATGGCGGAACTTGCCGATGGCGGGGTCGAGCAAATCGAGCCCACCGCCGCTGAAGTCCGAGCCCATCCACACCCGCCCCAGCCTGTCTTCGACGATGCAGGTGGTGCCGTTGACGCTGCGGCTGCCCGGATCGGCCGGATCTGCGGCAAAGGTGACCGAGGCGCCGCTGGCCGGATCGAAGCGGATCACGTGCAGGCCGGTGCCCAGCCACAGCTTGCCGCCGGCCCCCGGCGCGATGACGTTGATGAAGTTATTGGCCACCCCGCCGCCGAAGCGGAAGCTGGCGAAGGGGGCGTCCGGCCGGTCCAGCCGGTTCAGGCCCGCCGAGGTGCCGACCCACAAGGCGCCGCCGGGCTGCTGGTACATGCTGTAGACGACGTCGTTGGACAGGCCGCCGGCGCGTTTCGGCTCGCCGCGCCAGCTCTTGATGACGGCGCCGTTGGCCGGGTCGAACAGCGAGAAGCCGGTATTGCTACCCAGCCAGAGGCGTCCGTCAGGCGCGGCCTCGATGTTCTGCACCGAGTTGTTGGGCAGGGTGTTGTCGGCGGCGGCGTCGAACGGGATGAAGCGCTGGAAGCCGTGGCTGGCCAGGTTCACCAGGCTGATGCCGTCGGTGAAGGAGGCGACCCACAGCATGCCGCCGCGGTCCTGCATCACGGCGCGGATGTGGTCCGACTGCAGGCTGTGCGGATCGTTGGCGCGGTGGACATAGCGCACCGGCTTGTCGCTGCCCTTGTCCCAGCGCAGCAGGCCGGCGGCCAGCGTGCCGGCCCATACGGCGCCGCGGCTGTCGCCGTACAGCGCATGGACGCGCACCGGCGGCGAGTCGACGCGCTTGCGCGCCTGCCACGGCTGGGCGGTGTCCCAGGCGACAACGCCGGTTTCGGTGCCGATCCACAGCGTGCGGTCGGCGCCGTAGTACAGCGATCGCACGATGTTCAGCTTGTCGTCGGGCGCCTCGGGCGAATCGACGCGCAAGTGACGGAACTGGCTTGCGCCGGGCGCCAGGTAATCGAGCCCGCCCGGCCAGGTCCCGGCCCAAAGTCCGCCGGCCGCATCGAGCGCGAGGGCGTTGACGTCGTTGCTGCCCAAACTGGCTGGGTCTTTGGCGTCGTGGGCATAGCGCCGCACCTTGCCGCTGGCGCTGTCGACGTGCAGCAGGCCGCCCCAGGTGGCCACCCACATGCCGTCGGCCCCGTCGCCGGCGATGGCCTTGACGATCCGCTGGCTCGACGGCCCGGCCGGCAGCGCCGGTGCGATGAACTCGCCGCTGGCCGGATCGAAGCGCGCCAGCCCGCCCTGGGTGCCGGCCCAGATTCGGCCCGCCTTGTCCTCGAACAGCGCGGAGACGCGGTCGTTCGGCAGGCTGCGCGGATTGCGCGGGTCGTGGGTGTATTTCACGGCCTGGTAGCCGTTGTAGCGGTACAGCCCGCCGCTATGGGTGCCGATCCAGACGAAGCCCTGGCGGTCCTGCAGCATCGACAGGATCGACAGGTCGTCGGCGTCGAGCGAGGCCAGGCGCCTGAAGCGCAGGTCCGAGGTCGGCGTGGCCATCGCGGTGGCGGCGAACAGGAGGCAGACGGCAAGCAGGCGCAGCGAGCGAAAAAGCAGGGGGAGCATCAGGAATCCATCGACACGGCGGCGCCGCGCAGCTTGTTGAGAGTTGCAATGAGAGCAACAGCACTGTGCCGCTTGTGATGTCTCATGTCAACATTTTATGCGGCGTGATTTTGCCGATGTTGCAACAGAGCTACGAGCGCAGCGGCGCCGGGCCCCGTCCGGGTCGGGCCCCTCCATATACAGTGGCGTCAAATTAGGGTATCGTGTAGGGCCTGTAAAAGTATCGTCGCCAGCCGCGTGCCCGCGCTTGCCGTGCCGTCCGCGAACGCGGCGCAGCCTCCTTTTCCATCCCGAGCCGCCTGCCGGCGCGGCGCTGCCGGCGATCCCGCAGGCCGGACTATTTGAATTTATTGAAGAAAGCGGGCGCCCGGTGCGCCAACCAACCTGATGCCTGAAATCGACGTAACCGCTCCAACCGACGCCGCGCCCGAAGTGCGCTTCGACCAATTCGGCCTGTCGCCGCTGATCCTGCGCGCGCTGACCGACCAGGGCTACACCAAGCCGACCCCGATCCAGGCGCAGGCCATTCCTGTCGTGCTGCAGGGCCGCGACGTGATGGGCGCCGCGCAGACCGGCACCGGCAAGACCGCCGGCTTCTCGCTGCCGATCATCCAGCTGCTGATGGCGCACGCGAACACCAGCATGTCGCCGGCGCGCCACCCGGTGCGCGCGCTGGTGCTCACGCCCACGCGCGAACTGGCGGTGCAGGTGGCGGAGAACGTCAAGGCCTACGCCCAGCACACGCCGCTGCGTTCGACCGTGGTGTTCGGCGGCATGGACATGAAGCCGCAGACCGTGATCCTGCGCGGCGGCGTCGAGATCGTCATCGCCACTCCGGGCCGCCTGCTCGATCACGTCGAGCAGAAAAACGTCTCGCTCGGCCAGGTGCAGATGCTGGTGATGGACGAAGCGGACCGCATGCTCGACATGGGCTTCCTGCCCGACCTGCAGCGCATCATCAACATGCTGCCGAAGCAGCGCCAGAACCTGATGTTCTCGGCCACCTTCTCGCCCGAGATCAAGAAGCTGGCCAACAGCTTCCTGAACGACCCGGTGACGATCGAAGTAGCGCGCAGCAACGCCACCGCCGACAAGGTGACCCAGGTGGTCTACAAGGTGCCCGAGTCGAACAAAGTCGAAGCGGTCGAATTCCTGATCCGCCAGCGCGAGCTGAAGCAGATCCTGGTCTTCTCGAACACCAAGATCGGCGCCTCGCGCCTGGCGCGCCACCTCGAGCAGGCCGGCAACAAGGCGACCGCGATCCATGGCGACAAGACGCAGCAGGAGCGCATGGCCGCCCTCGATTCGTTCAAGAAGGGCGAGATCGACGTGCTGGTCGCCACCGACGTCGCCGCGCGCGGCCTCGACATCTCTGACCTGCCGTGCGTGATCAACTACGACCTGCCGTACAACGCCGAAGACTATGTGCACCGCATCGGCCGCACCGGCCGCGCGGGCGCCTCCGGCGACGCCATCTCGGTGTACTCGGACAAGGACGAGCGCCTGCTGGTGGATATCGAAAAGCTGATCAAGCAGACCATCACGCGGGGCGAACTGGCCGGCTTTGCGCCGTCGTCGTCGTCGTCGTCGTTCCCGGCGCGTTCGCGCGACGCGGCGCCTTCGGAACGGCGCAGCCGCCGTCCCGAAGGCGAGACCGGCCCGCGCCTGGGCGAACGTCCGCCGCGCAGCAGTGCCGCGCCGGCGCCGCGCCGCGAGAAGGTCGATCCCTGGTTCCTCAAGCCGTACGAGCCGGCCACGCCAGCCGTGCCTACCATCTCCAAGCCAGTCTCGCCGTCGATCAAGCCGGGCAAGCAGAAGATTGCAGCCTTGCTGGGCGGCGGACCGAAGCAGTAAGCAAGGGCGGGGTCTGGTCCTGCGGACCTGACCCCATTTTCGCCGGTGCCAGCGAAGTCTTGTAATGACGGGATCAACCCGGCACGCCCTGGCCGCTGCGGCTCGGGGCGAACCGCCTGCGCAGCGTGCGCTGCACGGGAATTTCGAAACCGTGGTGGCTGGCCATCGACAGCGCGAGTAGCGTTGCGAAGAACAGAAGCAGGCACCACGGCGAGTAGAAGACATCCTGCGCGATCGCCAGTTTCGCGGTGAGCGTTGCGGCGGCCAGCTGCAGCGGGAAGTGAAGCAGGTAGGACGAATACGAAATATCCCCCAGCCACGACCAGCGCCGCCCCAGGCCCTGGTGGCGCGACTCGAGCAGCGCCAGTGCCAGCACCGTCATCGGGAACACGATGACGCTGAACGTCTCGAAGCGGCCCGACCACACCGCGAACACCCAGGCCACCGGCGTGCATGCGAGCAGCCAGGCGCCGCCGCTTTTGACAGCGCGGGTGTAGGCCGAAAACGCGATCCCGCCCAGGAAAAAGAACATCATGCCGGCGCCGATCGGCCCATTCCATTTCTGCAGCAGCCAGCCCGCCAGCACCGCGGCGGCCATTGCGCCGGTGTGCCGGCCCGCCCGCCGGCAGAACAGGAAGAAGGCGCCGTACATCAGCACTTCGACCGAGACCGACCAGATCGGCGCGTTGAACGAAAATCCCTTCTCCATTCCCCACGCCGAGATGAATCCCAGGTTCAGCAGGAAGTGATACGCGTCGTTGGCGGGGTAGACGAAATAATGGCCGGTCAGCCCGAGGTACAGCGGCTGGAGCGCGGCAACGACCAGCAGGGTCGCCAGGTGCAGCGGATACAGGCGCGACATGCGCAGCACCGCGAACCGCCCGAACGAGATGCCGCCGCGCGCCACCGGGTCGGCGTACAGCCAGAAGAAGATGAACCCCGACAGGCAGAAGAACAGCTGCACCGCGGTGTGGCCGTGCCGGTAGAAGAACGCGAACAGGTCGAACAGCGGCTGGCGCTCGATGGCAAACGCGGCGCCGCGCGGATTGAGCGGCGCGAAGAAGTGCTGCCAGTGCCACAGCACCACGCTGAGGGCGGCGACGCCGCGCAGCGCGTCGAGCGCATGGAAGCGGCCCGGCGTCGTCACGGCGCGCTCAGTCGACCGACTTCGAGGTGACTTTGTAATCGACATGGACGATGCCCCACAGGTCGCGCGGGATCGAGCTGTCGGGGAACCTGACGGTGAAGCGGCTGCCGCCAGGGCAGTAATCGACGACGCTGTCGACCAGGGTCTGGCCGTGGTTCTTCGGATTGTCGAACAGGGTCGCAATGCCGGCGGTGACGCCGTATTCGCCGGGACACAAGGGGTTGGTGAACGAGAACTCCATCATCTGCGGCACGTTGAGCGCCGCGTTCGACGCGAAATGCCCGGAGAACATCGGGTTGAAATGCAGGATCTGGCGCCCGGCGTCGTCGGTGATGCCGACGTTGAGCACGGCCTGTGGCGGCGGTTCGCGCTTGACCCGGAAGAACACGCGGATGCGCACCAGTTCGTCGATGCCGACCGAATCGGTGTCGGCGCCGGCCGCGTCGATGATGCTGATGTCCTCGACCAGGATCTCGCCGCTGCCGGTGCGCAGCGGCGCCACGCGCTCGGCGAAGGCCTGCTGGCGGGCCTGGTCGGGCGCGCCGTCGTGCGCCGGTTCGACCTGCGCCGCGGCGTCGTCCGGCGCCGGTGCGGCGGCTTCGTCCAGCCCGGCGCGTACCAGGCGGCGGAAGATCTCGCTCTGGTAGGCGCCGCCGACATGGCTCGACGCGCCGGCCAGCCGCACCCGGCCCTTGTCCAGCCACAGGCCCTGGTTGCACAGCGAGCGGATCGCGTCGGCCGAATGGGTCACGTAGATGAAGGAGGTGCCCTGGTCGAGCATGGACCGGATCTTGTGCAGGCACTTGTTCTGGAAGTAGGCGTCGCCCACGCTCAGCGCTTCATCGACGATCAGGATGTCGGGCTGCACGTACACCGCGCAGGCGAAGCCCAGGCGCACCGCCATGCCGCTGCTGTAGGTCTTGACCGGATGGTCGATCGCGTCGCGCAGTTCGCTGAACCTGACGATCTCGGGCAGCGCTAGGTCGATCTCGTCCTTGTGCATCCCGTGCAGCATGCAGAACTGGCGGATGTTTTCCTTGCCGGGCAACTCGGGATTGAAACCGGCGCCCAGTTCCAGCAGGGCCGACACGCGCCCGTCCACCCGGGCCTGGCCCGCAGTGGGGGTGAGCACGCCGGCCAGCACCTTGAGCAGGGTGCTCTTGCCGCTGCCGTTTTCGCCGACGATGCCGAGCCGTCCGCCGCGCTCGAGCGTGAACGACACGTCGTCGAGCGCGCGGGTTTCGCGCGCATACTGCTTGCGCCCGCCCGACAGCAGTTCGAGCAGGCGGTGGCGCGGCGAGGAATAGGTATGGTAGATTTTGCTGACGTTGGCCAGTTCGATGACGGGAGTGTCGAGTTGATCGCGCATGGGGCTCCCGGATGTCAGATCACGTCGGCAAAGCCGGGCTGCAGCTTGCGGAACAGGGCCAGTCCCAGCGCCAGCACGGCCGCCGCCACCAGCGCCATCGCGCCGAGCGCATGCCACGACATTGCGGCGCCGCCGAACACGGCGTGGCGCGACAGGTCGACCAGGTAGAAGAACGGGTTGTAGTCCATGATGATGTTGCGGATCCACAGCGCGCCGTGATCCTCCACCAGTGTCGCCGGATAGAGGATGGGGGTGAGCCAGAACAGGATGGTGACGCCGACCGGCACTGCCTGCGCCAGGTCCGGCACGTACACCGCCAGCGCGGCGACGACGTAGGCGATGCCCAGCGTGAGCGCCAGCGCGATCAGCCAGATCGGCAGATAGGCCCAGGCCGTGGGCGCCAGCGGCACCTGCAGGTAGATCATCAAGCCGGCGGTGAGCATCAGGATGATCGCCTGGCTAAGCAGCGCCGACGCGAAGGGAATCAGCGGCAGCACCCACACCGGGAACGCGATCTTGTTGATCAGGTAGGCGTATTCGCGCAGGATGCCGGGGCTGCGCCCGACCACCTCGGAGAACACCGTCCACAGCGAGAACGGCACGAAGTAGAACAGCGCGAACGGCACGTTGCCGTAGCGCTCGCCCATGCGCCCGGTCATCAGGATCGAAAACACGATCACGTTGATCAAGGAGTACAGCAGCGGCACCCCGACATTCCACGCCACCCCCGCGTACGAACTGGCGTAGCGGTTCTTCAGGTCGCGCCTGGCCAGCATCCAGGTCAGTCCCAGGCCGTTCCGAAATCCTTGGTTGGTGTTGTTTCGCATAGGGGAGCGGTCAGTGCATGAAATGCCGGATGAAATTGAGGAAGCGCCGGCGCGTGCGTTCGGGCGAGAAGGTGGCCACGTAGGCGCGCGCCTGCGCGGCGTACTCGCCGTATTCGCTGTCGCGCCAGGCCGGCGACGTCACCAGCGCGGCAGCGTCGGCAATCGCCGCGGCCAGCGCCGCGACGTCGCCGGTCGGCACCAGCTGGCCCAGGCCGCCCGTGATGGCCGGCAGGTTGGAGTTGTCGTAGCTGATCACCTTGCAGCCGCTGGCGAGCGCCTCCAGCACCGGCACGCAAAATCCCTCGTGCCAGGTGGGCAGCACGAACAGGTCGGCGTCGCGCAGGAGGCTCGCCTTCAGTTCTTCCGGCGCGCTGCCGTGGATGGTCACGCTGACCTGCGCGCCGTGCGCTTGGTGCAGCTGCTCGATCGCCTTGCCGATTTCGTCGAGCAGCAGCGGATCGGAAAACATCAGGTTGCCGACCATGTCGAGCGCGATGCTGCGGCCGGGCGTCGCGCGCAGCACCTGGTCGAGCGCGGCCACCAGTTCGCCGGCGCCTTTCGATTTGACGAAGCGGCCGACGAAGGCGATGCGCACCACGCCGTCGCGCGCGCTGGGCTTGGCCTGCGGCGGCTCCTGGTGCGAATGCAGCGCCAGCGGCATCACTGTCGCGGGCGTGTCGATGCCGGCCGCGCGCATCACGTCGAGGTTGGTCTGGCTGTCGCACACCACGTGGTCGGCGAACATCAGGTTGGCCAGCTGCTTGAACGACAGGTCGGCCGTTTCGTGATGGCTGGGGGCGACGAATTCCTTCGGCGTGATGTTGTGGAACACCACCAGCCGCCTGGCGTTCACGGGGCACACCGTGAGCGCGTCGAACAGCGGGTAGTGAACGCCGAAGTGGAACACCACCAGGTCGCTCGAGCGGAAATGGGTATCGAACACCAGCGCGCGCACGTCGTCGACCTTGGTGAACGGCAGCTGCGGCTGGTCGCAGGCGTAGGCGAACAGGCGCACCCGGTGCGACGCGGACAGCCATTCGATTTCATCGCGGATCGAGTTGGAGATCGCATCGTGCTGCATGCAGATCCCGTGCACGTACGAGATGTTCACGCGTGGGCCGCCTCGAAGTTCTGGCGCGCCATCGCGTACAGCCCGACCGACGCGCCGGCCATCCGTTCGGAGGTGAATTTTTCGGCGAAGATGCGGCGGCCGGCGGCGCCCATTTCGGCCCTCAATGGCGCCGACGCGGCCAGCTTCAGGATGGCGGCGGCCAGCGCGTCGCTGTCGGCCGGCGCCACCAGCAGGCCGTTGACGCCGTCTTCGATTATTTCGGGCATACCGCCAACGTCGCAGCCGATCACCGGCTTGCCTTCGCGCATCGCCTCCAGGAAGACCAGGCCGAACGATTCGAAGCGGCTCGGCGCGACGAAGATGTCGCAGGCGGCGTAGGCGGCCACCAGTTCCTGCTGCCCGGCGCGGCCACCGAAATGGACCCGGCCGCGGGACGCCTTGCCCGCCTCGCTGTTCAGGAAGGCTTCCTTGTAGCTTGCCTTGCCGCCCGGGACCGGCAGGCTGTCGTCGCCGACGATGCGGAAATCGACCTGCGGATTTTCGGCCAGCACGCGCGGGATCGCCGCCAGCAGGGTGTCGATGCCCTTGCGCGGCTCGAGCCGGCCGACGAACAGCACCGTCACGCGCCCCGAGGCAGGGGCCGGCGCCGGCGCCGCGGCTGCGGGCGGCATGCCGAGCGGCGCGACGCGCACCGCGTCCTCCCTGAAACGGAAGCCGTACCCTTCTTCGATGTCGCGCCGGATCGCCGCGCTGATCGAGCGCACCCCGCTCGATTCGAGCATCAGCTGCTTCTCCATCGCCAGCACCGGCGCGGCGAAACGCTTCATCCACTGCTTGTCGGCGTGACGGTCCGGATGCGACTGGAGCCAGAAGTGCAGCGTCGTCTGCAGGCTCGTCACCAGCGGCCAGCGGCCGTCGAACAGGAAGGCGGCGCCTTCGCAATCCCACACCGGCGCCTCGACCACGTCAATCTTGCGGTGGGTGGCGATGCGCCTGGCTTCCTCGAACGCCACGGCCGACCAGTTCCACAGCTGCTGCGGCAGCGCGGCGTCGATCGCCGCCTGCGAGCGCGGCACCTCGCGCACCACCATCCGGTGCACCCATACGCCGTTCTCGAAAT
Source organism: Massilia sp. R2A-15 (assembly GCF_030704305.1). Lineage (NCBI taxonomy): Bacteria > Pseudomonadati > Pseudomonadota > Betaproteobacteria > Burkholderiales > Oxalobacteraceae > Massilia > Massilia sp. R2A-15. Next base: position 3,551,399 of record NZ_CP131935.1, on the reverse strand, counting down.
CGACCCGGTTCACGTCCGGGCTTTGCGTGATGACGCAAACGATGTGTCCATCGCGCGCCAGGGCCTCGGCCAGGTCCTTGTTGAAGGTGGCGATGCCGCCGCCGTGGTTCGGCGGGAAGTCGCGCGACACCAGCACGATCGCCTTCGCGTCCGGATTGGCGATCGGCGTGAACGGCTTGAAGTGGCCGGCGTAGCGCGCCAGCTTGGCCGCATCGATCATGGCGCCGGGCAGCACGCCTTCGAAGCCGCGCCGCAGGCCCACCTCCAGCGCGCGATCGAGGTCGCTGTTGAACTGCGCCACGTCCGCTTCGGACAGCAGCTTTTCGCCGGCCGCCCAGTTCACTTCCTGGCGCTGGCCTTCGACGAAGTTATGGTGCTCCTGCAGCACCCGCGCCAGCGGATGGAACTCGCGCGCGTGCTTGAGCGTGAAGTAGATCTTGTTCTTGATGATCGGATAGCGGTTGCGCGGCACCTTGTTTTCGCCGCGAATATTGCTGGGCGCGTACTTGTGATGGACATAGGCGCACGGCAGCTGCGCGATCAGGTAGCCGGCGTCGACCACGCGCAGGCAGACGTCGGTCTCGTCGAGGAAGTACTCGTATTCCTCGTCGAAGCCGCCCACTTCGAGCAGCGCCGAGCGGCGGAACGACGAATTGCAGCCCAGCAGATGCGGAAAGCGCCCGCTTTTCGGGAACGACAGGTGCGGCGTCGGGCCGGCCATGCCCACGTCGGCGTTGCCGAAGCGGTCCACCACGCAGTACTTGTACTGGAAATCGTAGCCGGTGTGATTGAACACCAGGCCGCCGGCCGCGCCCACCATCGGGTCGGCGTAAGCCTGCGCCAGTTGTTCCAGCCACTCCGGTTCGGGGATGGCGTCGTCGTCGATGAAGGCCACGATGTCGCCCTGCGCCATGCAGATGCCGATATTGCGCGACACCGACAGGTTGGCCAGCGCGCATTTACCGGCGCGCACCTGGCCGGACCAGGCCGCGATTACGTCGTCCGAGTGGTCGGTCGAGGGGCCGTTCACCACCACCACTTCGAACTGGCCGGAATACTTCAGCCAGCGCAGGCTGTCGAGCGTCTGCTGCAGTTCGGGGCCGCGGTTGAGGGTGTTGATGACGATCGAGATGGTCGGTGACGGCGCCTTCATGCTGCCTGCTCCATGGCCTGCAGGGCCGGCTTGCGGGCCGCGATTTCAAATTCGTAGCAGCGCCCGTTCCGGCGCCCGCTGGCCAGCACCTGCACGTCAACGAAGCCGGCTTCGCGCAGGTAGTCGCTCATCGACGCCGGGGTGAACATATTGAAGTGGAAGTCGCCGTCGTAGTCCTGGCCGCCGTACAGCACTTCGCGCAGCGAGGCGTAGGGGTAGGTGCCGTTGGCGTATTCGCGCAGCATCGCCTCGGCATCGGGCACCACCGCGGCGAAGCGGCCGCCGTGTTTCAACAGGCCGAAGTAGTACGGCAGCAGGGCGCGCCGCAGCTGCTCCTGGGGGAAGTGTTCGAGCAGGTGGGCGGAAAATATTTCGCTCAGTTCGCCCTGGGCAAACGGCAGCTGGTCGACTTCGGCGACGATGTCCACGCCGGGCAGGGCGCGCCGGTCCACGTTCAGGTAGCCGTCGAGCGCAATGTGGCCGCAGCCGAGGTTCAGCCGCAAGCCGTCGTTGCGCGCCGCCGCGACCTTTTCCGGCGCCAGGATTTCACCGGCCGTTTCGAGCTGAGCGGCGCCGGCGTCCGGCGCGGTGGCGCCGTAGCGCATTTCGAACATCAGCTCGCGGCGCACGAATTCGACCCGGCCAAGCAGGAATTCGACGGCGTTCACCGCGCCGTCGAGGCGCGCGTTCAGCGCATCGATCCGCGCGCTGGTGCCGGCCTCCGCGCCATCGAGCCGCTGCGCGAAGGCCTGCTCGACGCGCTGCAGTTCGGCGCGGCCGTCGGCCAGGTCGCGCCCGAGGCGGCGCAGCGCCACCGGCACCGACTTGACCAGGTTGTCGCGGTCGTTGTCGCTGGCCAGCTGGCGGTGGTTCAGCGCCGACACCGTTTGCAGCAGCGTGGGAAGCTGCTCGGTTTCGAAGTGGGAGGGACGTCCATCGGCCATGAAGCTGGCGTCGGACAAGCCGTTGCGCGCCAGGTATTCGGCGCGAAATTCAGGCAGCCGGATCACCGCGACGCCGATGCGGATCAGGCGCCCGATGCCGGGCCAGCCGGCCATGGTCCGGACGATTTTTCGAAGTCTTGCTTTCATCGCTTTCATCGATCAGCCATTTCTGTGCAAACATTGTTACAAAAAAAGCAGGCGCGGCCGCGGCTCATCCCCGGCGGGCGGGGGCGGCCCGGAACTTCCGGCCAGCGCGGCGACGCAATGTACCAGCGCGCACCCGATCGCCACCCGTGGCCTCGAATCATAACGCGCAATCGTCGAGGCCGACACAAGCGCCATCGAAAAGGTGTAACAGTGTCGCGGGTCGCTGCGCGAACAAGCGTGGTGCGTGCGGCGATTCCCCGCGTCCTTCGCCGACCTCAATAGACCTGCCGCCGTCAATTTCGTTCCGTCACTCCGCTTGATGCGGCTCCAAGCCTGGACTCGCCGTGCCAACATGATCGTCCCTCGCTTGCAGCTACTTCCTCAGCAAGCGCTGGATCTGCCGCCAGGCATGAGGATGCCGAGCAGCGCGGCGCCATGCTGCTCCCACGTCATCCACGGCATGCGCTCCGGCCGCACATGCCCGCCCGCGGCGTACGCGGCCAGCCAGGCGTGGATCGCGTCGGCCAGCGCGTGCTGGCCGTCGGCATCGCTGAAATAGCTGGCGTGCTCGCCAGCGACCTCGCGAAACACCGCCAGGTCGCGCGCCAGGATCGGCACGCCGTGGCGCGCCGCTTCGATCAGCGGCAGGCCGAATCCCTCGCCTTCGCTCGGCGCCAGCAGGCATGCGCTGTGCCGGTACAGGGCGTGCAGCTGGTCGTCGCCGGCGCCCTTCAGCCACAGCAGCCGTTTGCCCAGCTGCGCGTGGCCCTGCAGCCGCTCGACGATCTGCGGAATGGTGCGCCGTTCGGCGCGCGCCAGCGGGGCCCAGCCTTCGCCGCCGACGATCACCAGGTTGGCCTCGACGCCGCCGGCCCACAGTTGCTCGAAGGCCGCCAGCGCCTGCAAATGGCCCTTGCGCGGTTCGATGGTGCCGACCATCAGGAAGGTGGGCGCGGCGCCGAAGCGAGCGGGCAGCGCCGGCGCGGCCGGCGGCGCGGGCGCGCCATCGAGATCGGCGCCCAGGTGCAGCGAGGTCACGCGGGGATGCGGCGCCGGCAGGGCCTGCGCCGCCATCCAGTCGCGCAGTTCGCGGCCGACCGCAGCGGAGATGCAGATCAGGCGGTCGGCGTTCGCGGCGACGCTGCGCAGCCAGTCGGCATGCACCCGGTCGGCGCCGGCGGGGAAGAAGTCGGGGCGCAGAACCGGCAGCAGGTCGTACACCTGGAAGCTGATTTCGACGCCGCGTTCCCGCCATTCGGCGTACAGCCCTTCGCGCGCCGCCCCGGTCACCGCGCCGGGCGCGTAATCGGCGCCGTAGAAGAGGTCGCCCGGCGCGATGTCGACCGCCGCGTCGCCCGCGGCGCCGGCATCGATGCCGAGCAGGGCGCAGGTGTACTGGCGCGCGTAGCGGTACTGCCAGCGCCCGCCCTGCGCGCACAGGCGCACCGGCTCGACGCGCAGACCGGCCAGCGGCCGGCGCAGGAGTTCGAGCAGCTGGGCGCGCACCACGCGCTCGATGCCGGTGCGCAGGTCGTGCCGCGCGATATTGGTGACGTCCACCAGCAACTGGCGCTGCGCCAGCCGGTCCGGCAGGCGCGCCATGCACGCGGCCAGCTGCTGCATCGCCGCCTTGCCGGCCGTGGCGCCGGGGACCCTGGCCAGTCGTTCCGCCAGCGCGCGGCGGCCGGTGCGCGCGGTGCGCCACGCCTGTTCCAGCACGCCGGCGTACAGTTGCGCGCAATGGGCCGGGGCGTGGCTGGTGCGGATCAGCGCACGCGCGTTCTCGCCGAGGAGCGCGCGCAACGGGGCGTCGTGGCGCAGCCGCTCCAGCGCCGCGGCCAAATCGGCCGGCGCAAATTCCTCGTCCAGTTTCAGGATCGCGGTGTCGGGCAGCTCCGTCATCGAGCCGCTGGCGTTGACGATGGTGGGCAGGCCGTAGTTCATGCAGTCGAGTACCGCCGCCGAGGTCTCGCCGCGCGAGGCGGTGCGCAGCTGAACCCCGGCGTCGGCCGCCTGCAGGTAGCGGTGATAGTCGGCGTCATCGGTCCAGCCGGCGATCCGGATGCGCGGGCCGGCGGCGCGGATGGCGTCGGCGATTCCGGCTCCGTAGGCGCCGCCGTGGTTGGCGCCGACCAGCACCAGTTCGCAGGCCGGATCGGCATGCAGCGACGACGCGATCCATGCCTCCACCAGGCGGGCTGTCAGCTTGGTCGGTGCGATGAATCCGAAACTGCACACGACGAAGGCGTCCTGCCGGATTCCCAGTGCGGCGCGCGCGGCGGCGCGATCGGTTTGGGCGGGGGCGCTGCGCGGCAGCGGCGCCACATGCCAGTTGCCGGTGGCGCCGGCGCCGTACCATTCTTCGGCGAGCTCGCGCGCATGCGCGGAGTGGACAATCACTTCAGTGGCGTTGTCGAGCACCGCGAGGTTGCAGGGATAGCTGTCCTGGGCCTGCTCGAGGTCGGCGCTAGTGGCGGCGCGCAGCGCAGGGTAGCCGTGCGAATGGTACAGCGCCTCGGTCCAGGCGCCGGGCAGCGCGCTGCTCACCTGCTCGTACGCCAGCACGCGGCTGAGGAAGAAATCGTGCAGGACCACCACGCCGGGGTGCGCTTCCAGCAGCGGGAACATGTAGCCGTGGAACGGGCTGTTGCCGAACTGGTAGAGGATCTGGTCGAACAGATGCGCGTTGTGCAGGAACCATTCGGCGGAGTGGCGGGGCAGCGCGGCCAGCGCGGCGGGCAGGCTCACTTCATCCTGCTGCACCACCAGATCGATCTCGAAGTGCGCAAGCAGTTCGGGCAGCAGTTGCACCGCGTAGTCGGCGATGCCGCTGCGCTGCGGCGGCAGCGGCGAGACGAACGCCAGCCGGCGCCGCGCCGCCGCGCCGTGCGCTGCGGGCGCGCGCGCATGATGCGCTTCCAGCGCGCGCAGGCTGCGCTGTGCGGTGGCATCCCAGGAAAAGCGCCGCGACTGCACGCGGCCGTGGGCGCGCAGCCGTTCGCGCAGGTCCGGGTCCTGCAGCACGCGGGCGATGCTGGCGGCGATCGCGGCCGGCGAGGATGCATCGAACAGCGCCTCGGCGCATCCGATCACTTCCGGGATGCTGCTGTTGTCGGCGCCGATCACCGGCGCGCCGCAAGCCATCGCCTCCAGCGCGGGCAGCCCGAATCCCTCGTGCAGCGAGGGGAACACGAACAGCGCGGCGGTGCGGTACAGGTCGATCAGCGTCGCATCGCCGACGTGGCCGGTGAGGATCAGGTCGCCGGCGGCCAGCCCGCTTCGCGCGGCGTGCGCGCGCAAGTCGCGCTGGCGCGCCGCGTCGATTCCGCTGGCGATCAGCAGTTGGTGGCTCTGGCGCAAGGCCGCCGGCAGCAGGCCGAATGCGCTGATCAGTCCTTCGATGTTCTTGCGGGCGTCGGTGCCGCCCGGCGCGTACATGACGATCTCGCGGGTGATGCCCAACGTGCGCCGCAGCGATTCGCTGGCGTGAGGACCTGGCTGGAACGCGGCATCAGCGGCGGTCAAGATGGCGACCACGCTTGCCGGATCGAGTCCGAGCGCCTGCACCGCCTCGTCGCGGGCATGGTTCGATATCGCCAGCAGCAGACCGGCGCGGCGCAGCGACGCGATCTTGCGCGCGTAGTACTGCTCCTGCGTCGCGGTACCAAGATAGGCATCCGGATTCAGGAACGGAATCAGGTCGTAGAGCACCACGGCGGTGCCGGCGCCCTCGGTGAATTCGCCGACCGAGGTGACTGCGTCGTCGACATAGCCTTCGAACAGGCTGGTGACCAGGACGGCGTCCGGCTGCAGCCGGGCGATGAAGCTTTCGCGCAGCAATTCGGCGCTGCGGCTGCGCACCGAGTTGTCGGCCGCCAGTTCCGCGACCGGCAGCGGCACATCGAATACCCGCATGCGCTCGCGAGGAACCAGGCCTTCGAATGCGCGTTGCAAGGCGGCCAACCCATCGAAGCCGCCGTTCATGACCAGCCAGATGTCGTGCTCACCGGCGTTGCGCGCAATCGCCTGCGCCAGCGCCAGCGAGTATCGCCCGATGCCGCGCAAGCGACTGGCCGACTGGGCTCCCTGCAGGTCGATGACGATGCGCATTACGGGGCGCGCTTGTCGAATGCGCGCTGCAGTTCGCGCATCATGCGCTGGGTGCGTGGCGACAGGTCGCTGTCAGCCTGCGGGCCGGCCGGAGGTTTCGCGTGCGGCGCCAGCGCCGCGCGGTACATCATGCCTTGCAGGCGTCCTTGCAGCGTGGGGAAGCGCCCCAGCATGCGGCGCGCGATGTACTTCAATTGCGGCCGGCGCAGCACCGCCCGCGCCAGCCGCACGGCGGACCGGGTCAGGGAGTGTTTGAATCGGGCGGTCGACATGGAAGCAATCCGAGAGGTGACGGGCGATTCCGGCATTTTCCCATAATCGGGCTAACGCGCCGAGACCGTGCACAGCTGGTAGGCCCAGCGGGTGCGGCCGATGAAAGCAGGGTGCGACCGGCAGCTGGACTGGTCGAGGACGAAGCCGTACCTTGCGAGCAGGTCGCGGGCCTTGCCGAGCGTTTCGCGGTTGGCCTCCTGCGCCCTGCGGCGATCGGCCTCGCTTCGCGGCTGGGCCGGGTCGGCGCGGTCGGCTTGCAGCATCACGTACAGTGGGCCGCGCCGGCTTGCCACCATCGCGCGTACCCGGTCCTGGTAGGCCTGCGACTCGGGAAAGCCGGAGCCGAGCGAGACGAACGCCAGGGATTTCGGGAACAGCGTCACCAGCCAGCCCATGGGCGGATCGCCGTGCACGGTGAACACCAGGCTTTCCTGCGGCTGGGGGAAGGCTGGCACCTCGGCGGAAAACGCGGCGCGGGCCCAGGAGGCGTGGCCCCATGACGCATGCGGCAGCCCGGCGATTGTGGCCGCCACCAGCGCCGCCGCGCCGATCCGGGCCGCCAGCGGTGGCGGCGCAAGGCGGTGCAACACCAGCCACAGCGCCAGCGGCGCGATGAGTTCGAGCGGTATCAGGTAGCGGTAGATGCCGAACAGGTTCAGCCAGCCCAGGTAGGCGAGGGCGAAGAATGCCAGCAGCATGCGCTGGAGCGGCGCCGCTTCATCCGCCACTGCTGCCGGGCGCCTGAACAGGAACGTGAGCGCCAGCAGCGCGAACGCCGCATACAGCGCCGGCCAAAGCAGCAGCGTCAGTTTCAGCTCGCCGACGCGTTTGGAGTCGAGCGCGAAGATGAACGGCCACAGGAATTTTTCGGCCAGGCCTCGGGGCAGCCAGCCGGTGTCGCCGATGCCGATCGGCGCCGCCAGCGGACCGTGGAAGCGATCGTTAAATTGTGGGAACAGCGGATTGCCGAACACCGTCCACATCTTCCAGTACCAGTGGCCGGCGCTGGCGGCAATGCCGGCGAGGACGCCGACACCAAAGACGAATGCCGCGCGCAGCCGCGGCCACGCGTTGCCCGGCAAAGCGAACAGCGCCAGGCACAGGGCGAGGGCGTAGGTGGCGTTGGTCAGCTTCAGCCCCGCGCCAAGGCCCATGACGATGCCGGCGCCGATGGCGGGCGCCGCGCCGCCGCCGCCGCCGCGCGCGAGCCGGTGGAAGTTCGACAGCACCAGCAGCACGGCGCCGAGCACCAGCAGCGACGTGGTGTTGTCGCCCATGCTGTTGCCTAGCTGTGTCAGGAAGCCGGCGCCGAGCGTGCCGGCCAGCGCGAGCAGCAGCGGCAGGCGATAGCCCTTGTGCGGCAGCGCGTAGCGCGCGATGGCCGCGGCCAGCACGAAATTGAGGCCGTGAAGGCAGCCCATGACGAAGCCGGCGACGGGGCCCGGCAGCGCGTGCGTCAGGCCGTAGTACAGCAGGTCCAGCGTCGGGTTGAAATAGCTTTGCCATTGCGCGGGCGCGAGGTCGAACCCGATTTTCCCGTTCAGCAGCGCGAACGGGTTATAGAGGTGGTAGTTCTTCAGATCCCAGTTGTCGTCCTGGCCCAGGCGCAGCGACATCAGTCCGAAGACCAGCGGCATGGCCACCATCGCGAAGCGCCATGCCGATGCCTGGTCGAGGCGCCGCCACGCGGCGCCGATGAAGGAGAGGAAGCGCTGCCTGAACGTCATCGGGACCGGAATATAAAGTATTTGGCGTTGACGAAATTGACCGTCATCCCGGCGAGCGAACCTGCGGCGACCGCGGCCAGCGGCAGCAGCGGAACGTCGCGGATCGTCAGGATGAGGGCGCTGTAGACGCCGTAATTGACCGCGCCGCCCAGCAGCATCGCGGCCAGGTAATTCCACCACTCGCGCCACGCGGAGATGCCGGGTTTGCTACTGAATGTGTAGCGCCGGTTGAATTGCCATGTCACTGCGACGGCGCACAGGAACGACACGGCGCGGCCGGCGAACGGACCCATGCCCAGCGCGAGCGCCAGGTACAGGGCGGCGACGTCGGTGATCAACCCGAGCACGCCGGCCACCGCGAAGCGCGCCACTTCGACGCGCGTGTCAGCCACGGTGCGACGGTCCGGGGATCGAAAGATAGGCGAAGCGCTTCTGCTCGACGCGCCCCTTGGTGACCGTATCGAGGATCAGCCCGCAGGACAGCAGGATCACGCCGAACAGTACCAGCGACGCGCACAGGATCGCAGTCGGCTGGCGCGGCACCAGGCCGGTCGCCAGGTAGGTCTGGATCACTGGGACCGACAGCGCGATGGCGAGCAGGGTGCAGGCGAAGAAGCCGATCGAGAAGAACAGCAGCGGGCGCTCGGTCTTGAACAGGCGCAGGATCATCATCATGATGCGCATGCCGTCGCGGTAGGTGTCGAGTTTGCTGACCGATCCTTCCGGGCGCGACTTGTACACGGTGGCCACTTCGGCGACCGGCATGCGCAGTTCGAGCGCGTGCACGGTCAGCTCGGTCTCCGTTTCGAAGCCGGAGGAGTGGGCTGCGAAGGACTTGACGTAGCGCCGCGAGAACACGCGGTAGCCGGACAGCATGTCGGAGAAGCTGCGGCCGAACAGCATGGCGACGCAGCCGGTGAGCATGCGGTTGCCGAAGCGGTGGCCGAAGCGGTACGCGGCCTGTTCGCTCGACACGCGCGAGCCGACCAGCATGTCGAGCCCTTCGTCGACCAGGCGTTGCGCGAGCTGCGGAGCGACGCTGGCGTCGTAGGTGTCGTCGCCATCGACCATGATGTAGATGTCGGCTTCGACGTCGGCGAACATGCGCCGGATGACGTTGCCTTTGCCTTGCAGAGGCACCCGGCGCACGGTGGCGCCGGCTTCGCTGGCAATGCGCACGGTGTCGTCGGTCGAGTTGTTGTCGAAGACGTGGACTTCGGCTTGCGGCAGGCAGGCGTTGAAGTCGCGCACGATGGCGCCGATTGTCAGGGCTTCGTTGAAGCAGGGGACCAGGATGGCAATGCGCTGGCCGGCGAGGCAGCTCACTGGATCGATTTGCCGATGCAACGCTTGGTCGAAGGTGACTGGCATGTTCCTGGAGGGGGAATTTGTGCAGCGGCCATTATAGCCGTGTCACTACCAGTCACTTCCGATTCCCCGGCTCCGGGAGGTTTTAAGCCGGTTCGGCTTCCGGCTTGCAGTGCGGGCACGACTCGCCGTACACGTAGTTGGGCGAGAGCTGCTGGCGCGGCGTCACCACGGCGCGGCAGGCGAAGCACTGCACCGTCACGCTCGGCTCGAGCTTCGGATTCAGGGCGGTGCGGTAGTCGAACACGAAGCAGTCGCCGGTGTAGTGCTCGCCGCCGACGTCCTCGAAATATTTCAGGATGCCGCCTTCGAGCTGGTACACGCTGTCGTAACCGATATTCTGCATGTGGATCGCCGCCTTCTCGCAGCGGATGCCGCCGGTGCAGAAGGTGACGACGGTCTTGTCGGCCAGCGCATCCTTGTTCGCGGCGATCACTTCCGGGAACTCGGTGAATTTTTCGATGCGGTAGTCGATCGTGTTGTTGAAGGTGCCGACGTCGACCTCGAACGCGTTGCGGGTGTCGACCATCACGACCGGCTTGCCGTTGTCGTCGTGGCCCTGGTCGAGCCAGCGCTTGAGCGTGGCCGGCGCCACGGACGGCGCGCGGCCCAGCTCCGGTTTGATGAGCGGCATGCGCATCGTGATGATCTCTTTCTTGATCTTCACCAGCATGCGCTTGTGCGACTGCTCCTCGGAATAGCTTTCCTTCACCTCCAGGTCGGAGAAACGCGCGTCGCTGCGCACCCATGCGAGGAACTGGTCGATCTGCGCGCGCGGGCCGGACAGGAACATGTTGATGCCTTCTGGCGTCAGCAGGATCGTGCCTTTCAGGCCAAGCTCCTTGCAGATCTCCTGGTACTGCGGGCGCATCTCTTCGATGTTGTCGAAGGTGATGAATTTGTAGGCGGCGATATTAACGTGCGCCATGGCGGCGGCGCTGGCCTGCGCCGCGGCGAGGTCGGTGGTGGCTTGCATGATTGCTAACTGAAGATTTCGGGCGAAGCCGCTATTATAAACCGCGCCGTTGCCGGCGTCAGCGATGCGGCGGGGTCTGGTCCTGCGGACCTGACCCCATTCGCTGTGTGCACAACGAAAAAAAGACAGGGCGAACCCTGTCTTTTTGATCACGCGGCGGCCGATTACTTGGCGGCTGGCGTAGCTGGCGTTGCAGGCGTCGCTGCCGCAACTTCAGCTTTTGCCTTGGCCTTGACTGCCTTGTGCTTTGCTTTGGTCTTGGCGGCTTTGGCGTCGGCCTTGACTTCGGCGGCATCCGCCTTCACTTCTGCTGCAGCGACTTTCGCATCGGCTTTGGCTTCGGTCTTGGCGACTTTGGCGTCGGCTTTGACTTCGGTCTTGGCGACTTTTGCGTCGGCCTTGACTTCAGCGGCGGCGACTTTGGCGTCAGCCTTGACCGCAGCGGCTGGCTTCACTTCGGTCTTGGCGGCTGGCGCTGGCGCCTGGGCGAAAGCGGCGGTAGCGAACAGAGCGACGGTCAGAGCGGCGAGTACGTTTTTCATGGTGTGTCCCTTGTGTAGTTGTGAATAAATCGGTGCTGCTGAGCTATTAACGAGGCGGCCAAAATGCCCGTTGACGATACTTACAACTTCTTACAGTTGGGCAATTACGACGGTCGGGCAGATGCCGGAGGCGGGATCGGCCGGGCGGGGTAAAATAGCGCCTCTTCGCACAGCAGGTGATTAGCAAATGAGCATGGATGTCATGGAACTTGGTACTGAAACGGTGGCTGCCCCGGCAAAACCGGCGGCTCCGGCATTTGTCCACCTGCGCGTGCACTCGGAATACTCGATCGTCGACGGCCTGGTGCGCATCGACGACATCATCGGCGCCGCCGCCAAGGACAAGCAGCCGGCGCTGGCGATCACCGACCTGGCCAACCTGTTCGGCATGGTCAAGTTCTACAAGTCGGCGCGCGGCAAGGGCATCAAGCCGGTGATCGGCGTCGACGCCTGGATCAGCAACGACGACAACCGCGACCGGCCTTCGCGCCTGCTGCTGCTGGCGAAAAACCACATGGGCTACCTGCAGCTGTGCGACCTGCTGTCGCGCGCCTGGCTGACCAACCAGAACAAGGGCCGCGCCGAGATCCGCCCCGAATGGCTCGAAGCGCTGGCCACCAGCGAATCGACGCTGCATCCCGGGCAGTCGCAGGCCAACGGCCTGATCGTGCTGTCGGGCGCCCACTTCGGCGACGTCGGCCAGGCGATCGAAAACGGCAACCTGGATCTGGCCGAACGCTGCGCCCGGCGCTGGGCCTCGGTATTCCCGGGCCACTTCTATATAGAGGTGCAGCGCGCCGGCCAGCCGAACCAGGAGCCGCAGGTGCGCCATTCGGTCGCGCTGGCGGCCAAGCTTGGCCTGCCGGTCGTGGCCACCCATCCGATCCAGTTCCTGTCGCAGGAAGAGTTCATCGCGCACGAGGCGCGCACCTGTATCGCGGAAGGCGAGATGCTCGCCAACGGCAAGCGCGTCAAGCGCTTCAACGAAGAGATGCGCTTCAAGAGCCAGGCCGAGATGGCCGAACTGTTCGCCGACATGCCGGCCGCGCTGGCCAACTCGGTTGAAATCGCCAAGCGCTGCAACGTCGTGCTCACGCTGGGCAAGCCGCAGCTGCCGAACTTCCCGACGCCGCCGGGCATGACGATCGACGAATTCCTGGTGTCCGAATCGAAGGCCGGCCTGGAACAGCGCCTGGTCCAGCTGTATCCGGACGAAGCCAAGCGCGAGGCCGAGCGCCCGCGCTACGAGGCGCGCCTGAAGTTCGAGACCGACACCATCTGCAACATGAAATTCCCCGGTTACTTCCTGATCGTGGCGGAGTTCATCAAGTGGGCCAAGGAAAACGGCGTTCCGGTCGGACCGGGCCGGGGTTCGGGCGCCGGCTCGCTGGTGGCGTACTCGCTGCTGATCACTGACCTCGATCCGCTGCAGTACAACCTGCTGTTCGAGCGCTTCCTCAACCCTGAACGCGTCTCGATGCCCGACTTCGACATCGACTTCTGCCAGGAAGGGCGCGACCGCGTCATCCAGCACGTGAAGGACCTGTACGGCAAGGAGGCGGTCTCGCAGATCGCCACCTTCGGTACGATGGCCGCGAAGGGCGCGATCCGCGACGTCGGCCGCGTGCTCGATTTCGGCTACAACTTCTGCGACGGCATCTCCAAGCTGATCCCGTTCAAGCCGGGCAAGCCCGTCACCATCGCCGACGCCATCGCCGAGGAACCAATGCTGGCCGAGCGGCTCGAGAACGAGGACGAGGTCAAGCAGCTGCTCGACCTGGCGCAGCAGGTCGAAGGCATCGCCCGCAACATCGGCATGCACGCCGGTGGCGTCCTGATCGCGCCGGGCAAGCTGACCGATTTCTGCCCGCTGTACACCCAGGGCGGCGACTCGGGCGTGGTGTCGCAGTACGACAAGGACGACGTCGAAGCCGTCGGCCTGGTCAAGTTTGACTTCCTGGGCCTGACCACGCTGACCATCCTCGACCGCGCGGTGCGCTACATCAAGCAGCTCGACCCGGCCAACGCCGACTTCGACCTGGCCAAGCTGCCGCTCAACGACCGCGCATCGTACGACCTGCTGACCAAGGCCAAGACGGTCGCGATCTTCCAGCTCGAGTCGCGCGGCATGCAGGGCATGCTGAAAGACGCGCGGCCCGACCGCTTCGAGGACATCATCGCGCTGGTGGCGCTGTACCGCCCGGGCCCGATGGACCTGATTCCCGATTTCTGCAAGCGCAAGCACGGCGAAAAGTTCGACTATCCCGATCCGCGCACCGAAGTGATTCTGGCCGAGACCTACGGCATCATGGTCTACCAGGAGCAGGTGATGCAGATGGCGCAGATCGTCGGCGGATACTCGCTGGGCGGCGCCGACATGCTGCGCCGCGCGATGGGTAAGAAGAAGGCCGAGGAGATGGCGGAGCACCGCGAGATCTTCCGCGCCGGCGCCGCCAAGGATGGCCTGTCCGCCGAGAAGGCCGACGAGATCTTCGACTTGATGGAGAAGTTCGCGGGCTACGGCTTCAACAAGTCGCACGCGGCTGCGTACGCGCTGCTGTCGTACCACACGGCCTACCTGAAGGCGCACCACACCGCGGCCTTCATGGCGGCCAACTTGTCGCTGGCGATGGACGACACCGACAAGATCAAGATCCTGGTCGAAGACGCGATCGACGTCTGCAACCTGACCTTGCTGCCGCCCGATATCAACCATTCCGACTACCGTTTCACGCCGGAAGGCGAAGCGCCGTCGGTGACCGGCAAGCGCGTCACCAACATCCGCTACGGCCTGGGCGCCGTCAAGGGATCGGGCCAGTCGGCGATCGAGGCGATCATCGCGGCGCGCACCAGCGGCGGCAAGTTCACCGACCTGTTCGACTTCTGCAAGCGGGTCGACCGCAAGCAGATCAACCGCCGCACGATCGAGTCCCTGATCCGCGCCGGTGCGATGGACTGCTTCGGCGTGGACCGCGCGATCCTGCTGGCGTCGGTCGCGTTCGCGGTGGAGTGCGCCGACCAGGCGCAGGCGTCGGCTAACCAGGTCAGCCTGTTTGGCGGCGACGACAGCGACCTGGTGGCCCCGCCCGACTACGTCAAGGCCACGCCGTGGACCGACAAGCAGAAGCTGTCCGAGGAAAAAATCGCGCTCGGCTTCTACCTGTCCGGGCACATGTTCGACACGTATGCGACCGAAGTGCGGCGTTTTGCGCGCACCAAGCTCAAGGACCTCGATCCGTCGCGCGAGGCGCGCATGCTGTGCGGCGTGATCACCGGCGTGCGCAGCCAGATGACGCAGCGCGGCCGCATCCTGATCGTCTCGCTCGACGACAAGACGGCGGTGGTCGAGGTGACGGTGTACAGCGAACTGTTCGAAGCGAACAAGAACATCTTCAAGGAAGACGACTTCCTGCTGGTGGTGGGCAAGGTGTCGGAAGACCGCTTCAACGGAGGCCTGCGCATCACCGCGGAGAAGGTGTTCGACATCGCGATGTCGCGCATCCAGTACGGCAACCGCCTGTCGATGTCGATGGCCTGCACGGTCAGTCCCGCCAAGGTGGCGGAAGTGCTGCAGCCGCACCGCAATCCGGACGGCCTGCCGGTCGCGATGCGCGTGGAGCCGCAAGGCGTTCCATGCCTGGTGCAGCTGAGCGACGACTGGCGGGTGGCGCCGTCGGACGCCTTGCAGCTGGCGCTGGAGCGCGTGCTGGGCGCGAAAGAAGTCGCCGTCGAATACTGACCGGAGTCGGGGGTCTGGTCCTGCGGACCTGACCCCATTTGGATTAAATTACTGGTGCTCGCGCAGCCCTTTCGCCGCCTGCGTCGTCCGATCCATCTCCCGCTCCAGCACAACCTTCTTGTTGCTGCTCGCCTGGTCCCGCTGCGCCTCGCGGTGCCAAAGATGGAACACCTCCGTCGCGAACGCCCCGTCTTTGCGCATCACGCCCGCATTGAACAGCCGCACTACCATATCGGCATCCTCGTGCCCCCAGCCCTTGAAGCTTTCGTCAAAGCCGTTCACCAGCTCCAGGTCCGAGCGCCAGATCGCCATGTTGCAGCCCTTGATGCGGCGATAGCTAAAGCGTCGCTTCTCGCGCCCGACGTCCGGCAGCTTCACGATCAGCTGCAAGGCCTTGTTCAAATGCCCGGCCGCGCGCAGGCGAATCTTGTCCGCAAACCGCAGCGACTGCAGCGCGATATGCCGCTCCAGCACCTGCCTGGTGTAAGCCTCGTCGAGCAGGATCCGGCTTCCCGTCACCATGAACCCGCGCCGCGCCAGCTTGCGGTGCTGCTCGATGAAGTCCCGCTGCGGCACGCAATCGCCATCGAGAATGAGGATGTATTCTCCCTGCGCCGCCTCGATGCCGCGGTTGCGCGCCCCCGCCAGACGGAAGCCGATGTCCTCCTGCCACACATGCCGCAGCGGCACCGGCGAGCGGGCCGCCAGGCGCGCGATGCAATCGCGCGTGACCTCGGTCGAGCCGTCATCGGCGACGATGATCTCGAAATTCCGGTCGCTCTGCGTGAAGCAGCCCTCGAGTACCGCCTCCAGCGCGTCGGGCCGGTTGTAGGTCGTGACGATCAGCGTGATCAGTCCATCGGTCATTGCTTCACTCCACGGCGCCGAAGCGCGCCAACATACAAACATCCCGCCAGCAGCAGGAACCAGTGCGCCTCGGTGGTATCCCACAGCAGGCTGTTGAACGACGACGTCACCACGTACACCACCCACAGCAGCGCGAGGCTGTCGCTCTCGAAATTGCGCGCCCCGAGTGCGGCGCCGCCGATCGTTCCGAGCATGGCGAAATAGACCAGCGATCCAAGCAGCCCAAGCTGCACCGCCACGAGAAGGAATTCGCTGTGCGGCTGGTGCCGCGCGGTTGCCATCTCGTGGCCGGCCGGCCAGTTGCGCTGCGCGGTGGGCGCATAAGCCTCTGCAAACCCGCCGGTGCCGACCCCCAGCAGCGGGTGGGCGGCAACCACGTCCAGTCCCACGCTGAGGAAGCTCACGCGCAGGCCGTTCGGCGATTGCACGCGGTGGTTCTGGATCTCGTTGACCATGTCGTCGGTGCGCGACCTGACGTTGGACGATGCGAGATAGAAGCCGAGGAACAGCGCGCCGATCGCCATCACGCCGGCGACCGTGCGCAGCGGCGTGATGCGCGTGCGGATCAGGAACAGCGCGACCATGCCGATGAACAGGGCGACATAGCCGGTCCGGCCCTGGCCGAGGAAAATGGTCGGCACCGCAAACAGCACGCCGCCGGCGATCCACAGTGCGCGGGCGCGCCAGGCCGTCTTGTAGCTGGCGGCCAGGAGGCTGAGGCAGGCGGCAAACCCCAGCAGGATGCCGATCGTGATGTGGTTCCTGAAGACGTAAGCGTCGCGCGCGTCGGTGCTGACCTTCCACCAGCCCAGGCGCGACTCCGGCATCATGCCGAATTTGACCAGGTAGCAGGATACGGCGAGCACCGCGGCGCCGCCGAGGAACCAGCGCAGCGCGCGCGGCGCCAGGCCGGGATCGCGCCAGCTCATGGCAATCGCCATCGGCAGGATCAGCAGCCGCGAGTATTTTTTCAACGCAGTCGCCAGGTCGGCGCGCGGCGCGATCGACCAGCTTGCGCCAATGATGAACAGTGCCAGCAGCGCGAGCGCCAGCAGCGCCGGCGGCGAGCGCAGTACGCGGCGCAGGGAAGGGCTGGTGCACAGCGCTACGATGAAGCCGATGTAGCCGAAGCCGACGAACAGGTTGGTCAGCGCGGTGGAGAACGACACCGAAAACAGCGCAAGCAGGATCAGGTAGCGGACAATGTTTTCGGCCCGCGTCAGCGGAACTGGTGGTGCGATTGTCATGTGCAAGCGGCGAACGCTCCAGTGAATATTGTCCGTTATTCTACCGTACGGGGCCGCGCCGCCAGGGGCCTCCGCTGGCGTACGGTTTCGTGCGAAAATGCCGGGCTGGCGCGGGTATTCGGAGCGCCGCCCCGAACACGAAAGACGAATCGATGGAAAAACGTAGCATTGCCAGGCGCCTGGTTGCGGTGGTCTGGCCTTATCGCACCCGCGCCCTGCTGTCGCTGCTGGCCATGGCCGGCACCGCCGCGACCCAGCCGATGCTGGGCAAGGCGCTCGAACTCCTGCTCGACAAGGGATTCGGCGCGAACAAGATGTCGTTCAGCCTGTGGCTGGTGCCGCTGGTGCTGCTGTCGATCTTCATCCTGCGCGGCGTGTTCACGTTTTCCACGGCCTACCTGAACAACTGGGTCATGAGCCGCGTGCTCAACGACCTTCGCGGCATGGTGTTCGAGCGCGTGCTGCGCTTGCCCGTCGCGAGCTTTCAGCACGAATCGACCGGCAAGATCATCAACACCGTGATCGGCGACGTGCGCCAGGTGGTCGACATGATCAACTCCGTGTTCCTGGCCTTCGTGCGCGACACGATGGTGGTGGCCGGCCTGCTGATCGCGCTGCTGTTCCTGAACTGGAAGCTGACCCTGGTGGCGCTGGTGGTCGTGCCGGCCACCGCCGTCATCGTGCGCACCACCACCGGGCGCCTGCGCAAGCTCAATCGCGACAACCAGCGCGTGACCATCGAGATGACCCAGGTGGTCGAGGAAGCGGCGCGCGGACACCAGGTCATCCGCGTGTTTTCCGGCGAACGCTACGAGAGCAAGCGCTTCGAGCAGCGCAGCGACGCCCTGCGCGGCTTTTCGCAGCGCATGACGGTGGCCCACGCCGCCACCGTGCCAATCACCCAGATCGCCACCGCGCTGGCGGTGTCGGTGGTGATCGTGCTGGCGATCCGTTCCGACATGAGCGTCGGCGAATTCACCAACTTCATCACCATGATGCTGATGCTGCTGCAGCCGCTCAAGGCGCTGGTGGAAGTGAACGGCCCGATGCAGCGCGGGATGATCGCCGCCGAAACCGTGTACGCAATGATCGACGCGCCGGCGGAGCACGATACCGGCACCACAGTGCTGGGCCGCGCGAAGGGCCACCTGAAGTTCGAGAACGTGTCGTTCCGCTATCCCGGGAGCGTTCCGCTGGCGCTGTCGAACGTGTCGCTCGAGATCCTGCCTGGACAGACGGTGGCGCTGGTCGGCATTTCGGGCGGCGGCAAATCCACGTTCGTCAACCTGGTCACGCGCTTCTATTCGCCCGAATCGGGCCGCATCGTGCTTGACGGCGTGCCGTACGAGGACATCAAGCTCACCAGCCTGCGCGCGCAACTGGCGATGGTCAGCCAGAACGTAGTGCTGTTCGACGATACGCTGGGCGCCAACATCGCGTATGGCGCCGAGCAGGTCGATGGCGCGCGCCTGGCCGCTGCCATCAAGGCCGCGCACCTGAGCGACGTGGTCGCCGCGCTGCCCGATGGCGTGGACACGATGATCGGCGAGAATGGCATGCGCCTGTCGGGCGGGCAGCGCCAGCGCGTGGCCATCGCGCGCGCCATCTACAAGGACGCGCCGATCCTCATTCTCGATGAGGCGACGTCCGCGCTGGACAACGAATCGGAACGCGCGGTGCAGGCCGCGCTCGACACGCTGATGCAAGGCCGCACCACGCTGGTGATCGCGCACCGCCTGTCGACGGTGGAGCGCGCCGACCGCATCGTCGTGATGGAGCAGGGCCGCATCATCGAGTCCGGCCGCCATGACGAACTGCTGGCCGCCGGCGGCATGTACGCGAACCTCTACAGGCTGCAGTTCTCGGAGGCTGCGTGAACCGCCGCACCCTGGTGATTTCGCCGAACTGGATCGGCGACGCGGTGATGGCGCAGCCGCTGCTGCAGCGGCTGAAGCAGAAGCATCCCGACCGCGCGATCGACGTGCTGGCGCCGCCGTCGGTGTCGCCGGTGTGGCGCGCGATGGCCGAAGTCGATACCGTGCTTGAAACCCCGTTCCGGCACGGCGCGCTGCAATTGAAGGAACGCTGGCGCTACGCGCGCGAGCTGCGCCAGCGCGGATATGCCGACGCATACGTGCTGCCCAATACCCTCAAGTACGCGCTGATTCCCTGGCTGGCCGGGATTCCCGAGCGCGTCGGCTACAAGGGCGAGATGCGCTACGGCCTGCTCAACGTGATGCATCACGACGACACGCCGCCGCGCCCGATGGTGCCGTTCTACGCCGCGCTGGCGCAGGATCCTTCGATGGCGCTGACGCCTGCGCCGCGGCCGCGCATGGGAGCCAGCAGCGAGGAAATTGCGGCGGTGTGCGCGAAGACCGGCATCGCTCTGGATCGCCCGCTGGTGGTTTTTGCGCCGGGCGCCGAATTCGGCGCGGCGAAGCGATGGCCGGCGGCGCATTTCGCGCAGCTTGCAAGACAGATCTTCGCGCACGATCCGACGGCGCAAATTGCGCTGCTTGGTTCACCGAAAGACAGGGAAGCGTGCGACGAAGTGATCGCCGGCAGCGGCAAGGAAGGCATGTTCAACCTGGCTGGCGCCACCAGGCTGGGCGAAGCGATTGCACTGATCGCGCGCGCCGACGCGGTGGTGGCCAACGACTCGGGGCTGCTGCACATCGCCTCGGCGCTGAACCGCCCGGTGGTGGCGCTGTACGGGCCGACCGATCCGGATCACGCGCCGCCGTTTTCGGATATGGCCAAATCGATTTCACTACGCCTGGCATGCTCGCCGTGCAAACAGCGCGAGTGCCCGCTGGGCCATCACGACTGCATGAATAAAATGGACGCCGGGATGGTGTGGGCGGAACTTCGGCCGATGATCAAGGTCTGACCAATGGTCAGACCCGCAAACGTCGTACCTGCGAAGGAAGGTACCCATGCTGAATTTCCTTCCCCTCAGATGCACGCTCAGTATGGGTACCTGCCTTCGCGGGTACGACGAGCTAGCTGTCGTTATCGAGCGAAGTAAAGCTCGTGCAAGTGCTCCAGGTCGACTTCCGCCGCGGCCTTCGACATCACCACTTTCCCGCTCTGCATCAGGTACACATGGTCCGCGACGCCCACCGCGCGCTGGGTATTCTGCTCGACCAGGATGATCGTCCGCTTGCCATCCTTCAGCCGCGCCAGGATCTCGAACAGCTCGTTGACCACCAGCGGCGCCAGTCCCAGCGAGGGCTCGTCGATGATCAGCAGCTTTGGATCCGACATCAGCCCGCGCCCCATCGCCAGCATCTGCGCCTCGCCGCCGGACAGCGAGCCGGCCAGCTGCTTGCGCCGTTCGCGCAGACGCGGAAACATCGTGAACGCTTCCTCCAGCCGCGTGGCCAGATGCGAACGCTGCGCCTTCGGGAACGCGCCCATGATCAGGTTCTCCTCGACGCTCATGTCGCGAAACACCATGCGGCCTTCCGGGATCATCGCCACGCCCAGGTCCGCCATGTCCCACGTGCGTGTGCCCGTCAGCGATCTGCCGTCGATGGCGATCTCGCCTTGCGTCACCGGCACCAGCCCCATGACCGCGCGCAGCAGCGTGGTCTTGCCGGCGCCGTTCGGTCCGATGATGGTGGTCAGCTGGCCGCTCGCCGCCGACAGCGACACATCCCACAGCACATTGATCGCGCCATACCCGGCGCGCACCTGCTTCAGTTCAAGCATCCGCCGCTCCCGTGTAGCTTTTGATGACGGCCGGATCGCGGAATACCGCGTCGGGCGTGCCGTCCGCGATCAGCTGGCCGAAATTGAGCACCGCCACGCGAGGACACAGCGCGGAGATGATTTCGATATCGTGTTCGATCATCACGATGCCGACGCCGAATTTGGCGTGCAGGTCGCGCAGCATACCCATGAAGCGCCGCTTGCCGGTGGTCTCCAGGCCGGCCAGCACCTCGTCGAGCAGCAGCAGTTTCGGATCGGTCGCGAGCGCCTTCGCCACTTCCAGCGCCTTCAGCTCGGTCAGCGCCAGTTCGCTCGCCGCGTCGCGGCCGGCCTTGTCCTGCAAGCTGGTGAAGTCGAGGATCTCGTCGATTTTCTTCTGGTCGACGCGGCCGGTGCCGAAGCGCTGCGCCACCAGCAGGTTCTCGCGTACCGTCAATTCGTGCATTGGCTGCGGCACCTGGAAGGTGCGGCCGATGCCGAGCCGCGCGCGGCGGTACATTGGCGCGCGCATCACGTCGCGGTCGAAGAAGCGAATTCCCCCGGCAGTCGGCTGGACCAAGCCCGAGATCGCGTTGAACAGCGTGGTCTTGCCGGCGCCGTTCGAGCCGACCAGGCCGATCACGTCATGGCTGCCGATCTTCAGGGTGACGTCGTTGACGGCGGTCAGGCCGCCGAAGCGCACCGATACGTTGTCGAGTTCAAGCATGGGGCGCCGCCTGCTTCTTCTTCAACAAGGACATCAGGCCCGAAGGGCTGAACACGATCATCAGTACCAGCAGCACGCCGAGCACCAGCTGGTGCCCCGTCGGCATCAGCGTCTTGAAGACCAGCTGGTCGGCGAGATAGACGACCAGCGCGCCGATCACCGGGCCCGAGATGGTGCGGTAGCCGCCGAAAATGGCCGCGACGATCGGCAGCGTGACCCACAGCGCGTTGAACGCGTAGTCGGGTTCCAGGAAGTTGATGTAGTGCGCGTTGACCGCGCCGAACACGCCGGCCATGAACGCGGAGACCATCAGCATCCCCGCCTTGAGCACGGTGCTGTTGACGCCGACGACGCGTGTCGCGTCCTCGCTGTCATGCATGGCGCGCAAGGCGATGCCGTAGTAGCTGGCGCGGATGCGGTGGTAAGCCAGCGCGAACACGAGGATGAGCGTTACCGCGACCAGGTAGGAAGCCATCTTGTTGTTCATGCCGAACAGTTCGGGGAAGCCGGGGATGCCGGATACGCCGCCCGAGCCGCCCGTCACGGAGCTCCATTCGGTCGCGAGAATGCGGAAGATGTGGGCGTACGCGAGGATCGCCAGCGCAAAGTAGGGGCCGCGCAGGCGCAGCACCGGCATCATCACGATCGACGCGAGCACCGCGCCAATGCCGCCGAGCGGCACCGCCATCAACACCGGAACCCCGTGTTTGGCCGAGAGGATGGCCGACACGTACGCGCCGATGCCGACGAAGGCCGAATGGCCGAAGCTGACCATTCCGCCCAGGTTGCCGAGCAGCGCCCACGACAGCGCGACACCGCCGATCACCAGCGCGGCGACCAGCATACTCATATAGTAGTTGTTGGCGCCGACCGCCAGCGGCACGACGGCGTAGGCGAACATCAGGATCGCGAGGATTTTTGCGTATTTCATCCGCGCCTCCGGGCGGCGCCGAACAGGCCGTTGGGCATCACCAGCAGCACCAGCAGGAACAGCGTCATGCCGGCCAGTTCCTGCAGCGCCGAGCTGGCGAGGGTGACGGTGAGCGCTTCGGCCACGCCAAGCAGCACCGCGCCGAGCAGTACGCCGGGAATCGAACCGACGCCGGCCAGCACGGTGATGATGAAGGCCTTGACGGTCAGCGCGCCGCCGTAGGCCGGCTGGATCACGCCGTAGCTGAATAGCGCCACGCCGGCAAACGAAGCCAGCACGCCGGCGACGATGAATGACACCAGCTCGGTGCGGCCCGGATCGACGCCCATCAGCTTCGCGGCATCGCGATTGCTGGACACGGCGCGCACCGCGCGGCCGTACCAGCTTTTCGACAGCCACCACCACAGCGCTGCCATCAGCACGATGCTGACGACGAAGAAAATCAGCTCGCTGCGCATCGAGAACAGAGGCCCGACGACGAACGCTTCCTGCAGCCAGGTCGAGCTGGTGGAGCGCACGTCGGCGTGCCACACCAGCAGAATCACGTTGGTCAGGATGACGCCGATGCCGTAGGTGAGGATCAGCGAGTTGATCTCGCGGTCCTTTTTGATGCGACTGACGATGAGATAAACCGATACCGCGGCGATGCACACCACCACCAGCGCAACCGGGATGGCGAGCACCGGGCCCCAGCCCAGGCCCGACTCCACCGCGTACGCGATGTAGGCGGCAAGCAGCACCAGTTCGCCGTGCGCGAGGTTGATCACCTTCATGGTGCCGAATACCAGCGCCAGGCCGAGGGCGATGAGGGCGTATGAGCCACCCTGCAGCAAGCCCGAATACAGCGCCTGCAGTATCAGTTCAGTCATGTCGGCTTACCAGGGCGTGGCAGGGTAGGCGATCTTGCCGGTGGCGCTTTCCTTCGGCCAGACGATGACGATCTTCTTGTCCTGGTGCTGGCCCATGCGGTGCACGAAGTTCGGATTGTCGCCGTTGGCGCCGAACTGCACGCGGCCGATCAGCGTCTCCTTGTCGGTCTTGCGCAGTTCGTCGGCGACGCCGCCTTTTTTCAGCGTGCCCTTGTCGGCCGCGCGCGCGATCGCTTCGAACAGCAGCATCGACTGCACGTAGCCGAACTGGCCGAGATAGTCAGGCTCCTTCTTGTACAGCGTCTTGTACGCGTCGGCGAACGCCTTGCCGTCGGCGGTCTTGAATTCGGCCGGGAAGGGCAGCAGCGCGGTGCCGAACACGTGCGGCATCAGGTCGGGGAAGTCGGCCGCCATCTTCGGCGTCGCCAGCGACCACACGCCGACCATCGCCTTGACCGACGGCTTGAGCACGCGCGCAGCGCGCAGGATGCCGACGTAATCGTTCTCGTAGCCGACCATCGCGATGACTTCGGACTTGTCCTGCAGCTTGACCTTGTTGATGATCGGCTTGAAGTCGGTGATGGCCGGATCGAACGAGTGCATTGCCACTTTCACGCCTTTGGCGGCCAGCGCCTTTTCGACATCCTTGGCCAGGCCCGAGGTGGCGTCCTTGGTCGAATACACGATCGACACCGACTTCGCGTTCACGTCCTGCAGCAGGCCGACCAGCGCCTTTTCGTAGCCGGCCGAGTTATTGATGCGGAAAAAATTCTTGCGGCCGGCGGCGACCAGGCTGTCGTCGACGCCGCCGGAGGTGATGTAGACCAGGCCAAGCTTGTTGGCCGCGTCCGAGGCGGGCGAGATGTTGTTGCTGCCGTAGCCGCCGGTGATGGCGACCACGCCGTCGCTGGCCAGCTTTTCGACTGCGGCGATGGCCTTGGCCGGCGCCGACTCGTCGTCGATGGTGATGACCTTGATCGTGTGCTTGCCGTTGGTCTTGTTGAAGACCTCCTGCGCCACCATGATCCCTTCCTGCATACCTGCGCCCACCCGCGCGAGCGAACCGGTGAGCGGCAGCTCCGCGCCGACCTTGATCTCCTCGGCGTTTGCTGCGCCGATGCAGGCCGCCGAAACCAGCGCTGCCAGTGCCAACCGCTTGAAAGTCGTCTTCATCTACTTGTCTCCTTTTGTCAGTTTTTTGTGTGGCGATTCCTGCGCCAGTGTTTTCAACCGGCCCTTCAAAATTTTTCCTGTTGCGGCCGCCGGCAGCGCTTTCATGATCACGATCTCGGACGGGCACTTGTACGGCGACAGGCGCTGCGCCAGGAAGTCGCGCAGTTCCTGCTCGGTCGGCGCCTGGCCTGGCGCCGTTTCGACGAAGGCCACCACTTCCTCGTTGCCGCCGGCGAGCGCGCGCCCGACCACCGCCGACTGCGCGACGCCAGGATGCGCGTTCAGCGCCGTCTCCACTTCCAGCGGATAGACGTTGAAGCCGGAGCGGATGATCAGCTCCTTGGTGCGGCCGACGATGAACAGCGCGCCGTCCGGGTCCTGGCGCGCCATGTCGCCGGTATTGAGCCAGCCACCCGGGCGCATCGCCGCCGCGGTCAGCGCTGCTTCACGATAGTACCCCTTCATCACGTTGGGTCCGCGGACCCACAGTTCGCCCGCTTCGCCGGCTGGCACGTCGGCGCCGCCCGCATCGACGATGCGTACCTCGACGCCTGGAATGACGGCGCCCACCGAGGTGTCGGCACGCGGCGCATCGAGGCGGGTCTGGCTGATGGTCGGCGAGCTTTCCGTCATGCCGTAGCCGTTGTGCAGCGGCAGGGCGAACACGCTTTCGACCTGCGCCTTCAGCACCGGGTCGAGTGGCGAGCCGCCGGCGTAGAGGAAGCGCAGCTGCGACGCCAGCGGCTTGTCCGCCAGCTCGAGCAGCCGCGCGTACATCGCCGGCACGCCCTGCAGGATGGTGAGCCTGTCGTCGCCGATCGCGCGCAGCATGGCCTGCGCCGAGAAGCGCGGCGCGAGGTACAGGCAGGCGCCCGCATACAGCGTGCCGAACATGACCGACGCCAGGCCGTAGACGTGCGAAATCGGCAGCACGCCATACGCGCGGTCCTGCGGCGTCAGGCCGCGCAAGGTGCTCGATACGGCGGCGATGAACAGCAGGTTGCGGTGCGTGAGCATCACGCCCTTCGGACTGCCGGTGGTGCCGGTGGTGTAGATCAGCGCCGCGACCTGTTCGTTGCCGGCATCGACCGGCTCAGGGAGGCACGCTTCGTTCAGCGGCCCGGCCATGACGTCGCCATGCGCCACCGCGCCCTCGCGCGCGGCGTGCTGCTGCGCCTCGGGCGACGCGGCCACCGTGAACAGCACGCGCCGCGCGCCGCTATGCTCGCGGATGTTGGCGATTTCGGCGGCGGAAAGCCGCGCGTTGACATTGACGATCCACGCATCGAGTTCCGCGGCGGCGAAGATCAGCGCGACCTGCGCGACGCAGTTCTCGCCGACGACCATCACCCGGTCGCCGCCGCGCACGCCGAGCTGGCGCAACAGGGCGACGCGCGCATCGACTTCACCCGCCAGTTGCGCATAGGTCCAGGTGCGGCCGCCTTCGTTCAGCGCCGGCGCATCCGGCGCGCGCGCTGCGCCGGCGCGCACGATCGCGCTGATGCGGTCGGGCAGGGCGGCGAGCAGCGCGGCGATGTCCATTACTTCTGCGCCGCCTTGATCATGTTGCGGGCGATGACGATCTGCTGGATCTGCGAGGTGCCCTCGTAAATGCGGAACAGGCGCACGTCGCGATAGAAGCGTTCGGCCGCGTATTCGGAGATGTAGCCGGCGCCGCCATGGATCTGCACCGAGCGGTCGGCCACGCGGCCGCACATCTCGGAGGCGAACAGCTTGCAGCACGAAGCCTCGGTCGAGACATCGTCGCCGTTGTCGCGGCGGCGCGCGGCGTCGATCACCATGCTGCGCGCGGCGTAGATTTCGGCCTTGCTGTCGGCCAGCATCGCCTGGATCAGCTGGAATTCGGCGATCGGCTGGCCGAACTGCTGGCGCTCCATCGCGTAGCGCAGCGCGTCGTCGAGCATTCGTTCGGCCGCGCCGACGCAGACCGCGGCGATGTGCAGGCGGCCCTTGTCGAGCACCTTCATCGCCGTCTTGAAGCCGACGCCCTCCTTGCCGCCGATGACGTTCGCCGCCGGCACGCGGCAGTTTTCGAACACCACGTCGCAGGTGTGGGCGCCGCGCTGGCCCATCTTCTTGTCGATCTTGCCGAGCGTGAGGCCGGGCGTGTCCTTCTCGACGATGAAGGCCGAAATGGCGCCGGCACCGCGCTTGGCCGGGTCGGTGCGCGCCATCACGGTGAAGATGCTGGCCTCGGGCGCGTTGGTGATGTAGCGCTTGGTGCCGTTGAGGATGTAGAAGTCGCCGTCGCGCACCGCGGAGGTGCGCAGCGAGGCCGCGTCCGAACCCGATCCCGGCTCGGTCAGCGCGAACGAGCCGATGATTTCGCCGGCGGCCAGCTTCGGCAGATAGTGCTGCTTTTGTTCCGGCGTGCCGTCGATGACGATGCCCTGCGAGCCGATGCCGTTGTTGGTGCCGATCAGCGAGCGGAAGGCCGGCGACGTCTTCGCGATCTCGAACGCCACGCGCACTTCTTCTTCCATGGTCAGCTGCAGGCCGCCGTACTGCTCGGGGATCGACAGGCCGAACAGCCCGAGCTCGCGCATCTGGGCGACGATGGCGGGCGGGATCTCGTCGGTCTCGGCGACCAGGTTCTCGTTCGGCACCAGCACCTCGCGCACGAAGCGGGAGATGGAGTCGAGCAGGATGTTGAGGGTTTCTTCGTCACGGATCATGGAGTGTGCGCGTCAGTCGCGGCCTAAATTGGTTTCGATGTCTTTCACCAGCTTCACCAGGCGCGGGCCAAGGTCGCCGACCAGCTTTTCACGCGACAGCAGGAAGGCCGGGCCGCCGCAGTTGAAGGCCATGACCTGTTCGCCGTCGGCGCCAAAGGCCGGCACCCCGACCGCGTGCACGTCGGTCTGCCATTCGCCGGCGGAGATGCAAAAGCCGAAGTCCTGGTAATCCTTGTAGGCCTGTTCGACGCCGGCCTTGATCTTCGGCCAGCGTTCCGGATCGTGCTGGCGTACGTGGTCCAGCAGGTAGTCGCGTTCGGCCTGGGGCAGGATGCATAGCAGCGCCTTGCCCATCGCGGTGGTGGCGATCGGGATGCGCGAGCCGACGTCGAGCTTCAAGGTCACGTTCGCGCTGCTGCGGCAGGTTTCGATGTAGACCATGCTGAGGCGGTCGCGCGTGCCGAGCGACACCGAGGCCTGCGCGTATTCGGCCAGTTCCTCCATCGGACCGCGCGCCATCTTGCGCACGTCGAAGTTGGACAGCATGCGGTAGCCGAGTGCCAGCACGCCGGCGCCGAGCTGGTATTTGCCGAGGGATTCGGAGTAGGCCAGGTAGCCCAGTTTGGTGAGCGTGTAGGTCAGGCGCGAGATGGTCGGCTTGGGGATCGCGGTGCGCCTGGCCAGTTCGGCGTTGGCCAGGTACTGCTCGCCGGGGCGGAAGCAGCGCAGCACTTCCAGTCCGCGCGCCAGGGCGTTGACGAACTGGCGGTCAGTTCCCTCGTCGTCGAATACTTCGATTTCCGCGTCCATCGCCAGTCCTGTTCAAGATGTCCTTGAAGTGTGAGCGCCGTTTATTCGTCTGTCAACCGTTTTTCGAAACGCCGGTTCGCACAGCGAAATACCGGGTCAGACCCCGGCTGGATGAATCGCAGAGCTAACCGCGGTCAATTTTACGCCAGCGCCGCTCCCCGGCGCCCGAACGGCTATGGCACAATCATGGCATGACGCCTTTACCCTTTTCACAACGTCCGCTGCTGTCCCAGGCGAGCGCCAGCCTCACCCACGATGTCGAAGTGGTCGACGAGCGCGGCCGCCGCTCCACCATCGCGATTCCCGCCGAGCGCCCGCTGACGGTGTACGTCGACAAGCGCGAACTGGTCACGCTGATGACGCTGGGCGGCGCGCCCGAGGCGCTCACGCTGGGATATTTGCGCAACCAGCGGCTGGTGAATTCGATCGACGAGATCGAGTCGGTTCAGGTCGACTGGTCGGTGGACGCGGTGGCGGTGGTCACCCGCAACGGCATCGCCGACGTCGAGCAGCGTACCTCGAAGAAGGTCGTCACCACCGGCTGCGGCCAGGGCTCGGTGTTCGGCGGCCTGATGGACGAAATCGAGAAGATCTCGCTGCCGCCCGACGCGCGCCTGCGCCAGTCGGTCGTGTACCGGATTGTCGACACCATCCGCACCCAGAACTCGATCTACAAGCAGGCCGGCTCGGTGCATGGCTGCGCGCTGTTCTCCAACACCGGCGAGCTGCTGTACTTCTTCGAGGACGTGGGCCGCCACAACGCGGTCGACGCCATCGCCGGCCGCATGTGGCTCGATGGCGTGGCCGGCGGCGACAAGGTGTTCTACACCACCGGCCGGCTCACTTCCGAGATGGTGATGAAGGGCGCGCAGATGGGCATCCCGTTCCTGCTGTCGCGCTCCGGCACCACGCAGATGGGGCACATGGTGGCGCAGCGGGTCGGCATGTCGCTGATGTCGCGCTGCTCCGGCAAGCACTTCCTGCTGCTGACCGGCCAGGACCGGCTGGAATTCGAGCCGCACCTGCTCGAACCCGCGGTGCGCCAGGCCTGATGCCTTTGCTCGACGCGATTAGCGGCGCCTTCGCCCTGTTCCTGTCCGGCGACTCGGCGCTGTGGCGCATCATCTGGATCTCCCTCAAGACCAGCCTGATCGGCCTGGCGCTGGCGACACCGATCGCCGTGGCGCTGGGCTATGCGATTGCGGCGCACCGCTTCCGCGGCCGCCGTGTGGCGATCTGGCTGGCGCAGGCGGCGCTGTCGCTGCCGACGGTGCTGATCGGCCTCCTGCTGTACCTGATGCTGTCGCGCGCGGGACCGCTCGGCGGGCTGCACTGGCTGTTTTCGCAGCCCGGCGTGATTGCCGGCCAGTTCGTCATCGCCATGCCGGTGCTGGTGGCGTTCACGCTCGCGGCGGTGCAGGCGGCCGATCCGCGCTACGCCGAAACCGCGATCGCGCACGGAGCCGCCGGCTGGCGCGTGATGACGACGGTGCTGTACGAGGTGCGCTTCGGCGTGATGGCGGCAATCATCAGCGGCTTCGGGCGCGTGATTTCCGAAGTCGGCTGCGCGCTGATGGTCGGCGGGAACATCGCCGGCGAAACGCGCACCATCACCACCGCCATCGCGCTGGAAACCAGCAAGGGCGAGTTCGCGCAGGGCATTGCGCTCGGCATGGTGCTGGTGGCGATCGCGCTGCTGATGAACGGCGCGCTGATGCTGCTGCAGGGCGACGCCCACATGGCGCGAGGCCACGTGTGAGCGCGCTGCTGGCCATCGAGCACCTGCGCAAGCGCTTCGGCGAGCGCCAGCTGTTCGATATCGACCGTTTCGTCCTCGACGCCTCATGCGCGTATGTTCTGACCGGCGTGAACGGGGCCGGCAAGAGCACCTTGCTGCGCATCCTGGCCGGGCTCGAACACGCCGACGCCGGATCGCTGACCTTCGACGGCAAGCCGATGGCGCTCGATCCGTATCCGGCCGCGATGCGCGCCGCCATCGGCTACGTGCACCAGCATCCGATCATGTTTTCCACCAGCGTCGCGCACAATATCGGCTACGGGCTGCTGGCGCGCGGTATGCCGAAAACTCAGGTGCAGATGGAAGTAACGCGGGCGATGGAGTGGGCCGGCGTGGCGCACTTGCAGGACAGCGATCCGGCCAGCCTGTCGGGCGGCGAGAAGCAGCGCGTGGCGCTGGCGCGCGCCAAGGTGCTCAAACCGCGCCTTCTGCTGCTCGACGAGCCGACCGCAAACCTCGACGGCGCCGCGCGCGAGCAGGTGATCGCGCTGATCCCGACCTTGACCGCGGCCGGCGCCAGCGTGGTGATGGCCTGCCACGATCCCGACCTGATCGGCCTGCCGGGCGTGCAGCGCCTGAAACTGCGCGATGGACGAATCGAACACAAATAACCAGGAGAAGCCATGCAACGCCGCACCCTCTTAGCATTGATGATCGCCGCATCGTTTGCCGGCGGCGCCGCCTCCGCCGCCGACGTGATCCGCATGTCGACCACCACCAGCACCGAGAACTCGGGTTTGCTGGGCTGGCTGCTGCCGGCGTTCGAAGCGAAGACGGGCGCCAAGGTCAACGTCATTTCCGTCGGCACCGGCAAGGCGCTGGAGCTGGCCAGGAACGGCGACGTGGACGTGACGCTGGTGCATGCGCGGCCGATGGAAGACAAGTTCGTCGCCGACGGCTACGGCGTCGATCGCCGCGACGTGATGTACAACGACTTCGTGGTGGCGGGGCCGGTGGCCGATCCGGCCCACATTCGCGGCGGGAAGGACGTGCTGGCCGCGTTCCGCAAGATCCATGCGAGCGGAGCGAAGTTCATTTCGCGCGGCGACAACTCCGGCACCGACATCATGGAGAAGAACTACTGGAAGGCCGCCGGCGTCCAGCCGTCGGGAACCAGTTATATCTCCGCGGGCCTGGGCATGGGCGAAGTGCTGAACATGGCCGCCGAGCTGCAGGCGTACACGCTGACCGACCGCGCGACTTACGGCGCGTACAAGGCCAAGACGGGGCTGGAGATCGTGGTCGAGGGCGACAAGTCGATGTTCAACCCGTACGGGATCATCGCGGTCAATCCGGCAAAGCACAAGGACGTCAACTACAAGGGCGCGAAGCTGCTGATCGACTGGATCACGTCGAGCGAAGGGCAGGCGCGCATCGCGGCGTTCAAGCCGTCCGGGCAGCAGCTGTTCTACCCTTCGGCGGCGCGCTGACCATGAAGGTGATCGTTTTCGGCGCCACCGGCATGGTCGGGCAGGGCGTGCTGCGCGAGTGCCTGGCCGCGTCCGACGTGGAGCAGGTGGTGACGGTCGGCCGCACGCCGACTGGCCAGCAGCATCCCAAGCTGCGCGAGCTGGTGCACGCCGAGATGTGGGACTACGCGAATGTGGAGGAGGAGCTGGCGGGCTTCGACGCCTGCTTCTTCTGCATCGGCGTCACCTCGTCGGGCATGGCGGAAAAACAGTACACGCACATGACGTACGACCTGACGCTGGCGGCGGCGACCATGCTGGCGCGGCGTAATCCGCAGATGGTGTTCGTGTACGTGTCGGGCGCCGGCGCCGACAGCAGCGAGACCAGCCGCACGATGTGGGAGCGGGTGCGCGGCAGGACCGAGAACGCGCTGCTCAAGCTGCCGTTCCGCGGCGTGTACATTTTCAGGCCGGGGATGATCCAGCCGATGTTCGGCGTGAAGTCGAAAACAAGCTCGTACCGGTGGTTCTACACGCTGACCAAGCCGCTGCTGCCGCTGCTGCGGGCGATGCTGCCGGATCAGATCCTGAGCACGCCGCAGATGGGACAGGCCATGCTGAACGCGGTGCGGCATGGCGCGCCGAAGCGCGTGCTCGAAGCCGCGGACATCAATGCCTTGAGCAAGCCGGCTTAGTTGTATTCGACCGTGACGGACACTTCGCCGGCATAGTTCCCGACGGGCTGATTCGGCGCGACGTTCAAGGTGCCGCCGATGTGGATGGATTGCGTACCCGCGCTGAGCGTGCCTCCGGCGACGGTGCCGGAGGTTGCGTTTGCCGCGGTGAGGTCGCTGAACGTCGTCAGCGTCATCGACTCGGAACCCGCGGTGCGCGACAGGGCGGCGCTGGCGGCGTGCCGGATGCTGAAGGTCGCGCCATGGCTTCCGGTGACGAGGAATATTGCGGCGCTCGGGGCGCCAGCGTCCGCCGATGGAACGATGCCGCTGGCGGTGCGCACACCGCTGGTGCTGACGGTGACGGTGCCGCCAGGCCCGGCGGCGAACCTACCGAATGACAGGTCGGCAGACTTCGTCACCGCGATCGGCTCGAGCACCGTGCAGCTCGCGCTTGCGGTGCCGACAGCGGCGAGAGTACGGTCGCTGGCGATCAAGGCGAGCGCAATCAACGCAATCTTGAAGCAGGCCAGGTTGGCGGCAGGTCGGGCGTCCATCAGCGGCGCGGTTCGTTAAAAGTTAATGCAATAACAATGCGCTGCTTTTCCGACACTGTATTGATATTTGTATAATCTTGGGCGAGTGAAGTGAAAAGGGGCCAGGTCCGCAGGGCCAGACCCCATGTTTCAACTAGCGCTTCAGGTACTTCAGCGCCGCCTCGGCGGCCGGTCCCGACGATGCCGGGTTCTGGCCAGTGATCAGGTTTCCGTCGCTGACCACGTGCGGCGCCCAATCGGCGCCCTTGCTGTATTTTCCGCCGTTCGCCTTGAGCATGTCCTCAACCAGGAATGGTACCACGTCGGTCAACTGTACCGCGGCCTCTTCGGTATTGGTGAAGCCCGTGACCTGCCTGCCGTCGACGATCGATTTGGTATTTTTGAAGATCCCCGGCGCGTGGCACACCGCCGTCACCAGCTTGCCGGCACCGTGCATGGACTCGATCAGCTTGATGGAATCCTTGTCCTCGGCGAGGTCCCACAGCGGACCGTGGCCGCCGGGGTAGAACACGGTGTCGAAATCCTCGGCGGACACGGTCGACAGCTTGACCGTGTTCGCCAACGCTTTCTGCGCCTCGGCGTCGGCCTTGAAGCGGCGCGTGTCGTCGCTTTGCGCGTCGGGTTCGTCACTCTTCGGATCGAGCGGCGGCTGGCCGCCTTTGGGCGACGCCAGCGTAATCTTTGCGCCGGCGTCCTTGAAGACGTAGTAGGGCGCGGCGAATTCTTCCAGCCAGAAGCCGGTCTTCTTGCCCGTGTCGCCCAGTTTGTCGTGCGAGGTTAGTACCATCAGGACGTTCATT
This sequence comes from Massilia sp. R2A-15, assembly GCF_030704305.1. Taxonomy (NCBI): domain Bacteria; kingdom Pseudomonadati; phylum Pseudomonadota; class Betaproteobacteria; order Burkholderiales; family Oxalobacteraceae; genus Massilia; species Massilia sp. R2A-15. The sequence goes on along the minus strand of NZ_CP131935.1, from coordinate 3,518,166 downwards.
GCATCTCCGTTTCAGCTTGCGAAAAAAATAAAGCTTACTCCGATTCCGCCGAACTTCGCGCACGACTCCCGGCGCGCGACTACATCAAAATGACGTCGTACTGCTCCTGGTGATAGGCGTTCTCCACCTGCAGCGAGATGCGCTTGCCGATGAAGTCGCCCAGCATCGCCAGGTGCTGCGACTCTTCCTCCAGGAACAGGTCCACCACTTCCTGCGATGCCAGGATGCGGAACTCGCGCGGGTTGAACTGCTTCGCCTCGCGCAGCAGCTCGCGCAGGATCTCGTAGCAGATGGTGCGGCTGGTCTTGACCTGGCCCTTGCCGGCGCACGCGGGGCAGGGCTCGCACAGGATATGCGCCAGCGACTCGCGCGTGCGCTTTCTCGTCATCTCCACCAGCCCCAGCGCCGAGAAGCCGCTGACCGACACCTTGGTGCGGTCGCGCGACAGCGTCTTTTTCAGCTCGGCCAGCACCGCGTTGCGATGCTCGTTGTTGTCCATGTCGATGAAGTCGAGGATGATGATGCCGCCCAGGTTGCGCAGCCGCAGCTGGCGCGCGATCGCGTGCGCCGCTTCCAGGTTGGTCTTGAAGATGGTGTCGGCGAAGTTGCGCCCGCCGACAAAGCCGCCGGTGTTCACGTCGATGGTGGTCATCGCCTCGGTCTGGTCGACGATCAGGTAGCCGCCGGACTTGAGGTCCACGCGCCGGCCCAGCGCGCGCAGGATTTCTTCCTCGACGCCGTACAAATCGAACAGCGGCCGCTCGCCGGTGTAGTGCTGCAGGCGCGGCAGCTCGGTCGGCGTGTAGGCCTTGGCGAAATCGACCAGGTTGACATAGTTCTCACGCGAGTCCACCTGGATGCTCGCCGTCTCGTCATGCACGAAGTCGCGCAGTACGCGCTGGGCCAGGTTCAGATCCTGGTACAGCAGGCTGGTGGCCGGCCGCGTGCGCGCGCCAAGGCAGATCGCGCTCCAGGTCTTGCGCAGGTAGTCCACGTCGGCCTGCAGGTCGGCGTCGGTCGCTTCCTCGGCCATCGTGCGCACGATGTAGCCGCCTTTTTCTTCCGGCGGCAGCAGGCTTTGCAGGCGGCTGCGCAGCAGGTCGCGGTCGGACTCCTTTTCGATCTTCTGCGAGATGCCGATGTGGCTGTCCTGCGGCAGGTACACCAGCATGCGGCCGGCGATCGAGATCTGCGTGGACAGGCGCGCGCCCTTGGTGCCGATCGGGTCCTTGATCACCTGCACCGTCAGCACCTGGCCGTCGAACAGGATCTTCTCGATGGCGGTGGGGGCGACGGCGGGGCCGTCGTGCGGGCGCGCTTCCCAGATGTCGGCGACGTGCAGGAAGGCGGCGCGTTCGAGGCCGATGTCGATGAACGCCGACTGCATCCCCGGCAGCACGCGCACGACTTTGCCAAGGTAGACGTTGCCGGCCAGGCCGCGCGTGAGCGTGCGCTCGATGTGCAGTTCCTGCACGGCTCCCTGCAGGACCAGCGCGACGCGCGTCTCCTGGGGCGTAATGTTGATGAGGATGTCTTCGTTCATAGCGCGATGATACACGCGCCGGTCCCCAAAGTGGGGCATTGCAGTTGCGCGTCGTACCTGCGAAGGCAGGTACCCATGCTGAGTGAAACCAGAGGGAAAGCGTATTCAGTATAGGTACCTGCCTGCGCAGGTACGACAACCGGTTGGCGTTACGGCAGCGGCACGCCGGCTTGGCGCAGCAGCTTGGCCGTTTCGTACAGCGGCAGGCCCATGATGCCCGAGTGGCTGCCTTCGATATGCTCGACGAACAGCGCGGCCAGTCCCTGGATGCCGTAGCCGCCGGCCTTGTCGTACGGCTCGGCGCTGGCGCAGTAGGCCTTGATCGACGCCGCGCTCAGGGTCGCAAAGCGCACCTGCGACACCTGGGTAAACTGTTCGGCCATGTTGGTGTGATGGACCGCGACCGACGTCAGCACCTGGTGGGTGCGGCCGGACAGGCGCTCGAGCATGCGCGCCGCTTCGTCCGGGTCGGCCGGCTTGCCGAGGATCTCGCCGTCGATGGTGACGGTGGTATCGGCCGCCAGCACAGGGCGCGGCGGCATGCGGCGCATCTGCACAACATTGAACGCGAACGCCGCCTTCTCGCCGGCGACACGCGCGACATACACGGCCGGCGACTCGCCGGGCAGCTCGATTTCGGAGACGTCGGGACCGCCGCGCGAGGCGTCGTTGCGCAGCATGAGCAGTTCGAACTCGACGCCGATCTGGCGCAGCAGTTCACGGCGACGCGGGCTCTTGGAAGCCAGGTAGATTTTGTTATCGAGCAGTTTCATCGAAAAGGAACGTGGATTGATCAGACGCGGTGATAGGGGTGGTTCTGCGTGATCGACCACGCCCTATACAGCTGCTCTGCCAGCATAACACGCACCATGCCGTGCGGGAGCGTCATGCTGGATATGCGGATCAGTCCTTCCGCCTTCGCCTTCAGTTCGGGATCGAGGCCGTCGGCCCCGCCGATCAGGAAGGCGGTGTCGCGCCCATCCTGCTGCCAGGCCATCAGCTGCTGCGACAGGCCGACGCTGGTGAGGTCCTTGCCGCGTTCATCGAGGGCGATGATGCGCACGCTCTTCGGAAGGACCGCCTCGATGCGCTCGCGCTCGAGCGCCATCGCGGTGGCGGCGGTCTTGCTGCCGGAGCGCTCGACCGGCTTGATTTCCTTGAGCACGATGCGCAGCTCGGGCGGCATGCGCTTGGTGTACTCGGAAAAGCCGGTCTCGATCCAGGCCGGCATCTTGTGGCCGACCGCAGCGATAATGAGCTGCATTCGCGCTTACTCTGCCTCGACCTTCTTGGCCACGCGCTTGATGACCTTCTTTTCCGGCACGGCGTCGGCGGCCGGCTTGGCCTTGGCGACGCGCTTCGGCGGCTGCTCCTTGAGCGCCTTGACGGCGGCCACTTCGGTCTTGGTCGGCGCGACCTTGACGGTCTTGCCGACGGCCTTGGTGGCGGCGGCCTTCTTCGCTGCCGGCTTGGCGGCGGCGGTCTTCTTCGCGGCGGCCTTCTTGGCGGCGGCAGGCTTGGCTTCCTTGATCGGCTTGACTTCCGGCGCGTCCTGGGTCGACGCCAGGTGCTTCGACTTGACCTTGGACTCGGAGGCTTCGGCCGAAGCCGGGGTGGACTTGCGCTTGGCGGCGCCCAGCTTGACCGGCTTGTCGCCCCAGATTTCTTCCAGGCGGTAGTACTGGCGGATCGCCGGCTGCATGATGTGGACGATCATGTCGCCCAGGTCGACCAGCACCCATTCGCCGGTGTCTTCGCCCTCGATGCCGATCACGTCGCCGCCGGCATCCTTGACTTTATCGCGCACCGACGCGGCAAGCGCCTTGGTCTGGCGGTTCGAGGTACCCGAGACGACGGCGATGCGGTCGAAAAGGCTGGTCAGGTGCACGGTGTCGAACACGGCGATTTCCTGGCCCTTGACGTCCTCGAGAGCGTCCACGACCAGGGCTTGCAGTTTTTTGATATCCATTAGATTTTGTATAGATTATGTTGTTGAATGTAGTCTAGCACTACCGGCGAGATAAGCGAGTTTGCCTGTTCTCCCCGTTGCAATGCAGCACGGACCTGGGTGGCTGAGACGTCCACGGCCAGCGTCTCGGCCAGGAAAACCCTGCCGGACGGTGTGGTACGAAGCTGTTCCAGGCTCCCCTGGCGTACCATGAATTCTTGTGCGACGGCCGGCGGCAAGGCCGCCTGGTCCAGCGCGTAACCCGGGCGCGCGCCCACGCCGATGTGGGCGTAGTCGAACAGCGCGCGCCAGTCGCGCCACGTATCCAGTTGCTGCAGCTGGTCGGCGCCCATCAGGAAGACGATCGACGCATCCGGCCCCAGTTCCGCGCGCACGTGGCGCAGCGTGTCGATGGTGTAGGTCGCCGTGGTGCGTTCGATCTCCTGGCGGTCGATGACGATTTCGAGGCCGGCCTCGCGAAACGCCAGTTCGACCATCGCGACGCGGTCGGCGGCGCTGGTCTTCAAACCGTTTTTCTGCCACGGGTTCCCGGCCGGGATCACGCGCAGCTGGTTTGGGTGGAGCAGTGAATCAAACAGGGCTGCAAGCGCAACGTGGCCGTGATGGACCGGGTCGAAACTGCCTCCCAGCAGTGCGACGCAGAAGGTCACGTCGCGAGCCAGTCTTTATGGACCAGGAAGTCGGTGGCCAGCGCAGCCTCCGGGCTGCCTGGCGCCGGATGCCAGTCGTAGCGCCACTTCACGATCGGCGGCATCGACATCAGGATCGCCTCGGTGCGTCCTCCCGACTGCAGGCCGAACAGCGTGCCGCGGTCCCACACCAGGTTGAACTCGACGTAGCGGCCGCGCCGGTAGGCCTGGAAGTCGCGTTCGCGCTCGCCGTACGGCGTGTCCTTGCGGCGCTGGAGGATCGGCAGGTAGGCGTCGAGGAAGGCGTCGCCGACGCTTTGCGTCATCGCGTAGCTCCGGTCGAAGCCGGCCTCGTTGAAGTCGTCGAAGAAGATGCCGCCGACGCCGCGTGGTTCCTTGCGGTGCTTCAGGTAGAAGTACTCGTCGCACCACTTCTTGAAGCGCGCGTGCAGGTCGTCGCCGAAGGGCGCGAGCGCGTCGTGGCAGACCTGGTGGAAGTGGCGCGCGTCTTCGGCGAAGCCGTAGTAGGGCGTCAGGTCCATGCCGCCGCCGAACCACCACACCGGGTCCTTGCCTTCGGCGGTCGCTTCGAAAAAGCGCACGTTCATGTGGACGGTCGGCGCGTACGGATTGCGCGGATGGAGCACCAGCGACACGCCCATCGCTTCCCAGGCGCGGCCAGCCAGTTCGGGGCGCGCGTGCACCGCCGACGGGGGCAGGCTGGCGCCGGTCACGTGCGAGAAGTTACAGCCGCCGCGTTCGAACACGTTGCCTTCCTCGATCAGGCGCGAGATGCCGCCGCCGCCTTCGGGGCGCTGCCACTCGTCGCGCGCGAACGGCTTGCCGTCAACGCTTTCGAGGGCGGAGACAATGCGGTTCTGCAGGTCGAGCAGCCAGGCCTTGACGGCTTGAGGGGAGGGGGCGGACATCGGGGGCGTGGTCGGGGAATAAAAAAGTGAGGACGAATTGTACACTACTGCAAAAACGCGGCCGGGGTCTGGTCCTGCGGACCTGACCCCTTTTTCCCTGTAGTTCAAGATGGGGTCAGGTCCGCAGGACCAGACCCCCTAATCAATTAGTCAGTGCTTCAGCCCGCGCCAGCCGATATCGCGGCGGAACTGCGCGCCGTTGAAGTGGATCTTGTCAACCGTTTCATACGCCTGCTTCTGCGCCATCTTGACGCTGTCGCCCAGACCCACCACGCACAGCACGCGCCCGCCCGAGGTCTGCAGGGTGCCGCCCGCGATCGTAGTCCCGGCATGGAAGGTCACGCATTCTGCCGTCTCGGCTGGAATGCCGTCGATGACGTCGCCCTTGCGCGGGCTGTCCGGATAGCCGGCCGCCGCCATCACCACGCCGACCGCCGTGCGCCGGTCCCAGTCCAGCTCCACCGCGTCGAGCGTGCCGTTGACAGCGTGCTCCATCACGTTGACCAGGTCGCTCTTCAGGCGCGCCATGATCGGCTGCGTCTCCGGGTCGCCCATGCGGCAGTTGAATTCCAGCGTCTTCGGATTGCCGGCCGCGTCGATCATCAGGCCCGCATAGAGAAAGCCGGTGAAGGTGATGCCGTCCCTGGCCATGCCGGCGATGGTCGGGTTGATGATCTCGCGCATGACGCGCGCGTGCATCGCCGGCGTGACGATCGGCGCCGGCGAATAGGCGCCCATGCCGCCCGTGTTCGGGCCTTCGTCGTGGTCCTTCAGGCGCTTGTGATCCTGGCTGGTGGCCAGCGGCAGCACGTTCTTCCCGTCGCACATGACGATGAAGCTCGCTTCCTCGCCGGCCAAAAATTCTTCGACCACGATGCGCGCGCCGGCGTCGCCCAGCTTGTTATCGGTCAGCATATCCTCAGCCGCGGCATGCGCCTCTTCCAGCGTCATCGCGACGACCACGCCTTTGCCGGCTGCCAGGCCGTCGGCCTTGATGACGATCGGCGCGCCCTTCAGCTTGATGTAGGCGTGCGCTTCGTTCACGTCGGTGAAGGTGAGGGAGTCGGCGGTCGGAATGCCGTGGCGCTTCATGAAGCTCTTGGCGAAATCCTTCGAGCTTTCCAGCTGCGCCGCTTCCTTGGTGGGGCCGAAGATCTTCAGGCCGCGCCCGCGGAACAGGTTGACGATGCCGGCGGCCAGCGGCACTTCGGGACCGACCACGGTCAGCCCGATATGCTCGGCCTGGGCAAAGTCGGCCAGCGCGGCCGGATCGGTGATGTCGACATTGACCAGACGGACGTCGCGCGCGGTGCCGCCGTTGCCCGGTGCGACATACACCATCTGGATGCGGTCCGATTGGGCCAGTTTCCAGGCCAGTGCGTGTTCGCGGCCGCCAGAGCCGACTACCAGGATTTTCATAAGAGCCTTACTTAATCTTCGATCAGGGCGTTGGTATAGACTTCCTGCACGTCGTCGAGGTTCTCGAGCGCGTCGAGGATCTTCTGCATCTTGATCGCGTCTTCGCCGGTGAACACGGTCTCGGTGGCCGGCTTCATGATGATCTCGGCCACTTCGGCCTTGAAGCCTGCTTTTTCCAGCGCGTCCTTCACGCCGGCGAAGGAGAACGGATCGCACAGCACTTCGAAGCCGCCTTCCTCGTCCTGGATCACGTCGTCGGCGCCGGCTTCGAGGGCAGCTTCCATCAGCTTGTCCTCGTCCACGCCGGGTGCGAACATCAGCTGGCCGCAGTGCTTGAACATGAATGCGACCGAGCCTTCGGTGCCCATGTTGCCGCCATGTTTGTTGAAGGCGTGGCGAACTTCGGCCACGGTGCGCACGCGGTTGTCGGTCATGCAGTCGACGATGATGGCGGCGCCGCCGATGCCGTAGCCCTCGTAGCGCACCTCTTCGTAGTTGACACCTTCCAGGCTGCCCGAGCCGCGCTGGATCGCGCGCGTCACGTTCTCCTTCGGCATGTTGGCGTCGGCGGCCTTGTCCACGGCCAGGCGCAGGCGCGGATTGGCGTCCACGTCGGCGCCGCCCATGCGTGCGGCGACCGTGATTTCCTTGATCAGGCGCGTCCAGATCTTGCCGCGCTTGGCGTCGGTGGCGGCCTTTTTATGCTTGATGTTGGCCCATTTGCTGTGTCCAGCCATGTCGAATGTTCCTAAGATGGTGTGCTTGAGTGGCCAACATTTTAGCATAGGGAGGGGCGGCGAAATCCGGCCGCTATCCTCGAAACCGTCGTTCCTGCGAAGGCAGGAACCCATACTGAGTGTGCGTCAGCCGCTGACATTCGAGCCCGAGGCGGCTCTGATTCAGCATGGGTTCCTGCCTGCGCAGGAACGACAAGCGGTCAGCGGCGAATTGTGAATCACTCTACAATTGGCCGATGACTCATACCGCAGCAATCCATCCCGATCGTTCCGCGCTTATCGGCGGCCTGGCCATCGCCATCGGTGGCGCCGTGCTGTTTTCCACCAAGGCGGTCGTCGCCAAGCTGCTGTACCGCTATCACATCGACGCCGTCACCCTGATCGCCTTCCGCATGCTGTTCTCGCTGCCGGTGTTCGCCGCGGTGGCGGTCTGGAAGATGCGCGCCGGCCCACCGCTTTCCGTGGCCGACCGCTGGCGCCTGGTCGGCCTGGGCCTGATCGGCTACTACCTCTCCAGCTATCTCGACTTCCTCGGCCTGCAGTACATCTCGGTCGGCCTCGAACGCCTGATCCTGTTCCTGACGCCGACCTTCGTGCTGCTGATGACGTCCGTGCTCTTCAAGCGCCACATCGGCCGCATCGAGTGGATCGCGCTGGCGCTGTCCTATTGCGGCATCGTGCTGGTGTTCGTGCACGACCTGACCGGCGGCGCCGGCAGCACGGCGATCGGCTCGCTGCTGGTGCTCGGATCCGCCGCCTGCTACGCGGTCTACCTGCTGTTCACCGGCGAGATGGTCAAGCGCATCGGATCGCTGCGCCTGGTGGCGTACGCGATGTGCGTCTCCTCCGCCGCCTGCATCGCCCAGTTCTTCCTCCTGCGGCCGGCCAGCCTGCTGATCCAGCCCGCACCGGTGTACTGGCTTTCGCTGGTAAATGGGATATTCTGTACGATCTTCCCGGTGTTCATGACGATGATCGCGGTGCAGCGCATCGGCGCGGCCACCGCATCGCAGGCCGGCATGATCGGGCCGGTGTCGACCCTGTTCCTCGGCGCGCTGATCCTGGGCGAGCCGGTCACCGCGATCCAGCTGGCCGGCACGGCGCTGGTCATCGGCGGTATTTATATGCTGTCCCAGAAAAAAACATCATGAAACCACGCATCGCATTAATCGCGCACGACAAGAAGAAGGACGACATGGTGGCGCTGGCCGCCCAGTACCTCGACTTCCTGCGCGGCTGCACCCTGATGGCCACCGGCACCACCGGCGGGCGCCTGGCCAACGAGCTGGGGCTGACGGTCGAGCGCAAGCACTCCGGCCCGTACGGCGGCGACCTGCAGATCGGCGCCGAACTGGTGGAGGGGCGGCTCGACGCCATCATCTTCCTGCGCGACCCGATGACGCCGCAGCCGCACGAACCGGACATCAACGCGCTGGTGCGCGCCTGCGACGTGCACAACGTCGCCTGCGCGACCAACCTCTCGACGGCGCACCTGGTGCTGACCCAACTGAAGGCAGCTTCCCGCAAATAAGACACGGAGAACGAGAATGAGCAAAGCAATCCGCATGACCCGCACCGGCGGCCCCGAAGTGATGGAATACGTCGACGTCGAAGTGGGCGAGCCGGGGCCGGGCGAAGCGCGCGTGCGCCACGAGGCGATCGGCGTCAACTTCATCGACGTGTACTTCCGCACCGGCCTGTATCCGCAGACAATGCCGTCCGGCCTGGGCATGGAAGGCGCCGGCGTGGTCGAGGCGATCGGCGAGGGCGTGACCGAAGTGAAGGTGGGCGACCGCGTGGCCTACGCCGGCCGGCCGCTGGGAAGTTATGCGCAATCTCGCATAATGCCGGCGGCGATTTTGCTGCGCCTGCCCGACGGGATCGATTTCGAGACCGGCGCGGCGATGATGCTCAAGGGGCTGACGGTGCAGTACCTGCTGAACCGCACCTACAAGGTCAAGGCCGGCGACACCATCCTGTTCCATGCGGCGGCGGGCGGAGTGGGGCTGATCGCCTGCCAGTGGGCGAAGGCGATCGGCGCAAATTTGATCGGCACGGTGGGATCGAGCGAGAAAGCGGCGCTGGCCACCGCGGCGGGCGCGGCGCACGTCATCAACTACAACACCGAGAATTTCGTCGAGCGGGTCAAGGAGATCACCAATGGCGAGAAGGTGCCGGTGGTGTACGACTCGATCGGCAAGGACACCTTCTTCGGATCGCTGGACTGCCTGCGGCCGCTGGGAATGATGGTCAGCTTCGGCAATGCGACGGGGCCGGTGCCGCCGTTTTCGCTCTCCGAGCTGGCGTCGCGCGGCTCGCTGTTCGTCACGCGGCCGGCGCTGTTTTCGTATGCGGCCAAGCGGCCGGACCTGGAAGCGATGGCGGCGGACCTGTTCCAGATGGTCGAAAGCGGGAAGGTGACGATCGATATCCGGCAGCGCTACAAGCTGGCCGATGCGGCGCAGGCCCATATCGAGCTGGAAGCGCGCAAGACGACCGGGTCGTCGATTTTGCTGCCTTAGATGCAAATGGGGTCTGGTCCTGCGGACCTGACCCCGGCCCGCGACGGCCGCCGATCGGGGTCTGGTCCTGCGGACCTGACCCCATGTTGGATCAGCCGTTCTGCTTCACCAGCTCGATCCGCCGCGCGCCGCCATTCGGCCCGGGGAATCCCTCGAACGCGCTTTGCACCAGCGCCGGCATCATCGCCGGCGTCGATGCCTCGCCGCTGTTGTTATGCACGGTCACGTCGAACAGCGGTTTGCCATCCCTGGCCGAGCGGATCGCCACCTGCAAGTCGCGCTGATAGACATGGCGCTCCACCACTTCATAGCGCGGCACGCCCCAGAACGGATCGTAGAACCCGCCACCCCAGTAGCCGCGCCGGTGGTACGGCCCGTACCCGAAGCGGCCCGGATAGAAGAAGGGATCGACCGCCTGCACCACCCGTACCGGCACGTCGGTGGTGGTGTAGCGCATCGCCACCTGCAGCGCCGCGGCGCCGGACGACTCCTGGAAGCCCAGCTTCGACAGCTGCGCGCGCACCAGGTTCTGGTAGCTGCGGTATTCCAGCGTATCGCCCTGCGGCGGCGGCGCGTCGAACACATAGGTCTTCTCGGCCATCTGCGCCGGCCATTCGTGGAAGGTGGTGACGTCGCTGCGGATGGTGGTGGCACAGCCGCCGAGCAGCAGCACAAGTGCGGCAGCAGCTGTCAATACAATGCGTTTCATCGAGGTCTCCAAGAACATCGTTTTTTCCCTATTTGAGTGTATGCGGCGCGCTGTTGAAAGGCAAAAGATTTACAGAATGTTACCGCACAAGACACAGTGATACATGCAGCGGCCGGAGCGGGCCAGTGGCGGTATTGGTAAAATAGACTTTCGTCCACTTGTCCTCCCCGGTTCCCCATGCGCACAGACAATCCCCACACCATCTACCGGAACGATTACACGCCGCCAGCCTACCTGGTCGATACGGTGGAACTCGGCTTCGACCTCGACCCGGCCCGCACCATCGTCGCCAACCGCATGACGATGCGGCGCAATCCCGACAGCCTGGATCGCAGCGGCATCGAGCTGTACGGCGAAAACATCGAGCTGGTCGCGCTGCGCATGAACGGCAAGACGCTGGGGAAGCGCGATTACCGCCTTGAGAACAACGTGCTGCGCATCGCCGGCGCGCCGGAAAACGTCACGCTGGAAATCGAGACCACCTGCGCGCCCGAGAAGAACACCACGCTCAACGGCCTGTACACCTCGAACGGCAGCTTCTACACGCAGTGCGAGGCCGAGGGCTTCCGCGCCATCACCTATTTCCCGGACCGCCCTGACGTGATGGCCGTGTACACCGTGATGCTGCGCGCCGACAAGAGCAAGTACCCGGTGCTGCTCTCGAACGGCAACCTGGTCGAGGAGGGCGTGCTGCCGGACGGCCGCCACTACGCCAAGTGGGAAGACCCATTCCGCAAGCCGTCCTACCTGTTCGCGCTGGTCGCGGCGCGGCTGGTGTGCCAGGAAGAGATCTTCCGCCTGAAGGATGGCCGCGACGCGCTGCTGCAGGTGTGGGTGGAAGACGGTAACCTCGACAAGACCGACTACGCGATGCAGTCGCTGAAGAACAGCATCCGCTGGGACGAGGAGCGCTTCGGCCTGGAGCTGGACCTGGACCGCTTCATGATCGTCGCGGTGGGCGACTTCAACATGGGCGCGATGGAAAACAAGGGCCTGAACATCTTCAACACCAAGTACGTGCTGGCCAACCCGCGCGTGGCGACGGACGTGGACTTCGCCGGCATCGAGGCGGTGGTGGGCCACGAGTACTTTCACAACTGGACCGGCAACCGCGTGACGTGCCGCGACTGGTTCCAGCTGTCGCTCAAGGAAGGCCTGACCGTGTTCCGCGACCAGGAGTTTTCGGCCGACATGATCGGCACCGCCAGCGGCCGCGCCGTCACCCGCATCGACCAGGTGCGCACGCTGCGCCAGGCCCAGTTTCCGGAAGACGCCGGCCCGATGGCGCACCCGGTGCGGCCCGACTCCTTCGTCGAGATCAACAACTTCTACACCGTCACCGTGTACGAAAAGGGCGCCGAAGTGGTGCGCATGTACCAGACCCTGATCGGCCGCGAGGCCTTCCGCAAGGGCATGGACCTGTACTTCGAGCGGCACGACGGCCAAGCCGTGACCTGCGACGACTTCCGCGCCGCGATGTCCGACGCCAGCGGGCGCGACCTGTCGTTGTTCGAGCGCTGGTACAGCCAGGCCGGCACGCCGGTGGTCAAGGCCGAAACGCACTACGACGCCGCCGCCAAGACCTATTCCATCACGCTGACCCAAAGCTGCCCGTCCACTCCCGGCCAGCCGAAGAAGCTGCCGTTCCATATTCCGGTCGCTGTCGGCCTGCTGGGCGCGGACGGTCGCGACATGCAGCTGGGCCAGGGCGACTTGAACGGATCGACCGCCGTGCTGGAACTGACCGAGGAATCGCAGACCTTCAGCTTCACCGGCGTGAACGAGGAGCCGACGCCGTCGATCCTGCGCGACTTCTCCGCGCCGGTGGTGCTGGAATACGCCTACACCGACGAGCAGCTGCTGCACCTGTTCAGCCATGACAGCGACCCGGTCAACCGCTGGGAAGCCGGCCAGCGGCTGGCGATGGAGCGCCTGCTCAAGCTGGCCGACGCGGTGCTCGAAGGCGTGCCGCCGCAGCTCGACGCCACCTTCATCGACGCGATGCGCAAGATCCTGACCGACGAGACGCTCGATCCGGCGTTCCGCGAGCAGGCCTTGTTGCTGCCGTCGGAGACCATGATCGCCGAGCAGATGCGCGAAGTGAATCCGCACGCGATCCACACCGCACGCCAGTTCATGCGCGCGGCGATCGGCGACGCGCTGCGCGCCGACCTGTTCCGCCAGTACCACGCCAACCTCACGCCGGGCGAGTACAGCCCGGATGCGCTGTCGGCCGGCCGCCGCGGCCTGAAGAACCTGGCACTGGCCTACCTGGCCGCCGCGCCCGATGCGACCAGCGTCAAGCTCGCGCAGGACCAGTTCAACGAGGCCGGCAACATGACCGACCGCGTCGCCGCGCTGGGTGCGCTGATCCACGCGCAGGCGGACGGCGCCACGGCGGCGCTGCACGCGTTCTACCAGGAGTTCGAGCACGAAGCGCTGGTGATCGACAAGTGGTTCGCCATGCAGGCGGCCGCGCCGGACACCGACGTGGAAGCAGTGCGCGAGCTGATGAAGCACCGCGCTTTCACGCTGAAGAATCCGAACCGCGCGCGCAGCCTGATCTTCAATTTCTGCTCCGGCAATCCGGCGCAATTCCACGCGTTCGATGGCAGTGGCTACGCGTTCTGGGCCGAGCAGGTGATCGCGCTCGACGCGCTGAACCCGCAGGTGGCGAGCCGCCTGGCGCGTTCGATGGACCGCTGGCGCCGCTACGCCCCGGCGCTGCAGACGCACATGAAGAAGGCGCTGCAGAAGGTCGCGAGCGTGAAGAAGCTGTCGAACGACGTGCGCGAAGTGGTCAGCAAGGCCCTCGCCAACTAAAAACATGGGGTCAGGTCCGCCGGACCTGACCCCGCCCTTGAACACGCCATCACCATCTACCCAAGAAAAGGAAGTCCATGAAACGCGTCAGCCTCACGCAGCACCTGGTTGAAGAACAACGCTCCAACAACACCATTCCGGCCGAACTGCGCCTGCTGATCGAAGTGGTCGCGCGCGCCTGCAAGACCATCAGCCACTCGGTGGGCAAGGGCGCCCTGGGCGACATCCTGGGCAGCGCCGACACCGAAAACATCCAGGGCGAAGTGCAGAAGAAGCTCGACGTGATCTCCAACGAAATCCTGCTCGAGGCGAACGAGTGGGGCGGCCACCTGGCGGCGATGGCGTCGGAAGAGATGGAATCGATCCACCCGATCCCGAACCGCTACCCAATGGGCGAATACATGCTGCTGTTCGACCCGCTGGACGGCTCGTCGAACATCGACGTCAACGTCTCGATCGGCACCATCTTCTCGGTTCTCAAGGCGCCGGACGGCATGGGCACGCCGACCGAAGCGGACTTCATGCAGGCCGGCAGCAAGCAGGTCGCCGCCGGCTACGCGGTGTACGGCCCGCAGACGATGCTGGTGCTGACCACCGGCCACGGCGTCAACTGCTTCACGCTCGACCGCGAGATGGGATCGTGGGTGCTGACCCAGCGCGACATGAAGATCCCGGCCGACACCAAGGAGTTCGCGATCAACATGTCGAACCAGCGCCACTGGCACGCGCCGGTGCAGCGCTACGTGGGTGAGCTGCTGGACGGGAAGACGGGTCCGCGCCAGAAGGACTTCAACATGCGCTGGATCGCCTCGATGGTGGCCGACGTGCACCGCATCCTGAACCGCGGCGGCATCTTCATGTACCCGGCCGACACGCGCGACACCTCGGTGCCGGGCAAGCTGCGCCTGATGTACGAAGCCAATCCGATGGCGATGATCGTCGAGCAGGCGGGCGGCGCGGCGACCGACGGGCGCCAGCGCATCCTCGACATCGAGCCGCACAAGCTGCACCAGCGCGTGCCGGTGTTCCTTGGCTCGAAAAACGAAGTCGAGCAAGTCACGCGCTACCACGCGGAGTAACCGAAGTGGGGTCTGGTCCCGCGGACCTGACCTCGTTTTTGGCGCAACCGGTTGCATAAAGCATGCCTTTATTGCATCCAATTCGGACAAACTTGAATTCGCACTAGCAAGATCAGGCCAAACCTTGCTAGAATACGCGTCGTCGCCGCTTTAGCTCAGTTGGTAGAGCAGTTCATTCGTAATGAAAAGGTCGCCAGTTCGATTCCGGCAAGCGGCACCAGAACACCGTAGCATCTGGTTCAGAACGCTACAAAAAGACCCGCATTCTCCCAGGAGGCTGCGGGTTTTTTATTGGGCCAGCGGCGGCCGGCCGGCCAGGAGCGCTTCGATCGCGCGGTCATCGAGATGGAAGATGGTTGGCGGGATGCGATCCATCACCAAGGTACGCCAGCCGAGATACATCCCATACGCCCAGTCCTTGCGTTGCAGCCCTGGCGCGCCATCGCGTTTGGCCGATTCCTCCATCAGCAGTTTGATTGCGTGATATGTGCTGGACGTGAGCTCGCGGTATGAAAAATGGACGCTTTGGGCCCGGGATCGCATGATCGCCTCGTATCGTGACTGAACGCCCGACAATGTTGGTGCCCGGTGTTTGAGGCCACCGGACTAGCCTGCCGCCATAAAACGAACGCGCATGAAAAATGTAGCAGTCCGTCCCGCCACATCGCTGATCGATCCTAAATCGGCCACCCTTGCAATTGGCTGGAAATCGTCCGTCCCGCATCGCGGTCAAATTTTATGGGGCGCCAGGCAGATCGTGCCGCTCGCCGGGCTCGGCAAGCCTGATCGCTAGCTGTGCGCGGGCCCGCCACAGCCGCGAACGCACCGTGTTCACCGGAATGGCCTCTGCCTCGGCAATCGCGGTGTAGCTCAGGTCCTCGATCAGCCTCAGAAATAACACTGAGCGCAGTTGTTCCGGCATCGACTCGAGCGCGCGCTCTATCGCCTGGAGTAACTCCTTTTCTTCAAGAAATTGCAGCGGAGACGCGCTGGCCGCCTCTGTTTGCTCGACCATGGCAGCTTCGCTGGCCTCGGAGTCGAGGGGCACCGACGTGCACAGCCGCCGCTTTTTCAGCGCCGCGCGGACCGCGACGTTGAACCCGATACGGTAGAGCCACGTGAAGAAGGTCGATTCGCCTCGGAAGGTGGACAGTCCGCGAAAGGCCTGGAGGAAGGTCTCCTGGGTCAGGTCGGCGGCTTCTTCGCGATCCTCGGTGAAGCAGGAAATCATGCGGAAGATACGCTTTTGGTGGGTGGCCACCAGTTCGCCGAACAGATCGGTGTCGCCTTTAATGACTTTGCGGATCAGGCTCATTTCATTTTCTTGCGTGTTCATTATCCGATCTCCAGAAAATTTCGCTTTTTTTTAGCTTAGCGATAAAACTTTACATTCCGGGAATTTGGCGACGATAGCTGAGCCTGATTAATGAGTTGGCCGCAGGGATTGACTGGAATCGCATCTGTGGGGAAATGTTTATCGCCCTTGACGGCA
Source organism: Massilia sp. R2A-15 (assembly GCF_030704305.1). NCBI lineage: Bacteria > Pseudomonadati > Pseudomonadota > Betaproteobacteria > Burkholderiales > Oxalobacteraceae > Massilia > Massilia sp. R2A-15. The sequence goes on along the minus strand of NZ_CP131935.1, from coordinate 3,502,315 downwards.
AAAGGCGAAATTATTGTTCAAAAGATTGATTTATGCGAGCAATGTTATTTCCGAAATTAAACACTAATGTCCCCGAGCAAAGATTTGATGCTCGATAGGGTGGGGAGGGGCAGGGAGCGCGGTCCGTTTGAGGAATGTCAAGGCCTATGTGTGGATGCAACATTGACCCATCAAATTTGACCACAATCTATTTTTTTATCCGCAGCGCATATGCAGATTGGGTTAATCTTAGTCGTGGGTGTTAAACACCGACAAATCGACGGGGCGTTGTCCTACAAAGGTTGCAATGGATAAATGTTCCGGAGACGTGCTGCAAAGAAAATGTTTCTTGTAGTAATTCATCGCCGCAGCTCCCCCCATTGCGGAGGAACGCCCGGCAGTGGTGAGCGTATTGCAGTGATTTAAAGCGCGATCTGTATTTTGAATTACTTATCGGTGGGGCGGGTAACATGAATCGACCAATACCTTTCCATTTGGCGCCGGCGGCAGGCAATTTAATGACGGCGGCACTATATAGAAACGCGATGCAATCGGTCGGCGTCCCGATTTTGATTTTCGATGGGTATGGAACGATAATATGGTGCAATCGCGAATTCACAATTGGTACGGGTTATCAATGCACCGATTTGGTGCACAAAAACATTTCTGACCTGATTGAATTCGGTGGTGCATCGTCGGCAGCGCTTCAGGGCGCGCCAGGGCGGTCGCCGCTGGCGTTGCCCGACGGACCGGGTGCGCCGGCCACGGTCAGGCGCGCGAACCGCTCGACGTTCACCGCGCAAGCCGTGGTGCGCGCGATGGAATCGGACGATGCCACGCCATTCTTTGTCTGCGTCCTGCATGACGCGACGACTTCGGAGCGGTCCCTGCAATGGGAACGCGAGCGCAGCCGCACCGACGAACTGACTGGCGCGTACTGCCGGTCGTTTCTGGTCGAATCGCTGCGCCAGGCGATCGCGGCGACCCGCGACACTGGCCTGGTCGTCGCGGTCCTGTTCATCGACCTCGACGGTTTCAAGGAGGTCAACGATGTGCACGGTCACGGCGCCGGCGACGATCTGCTGCGCGCCGTCACCGCGCGCCTGCGCAGCGGTACCCGCGCCAGCGACATGGTCGGGCGCTACGGCGGCGACGAATTCGTCGTCATGTTGCCGGCGCTGGCATCGAGGCAACTCGCCTACGACCTCGGCCGGCATCTCGTTAACCAGCTTGCGCAGCCATTTTCCCTTGGAAGGGTGACCTTGAGAATCGGCGCCAGCATCGGGGTGGCGTTCTTTCCCGACCACGGCAATGACGTCCGTACGATCATGATGCGGGCCGACGAGGCCATGTATCGAGGAAAGCGAGGGGGAGGCGGCACCGTAGCAATAGCCCAGAGTTTGTGTTCTCTGGTCTCCAGGCGAGCCCGGTCCACACCTGTTCAGATCGCCGGTTTCGGCGCCCAGGCGTGACCGTCGGTTCTCCGCGTTTTTTTATCGGAGCATCTTCATCATGTTCAACCGTGAACCGATTGGCATACCGCTATCTAGAAGTGCAGTACCACCCGCGGCGCAGATGCCGTCGCGACCAGTCGCCGGCGCGCTCGACGATCCCATGACCCATTCGCGACGTTCCGGGTTCAGCCGGCGCGCCCAGGACGCCGCCGGGCTGCGGCTACGGCATCGGGAGCGCGAGCAGATCGCCCATCAGGTCCACGACGACCTTGGTGGCATCGCCACTGCCTTGAAAGCCTGCGTGGAGGTGGCCTTGATGCGGCAAAAGCAGGGTGAGCCTGTGCCTGTCGAACTGCTGGCTGATGCCGCCACGCTGGCGTCGGCTTGTTTTGCGGCGATCCGGCGCATTGGATGCGATTTGCGTCCCACCTTGCTCGAGCAGCTGGGATTTTGGCCCGGAATCGCCTTCCAGCTGAGGTGCCTGGCCAGCCGCAGCGGCGTCCTGACTGCGCTGTACGTCGATGCCCGGCTTGAGCAGATGGCTTTTACCGAGGAATGTGAGCGCGTGCTTTTCCGCGTCATCAGCGAAGCGATCACCAACGCGGGAAAACATGCGCGTGCCTCCCGGCTGACCGTCAAGCTGTTCGAGAACTATGGCTTCCTGATTGCGCGCATCGAGGACAACGGCATCGGTGACGAAGACAATCCCGATCGCGACGCCGCCGGGGCGGCGGCACAGGAAGGCGGCGGGCGCGGGCTGCGCGGCATGCACGAGCTGGCCAACGCCATTGGCGGTTACCTCCTGATCGAACGGGCGCCAGACCAGGGATGCGCTGTGTGCCTTGCCATCCCGATCGGACATTGCTATGCCGGCTGACGCGATCAACTTGCTGCTGGTGGACGACCACCCGCTTTCGCTTGCCGGGGCGCGCTGCGTGGCGCAGGCCGCGGGGATGCATGTCGCCGCGGAAGCGAGTAACGGCGCCGAAGCGATGAAAGCGCTCGCTTCCCATCGAATCGAAATCGCGGTCCTCGACATCGGCTTGCCGGACGAAAGCGGGCTGGCTGTGCTGGCCAGGATCAGGCGGCTGCATCCCGCCGCCAGGGTGCTCATGCTCAGCACGCATGCGGAAGAGATCTTCGCGATCCGGGCGCTGCGCTGCGGCGCCCATGGTTACCTGACCAAGGGCGCGTCGGCCGAGGTGTTTGTGAGCGCGCTGCGGACCATCGCCAGGGGTGGCCGCCACTTCAGTGCCGAGCTGAGCGACCGCTTGCTGCGCGAGGTGTATGGCGGCGCGACGCGCCACCATGACAAGCTGGCTCCGCGGGAGTTCGAAGTCATGATGAAGCTCGTCGGCGGCGAATCCAACGGCGCTATTGCCGAGCAGCTGCACCTCAGCCCGAAAACCATTTCCACGCACCGGATGCGGATATTTCAAAAGCTGGGTGTGGGAAGCATCGCCGAACTGACCCGCCTCGCCATCGAAGAAGGACTCGTCGACCGCGTTGTTCACATCCAGCCCGACGGTTTGCCGGAAAGGAGGACAAGACGATGAACGCCATCCCCCGAGATCGCCAAGAAGCTGCCGGTGTACCGGGTTGCGGCGCGGCGGCGGACAATCGATGCGCCCTTTGCGGCGGCCGCGAGGCTTGCCTGCCCAGCCTGTTTCACAGCGACGACAATGCCGCGTTCGAGCGCATGGTCGCCGGCAAGCGGCGCATTGAACGCCATGCCAGCTTGTTTCGCGCGAATGACAAATTCGATACCTTCTACATTGTCCGTGTCGGGCAATTCAAGGAATTCGTCCTCGATCCGGCCAGCGTGCAGCGCGTGGTGCGGTTTTACATGCCGGGCGACATTGTGGGCTTCGATGGGGTCGCGACCGGCGTGCATAGTTCGCGGGTGATGGCGCTGGAGGACAGCGAAGTGTGCGAGGTGCCGTACGCGCAGGTCAGGAAAGCCATGCACGACCATCCCCGTTTCCTCGATCGCTTTCTCGCCGCCATGAGCGCGACGCTGCTCGATCAACACCAGCACACGCGCTTATTGACGCTGCCGTCGCTCGACGGCAGGTTTGCCTGCTTTCTGCTGTATTTAAGCGCCAACTATGCGCGGATGGGCTATTCCGATACCGCGTTTCGACTGGCCATGTCGCGCAGCGATATCGGCAGCTACCTCGGCACGACCGTCGAAACGGTCAGCCGGCTGATCGCCCGTTTCAATGCGCAGCACGCGGTGCGGATTGAGCGACGGATGGTCCAGATTCTGGATCGCGCGAAACTGATCGCGATGATAGACAACACCGCGGCGGACCGCTGTCCCGTGCCGGCGCCGACGGAAGATCGGCAGCCGGAGATGCCGGTTCACTGACCAGATCGTGCGGCGCTCACGCCGCGTTTCAACGCGGACGGATGCGCAATTTCGTCGAATCGCTAGCCTTAGTTAACGCTTCATAACTTGGCAGATTAATTTCGTCTACGAGGCCGGCTTCGTATTCTTCGCGAACACCGCCAAGAATATTGTCGTATTGCTCGATGCATTCCTGAATCTCGCATTGATTTTCGATTTCCTCGTCGCTGGCATCGTCAGCGTCAATAGCTTGCAAATCGCGCAATTCGTGCTTCATTTCCACAATTTTGCTGGACAATAAAGAAATAAAGACCGCTAGATCTTTTTCGCTTATATTCGGCATGATAATTCCTCTATTCCTCTATTCCTTAAAGCAGAGAGCAGGACGGCTTGGCTCAATTGATCTCGCAATTGCAGAGCGTGCCATATTGTCGAGCGCGCCCTCATACGCGGTTTTCGTCATGGCATTTCGGCAACGTATTGAATAATGCGTGTGATCCTGCCCAGTTTGTTCTACGTCCAAGCCAGCAGGAATTTCCGTTCCATCGGGCAGCAAAAAATAGAACCAGAGCGCATAGCCGAAATTGCCGGCCACGTAACTCAATGAGACGCCTTCGCTGGCGCCGATGAATTTTCTGCCATCCGCTGGATTGACATCTTCGATCCCTCTGACCCATGTAACCGTACTCTTGGCGAAGGTCGTCACACCCGGCGCGACCTCGGTCGGTGTCAGCCAGTCGTCCACGGTACCTATGCCCGAAAAGGCCGCGATGTCGCGGCCTGAGTCGAAGCGAGACGCGCGTATCGTTCAGGTTTTGGCTGGCGCCGGCGTATCGGATTCCGCCGCCCTGGCTGGCGCCGCCACCCGCTTCAACATGACCTGGCACGCGCGCGGCTGTTTGCCCTTCACCAGCAAGTCGCCCTTGCCCAGGTAATTGACCGCCCCTTCGCGCATTTCGCCGCTAAAGCGGTACTGCCAGACGCTGCCCGGCGTTTTCTGGCTGTAGCCCGTTCCGCTCAGGGCGAGGACATCGGCGCGCACTTTCCCGGTCAGCATCTCCATCACCTCGCCGGAGGCACGCCGCATCGTCGCGGTGTCGCCGTGCATTTCCATCTTCACCCGGTAGCTGTATGCCTTTGCCTGGGAGCCGTCGCTGTCGTCGCGGGCCACGCAATTAAGCACGCCTTCCCACTGCTCGGCAGGCGTGCTGTCGGCCAGGTGAGCCGGCGCTTCGACTGGCGCAGGGAGGGGCACGGCAACGGGCACAGGTTCGCTCGCGGGGCGCGGCCGCTGGTGTCCGGCCACCTGGGTGTTCAAATCGCGCACCTCGCGGTGACCGGAACTTGCGACAGGGAAGGGCAACTGGATCGCCTCGCCCATCCTGACGGTGATCATGGTCGGATAGTCGTAGGCCGCGCCGGAGCTGGCGTCCACCGCGGCGCCGATGATGCCGCCGACCAGGATGTTCCCCATCGCCATGCCCTTGGTGCTCGATTTGACGGTGGCGCTGCCGCTCGGCAACGACGGCTTCTCGCACGTGACGGCCAGGTCGGCATAGGCCCGATGGATGGTGACCGTGCCCGGCGTGGTCACGTAGAACTTGCCCTTATCGTTGCTGAGTTCGCATTTTGCGCCGTCCACGATCTGGCCGGCCATGCGCGTGTTGACGGAGACGACCTGGTTGGTGCCGTCGACAATCGACGCGCAGCCGGTCAGGCCGACGCCGGACACGACCAGGGCCAGCGCACAAAACAACCTCCGCAAGAAAAACAGTTCCATCCTTTTCTCCGATTCTCGTTATTGGTTTATTGAAGGTAAAAGCAAGGACTGGTCACTTGCACAACAATAATATTGCATATTTGAAATTATGTCTGCAAATGTGCTGCCTCGAAGCCATCGCTTGACAGGACCTTGGCCGCCCAGACGCTCGCCGGCAACATTGTCCAAGTAACATAAGTTACGAAAAAAACGCGGCGTGCGTTGGAGCAACTCGCGCATTTCGTCTAAACTACGCACTTATTTTTCCGGCGTCCAGAACGACTCTTGTTGAACCGACCATTCAACGCGCTGCCTCGAACGCACAGCTCGTTCGTCCCAAAGGCGCACGCCGGCCTGGCCCTCCTGGGGCCGCTTCACCGAGCATTGCTTTATTTCGACATCCAATGACTATTGACCAGCCAACCGTTACCCAGCCCGCGCCAGGCGGCGCGATCCGCACACTCCGCCGCCGCGCCCCGGTGATCGCGCTGTCGCTGGTCTCGGTCCTGAGCGCGGGCGTGGTGCTGGCGCAGGTGCTGCAGCAGCCCAAGCCGGTGCACACCGCCTCGGTGGACGCCGCGCGGCCGGCCGCGCCGGTCAAGCTCGACACCGTCACCGTCCAGCGCGGCGAGATCCAGCAGACCGTGGAGGCCGCCGGCAAGCTGCAGCTGTATAAATTCGTCGACGTCAGCCCGCAGATCGGCGGCCAGGTCAAGGACGTGCTGGTGCAGATCGGCGACACCGTCAAGGCCGGCGCCCTGGTGGTGGAGATCACCCCGACCGTGCAGCCGGCCAAGGTCGAGAGCAACCGCGCCCAGATGGCGCGCCTGCAGGCCGAATTGTCCGACCAGCGCGCGCAGCTCGACTTCGCCGAACTGCAGTTCAAGCGCCAGACCCAGTTGAAGGCGCAGAACGCGACCCGCGAAGACGCCTTCGAGTCGAGCCGCATGGGCGTGTCGTCGGCCAGCGCGCGCGTCGATTCGATCAACGCGCAGATCCGCCAGGTTGAAGCGAACCTGAAGATCGACGAGGACAGCCGCCAGCACGCGCAGGTGCTGGCGCCGATCGCCGGCACCGTCGTCGCCATCAACGCGCATCCGGGCCAGAACGTCGGACCGGGCCAGCCCGCGGCGCCGCTGCTGCGCATCGCCGACCAGACCAAGATGACCGTGCAGGCCCGCGTCGCCGAAATCGACGTGACGCGCCTGCGCCGCGGCATGACCGCCACCTTCACCACGCCAGGCTATCCGGGCCAGCACTGGACCGGCAAGCTGCGCCAGGTGATGCCGATTCCGGCCGACGGCACGGGCGAGCAGGGCAAGGAGACCTTCTACAACGTGCTGTTCGAGGTGAACAACCCGGACCAGCAGCTGATGAGCGGGATGAGCGCGCAAGTGCAGTTCATCGTCTCGCAGTCGCAGGATGCGCTGCTGCTGCCGGTGCGCGCGCTGGGCGCGGCCGACGCCGACGGCATGTACGCGGCGAACGTGATCGACGCCGACCGCAAGGTCAGCCCGCGCAAGCTGAAGATCGGCCTGCGCAACAAGCAGAACGTGCAAGTGCTCTCCGGCCTGTCCGCCGGCGAGCAGGTCCTGGTCGGCAAGCTGCCGGCGCCGGCGCCGGCGCCGGTTGTGCAGCCGGCCAAGGCGCCGTCCGCGTGATGGCGCGCCCGATGAAGCTGACGGCGCTGGCGCTGGTGTGCGCCACCCTGGCCGCCTGCGCGCACAAGGCGCCCGTCGCCGAGGCGCCGCCGGCGGTCGACATGCCGGCCGGCTGGTCGCAGGGCGGCACGGCCGGCGAGCCGGAGCGCGTGGACGCCGACTGGTGGAAGCGCTTCGGCAGCGACGAGCTGACCGCGCTGGTGGCCGAAGGGCAGGCCGGCAATCTCGGGATGGCCGCGGCGCGCGCGCGCGTGAAGCAGGCGGAGGCCCAGGCGCGCATCGCCGGCGTGCAGCTACTGCCGACCGTCGATTTTTCCACCGGCGCGAACCGCGACCTGCCGATCGGCGCCGGTTCGGCCAGCACCTCGGCCAACGCCTGGATGCAGACCGCGTACGAAGTCGATTTCTGGGGCCGCAACGAAGCGAGCGTCACGTCGGCCGACGCCTCGCTCAAGGCCAACCGCTACGACCGCCAGACCGTCGCGCTGACGACCACCAGCTCGATCGTGTCGATGTACCTGCAGGTGCTGTCGCTGAACGACCGCCTCGACATCGCGCGCGAACACGTCACCAACGCCGAGAAGGTGCTGGTGCTGGTCGAAGCGCAGAAGAAGGCCGGCTCGGCTTCGCCGCTGGACCTGGCGCGCCAGCGCTCGGCGGTCGCGGGGCTGAAGTCCGCCATCCCCGATCTGATGCAGCAGGCGCGCGAGGCCCGGTCGGCACTGGCGATCCTGCTCGGGAAGTCGCCGCAGACCTTCAAGATAGAAAAGCACGGCCTCGACACGGTGTCGTTGCCGGACGTGACGCCGGGCCTGCCGTCGGACCTGCTGACGCGCCGTCCCGACATCCGCCGCGCCGAAGCCGTGCTGGAAGCGGCCAACGCCGACCTGGCGGTGGCGCGCGCCTCGCTGTTCCCGCGCATTCGCCTGACCGGCGCGGCCGGCGCGCAAAGCAACGCGCTGCTGGCGCTGTTCAACGGGCCGGCCCTGCTGGCCAACGTGGGCGCCTCGCTGGTGACGCCGATCTTCGACGGCGGGCGCCTGAAAAGCCAGCGTGACCTGGCCGCCGCGCGCAAGCAGGAGATGGTGCAGGTGTACCGCTCCACCGTGGTGGCGGCGCTGTCGGAAGTGGACATCGTGCTCGGCCAGATCCGCACGCTCGACGAGCAGCGCAAGCTCAAGCAGACCGAGATGGAGCAGGCGCGCCTGGCGTACGACCTGTCGCAGATCCGCTACCGCGCCGGCGCCGAGGAACTGATGACGGTGCTCGACACGCAGCGCGCGATGTCGGACGTGCAGAACGACCTGGGGCAGCTGAAGCTCAAGCGCCTGCAGGCCACCGTGACGCTCTTCAAGGCCCTGGGCGGCGGCTGGCACGATGAAACGGCAGCGAAAGATCCGGCAGGCTGACGTGTTCTTCGCGGCGGCGGGGCGGGATCTGCCCCCGCCTGGTCAGCGGCCTGCGTGGCCGATTTCGATAATGAAGCAGCTGTCGGTGTGCTCGTTCGCGGCGGCGCAGTCCGGGCTGGCCGCGCGAACGGCGCCCGCGGCATCCATCGTCCAGCGGTCGACGAACCAGACGCCATCGGGCTCCTTGTGAAGGATGTAGGCCTTGCTGTTTTCCAGCGACGGTTCGGCCGCGCGCGCCGCCAGCGGCGCCGCGAACTCGAACTCCCGCCACTCGTCGCGCTCCTGGTCCACTGTGATTTCCGTTGACTGGTCGCCCGCCAGCACGCGGCGGCCAGGGAACCCCGCGCGCACGCCGAATCGATCTGCCGCATCGTGCTGCATGCCGGCGGTAAGCCGTGCGTAGATCAGCGCCATCTGCGTATCCCTGGTTGACAAAAATGACTCACGATTATTGCTCCGCGGATCTGCGCCGCGGTTTGCGTAATGTCAAACATCAACGCAATCCCATCCATGCGGATCGCGGTGACGTGCTGCTGCGATGTGTCCTTGTCCAAGCGGCTTCCTTGACGGTGGGTGCGAGTTCAGCGGGGCAGATTGTCGATGCCTAATTGCAATTTCAGCGCTTGGTATTTTAGTAACTAAGCGTGGCTATGTCTACAAAGCAATTATTACAATAGCGAAATTACCAGCCGCCATCGCGTCCCCGCGCCGGCGTTTCCAGCAAGAATCGCGATTTTCCCCACATTTTCGCCTCTGTTAGGCACCGCACAGTGTCAACCTTGCAATACCTTTACCTTTTGTACTCGGCGCAGAATCTCGTGTCGAAACACGCATGATGCAGCGCAGTCCATGCTCGCGCCGCCGTTTGACCGGCGCGGGATCAGGGAAGAATGAATGGTGAAGATCGTTTCACGCCGGGCAGCTTAAAAAATTTTCTACAAGGGATACATCATGGATAACCAAAAATCGAACGAAGGCAGCGGACGCGACCTGGGCCGCGAAGGCGCAGGCAGCAGCATGGGCAAGGACATGGGCGCGTCGCGCAGCACGGGCGGCAGCGCGGGCGCTTCCGGCGCATCGGGTGCGGCGAGCGCGGCCAGCGGCATGATCGACAAGGCCAAGGACATGGCGAAGGACCTGTCGAAAGACGTGCAGTCGGGCGCCGCGGACGTCCACAAGTCGATCGACAAGGCAGCCGACGCGGCCCAGCCGATCGTCGACCGACTGGCCACGTCGGCGCATGCCGGCGTCGACAAGCTGTCCGGCGCGCTGGCCGGGGCGACCCAGGGCATGGACGCGAAATCGCGCCAGCTCGCTGACGCCGCCAAGAACTTTGCCGAGACTGGCCGCGGCTACGTGCGCAGCAGCCCGGCCACCTCGGTGCTGGTTGCGCTGGGCGCCGGCTACATCCTGTCGAAGATCCTGGGCGGCCGCCGCTAAGCAGGGCCGGCCGGATCTTCACGCCGCGGCCGGCCAGCGCCGGCCGGCGGCGTGTTCGTGCGCGTAAAAACTAACAAGAAAAAGGACAAATCATGCAAACTCAATCTGCAGGTTCGGAGATCTACGGACGCGACCTCGACATCGACGCCGCCGAGTCGGCGCGATCGGGCGTCTCCTGGGGCGCGATCTTCGCGGGGGCGGCCGCCGCGGCGGCGCTCTCGCTGGTGTTGTTCATCCTCGGTTCGGGCCTCGGCCTGGCGGCGATCTCGCCCTGGTCGTACAACAGCGCGACGGCGATCGGCGTGTCGACCATCCTCTGGATTTCGTTCACTCAGCTGGCCGCCGCGGCGGTCGGCGGCTACATGGCAGGGCGCCTGCGCACCAAGTGGGCCGGGCTGCATACCGATGAAGTCTATTTCCGCGACACCGCGCACGGAATGCTGGCCTGGGCAGTGGCGACCATCCTGGCGGGGCTGCTCGCCAGCGGCGCGCTGAAAAGCGCGGCGAGCGGGGCGATCGACGCCGGCGCCGGCGTAGCCAAGGCGACGGCGGCGGTGGGCGCTGGCGCCGCGGCCGGCGCGGCCAAAGAGGCTTCCAGCGAAGGCGCGCTCAATCCGGTCGACTACTTCTCGGATATGCTGCTGCGCACCGACAAGCCGGCCGACGCCACGGGCGCCAATGTGCGCGCCGAAGTGGTCCGCATTTTCGCCACCGGCCTGCAGGCCGGCAGCCTGGCCACCGACGACCGCACCTACCTGGCCCAGGTGGTGGCGGCGCGCACCGGCCTGTCGCAGGCCGATGCGGAGAAGCGCGTCGACGAAGTCTACGGCAAGGTCAGCACCGCCGCCGCCAACGCCAAGGCGAAAGCGAAGGAAGCGGCCGATACCGCGCGCAAGGCCACGGCCGGCGCCGCGCTGTGGATGACCGTGGCGCTGCTGCTCGGCGCCTTCGTCGCCAGCGTGGCGGCGACCTTCGGCGGCAAGCTGCGCGACAACGCCATCGCGCTGTCGCCGCGTACCCGATAACCGACCACTAAAAGGAGAACTCCATGCGCTCGATCCTGTTATGGATGATTGGTGTACCGATTCCGATCATCATCCTCATTGCCATGTTCGCTCACTGATCGTTCCAGGTGGGGGCGGGTCGCCTGACTCGGCCCCCTTTTTTTCTTCCGCTGTAAAAACCACACTCGCCCGGCCATCCACGCAATTATTTGAGAGAATTGCCTCATAGACATTTAATTGAATGTTGAATGTGGGTATCCTTAATTGCAATAGGCACTCGCACTTCCCGTTTCGCCAGCCTCGACCCTGCTGCCGCCAGACTCGCCTGTCAGCGACCCACATCGTTCGCCCGCTTCGCGTTTATCCCTTACCGACCTTCGTTCCTGCCCGCCCATGCGGCGGCCGGCGCGCGCATCGTCATTCAACGAGAATTCGAACATGTTTAAGAACCTGAGCATCAAAACGCGGCTGATCTTCGTGATCGCCCTGCTGAGTCTTGCGTCGCTCGCCATCGGACTGGCCGGCCTGCGCGACCTGAACGCCACCAACGAGGCGCTCAAGACCGTCTACAACGACCGGCTGGTCGCGCTCGGGCAGCTGAGCGAGGTGCTGTCGCTGATCCAGCAGAACCAGAACGCGCTGTCGAAGGCGGCCAGCGGCCAGCCGGACCAGTTGCCGGCTGCAATCGACGATGTCGAAAAGCGCATCGGGGTGATCTCGGCCAAGTGGGGCGAGTACATGGCCACTTACCTGACGCCGCGCGAGAAGGAACTGGCGGCGACGTTTGCCGCGAGCCGAAAGACCTTCGTCGACACCGGATTGAAGCCGATCCTCGCCGCGTTCCGCGCCGGAGACCTGCCGGCCGCCGTCGCGCTGGTGCATGGCCCGCTGGGGGCGGCCTTCGTTCCGCTGCAAGACAACATGCACGCGCTGGTCAGGCTGCAGCTCGAAGTGGGTCAGGCCGAGTACCAGGCGGCCATCGCGCGCTATGAAACCGCCAAGCTGGTGGCCATCGGCCTGATCGCACTGAGCATCGCGTGCGGCATCGCGATCGGCGCCTGGCTGGTGGCTGGCATTGCGCGTTCGCTGGGGCAGGCGCTGCGCATCGCCAACAGTGTCGCCGCGGGCAACCTGACCGAGCGCATCGACATCGCGTCGAACGACGAAATCGGCCAGTTGCTGCACGCGCTGCAGAAGATGAACGACGGCCTGGTGGAGATCGTCGCCGAAGTGCGCAGCGGGACCGACATGATCGCCACCGCGTCGGGCCAGATCGCGGCCGGCAACCAGGACCTGTCGAGCCGCACCGAGCAGCAGGCCAGCTCGCTCGAGGAAACCGCCGCCTCGATGGAAGAACTGACGTCCACCGTCCGGCAGAACGCCGACAACGCGCGCCAGGCCAACGCGCTGGCCGAATCGGCGTCCGGCGTGGCGTCGAAGGGCGGCAGCGTGATCGGCCAGGTGGTCGACACGATGGGCGAGATCAACGACTCGGCCAGGAAGATCGTCGACATCATCGGCGTCATCGACGGCATCGCGTTCCAGACCAACATCCTCGCCCTGAACGCCGCGGTGGAAGCGGCGCGCGCCGGCGAACAGGGCCGCGGCTTCGCGGTGGTCGCCACCGAAGTGCGCAACCTGGCGCAACGCTCGGCCGCCGCCGCGAAAGAGATCAAGGCACTGATCGGCAACTCGGTCGAGCGCGTGGACGCCGGCAGCAAGCTTGTCAACGAAGCCGGCGCGACGATGCACGACATCGTCGAGAGCGTGCGTCGCGTGACCGACATCATGGGCGAGATATCGGCAGCCAGCCAGGAGCAGACCGCAGGCATCGACCAGATCAACCAGGCCGTCGCGCAGATGGACCAGGTCACGCAGCAGAACGCGGCGCTGGTGGAGGAGGCGTCGGCCGCATCGGAAGCGATGCAGGACCAGGCGGCCAAGCTGGCGCTGGTGGTCAGCGTGTTCAAGCTCGATAAGGTGGCGGCGCCGCGGCCGCCGATGCGCCAGGTGCCGGCGACGGCGCGCAGCATCGAGACTGCGCGCTTCGCACCGGCGCCAAAGCCGCGCGCTGCCGTGGGCGACGACTGGGAACAGTTCTAGGCGCTTAGCGGGCCGCCTGCAGCACGAAGCTCTGCTTGCGGCAGGTGTTTTCCGAGCGCCGCACTTCGCTGGCCCCGCAGCTGGCCGAGGCGCCGCGCTTGTCGTAGCAGACGTGGATCTCGCTGAGGAATCTGCCGCCGGCGCCGCAGAACGGCAGCACCGCGTTCTCGGCCAGGCGCGGGTTCGCCGCGCGGAAAGCCTGCACGAATTCGCCGTAGCTGGTGCGTACCGGCGCCGAAGGCCGTTGGAACGGCGCGGGGATCGCCAGCTGGTCGCGCAGCCGCGCCGACATCTCGAAGTACGCCGCCGGATTCAGGCCCGAGCAGGTGCCATGCTTGCTCCATTCGTGGCCGATCATGTTCGGCGACGGGTACAGCGACGCATATTTGTCGCGATCGCGCGGCGACAGGCGCTCGGTGGAGCACTCTTGCGGATAGCCCTTTTCATATTGCGGCCACAGGCCGTGCAGCACGAAGCCAGCCTGGCGTCCCGGCGCGCACTGGTTCGGATCGTCGTGTGTGGCGCAGAAGGCCGGCGACCAGCTCATCGCCACGGCGTAGTAATCGAACCGCCCCGGCTCTCCGGCATCGCGGCCATGGCGGTATTGTTCGGCGCTGGCGCCTGCGGCGGCGCACAGCAGGGCGCCCATCAGCATGATTCTCTTGACCGGCATGGATGGCTCCTTGAAATTGTCTCGGGGAAAGGTCTTGCGCGTTACATTTTATAACGAGATCTCGTGCGCTCTTTGCCGTGGCAAGCGTTAATCGGGTATGCAGGTACGAAACGCGATTTTGGTTCGCTGACGTACAGAAAGCTCTGTCGGATAGGTGCACCATATTGGTGCATTTTCGACAGAGCGTCCCCATTTTCCAGCGAGGTCCTATGAACCAGCACATCCCCTTCAAGCGCATCGCGCTCGCCGGCCTCGGCGCCGTCCTGATGAGCGCCGGCGCCAGCGCCTTGGCCGATCCTCCGTCGCGCGTGGCGCGGCTGGCGTATGTCAGCGGCCCGGTCAGCTTTGCGCCGGCCGGCGACAACGTGTGGGAGAACGCCGCCCTCAACCGGCCGCTGATTCCGGGCGACCGCCTGTGGGTCGAGCCGGGCGCGCGCGACGAAATCCAGCTCGGTGGCGCCGCGCTGCGCATGTCCGGCGGCACCCTCGTCACCTTGCTCGGTAACGACGACCGCGCGACCCAGCTGCAGCTGTCGCAGGGACGCCTGAATATCCATGTGCGGCGCCTGCGGCCGAACGACGTGTTCGAAATCGACACGCCGAACCTGGCGCTGTCGATCCGCGAGCCGGGCGATTACCGCGTTGAAGTGGACCCAAACGGCGACGCGACGATGGTGGCGGTGCGGCGCGGCCAGGCCGAAGCCTACGGCGACGGCAACGCCTATCGGCTCGCCGCCGGGCAGGCCTACAGCTTCGGCGGCACCGACCTGCGCGATGCGCGCTACGCCCGGCCGCTTGCCGACGAATTCGACCGCTGGTCCGATTCGCGCGACCGCCGCATCGAGCAGGCGCGCTCGGTGCGCTATGTGTCGCAGGACCTGGTCGGCTACGAAGACCTCGACGACCAGGGCACCTGGCGCGTGGTGCCCGATTACGGCAACGTCTGGATGCCGGCGCATGTGGGCCGCGACTGGGCGCCGTATCGCGACGGCCACTGGTCGTACGTGCAGCCGTGGGGCTGGACCTGGATCGACGACGCGCCGTGGGGCTATGCGGTCTCGCACTACGGCCGCTGGGCGCGCTTCAACGACGGCTGGGGATGGGTGCCGGGGCCGCGCGCGGCAAGCCCGGTGTACGCGCCGGCGCTCGTCGCCTTCGTCAATATCGGATCGGGATCGTACGCGCCGCGCGAGCGGCCGGTCGCCTGGTTCCCGCTGGCGCCGCGCGAGGTCTACCGCCCGTCGTACCGCGCCAGCCCGAACTACATCACCAACATCAACATCACCAACACGGTGGTGGACCGCCGCCACATTTCGCGTGACGACCGGCGCGTCGAGTATGCCAACCGCCGCGCGGTGACGGCAGTGCCGGCCAACGCGTTCGCGCAGGCGCAGCCGGTGTCGCGTTCGGCGATGGCGCTGCCGGCGGCTGCGCTGGCCGCCGCCGCGATCGCGCACAATGCGCCGGTGGCGCCGGAACGCGAACGCGGGCATCGCGGCCAAGGCAACCAGCCGCCGCAAGCGGTGATGCAGCGCCAGGCGCTTGCGCGCAACGCGCCGCCGCGGGCCGCCTTCCAGGCGCCGATGCCGCAGCAGCAGGCGCCGCAGGCGGCTTTCGCGCCGGCGCCTCGCGTCTTGCCGCAGGACCGGCGCGGCGCGCGCCAGTTCGGACAGTTGCCGCCGCAGGGCAGCGCGCCGGTGGTTCAGCAGCCGCTCCCGCCGCAGGTTCAGGCCATCGAGCGCGATGCGCGCCGCGATCATGGACAACGCGATGCCGAGCAGCGGGGCCGCGCGCAGCAGCAGGAACAGCAGGCCGCGATCCAGCAACAGGCCCGCGAGCAGGAGCAGCGCGGACGCATGCAGCAACAGGAGCAGCAGGCGCGGATGCAGCAGCAAGCGCGCGAGCAGGAGCAGCGCGGACGCATGCAGCAACAGGAGCAGCAGGCGCGGATGCAGCAGCAGGCCCGCGAGCAGGACGAACGAGTCCGCGCGCAACAGCAGGAGCAGCAGGCTCGCGAGCGCCAGCAGCGAAGCCACGCGCAGGAGCAGGATCAGCAAGCGCGGATGCAGCAGCAAGCTCGCGAACAGGAGCAACGCGGGCGCGCGCAACAACATCAGGAACAGCTGGCTCGCGAGCAGGAACAGCGGGGCCGCGCGCAGCAGCAGGAGCAGCAGGCGCGAATGCAGCAGCAAGCGCGTGAACAGGAACAGCGCGGACGCGCGCAGCAACAGGCGCGCGAACAGGAGCAGCAGGCGCGAATGCAGCAGCAAGCCCGCGAGCAGGAACAGCGGGGCCGGGCGCAGCAACAGCAAGAGCAGCAGGCGCGGATGCAGCAGCAAGCGCATGAGCAGGAACAGCGCGGACGCGCGCAGCAGCAGGCGCGCGAACAGGAGCAGCAGGCGCGGATGCAGCAGCAGGCTCGCGAACAGGAGCAGCAGGCCCGGGCGCGCCAGGCGCGCGAGCAGGAACAGCAGGCCCGCGCGCAGCAGCAAGCCCACGCACAGGAGCAGGCGCGCGCACAGCAGCAGGCGCACGCCCAGGAGCAAGCGCGGGCGCAGGAGCAGGGTCGGATGCAGGCCCTGGCCGCGCAGGCTGCCGCGCGGGCGCAAGCGGAACAGGCAAGGGCGCAGGCGCACCAGGCGCCAGCGGCGGCCGCTGCATCGGCGCCGCCGGAGAAGGAGCGCGGTCACGGCCGTGGCCGCGACAAGCAAGACGACAAGGAACAGCAGAACCGGTAGACGGTTAGGCGGCTGTCGCGCCATCGGGGTCAGGTTCCGCGGACCTGACCCCATCCTGGACATCTCGACGGGACCAAGGTTACACCGGTCTTTTTGATGCCGAAGAACCTTGGTCGATAATTTGTAGTGAGATCAAAATGGGGTCAGGTCCGCAGGACCAGACCCCGATTCTGCGCGCCGCGCGTCCTTACTTCATCAAGTCCGGCACAGGAACCGGCGCCGGCGCCACCGGCTTCTGGCGCCGCATCCGGTGCATCCCGCGCCTGATCAGGTGCTCCAGGTCGTCGATGTAGGTGAACACCGCCGGCACCACCAGAAGGCTGAGCAGCGTTGATGTCATCAGCCCGCCGATCACCGCAATCGCCATCGGCGAACGGAAGCTCGGGTCGGCGCCCCAGCCAAGCGCCAGCGGCATCATGCCGGCGCCCATCGCGATGGTGGTCATGATGATCGGCCGGCTGCGCTTGTGGCAGGCGTCCACCAGCGCGTCGAAGCGGTTCTTGCCCGCCTCGCGCGCGAGGATCGCGTAGTCCACCAGCAGGATCGAGTTCTTGGTCACGATCCCCATCAGCATGATCAGGCCGATCATCGACGGCATCGACAGCGCCCGCCCGGTGACCAGCAGCGCCACGAACGCGCCGCCGATCGACAGCGGCAGCGCCGCCAGGATCGTCACCGGCTGCATGAAGTCATGGAACAGCAGCACCAGCACGCCATAGATGCACAGCACGCCGATCGCCATCGCGATGCCGAAGCTGGCGAACAGGTTCTCCATTTCCTGCGCGTCGCCCAAGTCCGCAAGCTCCACCGACGCCGGCAGCCCCTTCACGGCCGGCAGTTGGCGCGCTTCCTCATTGACTTCCCCGAGCGAGCGGTTCGACAGTTCGACGTCGAGCCGGACGTTGCGGCTGCGGTTGAGGCGGTCGATCTGCGCCGGGCCGCTTTCCATCGTGATTTCGGCCACATTCGCCAGCATCACCGGCCCGTTCTTGCCGGGCACGGTCAGGCGGCCGATCGCATCGAGATCGGCGCGCACGGTGTTGGGCAGCTTGACCCGGATCGGTACCTGGCGCTCCGACAGATTCAGCTTGGTGAGCGCGACATCGTAGTCGCCGGCCGTCGCCACGCGCACGGTCTCGCCGATCGATTCGGCGGTCACGCCGAGGTCCGCGGCCTTGGCAAAGTCGGGCCGGACGATGATCTCGGGGCGCACCAGCGATGCGGTCGAACTGACGTTGCCGATGCCCTTGAGGGTGCGCAGATCGCGCTCGACCGCGCGCGCCGCCGCGTTGAGCGCGACCGGATCGTCGCTGCGCAGCACCAGCTCCATCTTCACGCCGGTGTCGGGGGGGCCGACGTTGAACTTCGCGCCCGGCACCTGGTCGAGCTTCGCGCGAATCTGGCGCTCGATGTCGTTGAGCGACTCCTTGCGGTCGGTGCGATGCACGGTGGTCAGCGTCAGGATCGCGCGCCGCGCTTCGGCCGCGGCGCCCGGAGCGAACGCATCGCCGCTGGAGCCGCCGCCAATCGAGCTGAAGACTCCCTTGATGCCCTTGACCTGCATCGCGGCCACGCGCGCCTGTTCTGCGACGGCCCGCGTTTCCGCCAGCGTGGAGCCTGGCGGCAGCTCGATGTTGATCTGGGTCTGCGACCGGTCGGCCGGCGGCACGAAGCCTGTCGGCAGCAGCCCTGCCAGCGCGATCGAGGAGACGAAGAAGACGATCGAGGCGATCGCCGTGATCCGGCGATGGGTCAGGCACCAGCGCATCGCGCGCATGTAGCGCGTCATGATCCAGCCGTCATGTTCGTCGCGGTGCGCGACCGGCTTGAGGATGTACGCGGCCATCATCGGCGTCAGCAGGCGCGCCACCAGCAGCGATGCGAGGATCGCCAGCACCGCGGTCCAGCCGAACTGCTTGAAGAATTTGCCGGGAATACCGCCCATGAACGCGGTCGGCAGGAACACGGCCACCAGCGCGAACGTGGTGGCGATGACGGCCATGCCGATTTCGTCGGCCGCTTCCAGCGCGGCCTGCATCGGCGTCTTCCCCATGCGCAGGTGACGCGAAATATTTTCGATCTCCACGATCGCATCGTCCACCAGCACGCCGACCACCAGCGCGAGCGAGAGCAGGGTGACGGTGTTGAGCGTGTAGCCGAACAGGTATTGGCCGAGGAAGGCCGGAAGCACCGACAGCGGCAGCGCGGCCGCGGCGACCAGCGTCGCGCGCCAGTCGCGCAGGAACCACCACACCACCAGCACCGCCAGCAGCGCGCCTTCGTACAGCAGCTCCATCGATCCGGTGAAGTTTTCCTGTACCGGCAAGGCGTTGTCGATCACTTCCTTGAGCACGATGTTGGCGTGCGTCTTGCGCAGCTCGGCGACGGCCTCGCGGGCGCCTTCGGCGACGTCGATCTCGCTGGCGCCCTTGGTGCGGAACACCTCGAAGCCGACCACCTTCCTGCCGTCCTGCTCGGCCAGCGAACGCGGTTCCGCGACGGTGTCGGTCACGTTGGCGATCTGGTCGAGGCGCACGCGGCGTCCGTCGGCCAGCGGAATGTCCAGCGCCGCCAGTTCGGCCGCGGTCTTGACGGTGGCGATGGTGCGCACCGACTGCTCGGCGCCGCTGATGTCGCCACGCCCGCCCGGCGACTCGCGCTGCACGCTGCGCAGCTGGCGCGACACATCGATCGCCGACACCTTCAGCGCCGCCATGCGCGCGTCGTCCAGTTCGACGCGCACCTCGCGCGTGACGCCGCCGACCCGCTTCACCGCGCCCAGGCCTGGCACGCTGAGCAGACGCTTGGTCACCACGTTGTCGACGAACCAGCTGACCTCCTGGTCGTCCAGCGGGGTGCCGCCGCTGGCCGGGGCAGGGGTGGCAATGAAGGTCATCACCACGCGTCCCGCGGTGGACGCCTTGGTCACCGTCGGGTCGCGCATCTCGGCCGGCATGTCGGCCTTGACCCGCGCCACTGCGTCGCGCACGTCGTTGACCGCTTCGGCGATATCCTTCTCCAGGATGAATTCGACCGTGACCGTGGCCACGCCATCAAGCACGCTGGTGTAGATGTTCTTGACGCCCTGCAGGCTGGCGACCGAGTCCTCGATCTTGCGCGCGACCTCGGTTTCCAGCTGCGCCGGCGCGGCGCCGTCGAGCGTCGCGGCGACAGTCACGATCGGCAGTTCGATGTCGGGGAAGTCCTGCACCCTGTTGGCCTTGTACGCCAGGATGCCGGCCAGCGACAGCAGGATGAACAGCATGATCGCCGGTACCGGGCTCTTGATCGATAGTGCGGAAAAATTCATGGCGATTCCTTATTTGGCCGCGACCGCCGCCGGCGCTGCCGCGGGCACGTTGCGTACCAGGTCGCCGTCGTTGAGGAAGCCGGCGCCGGAGACCACCACCTGCTCCTCCGGCTTCAGGCCTTTGATCACTTCGATGCGGTCGGACAGGCGGCGCCCGGTCTGCACCTTGAGCTGGCTGACGCGCTGATCGGCGTTCAGACGGAACACGTAGCTGAAGCCGTCGCGCACAACCACCGCCTGCTGCGGCACGGTCATCGCGTCCGACGTGCCCAGCTCAAACTGGCCGCTGGCGAACATGCCGGCCTTGAACGGGGAGTTCGCCGAGAGCGACGGCGGCAGGTCGACATACACCAGCGCCGAGCGGGTTTGCGGATCGATGGTCGGCGCGATCATGCGCACCGTGCCGGTCAGTTCGGCGCCGCTGGCTGCCTTGACCACGGCCCTGGTGCCCGGCTTGATGCGCGCCAGGTCGGCCGCGATCACTTCGGCGCGCCACTCGAGGCGGCCCTGGCGGATCATGCGGAACAGTTCCGTGCCCACGCCGACCACCGAGCCGACGGTGGCGCTGCGCGCCGAGATCACGCCGCTGTCCGGCGCCACCACCTGCGTGTATTTCAGGCGCAGCTGCTGCGCCGCCAGCGTGGCCTGCGACGCGGCGATGCGCGCATTCGCGGTCTGCTCGGCCGTCATGTACTGGCTGATCTGCTGCGCCGACAGCGCGCCCGAGGTCTGCAAGGTGCGGGCGCGCGCCGCATTGGCGCTCGCTTCGGCGGCGTTGGCGCGCGTTTCCTGCAGCGCCGCGCGCGCCTGCGCCACGTCGGCGTTCACGCTGTCCGCCGAGAACACCGCCAGTACCTGGCCCTTTTTGACGATGTCGCCGACATTCACGCGCACTTCGTTGAGGCGAAAGCCGCCGGTTTCGCTGCCGATGATCGCCTCCTGCCACGCCGCCACGTTGCCGTTGGCGGAGAGCTTGACCGGCAGGTTGGCGGCCGATGGACGTGTGGTGGTGACGGTCAGCGAGGGCTTGGGCGGCGCGGGCTTCTTGTCGTCGGCGGCGGCGGGGGAGACCAGCACGGTCGCGGCGGCGCAGGCGGCCAGAACGCCGAAGACGAGGGCGGAAGCGGGATTGAGCAGCAGATTTTTCATGTTCTGGGATTCCGTATTCAAGCGATTCATTGGGCGGCGGCGAAGTTGGCGGCGGGCGTCCAGCCGCCGCCGGCGGCGCGGTAAAGCGCGATCCAGGCGGCGTTGCGCTCGCGCTGCAGGGTCACGACGGCGTTTTCGGCGGCGAGCCGGGTGCGCCGCGCGTCTTCCAGCTGCAGCAGGCTGGCCAGCCCGTTCTTGTACAGGTCTTCGGTCGCGCGGAACGAATAGCGGTAGCCGTCCATCGCCACCTGCGCGTCGTCGCTGCGCTGCGCGGTGCTGCGCAGATTGACCAGCGCCTCTTCGACTTCGCGCACCGCCTGGCGCGCCACCGCGCGGTAGCTGACGACGGCGTTGTTGTAGCGCGCGCGGGCGGCGTCCACGTTGGCGCTGCGCCGGCCGGCGTCGAACACCGGCACGGTCAGCGCCAGCGGGCCGATGGTCCAGGTATCGAGCTTCGTGTTTTCGCCGCCGCTGCGGAAGTTGGCGACGCCCACCGCGCCCTGCAGCGACAGGCGCGGATAGCGGTCTGCCTGGGCGCTGCCCACCTCCGCGCTCGCAGCGGCTACTTCGCGTTCGGCGTTGAACACGTCGGGACGCTGCGCCAGCGTCTGCGCCGGCAGCGCGCTGATCTCGATCGACGCGGCCGCAACGGCGGTCGCGCCGGCGATCTTCCGGCGCAGGTCCGGCTCGGGGAGTGCGGTCAGCATCACCAGCGCCTTGACGTCGAGGTCGCACTGGGCGCGCTGGGCGGTCGCGCGGCTGCGGCCTTCGGCGGCGCTGGCGCGTGCCAGCGCCGCGGTCGCCGGCGACTGGAAACCGGCGTCGGTGGTCAGCTGCGTCAGGCGCGAGGTGTCGTCGCGCGATGCCGCGTCCTGTTCGGCCACCGCCAGTAGCTGTTCGCAGGCGCGCAATGCGTAATACTGGTTCGCGGTTTCGGCGGCCACCGACACGCGCGCTTCGTGCCAGCCCGCCTGCGCGCCGGCCAGCCGTTCCCCGGCGGCGCGGCGCTCGGCCCGGCGCGCGCCGAACAAGTCGATTTCCCACGCGGCCTGGAATGCGGCCTGCGAGGTGGTTCCGGTCGGGACCGCGCTTTGCTGGTTCGAGCGGCTGATGCTGGCCGCCGCATCCACCGACGGCAGCAGCGCCGCGCCGGCCGCCACGCGCTGGGCGCGCGCCTGCATGATGCGCGATCGCGCGCTCGACACCGTGGGGCTGGCCGCCTGTGCCGCATCGATCAGCTGCGCCAGCAACGGGTCGCCCTGCTGCCGCCACCAGCTGGCCAGGTCGGTCAGGCTGCCGTTGTGCGCGGGCGCCGCTTCCCAGCTGGCCGGCGCCAGCGGATCGACCTTCGGCGCCGGCGGGGACAGGGCGCAGGCGCACAGCGCGAGCGGCGCGGCGGCGGTCGTCAATATGCGGGCTATCTTCATGCTTTGTTCTTTCGTGGCTGTGATTGTTTCGGCGCCGCCGCGGCCTCCATGCGGGCTTTCTCCGCGTGGACCATCGCCTCGGCGTAAGCGACCAGACGCGCGGTCCAGGTGTCGATCGCGGCGCCGTCGGCCAGCAGCTGCGGCGTGAGCTGCTCGACGACGTCGCGCGAGATCATCAGGTGGATGGCCATTCCAACCACCGCGAACGCGAGCCGCGCCACGTCGTCGGCCGGCGCGGCGCTGCCCAGATGGCGCCCCAGCACCTGCACCAGGCCGGCGTGCGCGGGACGGATGCCGTTGTCGATCTCGTCGAGCCACAGGCCGGTCGGCTCGAGCATCTCGCGGAACCACAGGCGCATCGACAGGCGCTGCAGGTCGCCCTGCTTGAGCTGCCCGAGCAGCATCGCGTAGAACGCCTCGAGCGATTCGCGCAGCGACGCGGCGGGGTCGGTGAACGCCGCGACGTCCTTGCGCGGGCAGGGCGCCAGTTCGCGGAAAGCGGCGCGGTACAGGCCGGCCTTGTCGCCGAAGTAGTAGCTGATCGACGCAACGTTGGTGCCTGCGGCGAGCGCGATCTCGCGGGTTGAGGTAGGGGCGAATCCCTGCTCGGCGAACAGGCGCTGCGCGGCCAGCAGCAGGCGTTCGCGCGACTGGGCGCCGTCCGAGCGGGTCTTGCGGGTGTCGTCGTTGATGTTGTCGCCTGAATATTCCATTGTCAAATTACACCACAATTGTCAATCGGCCGATATAAGTAAAACGCTTGATTGAACTTGCTGTTACATCTGCTTACAATTGAAACACAGCAAGCTTCATCTACGGGGGCAGTTGGGATATAAATATGAACACGGCACACTTCGATGTCGGCTCGAGACTACAATGAAAACACAACGACTATCCCTCTTCCTCTTCAGCGCCCTGGTATGGGCCGCGGCGCCGGCCGGCGCCCAGACGCTCACCCCCGACCAGCAGGCGGTCCATGTCCTGAACCGCCTCGCGTTCGGCCCGAAACCGGGCGACATCGAACGCGTCAGGCAGATCGGCGTCGAGCGCTACATCGACGAACAGCTGCACCCCGAAACCATCCCCATGCCCGCCGCGCTGACCGAGCGCCTCGCTTCGCTGGCCGCCGTCAACCGCAAGGCCGGCGACGTGGTCGATCAATTCGTCGACCTGCAAAAGCAGGTGCGCGTCGAGGACGAGGGCGCGAAGCAGAAGCGCCGCCTCGCGCTGACGGCGATCGCGATGGAGACGGCCGAGGCGCGCTTGCTGCGCGCGATCGACAGCCCGCGCCAGCTCGAAGAGGTGATGGTCGATTTCTGGTACAACCACTTCAACGTCTTCTCCGGCAAGGGCATCGACCGCGCGCTGGTCGCCAGCTACGAGCGCGATGCGATCCGGCCTTACGTGCTTGGCTCCTTCCGCGACATGCTGGGCGCGACCGCCAAGCATCCGGCGATGCTGTACTACCTCGACAACAACCTGTCGACCGTGGCCGGCTACACCCCGGGCAGGGTGCGCGCCGCGCTGGCGCTGACGCCGAAGGGCAAGGCCAGCGGCCTGAATGAGAACTTCGCGCGCGAGATCATGGAGCTGCACACGCTGGGCGTGGACGGCGGCTACACGCAGAAGGATGTCACCGAACTGGCGCGCATGCTGACCGGCTGGGGCTACGACCAGCGCACGCTCATGCTGAGCAACCAGACCTTCCGCTTCGACCTCGCGCGCCACGACAAGGGCGTCAAGCACTGGCTGGGCCGCGAAGTGAAAAGCGAGGGACTGGCCGAGGGCGAAATGGCGCTCGACGTGCTGGCGATGCATCCGTCCACCGCGCACCACATCAGCTACAAGCTGGCGCAGTACTTCGTGCAGGATGAACCGCCGCCGGCGCTGGTCGAACGCATGGCGCGCATGTACATGGCGTCAAAGGGCGACATCCGCTCGGTGCTGCGCACGCTGTTTTCGAGCCAGCAGTTCATGGCGCCGGAAGCGGTGGGCGCCAAGTTCAAGACGCCTTACCAGTTCGTGATTTCCGCGGCCCGCGCCAGCGGCGCGCCGGTGACCAACATCCAGCCGCTGCTCGGTACCATGACCCAGCTGGGCATGCCGCTGTACGGCTGCCTGACGCCGGACGGCTACAAGAACACCCAGGAAGCGTGGCTCAATCCCGACGCGCTGACGCGCCGCATCACGTTCGCGACCGCGCTCGCCGGCGGCAAGCTGCCGCTGTCGAAGACGCCGGCGATGTCGGCGCCCGCCGCGCCGGAACTCGATGCGACGCAGCTGCAGGCCACCCTGGGCGGCGCCATTTCGAGCCGCACCCTGAGCACCGTTGCCGGCAATGCGGAGCCTTTGCGCGCCGCCATGCTGCTCGGCAGCCCCGACTTCATGCAACACTAAAGCGGACGACAAGAACATGAAACGCAGAGACTTCCTCAATTCGATGGCGCTGGGCGCGAGCCTGGTGCTGCCTGTCGGCCGCAGCGCGTGGGCCGCCACCGGCGAAAATCCAACCAAGAAAAAACTGATCGTCGTGATGCTGCGCGGCGCGGTCGACGGCCTGAACGTGGTGGCGCCGGTCGCCGACGAAAACTACCTGCGCCTGCGCCCGACCATCGGCCTGTCCGCACCCGGCATGGAAGGCGGCGCGCTGGACCTGGACGGCTACTTCGGCATGCATCCCGCGCTGGCCACGCTGCAGCCCTTGTGGCAGGAAAAGAAGCTCGCCTTCGTCCATGCCAGCGGCTCGCCAGACAGCACCCGTTCGCACTTCGACGCGCAGGACTACATGGAGTCGGCCACGCCGGGCCGCAAGAACACGCCGGACGGCTGGATGAACCGCCTGGTCACGGCGCTGCCCGGAACCTCGACGCCGAGCCGCGCGCTGGCGATCGGGCCGCTCATGCCGCGCATCCTGTCGGGCGCGTCGGCGGCGGTCAACCTGCCGAACGTGATCGCCGCCACCAAGGCCAACATCCTCGACCGCCCGGCCATCGGCGCGGCGTTCGACCAGATGTATGCGAGCCACGAGCGCTTCGGCCGCGCCTACCAGGACGGCAAGAACGCGCACAAGGAAGTGATGGAAGCGGCGGCAGCCGGCGAGATGAATCCGGCCGACGGCGGCGCGCCGCTGCCGAACGGCTTCCCGGACGACGCCGCGCGCCTGGCCGCGCTGATGCGCAACGATCCGAAAATCCAGCTCGCCTTCATCGCGCTGGGCGGCTGGGACACCCACGCCAACCAGGGCGCCGGCAAGGGCCAGCTGGCCAGCCGCCTAGCGCCGCTGGGACATGGCCTGGCCGTGCTGGCGCAGCGCCTGGGGCCGATGTTCGATGACACGACGGTGATCGTGATGTCCGAATTCGGCCGCACCGCGCGGGAAAACGGCAACGGCGGCACCGACCACGGTCACGGCAACGTGATGTGGGTGATGGGCGGCGGCGTCAACGGCGGCAAGGTGTACGGCGACTGGCAGGGCGTGGGCGACGCAGCGCTGAACGAAGGGCGCGACCTGCCAGTGACGACCGATTTCCGCTCGGTGCTGGCGCAGGTCGCCGAACGCCACATGCGCCTGAACGACCGCCAGCTGGCGCAGATATTCCCCAACATGCCGCAGCGCCAGGCAGGATTCCAGCTGATGAAAGCATAGTAGTTTTACGGTATTGCAGCGCACCATAAAGCGGACTATATTGGACCTGTCTCCTCCAATTTCCCGCAAATTGGATTACCGCCCGCACCGCAAGGTCGCGGGCGTTTTTTTTGATGCCGGGTCAGCCTGCCTGTCTTTCGCGCAGCACCAGCGTGAAGGTGCTGCCGACCCCGAACTCGCTCGACAGCTGCAGGCTTCCGCCCAGCAGGTTGGCCAGGTTCTGGCATAAGTACAAACCCAGTCCCGCCCCTTCCGCGTGCCTGGTGGATGTCGAATCGAGCTGCGAAAACGCCTGGAACAGCTTGGCCTGATCCTCGGCCCGGATGCCCGCGCCGCTGTCGGTCACACTCACTTCGGTAACGACTTCGCCGGCGATGCTGCGCTGCGTCAGGGCGACCCGGATCGCACCGTGCTCGGTGAACTTGATCGCATTGTTGACCAGGTTGATCACGATCTGGGCCAGCGCGCGCCGGTCGCTGGTGACCACGACCGGTTCGGGCGGCAGGTCGACCGTGAGCGCCAGTCCCTTTTGCGCCGCCAGCGGCCGCAGCGAATCGGCCGTTTCGGTAATCAGCGCCTGGCACTGCACCGGCGCCAGCGCCAGCGTGACTTTGCCGGCCTCGATCTTCGCGACGTCGAGGATGTCGTTGATCAGCGAGAGCAGGTGGCGCGCGCTGGTGCGGATCGTGTTCAGCTGGCGGTCCTGGTCGTCGGTGAGCGGACCGGGGAGCTTCATCAGCAGCGTGCCGGTGAACCCGATGATCGCATTGAGCGGCGTGCGCAGCTCGTGCGACATGTTGGCGATGAACGCCGATTTCATGCGGCTCGCCTCGGCCAGCTCGATGTTCTTGCGCGCGATCTCCTGGTTGTGCGCCTCCAGTTCGGCGGCATGCTGCGACAGCCGCATGTTCAGCTCGATGACCTGGCGTTCGCGCGCCTGCAGCTCGCTGTTGACCTGCACCGCCTGTTCGTAGGTCGAGATCAACAGGTCGAGCATCTGCTGGCGGCTGGCG
Organism: Massilia sp. R2A-15; assembly: GCF_030704305.1. Taxonomy (NCBI): domain Bacteria; kingdom Pseudomonadati; phylum Pseudomonadota; class Betaproteobacteria; order Burkholderiales; family Oxalobacteraceae; genus Massilia; species Massilia sp. R2A-15. The sequence continues at coordinate 3,475,200 of NZ_CP131935.1, read as the reverse complement.
TTGATGATGTGCTTCTGCTCGCCCAGATAGACTCCGATACCCGCTTCCGGCCCCGCATCCTGGCGCAGGCGCTGGTTAAGCAGCACCTGGCTGACGCGGTTCAGCAGGTACTCTTCGGAGTAGGGCTTTCGGATGAAGTTGTCGGCGCCGGACTCGATGCCGCGGATGATGTCCTTCGGGTCGTTGAGCGCGGTGACGAGGATGACGGGAATGTCGCGCAGCGCGGCATCTGCCTTGAGCGCACGGCACAATGCGTAGCCGTCCATTTCGGGCATGATGATGTCCGAGACGATCAGCTGCGGCTTGCGCTCGCGGATCTGGTCGAGGGCCTTCTGGCCGTTGGCAGCGACCCGCACGCGATAGCCGGCCGACGCGACCAGCCGGCGCAGGCGTTCGGCCTGGGTCGGGCTGTCCTCGACGATGAGGATTTCATGGTCTTGCGCCTGCAGTTCCCGTTCGTGTTCCACGTTTCGCCTCCTGGTTCGAGGCCTGAACTATACCGGATCCGGCGGCGCGTCCTCGCCCTGGAAAGCGCCGGCGCGCCAGGTCAGCACCAGCGTGTCGCGGTAGCCGTTCTCGCCGGTCGGCTGGATCGGCGTGGACTCGTGGATCACTGCGGCGTCGTCGAGCATCAGCAGCGTCCAGGGCTCGAGCATCGTGAAGCGCTTGCCGCCAGGGCCGGCCGCTTCGAAGATACGCGTTTCGCCGCCCTTGATGTTGTGGCGCCCGACCAGCAGCACGGCGACGAAATCGACGCCGTCCCGGTGCGCTCCCTCCGGCGTCGGCCGCCCGATGCCTTCGAGCGTGTCGATGCGGAACTGGTGCGCTTCGACGTGCCACGGCTGCGCGCCTTTGACCGCGGAGCAGGCCTGCCCGAGCGCATGCAGCAGCTTGCTCCACGCCGGCTGCGCGATGGTCGCCGGCTCGATCGGCTCGAACAGCCGGTGCATGCCGCCGTGAAGGGCGTTGTATTCGATCGGCTGCCAGTGCGCGCGATGCGGCGTCTGCGCCAACGCGGCGCCGTCGTCGATGAAGCAGGAGTGGCGGCGGCGCCGGTAGCGGCCGCCGTCCTTGAGGTAGTTGTCCGGCGCGAGGTAGTCCCAGGCGGGGACCAGCGCATTCAGGTCGCCGATGCTGCAGCCGGCGAGGGCGGCGACATCAAGGGGGCGCAGCAGCGCGTAGCCGGCCGTGCGCAGGTCGTGCGCCAGCTCGGATGGATCGGTAAAGGGAAGGGCGGGAGTCGTCATCGCCGATAGCGTAGCATTTTTGACTCACCTGCGTGCGGCCCTTACCAGTTCCTGATCAGCGTGACGCGCGCCGAGCGCGACTCGATCGGGTGGAAGTGGATGTCCGTGACCGCCGCCGTTTCGTTCTTCAGGCGCGACGCGTACAGGTAGTCGATCGCCGAATCGCGCCGGTTGGCCAGGTTGAAGCCTTCCAGTTCGACCTTCATGGACTTGCTGATGCGGTAGGCGATGCGGCCGTTGATGGTCATGCTTGGTTTGGACCGCACGCTGTTGTCTTCGATGAGCGGACGCGGGCCGAAATAGCGCAGCCGCAGCGCGCCCGACCAGGCGCCCAGCTGGTCCACGGTCAGCGCGATCTGGCCGACGCCTTCGACCGCGCCCGGTATGCGGTCGCCTTCCGGCGCAAAGTCGCGCGAACGGGCGCGCGCGAACGCCGCATCGACGTCGATGGTCAGCCACTTCAGCGGCTTGTAGTAATTCGAAATCTCGATGCCGTTGCGCCGGCTGGGGCGGCCCGCTTCTGTCGTGCCGGCGTCGCCAACAAAAGTAAGCTCGGAATCGAAGTCGAGGCGATACAGCGACAGCGACGTTTGCAGGCCCGGCACGATCTCGGTGCGCACGCCAGCCTCCATTCCGCGCGAACGCACCAGGCCCGCGACCTGCGCCACGGTGCCGCGCGCGTCGTTGCTGTGAAAGCCGTTGCCGAAATTGACGTAAAAGTCGGTCTGCTTCCACGGCCCGAACGCCAGGTTCAACGATGGACTGAGCAGGCTGTCGTTCGCAGTGCCCGAATTGGCGGCCAGATCGCCGCGCACCTTGAAGCGGTAAGCGTCCCCGCGCACGCCGGCGGTGGTGCGCAACCAGTCGTTCCAGCGCGTGTGGTTTTCGACATACACGCCAAGGCTGGTTTCGGTCACGTGGTCTTCCCGCGTGGCGGACAGGCGCTCGCGTGCCTTCGTGTGGTACAAGCCGTTGAAGATATTATCGTTTTGCAGCTGGAAGCCGACGGTGAAGTCGGACACCCGCCCGCCCGGGTGCGCGTGCCACGTATGGCTCGCGTTCACGCCGCTGGTGACGCGCCGGTCCGGCTGGCTGAACTGGTCGCCGTTGACGGGATCGTCGAGGAAGTAGGTGAAGTTCGAATACAGGTCCAGCTGGTTGCGGATCATGTAGACGCTCACCTTGGAGGCCGAGTCGGACCCGGTGCGGCGCCACACGCCCGACAGGCTGTAGCGGTGCGCGTTGCCGCCGTCGGTCGGGTCGATCGCATCGAAGCGGTCCAGGGCGCCGGCGTCCACCGCGCGCAACGGCACCTGGTCGGTCGCATTCCACTTGCCGCTGTAGGCCATCGCGGTCACCGAGAAGCCGTTGTTGGCGTAGCCTTCGCTGTAGCGCAGCACCCCGTTGACCTTCTGGTAGTCGTCGGGATGGACGAACGGTCCGTCGTTGTGCAGCAGCTCGAGCGCGTACAGCACGCTGCCCTTGCCTGCGTCGGGTGATCCGGCCAGCATGGTGCGCGCATAGCCGTTCTGGCCGATGGTGGCGCTGGCCACGTTTTGCGTCAGCCGGTTGGAATACGTCATCGCGGCGCTGCCGGCGGAGGCGAAATCGCCTTCCTGCGCCGAGTACGGCCCCTTCCTGTAATCGAGCCGCGCGGCCAGTTCGGGGATCACGAAATTGAGGTCGGTCCAGCCCTGGCCGTGCGCGTGGCTGCGCTGGTTGACCGGCATGTCATCCACGGTGGTGCGCAGGTCGGTGCCGTGATCGAGGTTGAAGCCGCGCAGGTAGAACTGGTTGGCCTTGCCTTCGCCGCTATGCTGGCTCACGATCAGCCCGGGCGTCGCTTCGAGCAGTTCGCCGGGCCGGTACACGGTGCGCGCCTCGAGCTGCTTCTGGCTGACGGTGCCGGCGTTGGCCGAATCGGCGATGCCCAGCTGGCTCGCGCGCGAACCCTGCACCAGGATGCGCTGCAGGACATCGTCGTCGGCGTGGCAGGAAGCGTGCATCAGCAGCGCCGCAAGCGCGCAAGGGAGTGGGCGTAGTCTCGTTGGCATGGCGGGATCTTCAGTGCGCCGGCTGGTCAGTCTTCTGCCGGTCGAACGACAACGACCTGATCTTGCCGCCCTCGCTGACGTTGACTGTGTTCGCTTGCGCAGCGATGAAGTCGATCAGCACCTCGTCGTGAATCAGCGCCGCCTTCGACAGCGGCGAGTTTTCGACTTCCTGGTAGATTTCGACGGTTTCCGCGCCGGCCTTCAGGCCGACCCAGTGCAGCGGCAGGCGGCGCTTGTCGGCGCCCTCGATCCAGAACCGCTTCTCGACATATTTACGCAGCACCGCCTCGTCCTCGGGCTGCGTCAGGTCGAACTGGCGCTGGTACAGGTTCTGCAGCAGCGCCGCGATGTCGTCCGCCTGGTAGGTGTGCACCACCTCCGTGCTGCCGGTCTTCTGGTTGAACGAGATGTCGGTGATGCCGAAATGGTACTGGTGCGCCTGTGCCGCCGCGCAGCACAGGGTCAGCGCGGCGACGCACAGCTTCAGGATGCGTATCACTTCCCGTCCTTCTTGATTGGCTTGAGCTGCACCTTCATGTCCTTCATCAGGTCATTGGTCCCGCGTTCGGACTTGAATAGCTCCACGCGCGACGGCGTAATCTTGCGCGGCCACGCGTTGTTGCTCACGTCCGTGTCGGCGGTTTCCCAGTACGGATCCTGCACCAGGCCGACCATCGGTTCGTCGGTGACGATCAGCTTGGTGACCTTCTTCGAATTGTAGCGCCATACTTCAGCCGGGATCCGCTCGATATACTTCTTGCCGCTCTTGAGTTCAATCTCCAGCACCAGCGGCGTCACCAGCCCGCCGAGGTTGGAGAAGTCGACCAGGTACAGGTGTTTGCCCTGCGCGAGCAGCGCCTTTTCCCACGGCTCCAGCGTTTCCATCGTCTCGTTGTACTTGTTGCGGTCCTTGTTCGTGACCGTGAAGTCGTCGTGATCGTTGTAGAAGTCCTTCAGCTCGGGATGCGCTTCGACGCGACGCGCCAGCGTGCCCTTGTTGCGCTGGTCGGTCAGCGACACCGGCTCGGCATCATGCTGCGCCTTCTTCCAGGCTTTTTCGACTTCCGGATTCTTGCTGCTCACGCCGTACTCGGTGATGCCGTCGACGCTGACGTCGACCGAATCGGTGGTGTAGAACCACCCGCGCCAGAACCAGTCAAGGTCGGTGCCCGACGCGTCTTCCATCGTGCGGAAGAAGTCCGACGGGGTAGGGCGCTTGAACTTCCAGCGCTGCGCGTATTCGCGGAAGGCGAAGTCGAACAGCTCGCGGCCCAACACCGTTTCGCGCAGGATGTTCAGCGCCGTGGCCGGCTTGGCGTAGGCGTTGTTGCCGCGCTGGATAACCGATTCCGAGTTGGTCATGATCGGCACCTGGTTCTTGCTGCGCATGTAGTCGACGATGTTGCGCGGCTCGCCGCGCGAACGCGGAAAATTCTCTTCCCAGGCCTGCTCGGCGAGGAACTGCGCAAAGGTGTTGATGCCTTCGTCCATCCAGGTCCACTGGCGCTCGTCCGAGTTGACGATCATCGGGAAGTAATTGTGGCCGACCTCGTGGATGATCACGCCGATCAGGCCATACTTGGTCGCCTTCGAATAAGTGATCTCGCCGGTCTTCTTGTCCTTGGTCGGACGCGGGCCGTTAAACGAAATCATCGGGTACTCCATGCCTCCCACCGGCCCGTTGACGGAAATTGCGGTCGGGTAGGGATAGTCGAACGAGTACTTGTTGTACTGGTCGATGGTGTGGATCACCGCCTGGGTCGAGAACTTCTCCCACAGCGGATTGCCTTCCTTCGGATAGAACGACATCGCCATCACGTCGGTGCCGCCCTTCTTGTAGCCCTGCGCGTCCCAGATGAACTTGCGGCTGGTGGCGAACGCGAAGTCGCGCACGTTCTTCGCCTTGAAGTGCCAGGTTTTGGTGGCGCTGCTGCGCGATTTTTCCGCCGCCTCGGCTTCGGCCTGGGTGACGATGACGACGGGTTTGGTGGCAGTGCGCGCCTGGCGCAGGCGCTCGCGCTGGGCCGCGGTCAGCACGGCGTCGGGATTCTGCAGCTCGCCCGTGCTGGCGACGATGTGGTCGGCCGGGACGGTCAGCTCGACGTCGTAGTCGCCGAATTCGAGCGTGAACTCGCCGTCGCCCAGGTACTGCTTGTTCTGCCAGCCGGCCGCGTCGTAGTAGGCCGCCATGCGGGGGAACCACTGCGCGATCTCGAACAGGTCGTTCTTGTCAGCGTCGTCGAAGCGCTCGTAGCCGCTGCGTCGGCCCAGCACGTTCAGTTCCGGCACCTTGAAGTTCCAGGCCATGCTGAACGCGAAAGTCGCGCCAGGCTTCATCGGCTGTGGCAGGTCGATCCGCATCATCGTCTTGTTGATGACGTAGTGAAGCGGCTGGCCGCCAGGGCCTGTGAGCGCCGTGATGTTGAAGCCGCCGTCGAAGGTGCGGCTCTCCAGGTTGAAGCGCATCGCCTCGAATTTCATGCCGTCCGTTTCGCTCTTCGCGGCCCATGCCTCGCGCGACGGCACGGTGGCGGCCATGCGGTTGTCCGAATCGGCGCGGAACATGTTCTGGTCCAGCTGCACCCACAGATACGACAGCGTGTCCGGCGAATTGTTATGGTAGGTGACCGTGCCGGCGCCGGAAATCGCGCGGTTCTTTTCGTCGAGCGTGGCGCGCAGCTTGTAGTCGGCGCGCTGCTGCCAGTAGGCGTGGCCGGGCGCGCCTGAGGCGGTGCGCATGCTGCCTGGCGTCGGCAGCAGCTCGTCGAGCTGGCGGAACTTGTCGTCGAACTGCTCCGCGGCGACGGCGGACAGCGAGAGCAGGAGGGCGGCAACGGCGAGGGGAAGGCGTTTGATATTCATGGGAAGTGGCTGGTGCTGGAATGAGTACCGGCAGCGGAGCGAAATTCATCGCGCGGCTGCCGGCTGGCTTACTGCTGTTTCAGGGACTTAATCCTCTTTCGGCTTGTCGGCCTTGTCTTTCGAGTCCTTGGTTTTCAACGGCGTCTTGAAGTCCTTCATCAGGTCATTCGTGCCGCGTTCGGACTTGAACAGCTCCACGCGCGACGGCGTGATCTTGCGCGGCCACGAATTGTTGCTGACATCCGTATCGGCGGTTTCCCAGTACGGATCCTGGGTCAGGCCGACCATCGGCTCGTCGGTGACGATCAGCTTGGTCGCCTTCTTCGAGTTGTAGCGCCACACTTCGGCAGGAATGCGCTCAATATACTTCTTTCCGCTCTTGAGTTCGATCTCGAGCACCAGCGGCGTCACCAGTCCGCCGAGGTTGGAGAAATCCACCAGGTACAGGTGCTTGCCCTGCGCGAGCAGCGCCTTTTCCCACGGCTCCAGCGTTTCCATCGTCTCGTTGTACTTGTTGCGGTCCTTGTTGGTGACCGTGAAGTCGTCGTGATCGTTGTAGAAGTCCTTCAGCTCGGGATGCGTATCGACGCGGCGCGCCAGCGTGCCCTTGTTGCGCTGGTCGGTCAGCGACACCGGCTCGGCATCATGCTGCGCCTTCTTCCAGGCCTTTTCGATTTCCGGATTCTTGCTGCTCACGCCGTACTCGGTGATGCCATCGACGCTGACGTCGACCGAGTCGGTGGTGTAGAACCAGCCGCGCCAGAACCAGTCAAGGTCGGTGCCCGACGCGTCTTCCATCGTGCGGAAGAAGTCCGACGGGGTAGGGCGCTTGAACTTCCAGCGCTGCGCATATTCGCGGAAGGCGAAGTCGAACAGCTCGCGGCCCAGCACCGTTTCGCGCAGGATGATCAGCGCGGTGGTCGGCTTCGCATACGCGTTGTAACCGAACTGCAGCACCGACTCCGAGTTGGTCATGATCGGCACCTGGTTCTTGCTGCGCATGTAGTCGACGATGGCGCGTGGCTCGCCGCGCGACTGCGGGTAGTTCTCTTCCCACGCCTGCTCGGCGAGGTACTGCACGAAGCTGTTCAGGCCCTCGTCCATCCAGGTCCATTGGCGCTCGTCCGAATTGACGATCATCGGGAAGTAGTTGTGGCCCACCTCGTGGATGATCACGCCGATCAGGCCGTACTTGGCCTGCTTCGAGTAGGTGATCTCGCCGGTCTTCTTGTCCTTGGTCGGACGCGGGCCGTTAAACGAAATCATCGGGTATTCCATGCCGCCGACCGGTCCGTTGACGGAAATGGCGGTCGGATACGGGTAGTCCAGCGAATACTTGTTGTACTGCTCGATGGTGTGGATGATCGCCTGGGTCGAGAACTTCTCCCACAGCGGATTGCCTTCCTTCGGATAGTACGACATCGCCATCGTGTCGGTGCCGTCCTTCTTGTAGCCTTGCGCATCCCAGATGAACTTGCGGCTGGTCGCGAACGCGAAGTCGCGCACGTTCTTGGCCTTGAAGTGCCAGGTCTTGGTGGCGGTGCTGCGCGACTTCTCCGCCGCTTCGGCTTCGGCCTGGGTGACGATGACCACCGGCTTGGTCGACGTGCGCGCCTGGCGCAGGCGGTCGCGCTGGGTTGCGGTCAGCACGGCGTCGGGATTTTGCAGCGCGCCGGTGCTGGCCACAATGTGGTCCGCCGGGACGGTCAGCGAGACGTCGTAGTCGCCGAATTCGAGCGTGAATTCGCCCGAGCCGAGGAACTGCTTGTGCTGCCAGCCATACACGTCGTAGTAGGCGGCCATGCGCGGGAACCACTGCGCGATTTCGAACAGGTCGTTCTTGTCGGCGTCGTCGAAGCGCTCGTAGCCCGAGCGTCCGCCCAGGGACTTGGCGTCGTTGATCTTGTAGTTCCAGTCGACGCTGAAGACGAACTTCGCGCCCGGCTTGAGCGGCTGCGGCATATCGATGCGCATCATCGTCTTGTTGATGACGAAGTGGAGCGGGCGGCCGTCCGGCCCTTTGACCGAGGTGATGTTGAAGCCGCCCTGGAAGGTGCGGCTTTCCATCATCGAGCGCATGGTTTCGAAGCGCACGCCGTCCTGTTCTCCGCGCGCCTTGGCCCAGGAGTCGCGCGACGGCACGGTGGAAGTCATGCGGTTGTCCGAGCCCGGCGTGAACAGGTTCTGGTCCAGCTGCAGCCACAGGTAGGACAGGGTGTCGGGCGAGTTGTTATGGTAGGTGACCGTTTCGGCTGCCTGAATCGCGCGGTTCGGCTCGTCGAGCGTGGCGCGGATCGAATAGTCGGCGCGCTGCTGCCAATAAGCGTGGCCCGGGGCGCCGGACGCGGTGCGGATGGCGCCCGGCGTCGGCAGCAATTCGTCGAGCTGGCGGAATTTGTCGTCGAACGGTTCGGCCGCCATGGCGGAAACCGTGAGGCACAAAGCAGCCAAGCAAATCGGCAAACGTATCATAATTACCCTGTCTCTGTTATGAAATTAGGATAACTATTCTAATAGTAGTGATCGTCAATTGCCCGTTGGAATTGTAAAAAACCTGAAACAATCCACACAGCAAGAGTTATCATGGATGACGGTGTGGTTAAAACGGAGACACGCGCGGATGGACATTAACTTCAAGGCAACCATTTTGATTGTCGACAGCTGGTCCGACAATCTGGTGCTGATGAAAGAGCTGCTGCAGGGGCGCTACCACGTGAAGCTGGCCGGTACCGGCGCCGACGCGCTGCGGCTGGCCGAGATGGCGCCGCGTCCCGACCTGATCCTGCTCGATGCCACCCTGCCCGATATGGACGCCCGGGCCGTGCTGCACGAACTGCGCGGCGACTTTCTCAGCGAGGCGACTCCCGTCATTTTCCTTACCGCCGAGGGCGACCCGGACGGCGAGCGGCGCGCGTTTCGCGACGGCGCCTCCGACGTCATCGCCAAGCCGGTGGCCGCCGAACCGCTGCATGCGCGCGTCGCCCTGCACCTCGAACTGAAAACGCTGCGCGCGATGCACAAGAGCCGCGACAGCCAGCTCGATTACCTGGTGGCCGCGCGCACCCGCGAAGCGGTGCGGATGCAGGATGCGACGATCCTGGCGATGGCAACCCTGGCCGAAGCGCGCGACCCGAACACCGGCGCCCACTTGCGCCGCACCCAGCTCCTGTTCACGGCGCTGGCGCGCGAGCTGCGCTTCCACGCGCGCTTTTCCGCCGAACTGGGCGACGCCAATATCGCGCTGATGGCGCAGGCGGCGCCGCTGCACGACATCGGCAAGGTCGCGATTCCCGACGCGATCCTCGAAAAGCCGGGTCGCCTGACCGTCGAGGAATTCAACATCATGAAGCGGCACACGGTGCACGGGCGCGACGCCATCGCCGGCGTCGAGCAGACCCTGGGCGGCACCAATCCGTTCCTGCGCTACGCGCGCGAGATCACTTACTCGCACCAGGAGAAGTGGGACGGCTCCGGCTATCCGGAAGGGCTGCGCGGCGAGCAGATTCCTTTGGCGGCGCGCCTGATGGCGGTGGTCGATGTGTACGACGCCCTGATTTCGAAGCGCGTCTACAAGCCGGCCTTCACCCACGAAACGGCGGTGGAGCTGATCCGCCAGGGCCGCGACGAGCACTTCGATCCCGACATCGTCGACGCCATGCTGGCGATCGAAGAGCAGTTCCGCGCGATCTGCGCCGAGTTTCCCGACTCGGAATAGGGATCGGCCAGGCCATGCGACGCGATCCGATCAGGGCCAACGGCTACCTTGCGTTCGCGGTCGGCATCTGCCTGACCGCCTGGATCTGCTTCATGGTGGCCGGCGCGCAGGATGCCCAGATACGCCGCGACTTCGCGCGCGACACGGACAAGATCGCGACCGATACCTCCGTGCGCCTGCGCACCTACTTCGACATGCTGCTCAGCCTCAAGGGCATGTTCGCGGTGACCGGCGAAGTCGATCGCGACCAGTTCGCGCGCTTCGTCGGTGAGCTTCGCCTGACCGAACGCTATCCGGGTTTCCGCGCGATCCAGTTCGTGCGCGCCGTGCCGGGACACGACATCGACAGCTTCCAGGCCGACGTTCGCAAGCAGACCGGCGGCGGCTTGCCTGGCGCGCCCAATTTCACGGTTCATCCTGCGATCGAGGGCGACGAGCACTTCGTCATCGAATTCAACGAACCCATGAAGGGCAACGAAAACGCCTTCGGCCTCGATTTGGCGAGCCTGCCGTCGCAGCTGGACGCGGTGCGGGAGGCGCGCGACAGCGGCAGTATCGTGGCCACCGGCCGCACCTTGCTGGTCCAGGATGCGACGCGCCACCCGGGCTTCGTCGCGCGCGCGCCGATCTACCGCCAGAATATGCCGCTCGACACGGTGCAACAGCGCCGCGCCGCGTTCATCGGCGTGGTGGCGATCGTATTCCGGGTCGAGGACCTGATCCACGAGACGGTCGATCCGGCGGTGCTGCGCCATATCGCGCTGCAGATCGCCGATGCGGGCGACGCCAATGCGCCGGAGCCGAAAGCCGCCGGCGAGGACAACATCCTGTTCGACAGCCTGCCTGCCGGCGCCCGCACGCTGCGTGCGAGCACCCGCGAGGTGCGCATCAACGTCGCCCAGCGCCGCTGGGTTGCGCGCTTCGGCGCGCTTGAAGGAAGCCGGTACAGCCGCGACGTCACGCCAATGTTCGTGATTGGCGCCGCCGGCTTCGTGATCAGCCTTCTGATCGGCGCCTTGCTGACGGCCTCGCACCGGGGCCGCACGCTCACGCAAAAGCTGCGCGCGGCCCTGGTCGAACAGCGGGCCAGCGTGGCCGAGCTGGAGGCGCAGAAAGCCAGCCTCGAAATGGCGCATGGCGACCTGTCGCAGGTATTGGGAACGCTGAAGCAGGCGCAGGCCAGCCTGATCACGTCGGAGAAGCTGGCGTCGCTCGGATCGCTGGTGGCCGGCATTGCGCACGAACTCAATACCCCGATCGGCAACAGCCTGCTGACGGCGACCGCGCTGTCGGACATGGTCAACGAATTCGAGAAAAAATACGTCGAGGGCGGCCTGAAACGGTCGACCCTGGAGGCGCACATGGCCGACACGCGCCAGGCTTGCGCCATCATGGCCAGCTCGTTGAGCCGCGCGGCCGATTTGATCACGTCCTTCAAACAGGTCTCGGTGGACCAGACCAGCGACCAGCGCCGCCGTTTCGAGCTCGGCGAAGTGGTGCATGACACCGTCGCCACGTTCGCCGCGCAGCTGCGCCGCACAAACTGCAGGATCGACGTCGATGTGCCGCCGATGCTGACGCTCGATTCGTATCCCGGCGGCCTGGGGCAGGTGCTGTCGAACCTGATCAACAACGCGCTGCTCCATGCGTTCGGCGACAACGTGGCGCTGCGCATCGCCATCAGCGCGCGCGAGATCGAGCAGGGCCAGGTGGTGCTCAACTTCAGCGACGATGGGGTGGGCATGAGCGAGAAGACGCTGCACCAGGTGTTCGATCCCTTCTTCACGACCAAGCTGGGGCAGGGCGGATCGGGGCTGGGCATGAACATCGTCTACAACGTCGTCACCGGCATGCTGGGCGGGACCATCGGCATCGAATCGGAGCCGGGCAGCGGCACCAGCATCACGATCATGATGCCCAAGACCGCGCCCAATCCGGGCGCCGCCCAACCCGTGGCCGAAGCGGATCGGGGTCAGGTCCTGCGGACCTGACCCCATGTTGGGTGCGTTGGACGAAGCCGCGTTTTTCTCATGTGCGAAAGTGCAAGCGTTGACGATCTTTCGAACTGCCCGATTGACCATTGGCAACTTGCTCGCGGTGCCATCCGATAACAATTGCTCACGCGGACAAATCCGGCAAATGGGAGAATGATCGTGTACATGAGCACCGAAGCCCGCTTGAACATGCGTTACACCGAGAAAAAGGTAATGAAATATTACGACGATGGCGGGCCGGGGCGGGGTAACTGTACTTAGGGAATCGGCACTAAAGCACATACCGGGTCGTGCTCTTCCAAAGAACTCGCAAGGGCAGTAACTGAACCGGATATTGAAGCGGAGTTTTCGGCGCGGCTAAAGGTCGCCGAAAAGGGGGTTGAGAAGCATGTGAAGGTAGAACTGACCCAACAGCAATTTGATGCTTTAGTCAGCCTTACTTATAACGCCGGAGTGAATGGTTCGAATCATATATATACACTCCTGAACGCAGGGGACTTCGGCGGCGCAGCGAATGCGATTGCCAAGATGACCTACGGCCACGAAAAGCGAAACGGCAAGAGAGTGAGAGTGTTTTATCACGGACTCGTCCCGCGTTGGGAAGCAGAAAGCGCACCGTTCAGGATTGCCCCTAATGCGCCAATTAGGAGCGCCGCCAAATGACTGACCGCCTTAATCAACCAGTCGCGAGATTCGTGTTGTTGACTATTCTAGCGCTTGCATTTGTCGGCGCACATGCACAAGAGCTGAACGCCGACATTTACGGGAAGTGGAAAATCACAGCCTTCATAGGCGGCGCAGCAGTGGGCAGCAGATCCCAAAGCCAGGTGGAGAAGATTATTGGAAAGTTTGCAGTCATCAGTGCTGAACGATTCGAATTTAATGGACGCACCTGTATGCACCCGAGCTATCAGCGGAGTAGGGAAGAGACGGTGTCTCATTTCGACCGCGATTGGCGAACTGACGTAAGCGACATCCCTTTCCCAAACCCGGTGACGATCATTGAGACAGGCTGCGATTTGCTATACCCCATCCGCAAAGACCATCTGATGATCGCAGACGATGGCGATTTTTTCGAAGCAGTGCGAATCAAAACTACATCAAAGAAGACCGTGACTCGTCGCCGCGCGATGGTGACGAATCGTGTGGGAACTCCAACCGGCGCATGAATGAAATGGTCTCGAACCCTGCATCGGATCCGAACACCGCGGACAAGCGCTGGGTTGGGGGGCGGGTCCTGCGGACCTGAGCCCATGTTGGCCGGTCAGTCGAAACCGCGCACCGGCAACGCCGGGTCGCGCTGGATCCAGTTGCGCGGCGAATAAACGGTGCGCCCATCGGTTGCGTGCAGCGTGTACGCATGGCGCGACACGGGCGACCGGTTCGGCGCGCTGTAGTGGGGCAGCAGTCCATGAAAGCACACCAGGCTGCCCGCCTTCGCCTCCAGCGGCACCGCGACGCTGTCGTCCGGCCACGGTGTCGAATCCAGCTTTTCCATACTGATTGCATCGCCGTTGCGCACGAAGCGCTCGCGCAGCGGACCGAGATGTCCGCCCGGCTCCACCCACAGGCAGCCATTGTCGATGGTGGCGTCTTCCAGCGCGAACCAGAACGTCGTCACGCTGATCGGCGTGGTCTCGAAGAAGGTCGCATCCTGATGCCAGCGCACTTCGCCGCCGATGCCGGGCTGCTTGAAAATGTACATGGATTGCCAAATGAGCGCCTCGGCCAGACCCAGGTCGCGCGCCACGGCAGCGAGCTTCGCATCGCGCGAAAAGCGTTCGAACACAGGATCGAGGTCGTGCAGCGCATGGCCGATTTTGTTGATCGACAGTGACTTGTCCTGCTTCAGCCGGCCTTGGGCGTCAAACGCCTCTTCTTCGAAGAAGCAGCGGATGGTGTTATCCGATCCAAGAAAATAGGCGTCGGTGGCGGTGGTCTGGTTCTGCGTCGTGAATATGGAGCTGCCCTGTCCGGGATCGAAGGCATCGACGATCTGCAGGGCGCGCTCCCGCACGGCCGCAATGTCTTCGGCGCTCTTGAAGCCCGGGAGGACGATATAGCCGTCGCGGTGGTAGCCCGCCTTCTGCTCGTCGCTCAGCATCTCACACCTCCCAGGCGCCGTCGCGATACACGCGCTGGTCGTCCAGATACACTGCTTCGGTCACCGCAAATACATCGACGTGATAGCGCGCGTCCTTGCGCTTGAAGCCCGGCTTCGGATACACGCCGTGCTTGGCGCCCAGCGACAGGTGGATGCCGCACATGCGCTCATACGTGCCGATGTCGTTCACGCGCCGCTCCCGGGTGAAAGCGCGGTTCATGCCGAAACCGAGTTCGCGCAGCCACACCTCGCCCTCGTCGGCGCGGATGATCTCGAGCAGGCGCTCGAACTCCGGCGTCGCATTCTCGGCGCCCACCACGCGTCCGCGCTCAATCACCAGCGTGATCGGCGTCTCCGGCCGGTTCACCAAATACGAGGTATCGCCGAACACGTGCACGCGCACGCGCCCGTTCACCGCTTCCAGGTCTTGCGCCTCGGTGAACACCTCGCCGATCGGGAACTGCCCGCCGACGTTGTTCATGCCGCTGTAGTCGCCGATATTGAGCTTGGCCGGCTCCAGCGTCGAGGCGAACACCAGCAGCTCTCCGCCGCTGTCGACCGTCGCCGACGACGCGCTGTCGATGCGCTCCTTCAGCGCGCGGCCCACGCCGCGGTAGTAGGCCGGGTCGTACGCCAGCGACTCGATGTAGTGCGCCCCCTGCGCACCGGGCATGCGCGACAGGTGCACATGCTCGATCACTTTCAGTCCGAGCTTGAACAACTCCACGCGGATGCGGAACGCTTCGAGCCGGAAGTTGGTGGACTGGACCAGCACCACCAGGTCGGAGGGCGCCATGCGCCGGAACGCGGCCAGCACGTCGTCCGGCGCGACCTTGTCGAAATCGATGAACACGGCGCCGGGCAGGTTGCGCCGGTAGCCCTCGGCCAGCGCGCGCGACAGGCCGGTGCGCTCGTCGTACACCACCAGCGCCGCATGCGCTGGGCCGTGTTCAACCACCTGTGCCAGCACGTCGCGCAAGTGCGCCGCGGCGGTATCGATGTCGTGGAGAGGCAGGTCGTCGGTGGCAGGCATGGGGCAAACAATTCGGGCGGAGCGTGCAATTATACGTAGCTTGCGCCGAATCAAGGCAATTCGGCGACGTTGATGCAAAGTTGATTTCTAGAAACGCGCCGCCGGCCGGCAGCAGCGGCGACTGGATGGTGCGCCTCATGTAAAGGAGAATCCGATGGAAGCGTTCAAGGTTGGCATCGCCGAATTCCAGCAGAACTTCGAGGAATTCCTCGTTGCGGGAAATCCCGTGGCGATCACCTACCGCGGCAGCACCATCGCCCATTTCATTCCGACCGCCGGGCCGGATAGCGCGCTCATGACGGCGCTGATCGAACCGGGCGGCAAGCGCGATCGCCGGCGCATCCCGCGCACCAAGAGCGCCGACGCCATCGCCGCCGCATTCGCCGCCGCGCAAAAGCGCAGCAAGTAGGTCTCGTCGCGATTCCGTTTGCGCGCTCCCGCCGCATGCATATCCCGCCATTCGCGCCCTGAAAGCGCGCCACGCGATACCCTCCAATCAAACCGCTCGCCGCAGCCAGTTGCGCTATGATTTTACGCAAGAAGTAGCCCCCGCAGTACCTAAATGGGGCCGCGTTCAACATGCATATAACGGCGGGCGAGATGGCATATCGGTGGGAAACGCCAGCAAGCGTCTGGCTGGAAGACGAGGCAAGCGGCCAGTTCGAACTGGCGGCGAGCGAAGGCTTGTCGCGCATTGATTGGCAAGGACAGGCGCGTGCGCGCCTGCCCGACGTCGCCCATCTTCTCGGCGCCTCGCTGCCGCAATCCTGCGCCTGCGCGCCGATCTATCCCGAAGGCTTCGCGTTCTGTCCCACGTGCGGCCGGGCGCTGGACAAGCTTGCCGGCCGCGCCAGGCCGGCCTCCGGCTGGTGGGGCCCATGGTCCGACCAGTCCCTGCCGCGCCACGTGCCGCATGGCCTGCCGGTGACGTCGCTGGCGCTGGGCGATGCGCTCGAGGAGAGGCCCGCAGCGCCGGCGGTCGGCCGTGCCGACGCCAGCATGCCGGCGCCGCCCAACGCGCAGTGCGTCTTCGCGGCCGGCAGCTACGGCTTCCCGGAGCAGCGCCTGCTCGCGCTGGCCCCGTCGCGCAACGTGCTGCAGTACTGGGACCCGCTGGCCAGGCTGTGGCACGTGATGGCGCCGGAGGATCACAGCGCCGACCTGTCCTTCACCCGCTCCGCCTACGGCTGGCTGCCGGCGACCAATCCGGGCCGCGGCGAAGTGGCGCTGGTGCCGACCGACAAGGGCCTGTGCCGCCTGTGGATCAATCCCGTCAGCGAAACCTGCCGCGCCGATTCCGTGTTCGACGCGGCCATCGCCAGCGCGCCCGGCGCCGTGCGCCGTCATGTCGCTTGCCTGTTTTCCAGCGCCGGCGGCACGCGCCTGTGGAGCGCGCTCGCCGACTGCTCGCAGGTCGAGCTGCACGACTGCGGCGCCGCGCCGGCCGCCGGCTGGATGCGCCCGATCGCTTACGACGGCCGCCTGCTCTGGCTGCACGAGATGGGCCAGCTGGCGTGGCAGCCGGGCGTGCCGCCGCAATGGCTGCCGTGGCCGCAGGGCTTCTCGCCGCGCCTCGACTTCGGCGGCCCGACCCAAAGCCGCGACGGCCGCCTGTGGCACATCGGCCACGCCGGCCAAGAGTACTGCTTCATCGAACTTGGCAAGGAGCAGCCGCAGTTCGAGCCGATCAGCGGCGCGCGCCTCGGCTTCGCCAACTTCCTGTTCCGCCGCGGGCACGAAGTCATCGCCGAACCGTGGGACGTCGAAAACGTCGAAGACCTGCACGAGGACGACTCGCTGGTGCTGCCGCTGCTGCGCGGCTTTAACAACAACCGCAGCCAGCCGAGCGGACTGGTGCTGCGCTTTCACAAATACACCGGCCGCGCGGAAGAAGCGCTGGCCGGCCGCACCATACCGCGCACCACGGTGGAGTGGATCGGCCGCCGCAACGTGATCCTCGACGAGATCGTGCGCCTTTCGCGCCCGCTCGAATGCACGCCGTTCGTGTACGCGAACTGCCTGTGGCTGCACCATCCGGACTGGAACCAGATCCGCGGCTGGCGCCTGGAAGAGCTGCCGTGATGCGCCGCTTCGCACAGGCCGCCGCCCTGGCCGCGCTGCTGTGCGCGGGTCCCGCGTGCGCCACATCTCAGGTGTTCCTGGTCCAGAACTCCGGCTGGATGGAGCCGTTCTACACCGATCCGCAATCACAGTACAAGCCGCTCGTGACGGCGCTGGCTTCGGCGGTAGCGCAGCCTGGCGACCTGCTGGTGCTGGCGTCCTTCAATCAAAGCCTGCCCGGCGCGCCGTCGCCGAAGGCCCTGCTGTCGTCGAAGGCGGGCGCATCGACGCGCGCGGAGATCGGGGCCGCGCTGGCCGGCGTGCAAACCGCGCAAAAGCCTGGCAGCAGCGCCCTGGCCGACACCGACCTCGGTGAAGCGGTCAACGCCGCCATTCACACCGCGCTGGCCGGTAAACCTGGACTCGTCTGGCTGTTTACGAACAACCGCAACAGCCCGAACAACGACCAGGCCACCGCGCGCCGCAACCGCGAGTTCTACGAATTGATCCACTCGGGCGGCGCGATCACCAAGGCACTGGCCTTCCCGCTGAAGATGCCCGTCAAGGGAACGCACTACAGCGCGAGCGGTCTAATGGTGTATGTGTTCGCGATCGGCGAACAAGGCGCGCGCGACCTGGATCGCCTGCTGGCGTCCGGCCGCATCGCCGGCGTCATCACCGAGCCGCCCGCGCGCCTCAAGCCGCTCGACCGCGACACCGTGCGGCTGGTGCCGCGCCGCGTGAGCGATGCGCCGGGTGTGGCGTTCTCGATGGGGCCGGGCGGCATGCTGCGCGCCGACGTCGAATCGGATGCGCGCACGCCCGCCGCGAACATCGTGTGGAACCTGGAAAACACCATGTACCCGTACACCATCGTCAGCGCCCGCATCGGCGCCCGCTCCGTGCTCGCGGCGCAGGACCGGCCGATTGCGCTGGCCAGCGACAGTGTGTCCGCGCTCGCGCCGGGAAAGACCGAGCCGCTGTCGTCGGTGATGCAGCTGCCGGTGGCGCAACTGCCGTCGAAATGGTCGGCGCAGGCGATCGCCTCGGCCGGCTCGGCCTACGTGATGCCGGGCCGGATCGAACTCTCGCTGGCCGACCAACGGCTCGAACTGTCGCAGGCCTTCCGCCAGCGGATGGAAGCGCTGTTCCCCGGCGATCCGCTGCCCGACATTTTCACGCCGCCGGCGCGCATCCACGGATCGACCGCCGTGCTGCCGATCGAAGTGCGGGTCCACTACGGCATCGCGCCGCTGGCCGCGCTGATCGGCGCCGGGCTGGCGCTGGTCTCCGCGCTGGGCGCCGCCGCGCTGGCATATGGCCGGCCGCGCCGCACCTGGGTCACGGTCGAGGACGAGCCGCGCACCGTCCACACCCGCGCCGGCGTGACGCAACCGATTTTCGACAAGGCCGGCAACAAGGTCGCCCAGCTCAAGACCACCCTGTTCGGCCACCAGCTGATCGACCTGCGCGAAGGTGCGCAGGTCCGGCTTGGCCGCTGATTTTTTTCGCAGAACCCGAAGGAAGCACACGACATGCAAAACGACCAGTCCCCAGCATCTGCGCCCGCCGCCGACCCCGGATTCAAACTTCCCGGAGATGCGGCCAGCGCGCCGGCCGAGGGCCCGCCCAAGCTGGGCGGCGCGCCGCTCGAAGTGCAGCCCGCCGCGGCGCCGGCCGCCACCGACACCTCCACGCGTGACCTGGCGATCGGCGGCACCGCCTTCCTGATCCTGCTGGTGATCTTCTTCTTTGCCCGTAACGCGTACGTTCATCACATGGTGGTGAGGCGCGTTGCGCCATCGTCGGCCGGCAGCGCCGGCTGGCTGATGTTCGTCGGCCTGTGCTTCCTGTCCGGCGCGGCGGTGCTGGCGATCGTCAACGCCAGCAAATTTCTCACCTTCGCGGTCACCGGGCCGCTGGTGGCCGTCGGCCTGGTCGCGCTGGTCGCGATGCTGTTCATCGGCCGCCGCTGATCCACTCACTGAAAGAACCTCATGGCTGAATTTCCCAACATCGCAAGCGCCGACAAGAAGGCCGAACTGAAGGTGGACCTGCGCCCGACGCTGTTCATCGGCGCCGGCGGCACCGGCATGGAGGTGATGATGCGGATCCGCCGCCGCATCCTGTCGGCCGTGTGGAACCGCCACCATCCGACGCGGGTGGAATCGATCGCCGACTTCCCGGTTGCGCGCTTCCTGCATTTCGACCTCGATAACCACGCCATCATCGACGAAGGCAAGTCGCTGCGCACCGACCCGTGGTACGAACTGGTCAAGCTGTCCGACGAAGAGCGCCTGGTCGAGCCGCTCGACCTGCCGCAATACCACGAGTCCGACGACAGCCTGGCGCGCTTCCCGCTGATCGAGAGCTGGATGCCGCTGCGGCCCAAGAAACTGCGCTCGCTCGGCATCGACCCGTCGAAAGGCGCCGGCCAGATCCGCGCGCTGGCGCGACTCTACCTGTTCGACAAATACCCGAAGCTGCGCGGCCGCATCAAGGGCGCGTTGAATTTTTTGAGCAGTAACGCGGGCAACGAACGCAAGGAAACCTACCAGCGGCTCGGGCTGCAGGTCGACACGTCCAAGTTCCGCATCGTCGTCATCGCCTCGTGCGCGGGCGGCACCGGCGCCGGCAGCGCGATCGACCTTGGCTGGATCTCGAAGGCGATCGCGCGCCAGGAGGTGTCGGACAACCAGGTGGACCTGGTGATGTTCATGCCGTCCGGCTTCGCCAAGGCCAACAAGGAGCGCACGGAGGCGAACGCCTACGCCACGCTGATGGAGCTGGAAACCACGATGCGCGACATGAACGCGCGGGTCACGTGGATGGACCCGGACAGCGTGGTGGGCAAGGGCGCGCCGTTCGACGACGTATATTTTGTCGACACCGCCAACCTCGCCAACAAGGCCACGCAGGACATCAAGGACGTCTACCAGATGGTGGCCGACACGCTGTTCGAGGACTTCGCATCGGCCGATTTCGCCAACCGCAAGCGCTCGATCGCGGTCAACCAGCAGCAGCACAAGCTCGGGCCGTTCAACCCGCGCGTGCCGGAGCAGCGCTTCGGCGACATGCGCCTGTCGTACTCGAAGGTGTACTCGGCGTTCGGCCAGGCGGTGCTCGACACCCAGCAAAGCCTGCGCGACGACATCCGCGCCTACGAACTGTCCGCGCTGATGGTCAAGGCCTTCTTCGGCCTGGCCGGCAGCGACGGCGGCGCCGCGCGGCGGGCCGGCGACCAGGAGCGCGACATCTTCATGCGCGAACACCTGGCGATGCGCGAACGGCCCTTCGACGAGTTCCCCGACTTCAAAAAGGGCACGGTGGACGTCACGCCGTTCCAGGAGTACGCGCTGACCGACCAGCTGCTGATGGACAAGGACGGGCGTTCGCTGCTGGAGCGGGTCGAGAGCAAGGTGCAGGTCGAGATCGACCGCATCATGGCGGCTTACGACCTGAAAGTGTGGCGCGAGAAGGTGGCGGAACTTCTGCCGCAGCTCGAGCGCGACGCGATCCGCGAAGCAGGCGCCACTGCCGAAACCAGCGAGGACCGCATTAAGCGCCACACGGGCGAGCAGATGGACCGCCTGAAAGTGCGCGCCCGCGACCAGTTGTACGCGCTGCTGGACGACCGCAAACAGGGCGGCCTCGAATTCGTCCTGTCGCTGCTCGAACAGGTCAAGGGGCGCCTGCACCAGCGCGACCTGGGCAACGCGGAGCGCAACGGCAAGCGCTATCGCGACATCCGCGACGCGCTGCGCACGCGCCAGGTCGAAGAGTCGCTCAACCACCTGTCGCAGGCGGCGTCCAAATTGTTCGGCAAGGACGCCCAGGCGCGCGAAGTGATGGCGCACCTGAAGCGCGACATTGCCGACTACTTGCGCTTCCACCTGCTTGCGGTGGCCGCCGGCCAGTCGGTGGAAGTGATGCGCCAGATGTCGGCCTGGCTGGGCGACCCGCAATCGCTGGACGAGCATGGCCAGCCGCGCTGGAGCGGCATCGCCGGCGAATTCCAGGAAGGCCGGCGCAGCGTGCAGGCGATGCTGGGCGCGGTGGACCAGCGCATCGGCCAGTTGCGCGCCGACGCGCAGCAGGAACACGCCACCTACATCAAGCTGGCGAGCGATACGGTGCCTGATCCGGTCAAGCTGACCGGCGACATCCGGCAATGGAGCGAGGACGTGCTGCTCGAATTCGGCGGCTCCGCGCGGCTGTTCCCCCAATTGGGCGACGACCGCATGCGCGCCAGCCTGCTGCTCAAGCTGTTCCGGCGCGCGCAGACCCAGCTCTCCGTCGAGCAGGCTGCGGGAGAAGCGCCGCCCGACCCGCTGCTCGAACGGCTGTCGGCGATGTCGCCGCCGGAGCGCGCGCGCATCTTTAGCGAGTGGCTGCGAAGCGCCATGCCGTGGATTAATGCGCGCTTCTCGGCCGAGTTCACGCCCCGCGCCGACCAGTTCAAGTGCTTCATCGGCGTGGGCGACGCCAACGCCTGGCGCCGGATGGAAGCGGAGATCCGCGCGGCAGTGCCGACCGGATCCTTCCACGGCGACCTGGTCAACATCGTCAATACAGGCATCTCGGGCAAGGCGGTGTGCTACATCGAGCTGTCCGGCTATCCGATGACGGTGCTGCGCGGCCTGCCGACCTGGCGCACCTCCTACCAGATCGAAAACCCGAAAATCCCGACGCACCTGCATTTCGATTCGACCCGCTTCCGGCATCCGATTTCGCCGTCGATGGACGAACTCAATCGGCTGGCCGACGACTACGAGTGGTTCCTGCAGGCGAACGCGCTTGGCGTCATTCGGCGCAAGCCCGACCTGGCGGACCGCGAAGCGTCGTTCCAGCCGCGCGGCCAGTACCTGTTCGAGGTCGAACCCGGCTCGGGCGAGTGGCTCCAGATCGGCAACGAGTTCGCGATCCGGTCGAACGGCCTGCCGCCGTATTACCGCGAGCAGGTGATCGCGGCGGTGCAGCGCAAGCTGGCAAGCATGGGCCCGAACCGGTTCATCCTGCTTGCGGCACTGATGCGGCATTACCAGCTGCGGGTGTACGAGCCCAAGCTGGAGATCGACGAGACCGGCGCGCAGCTGCCGTCGCCGTCGCTGCCGAACATCACCGCGCGCCGGCTGTACGACCAGTGGCTGCGGCGCGCGCAGGCACTGGATCCGGCGGCGACGGGCGCGCGCATTGACGCCGCGATGGCGGGCCTGGCGCAGTGGACAGAGCCGGTCCCCGGTTCGGCCAGCGACGCCTATCACTGGGAAGTGGAGCGCGAAGCGGACAAGCGCGTGATCCGTGCCGACGTGCTGGCCAGCGAAGAGCGCGCCGCGCAGGTGCTCGATGCGGGCGTTGCGCCGGCGGCGCCGGCTGCTGCGCGCTACAAGCTTTTCCTTGGCGGAGCCCAGCACGGACCGTACGCCGCGGACGACCTGGCGCAGCGCATCGGCCGGGGTGAGGTCACGCGCGACACCCGGGTGTGGAACATGCAGTGGAATCCGAAGACCGACAAGTGGCAGTATGCGGGTCACATGCCGGAGTTCGCGCCCCTGTTTGCCGATGCGATTCCCGATCCAGACGACAATATCCCCGACCCGACGTGAACATCGATCTGCACAATGAGGTGATTTACCGCTGCGTCAGTAGCGGCTGCAAGCGCCCGATGCCGCGCAGGGTCAACTATTGCCCTTACTGCGGAACCAGCCAGGATACGGGGCTGCCGCGGGCTGACGATCCGGCGCCTCGGCCGGCGCCTCGTCCGGTTGTATCGAACGTCAAGCCAGCGCCGCAGCCGGCGGCTCCACCGGCGCCCCCGCCGGCGGCGCCTCCGCCGCCCCCGGTGCGCGCCGCCGTCGCCGCGGCCCCGCCCCAGCGCGAGCCGGTGCGGCTGCGCTGGTGGCTGCTGGCCCTGGGCGCGCTGTGGCTGATCTGGGTCATTCAGCGGCCAGGCACAAGGAATTTCGATGCGCGCATTGAAAAGGCGATCGCGCTGGCGACCGACTGCAAGCCTGCGCAGGCGCAGTCGGAACTGATCGCATTGAAGGAGGGCGGGGCGACGCCGGCACAGCTGCTGCGCGTGCAGGCCGCGTTGAATGATGCCGACGCGGCGTGCGCCGCCAAGCGCGGAAGGGCGCGTGCCGCGCCGAGGGTGAACCGGGCGCCGGCCAGTCCGCAGGCGCAGTCGGCGCGCAACCTGGTCGCGGACGCGCGGCTGGCGCTCGAGCGCGGCGACTACAAGGCGGCGTCCGACAAGATGGAAGTCTGCACGGCGATGGTCGATGCCGGCAATGGCGAATGCATTGCGTTGAAGGCGCGCGCGGACCGGCTGCAGGGCGATCTTCAGCGTTGCCTCGCCGCCGGCCGCGAATGGATCGGCGACCGCTGCCAGTAACCACTTATCGCCGACAAACCCGGGGACTCGGCGTCCCCGTCGCTCCGGCGGACCTGACCCCGAAATTTTAGAGCGGAGCGATATTCACCGGTACGCCCGACAGCACCGCGTTGCCCGACAATGGATCTCGCAGGTGTTCGTCGAGCAGGGCGTTCAGGTTGGCGCCCGGCCGTTCGGCGGCGACGCCCATGCGCACGCCGGGCAGGTCGTGGCCCCAGCCATGCGGCAGGCTGACCACGCCCGGCATCATCTCCGCGCTGACCTCGACCTGCGCTTCGATGCGGCGCGCGCCGTTGGTGATCGCGGCCATGGCGCCGTCGGCCAGTCCGAGACGCGCGGCATCGTCTGGATGCACCAGCGCCGTGCAGCGGAAGGCGCCTTTCGCCAGCGCCGGCAGGTTGTGCATCCAGCTGTTGTTCGAGCGCAGCTGGCGCCGGCCAATAATGACCATGCTGGCGGCCGGCGCGTCGAGGTCCGCTGCGGCGCGCGCCAGGTCATCGAGCAGCAACTGCGGCGCCAGCTCGATCTTCCCGGACGGCGTGCGCAGCACTTCCGGTATGCGCGCCGTCATCGGGCCCAGGTCGATGCCTGAAGGCGCCGCCTGGATAGCCGCCAGGGTCAGTCCGCCCGGATTGCGGCCGAACTGGTCGCCATACGGGCCGCTACGCAGCGCCAGGTCCAGCATCCGTTGCACGCCGCGCCGCGGCGCCAGCGCCGCCATGATCGCGCCGGCCGCGTCGCCGGCCGAGCGCCGCAGTTCCTCCTCGAGCGCGGCATCGTCGATCGCGTCGATATCGACCCGCGCACCCAGCCCTTGTGCGATTGCGCCGATGCGCAGCATGCTTTCCCATACGTCGGGCGTGCCCGCGGCGCGCGGCAGCACGGGAGGGCTGTAGCGCGCGTGGTTGCGGTGCGACAGCTGGGTGAAGCTGACGTCGTAGTGCGCGTCCTCGAGCGGCGCCGGGCCGGGCAGGATCACGTCGGCATGGCGCGTGGTCTCGTTGAGGTAGATGTCGAGGCTGACCATGAAGTCCAGCTGGTCGAGCGCCGCCGCCAGGCGCGGTCCGTTCGGCGCCGACAGCACCGGGTTGCCGGCGATGGTGATCAGGGCCTTGACCTGGCCCGCGCCGGGCGTGTCGATCTCCTCGGCCAGGCAGGTGAGCGGCAGCTCGCCGGCGACTTCCGGCGCGCCCGACACGCGCGAGGCGTAACGGCCGGTGGTCACGCCGCGGCCGGCGCCGGGCTTGCCGCGCGTGTTGGCCGCGAACGCAGCCGCTTTGGGGAACATTGCGCCGCCTTCCTCGTCGAGATGGCCGGTGAGGACGTTGATCAGATCGATCAGCCAGGAGGCAAGGGTGCCGAACTCCTGGGTGCAGGTGCCAATGCGGCCGTACAGGGCAGCGCGGCGGGTGGTTGCCAGCGTGCGCGCAAGGTCGCGGATTACCGGCGCGGCAATCGCACAGCGCGCGGCGACGCGTTCCGGCGCATACGGCGCGAAGGCGGCGTCGAGCTGCTCGAAGCCGGCCACATGATCGGCCAGGCGGCCCAGGCTTACCAGCTGTTCGTCGAACAGCGCGTGCGCGATCCCAAGCAGGAAGAACACATCCGATCCCGGACGGATGAAATGGTGGGCGTCGGCGATGTCGGCGGTCTCGGTGCGGCGCGGATCGACCACAACGATCTTGCCGCCGCGTGCGTGCAGCGCCTTGGCCTTGCCGCGGAAATCGGGCACCGTCCACATGCTGCCGTTCGAGACCATCGGATTGGCGCCGAGGATCAGCAGGAAGTCGCTGCGCTCGATGTCGGGCACCGGCACCGACAGCCAGGCGCCGAACATCAGCCCGACCGACAGCATCTTCGGCACCTGGTCCACGCTGGATGCGGAAAACATGTTGCGCGTGCCGAGCGCGCGCGCCAGCCGCGGAAAGTACAGCTGCAGGCTCATTTTGTGCGCGGTGGGGTTGCCCAGCACCGTGGCGACCGCGTTGGCGCCGCCGGCCGCAATCACGGGAGGCAGGCGCCGTTCGATTTCGGCGTAGGCTTCGTCCCAGCTGGCTTCGACGAAGCGGCCGTCGCGCTTGATGAGGGGAGTGCGCAGGCGGTCGGGATCGTCCTGCAGTTCTTTCAGGCCGATCGCCTTCGGGCACAGGTAGCCCGCGGAGAACACATCGTCCTGGTCGCCGCGAATGCGCACGACGCGCTGCCGTTCGAGTTCAACCCGCAGGCCGCAGCACGCCTCGCAGAACGGGCAGATTCGGTATGCTGTAGTGGTTTGCTCGGGCATGGCGACGCTCCATCAAAAAACGCACGGTCGTTCGAGTATCGGGATGTGCGCGCCAACTGTCAACCGCGTTTTTTGCGCTGGGTGTATGCTTGTGGGCAACAAAACCCGACAGGAGAAATCATGAAAGCAGCATCGATATTGGCGGCGGTCGCGCTGGTTGCCGGGCTGGCCGGCTGCACCAAAAAGGACGAGACGATGGGGCCGGCGCAAAAGGCCGGGGCGGCGGTGGACGCGGCCGGCGACAAGGTCGCGCGCGAAGTGCAGGACAAGCTTGACCGCGCCAACGCGGCGGCCAAACAGGTGGCCGATTCGGCGGCGCAGACGCGCGAGCAAATCGAGAAGCAGACCGCCGACGCGGCGGCCGATGCGAGCAAGGGGCTCGACAAGGCGACCGAAGAAGTGGGCAAGAAGGTGGAGCGGGCCGGCGAGAAGATCCAGGAAGCGGCCAAGAAATGAACGATGGGTTCAGGCGCTGATGCCGTCAAGTTATACATTAGCGGCGTGCGCATCGTCGGGATCAGGTCCGCGGGACCTGACCCCATTTTGATCGATCTCGGTTTCGTCGAGATTCTCCAGATGGGGTCAGGTCCGCAGGACCAGGCCCCGAAGCGCATCAGGCGCTGGCGATATCCACGGGCGGCGCGGCTCTCGGCGCGTCGCCCAGCACCACCGACATGTCGACAAAGCCCGCGCGCCATGCCTGCTCGAGATCCTGCTCGATGCGTTCCATCGAGGTCTCGTTAAACCTGGCGAAGCCGCGCACCCCGTAGGCGCGGTTGCGGCCATGGCCCTTCGCCATGTACAGCGCCATGTCGACCAGGTTGACGGCGCGCTCCCACGGCAGCGCATGCTCGCCCGGCGACAGCGGGAACGGCGCGAAGCCGATCGATACGTTCACCGAAATCTGGCTGCCCTGGTACTCGATGGTGTGCGACGAGATCCCGTCGAGCAGGCGCCGCGCCACATCGTCCACGCCGTTGCGCGGCACCGCCGGCAGGAAGGCGAGGAATTCTTCGCCGCCCCAGCGCACGATCATGTCGGTCTCGCGCAGGATCTCGCGCAGGTTATCCGAGATCATCGTCAGCACCGCATCGCCGGCCGCGTGGCCGTGCGTGTCATTGACGTGCTTGAAATGGTCGACGTCGATCAGGAACAGCGCCCCCACGATTTCCTCGCTCGCGGCCGGCGTGGCGCGCTGGTCGACCGGCACGGCCACCGTGCGCATGAATTCCTGGAAGTGGCGCCGGTTGTACAGCGACGTGAGCGGATCGCGCGAGCTTTGCTGCTTGAGCTCCAGGTTCTTCACCTCAAGCTGGGCGTTCGCATGGCGCACCTTGCGGTACAGCAGGCCGACGATGACCGCCGCCATCGCGAACACCACGGCCAGCAGCCACCACACGCGCTGCTGCAGGCGGCGGTTGTCGATGTCGGCGGACTTGACCTGGTTTTCGCGGCGCAGCAGTTCGATTTGCCTTTCCTTCTTGTCGGCCTCGTAGCGGCCCTGCAGTTCGAGCACCGCCTTCTGGCGGCGCGTCTCGAACAGTTCATTCGACAGCGCGCGCTCGCGATGGTAGGCCTCGACCGCGGCGGCCATGTCGCCCGCGCGCTCGAGCGCCAGGCCGTACTCCATCAGCAGTTCCTGCAGCTGCGGCTTGTCGCCCGCCTTCTCGTACACTGCCAGTCCTGCTTCGAAGCTGCGCTTGCCGTCGGCGATCCGGCCCATGCCGAGGTAAGCCTGGCCGATATTCACGCGGGCGGTCGCTTCCGTTGTCTCGGCGTGGATCGGCCGCGCCGCCGCGATGGCCTGGTTTGCGTAATTCACCGCCCTGAGGTAATCGTGCTCCTTCAGGTAGCTGTCCGACAGGTTGACCAGCGTGGTCGCGATCATCTTGTCGGCGCCGATCCGGCGTTCGAGCGCCAGCCCCTCGAGCAGCGCCTTCAGCGCGCGCTTCGGCTGGCTGGTCTCGATCGCCAGTCCATACTCGGTATCCTTCAGGCTGGCCATGCGGCCGATCGATCCGGTCTTCCCGGCCGCGGGCAAGGCTTCGGCGAGCGCTTCGAAGCCCTTGTCGTATTCCCTCATCGTGGTGTACAGCTTCGCCAGGGCGTTGAAGGCCATGACGGTCTGGATCGGCTGCGCGTACTGGCGCGCCATCGCCGCGGCGGTCTGCAGCTTGTTCAGCGCCTCGGGAAAATTGCCTTCTTCCGCGTACGAGTTCCCGGATGTGATGGTGGTGCTGATCTTCAGCGCCACGTCGCCGGTGGTGTTGGCGACACGCTCGCCTTCCCACGCGTAGTGGTGCGAGAGCTTCAGGTCGTTCATCGATGACAGCACGTAGGCCTTGGCCATCAGGCCCTTCGCGCGCGCCACCTCGTCGCGCTGCTCGCGGCCGAATGCGATCAGTTCTTCGGCCAGCGCCATCGCCTCCTTCTTGCGTCCGACATTGCGGTTCGCGAGACACAGCTGGTTGATGAATTCGGCTTTCGTGGACACCTCTGCGGCGCGGCCCTGCGGCTCGATCGCGAGCAGCATCGCCAGGCCTTTCTGCGGCACGTAGCGGTTGATTTCGCGGATCTCGTCGAGCCGCTGATCGAGGTCGGCGCGCGACTGCGCGAACGCCGGCCCGACGGCCAGCGACAGCGATACCAGCAACGCGGCGAGGTGGCGGCGTTGCGATGTGCGGTGTAAAACTGCCACCATCGTTCCTTCCTTTGGTCGTTGCACTCCTATGGTCCCGTGCGCGGGACTCTGGGTCAAGTATAGGGTAGTTGCTGGGCGGAAAATTTCTTTTTGTGCGGTATTGGCGGGGAAATGGGGGCATTTGAATGCCACATACATACCGCATTTCACAGACCTGTTGGCGCCATGCCACGCTTGCCGTTTTGCCACCTGTCCGGCTTTTTCGGCGTTTCGTCGCAAATCGCCGGCGCCGTCGCCACGGCCTGCGTGCACTGCGCCGCTCTGGCCGGCGGCTTCGCCGTGAACCAGCGCCGTTAGCCCGTCGTTCCTGCGAAGGCAGGAACCCATACTGAGTATGTTCGGCCTCAGCATAGGTTCCTGCCTTCGCAGGAACGACAGTCAAAGGCTAGACTGAAAGCTGCTGCAGCAGATACAGGCGCTGGTACAAGCCGCCGTCGATCCGCATCAGCGCATCGTGCGTCCCGGATTCGGCAATGCGGCCGTGATTGAGCACGATGATCCGGTCGGCGTCGCGAATGGTCGACAGGCGGTGTGCGATCGCCACGATCGTCACGCGGCCGCGCAATTCGTCCAGCGCGACTTGCACGATCTGCTCGGTCTGGCTGTCGATATTCGAAGTCGCTTCATCCAGCAGCAAGATCTTCGGCTGCCCGGCGAGCGCGCGCGCGATGGCGATCAGCTGCTTCTGCCCGGTCGACAGGCGCGAGCCGCCTTCGCCCAGCGGCGTTTCGTAGCCGCCTTCTAGCGCCATGATGAAGGCATGCGCATGCGCCGCGCGCGCCGCCGACTCGATCTGCTGCTGCGACAGGCCGCGGCCCATGTCGATGTTCTCGCGCGCCGACGCCGCCAGCAGGAAGGGATCCTGCGGCACCAGGCCCACGTCGGCGCGGAAGCGTTCGTTGTCGATGCCGGCCAGCGGCTGGCCGTTCATCTCGATGGTGCCGGTCTGCGTGCTGTAATAGCGCAGCATCAGCGACAGCAGCGTGGACTTGCCGCTGCCGGTGTGGCCGACGATGCCGACGAAGGCGCCCTGCGCGATGTCGAGGCTGAGCTGGTGCAGCACGGTCTGCCCCGGCACATACGCAAAATTGAGGTCGCGGATGCGGATTGCCGGGACGCCGCGCGCCGGCGCCGCATCATGCGCCACCTTGCCCGCGGCGTGTTCCGGCGCTCCCGGTTCGTCGAGCAGCGCGGCCACGCGCGCGGTCGCCACCACCGCCTGCTGCAGCCCGCTGAATTGCATCGTGATCTGGATCAGCGGCTCGACCACGCGCGCGATGTAGCTGATGAACGCATACAGCACGCCGACTTCGACCGCATTCATCTCGCGCCGGCCGAAGCTGAAGATCACCACCGCCAGCAGCACCACGTTGAGGAAGTCGAGGGCGGGGCGCAGCAGGAAGGCGTTGGCGCGCAGTTCGGCCAGGCGCGCCTTGTAGTGGGCCCGGTTGGTCTCGCCGAAGCGCTGCGCGAAACGGGCTTCGGCGTTGTTCGCCTGCAGCACGCTCATGCCGCCGATCGACTCGGCCATCTGGCCGTTGATGTCGCTGCGCAGCGCGCGCGCGCGGGTCACGGCCGGCGCCGACATGCGCTGGTACAGCCAGACGATCAGCACTACCGCCGGCACCAGCGCGAGTACGATCAGCATCAGGCGCCAGTCCAGCCACGCCATCGCCGCCATCGTGCCGGCCAGGACGATGGTGCTGTCGAGGATCACGAACAGCACCTGGATATACAGTGTCTTGACCGCTTCGGTGTCGTTGGTGACGCGGCTCACCAGCTGGCCTGTGATGGCCTGGTCGAAGAACGCCATCGGCAGCCGCAGCACGTGGCCGTACACCCATTCGCGCAGGCGCTGCACCGAGCGCATCGCCAGGCCCGACAGGCGCACGAGCTGCAGGTAGCGCAGGCCGGAGGCGATCCAGCCGCTGACCAGCATTCCGCCCAGCAGCGCGGCCATGCGCGGCCAGTCCATATGATGAGGCAGCAGGTGCTGGTCGATCAGCGCCTTGCCGAGGATGGGCCCGAGTACTTCGAGGCCGGCGGCAAGCGCCAGCCACAGCACCGCCCATCCGAGGTGGCGGCGGTCGGGGTGCGCAGCGCGGCGCAGCAGGCCGACTGCGCGCGCGCCTTGTTCGCGCATGGTCTTCGCTTGTGAATCAGGCGGCATCGAGGCTGGCCTCCAGTTGTTGGTAGCGCCACTGGCTGGCGTACCAGCCGTCGGCGGCGAGCAGGGCGTCGTGGCTGCCCGATTCCGCGATGCAGCCGTCGCGCAGCACCACGATCAGGTCGGCGCCGGCGACCGCCGACAAGCGGTGGCTGGCGATGATCGCGCTGCGTCCAGGCTGTTCGCGCCGCAGTTCTTCGAGATGCTCAAGGATGCGCGTTTCGGTGCCGGTATCGACCGCCGACAAGGCGTCGTCGAGCAGCAGCAGCGCGCTCTCGGCCAGCAGCGAACGCGCGATCGCCACGCGCTGGCGCTGGCCGCCCGATAACGTGATGCCTTTTTCGCCGACGTGGGTGTCGTAACCCTGCGGGAAGCGCAGGATGTCTTCGTGAATCGCCGCCATGTGCGCCGCATGTTCGACCTGGGCCCGCGTGGCGCCCGGCCGGCCCAGCGCGATGTTGTCGGCGATCGAGGCCGAGAACAGGAACGATTCCTGCGGCACCCAGCTGATCGCCGAACGCAGCGTCGCCAGCGTGTAGTCGGCCAGCGCGTGGCCGCTCCAGGTCACGTGGCCATGCTGCGGCGTGGCCTGGCGCAGCAGCACCCGCAGCAGCGTGGACTTGCCGGCGCCGGTCGGCCCCACCAGGCCGAGCGTCTGGCCGGCCTGCAGCGACAGCGACACCCCGGCCAGCGCGGGCGCATCCTGCCCGGCGTAGCGGTAGGTCACGCCATCGAGCGCCAGCTGTCCCGGCGTGAGCGTGGTGAGGGCGCCATGGTCGTCCACCGACAGCGGCGCGTCGAGCAGCGGCTGGAGGCGCGCCCACGCCGCGCGTCCGCGCTCGATCAGCGACAGCACCCAGCCCGCCGCGAACATCGGCCAGATCAGCTGGCCGAGGTACATCGTGAAGCTGGTCAGCGCCCCGATCGTCAGTTGCTCGTGCCATACCAGGTAGCCGCCGAGGGCCAGCGTGAGGAAGCCGGCCGCGGTCAGGGTCAGGCCGACCGCCGGTTCGTACGCAGCCTCCCACTGCTGCGCGACCAGGCTGGCGTCCGACGCGCGCGCCGCCAGCTCTCCGAACTGCTTTGCGCTGCGCTGTTCCAGGCCGAGCGCGCGCAGCGTGCGCACGCCCGAGAGCGATTCCTGCACGTGGTCGTTCAGGGCTGCGAAGCGCTTGAGCGAATCGGTGGAGGCGGTGTGGATATGGCTCGATATGCGCCAGAACGCCAGCGCCATGAGCGGGAACGGCAGCAGTGCGACGGCCGCGAGGCGCCAGTCCACGCCGAGCATCATGATCGCCAGGACCATGATCAGGGTCAGGCTGCCGTCGAAGCCGGCCAGCATCGCTTCGCCTGCCGCCATTTCGATCGCGTCGATGTCGTTGGTGGCCAGCGCCATCAGGTCGCCGGTACGCTGCTCCTGGTAGAACGCCGGGCCCTGTGCGGAGAGGCGCGCGTAGAAGCGCGTGCGCAGCTCGACGCCAAGCTGATAGGCCGCCGCGAACAGGCGCAGGCGCCAGCCGACCCGCAGCACATAGATGGCGACCCCGAGGCCGAGCAGCTGCGCCAGCTGCAGCCACAGGTCATGCTCGCCGAGGCGATGCGCCGCAAGCCCGTCGATCATCGTGCCGATCTTGCGCGGCACCCAGACCGTGCAGGCGGCGACGCCGGCCAGCATCAGCCCCGACGACGCGTACGCACGCCAATGTCGGCGCACGAAGCCGCCGATCAGCCTTGATAAACTCATTCACTTTCCCTGCCGGATGCGCCCGCAACAAAAAAGCGGGCCGAAGCCCGCTAATTTACTACCTTTGGCCGTCCGGCGCGCGCCCGGCCTTACTTCTTGCGAGCGGGCTTCGCCGGCGTGGCTTCGGCCTGCTGCTTCACGATCTCGGGCGTGCCCGACACCGGCGCATGCGGCGGCTGCGCTTCGACCGGCTTCACCGCGGCGACCGCGATAGGCTTTGTCGAGGAAGGCACCGGGAACGAGGCGGCGGCAGGCTTCGGCAAGCCGCCATCGGCCTGGCCGGTCGCTTTTGCGATGGGGGGCGGTTCGGCGATCGGCGTGGCGACGCCCGGCGCTTCGCCGAATTCGAGCACAGGCTCCGGCATCACGACCGCAGGCTGCGGCTCCGGGTTCGGCGCGACGGGAGCGGGCGCCGGCGCTGCCAGTACCGGCGCGGACACTGCGGGCGCCACGGCCGGCGGCACTACCGCCATGCTGGTCGCGATTCCGAACAGCTGGCGGCCGTACGCGAGCACGCTCTCGAACTGCGACTGGGTCTGGCCGGTGATCGCGATCAGGTCGCGCGGATCCTTCGCTGCCGCCACCTGGCGCACCAGCGCGGTCGACTTCTCGAGCGCGGAGCGGGTGGTGTCGAAATGGAGGGCGATGAGTTTTTCCGCGCCCTCGAAGGCTTTGCCGGTGAAGGTGCGGAACAGGTTGAATTGCGCATCGAGCTGCTGTGCGCGTGCTTCGGAAAACTGTGCGGGAATGAGGGACATCGGAATTCCTTTTGGTCGTTTATGATGCGCTGCAATATCAACGCTAGTGTATCGGTGAATATTGGGCTTGCAAAGCATTATTTCGGGCAACTTTTGTTGATATATCGTGCAATGCAACATGCATTGCCAACCCGCAATTTGGGTGGCGGATGATGGCGCAATGCCGCTACAATCGGGGCGTCCCACGCACACAGGAGCGCACATGGATCTCGTCGTCCGCAACGCCACGCTGCCCGACGGCCGGCACGGCATCGACATTGCCATACAGGACGGCCGCATCGCCGCGGCCGGGCCGAAGCTGCCGCAAGCCGGCGCGCGCGAGATCGACGCCGCGGGCGACCTGGTCACGCCGCCGTTCGTCGACGCCCACTTCCACATGGACGCGACCCTCAGCTACGGGCTGCCGCGGGTGAACCAGTCCGGCACGCTGCTCGAAGGGATCGCGCTGTGGGGCGAACTGAAACCGCAGTTGCGTCAGGAGGCGCTGATCGAGCGCGCGATGCAGTATTGCGACTGGGCGGTGGCGCGCGGCCTGCTGGCGATCCGCTCGCACGTGGACATCTGCGACGACCGCCTGCTGGCAGTGGAGGCGCTGCTCGAAGTGCGGCGCCGGGTGGCGCCGTACATCGACCTGCAACTGGTGGCTTTCCCGCAGGATGGCGTGCTGCGCAGACCCGGCGCATTCGACAACCTGAAGCGCGCTATTGGCATGGGCGTGGACGTGGTGGGCGGCATCCCGCATTTCGAGCGCACGATGGCCGACGGCGCCGAGTCGGTGCGGCTGCTGTGCGAATTTGCCGCCGAACGGGGGCTGCGCGTGGACATGCATTGCGACGAGTCGGACGATCCGATGTCGCGCCATATCGAAACGCTGGCGTGCGAGACCCGGCGCCTCGGGATGCAGGGCAGGGTGGCGGGATCGCACCTGACGTCGATGCACTCGATGGACAACTACTACGTCAGCAAGCTGCTGCCGCTGATCGCCGAATCCGGCGTGGCGGCGATCGCCAACCCGCTGATCAACATCACCCTGCAGGGCCGCCACGACACCTATCCGAAACGGCGCGGCATGACGCGCGTGCCTGAACTGATGGCGGCCGGCGTGGACGTGGCGTTCGGCCACGACTGCGTGATGGACCCCTGGTACGGCCTCGGCTCGGGCGACATGCTCGAGGTGGCGCACATGGGCCTTCACGTGGCGCAGATGACGGGGCAAGCGGCGATGCACCAGTGCTTCCTCGCGGTGACCGAGGCGCCGGCGCGCATCCTGGGGCTGGAAGGCTATGGACTGGAGCCTGGCTGCCACGCCGACCTGGTGGTGCTCGACGCCGGCAGCACCGTCGAGGCGATCCGCCTGCGCGCCGCGCGCCGCGTGGTGGTCCGGCGCGGCCAGGTGGTCAGCGAGGCCCCGCGCTCGGCTTCGTCATTGAATCTGCCGGGCCGGCCGTCAGCCGTCAACTTCCGCCTTGGCCGCTAGCTTGTCGTTCCTGCGGAGGCAGGAACCTATACTGACTGCGAGTCGCTGCTTCAGCATGGGTTCCTGCCTCCGCAGGAACGACAAACAACTCCAATGCTAGAATCGGCGGCATTCAATATAGTGGGGACGAACTTGGAAGCCATCACCATCCGCCCGGCACAGCTGGAAGACCTCGACGCGATCTGGGAGATATTCCATTTCCACCTGACCGCAGGCGAAACCTATCCATTCGAAGCACACACGCCAAAGAGCGCCTGCGAAGAGTACTGGCTCGGGCCGAACGTGAACTGCTTCGTCGCGCAGGACAAGACGGGGCGCGTGCTTGGCATGTACCGCGTGGTGGCCAACCAGGCTGGCCGCGGCGCCCACGTCGCCAACGCCTCCTACATGGTCAGCGATGCGGCGCAGGGCAGGGGAATCGGCTACCTGATGGGCAAGCATAGCCTGGACACGGCGCGCGAACTGGGCTTCCTGGCGATGCAGTTCAACTATGTGGTGAGCACCAACCAGCCGGCCGTGGCGCTGTGGCAGAAGCTCGGCTTCTCGATTGCCGGCACGCTGCCCAAGGCATATCGCCACGAGCAGCTTGGCTACGTGGACGCGCTGGTGATGTATCAGCTGCTAAGCGATCCCGCCACTTGGCCCGGGAAGGAGGCATGATGGTTGTCATCGATACCGAACGCCTGCGCCTTCGCTTGCTGACCTTGGACGATGCGCCGTTCTACCTGGAAGTGGTGAATACGCCGGGTTTCATCAAGTTCATCGGCGACCGCGGCATCCGCACTGTGGAAGTCGCGCGCGAGGCGATTTCCAACGGGCCGATCGCGATGCAGGAATCGCTCGGTCATTCGCTGTACCTGGTCGAGCGCAAGGAAGACGGCGCGCCGATCGGGATGTGCGGCCTGATCAAGCGCGAAACGCTGACCCACGTCGATATCGGCTACGCCTTCCTGCCGCAGTTCGGCGGCAAGGGCTATGCGACCGAAGCCGCGGCGGGCGTGCTTGCGTATGCGCCGTCGATCGGCATCAGGCGCCTGCTGGCGATTACCTCGCCTGGCAACGACGCATCGGACGCGGTGCTGCGGCGGATCGGCATGCGCTTCGAAAAGCTGGTCTACCTGACCCCTGAGGATACCGGCACCCAGCTGTTCTCCCGCGACTTCTGAATCAGTACTTCGTGCTGCCGAACGGGAAGAACCAGGCCAGCGGCTTGTCCACGCGCGCCGCCCACGATTTTTCGTTGTGGCCGCCGCCTTCGGCAGCGAAGTAGAGCAGGTCCACGCCGGTGAGGTAGCCCCGCGCCAGCATCGCGTCGCGCATCAGCTGCGTGTCTTCCAGGCCGTCGTCACTGGTGCCGGCGTCGATGTAGAACTTCACCGGCACCCGCTTGGGAAGATTGTTCACCAGCGAGCGCTTGTTCCACCAGAATGAGCTGGACACGCCGCCCGCCTTCGAGAACACGTCCGGGTGGTGCTCCGCGATCACGACCGATGCGATTCCTCCGAGCGACGATCCCATGATGGCGGTGTTCTCCTTCCCCGGAAGGGTGCGCAGCGTCTTGTCGATCATCGGCTTGACCGTGTCGACGATGAAGGCCTCGTACGCATCGAGTTTGCCGCCGCCGTGCTTCGGATCGCAGCAAGGCGTGTATTCGGAAATGCGGGCCGGCGTGTTGTCGATGCCGACCACGATCACTTCGTCCATCACGCCGGTGGCGACCAGGCGGTTGACAGTTTCGTCGATGCCCCATTCCACGCCGAAGGAAGCGGTCTTGGCATCGAACAGGTTCTGGCCGTCGTGCATGTACAGCACCGGGTAGCGTTTCGCGCTGTTCTCGTTGTAGCTCGGCGGGTAGTAGATGCGCAGCGAGCGCGTGTTGCCCAGCTGCGGCGACGCGACCCCGGGCATGATCTCGACCTTGCCGAACGGCGCGCCGAAGAAGGGGTAGATATCGACCGTGCTGCCGGCGGCGAGCTTGTACACGCCGCCCATCGAGACTTTGTCGCCCAGTGTTGGCTTCATGCTGATGTCGCCCAGCGCGTCCGGCCAGTCGTAAGTCCACACCTTGGCGGCGCCGGCTTTCGCGCTGGCGCCTTTCGACCATGTCATCGGTCCCTTGTCGCCGACGACGGCGATGCTGCCTTTCCCGGCGTCGTAGTGGATGCGCACCGTGGTGGCGCCGGCGTGCGCGGCCAGCAGGAAGGAGAGTGCTGCGAGAGTGAGTGTTTTTTTCATTTGACCTTCAACAGGCGTATGCCGTAAATATCGAACCGGTTCGACGCGCCATCCGCGCCGCCTGCCGCACTGAACGTGCTGTTACTTTGCAGGTAGCTCATGTTATAGAAATCGGTGAGTTCAAGCTGGACTTTTCCCGGGCCGAGCTGCACCGCCATCGGCGTCGACCAGGCCTGCGGTACGCGCGTGTGCGGCAGCTGGATCACGTGGCGCGCTATTACCCGACCGTCCGCGTCCTTCAAAGCCAGCCATTTGACGCCGCCGCTGATGCCCAGGTTGATCTGGTTGGCGCGATTCTGATATTTGATCTGCACCTGGTAGACGCCTGCTTCCGGGACATCGATGTCCCCGACGGCAAAGGTGTCCGCGGGCTTGCCCCATCCCAGTCGAGGGGTGACGGGCACCTCGATCGCCGACCCTGCGCATACCGGCACGCTGTGGTGGCTGCGGTTGCCGGTGTCGGGATAGACCGCTTCGACGGCGTAGCAGGCGGTGGCGCTGCGATCGGACCACGCGCCGGCCGGCAGGTTCGCCGCGACGATTTTCCCGTCGCGATAGACGTTATAGGCGACGCCGTCGCCTTCGATGTCGAAGCGGACAATGCCCGCGGTGTCGCGCCTGAAGTTGGAGATATGCGGCTCGCGCGGGCCGAACACCGCGCGCGATTCCTGGTACGGATCGGCGTTGATGCGGCGGATTTCCTGCAGGCCGGGCGCCAGCGTCCCGAGCCGGATCTCGACGACGCTGTTGGCTTGGAGGGCATTCCACGGAATATGTTGTGACGCTTTGGCGCCGTTCACAGTGACTGCGTCCACAAGATAGAAGCCTTCGGCCGGCGACGACTTGGGAAGCTTTATGGTCACCGTGATCGCCTTGCCGCGCACGCGCAGCTTGTTCAGCGTGATGGAATCCGATGTGCTGAAGGTCTCGCGGCGCAGCCGGCTGGTG
The DNA here is from genome assembly GCF_030704305.1 of Massilia sp. R2A-15. Lineage (NCBI taxonomy): Bacteria > Pseudomonadati > Pseudomonadota > Betaproteobacteria > Burkholderiales > Oxalobacteraceae > Massilia > Massilia sp. R2A-15. The sequence goes on along the minus strand of NZ_CP131935.1, from coordinate 3,437,422 downwards.
ATGAAGGGCTTGACATCAATGCCGTCCGCGCCAACCGTCACGCCGAACACGTTTTGGATGACCATGCCCAAGTACGCGCCGACGGACCACAGTTGGCGCCTCGAATTGATGACGGGGCCGATCAGCGACGGGTTCTTTTCGTCCAGCAGAAGGGGCTGGCCGGACAGCCATTCCAGGTTTTCCATATTCGACAGGTTCAGCGCCGCGCCGCGCATCAGCGATTGGTAGGCGGCGTCGGCCACGCTGACGTTGCCTGTCTGCGCGGCCGCCTTCAGGCCATACTCCGTCACGAACGGCCAGATCGCGCGGTTGTGATACACGGGCACGCCCTGCTGCTGCGGATAGATCACCGGGGCGCCCATCGGACCGTGCGGATAGTGCGCCAGGATCGAGCGCGCGTGTTCCGGGCTGGCGATGCCGGTGACGATCGCCAGCGACTGGCCGAGCCAGTCGAACTTGTGCATCGGCGCACCGTCGAAATGCCCCGCGGTGAGGCTGCTGTACATGCCTTCGTCCTGCAGCCACAGGCGCTCGTTGATGGCACGCTTCAGGTCCTGCGCCCAAGCATCGTATTTCTTCGCCAGCGCGGGCTGGCCCTGCTCGCGGGCGAGCATCGCGGCCAGGGTCAGCGCCTTGTAGTGGCCGGCGTTGGTGGACAGGGCCTTCGATGTGGCGAGCGACGCGATGTCGCTGGTGATCCACGCAGCGTAGCTCTGGTCGCGCCAGTCGAGGAAGGACTGCTCGCCCGTGTACAGGCCGTCGGCCGGGTCGTAGGCGGCGAGCCGGTCGGCTTCAATCGTGTTGGCCAGCGCTTTCAATGCGCGCGCAGCGAACGCCTTGCGCTCCAATTCGGGAAGCGTCTTCAGCGCTTCTTCCGCGCCGAAGGCCCATGTAACTCGGTCGGTGCTGACCGGCCAGCTGCCGCCGCTTCCCGTGTCCTGGATGATTTGCATGCCGGCGCCGAGGCCTGACCGAAAACCGGACAGCTTGAAGTCGAGCGAGTGCATCACGCGCACCGGGTCGAGCATCGCCAGGCCGAGGTGGGCCGCATAGGACAAGTCGCGCGTCCAGACGTAATGCCATTTTTCGCCGGTCTCGAAGCAGTCGCACGGGATGGCCGCGCCGCCGTTGTAGTTGCCGTCCTTGATCTCGCTGACCGAATCCTGCTTCATCTCCGCGCCGGCGAGCGCGAACAGCGCGTCGAATGCGAGGTTGCCGCTGCGGACGGTCGGCAGGTCCGCCGATTCCCGGTAGCGCACGAACTGTGGGCCGGGATCGCGCAGCTGCATCGTGGTCGATTGCGCGTAATCGCGCAGAAGGGCGCCGGCATCCTTCACCGAAAAGCGCGCGGTCTCCTGCTTGCCGTCGTAGGTCGGGAAGGACAGCGACACGGCGGGCTGGTGTCCCGCGTGCGGATCGGACGCGGCAACCGGCACGTCGGCAAGCCGCACCACCCGCAACACCGGTGCGCTCGACACGTCGACGGTAAAGCGATAAGTGCCGGTCTGTTTGACGAACAGGAAATCTTCGGCGCCAGGGTGCGTGTCCATCTTGTAGTTCACGCCCGGTGCGACCGACACGCTGGCCGCCGGGTCGATCACCCATTCAGCGGACCAGTCCTTCGAGCCGAGCTTGAACGCGTGGTAGCCGGGGCTGATGACGATCTGCGATTCGTACACGCCGTTGCCCTTGAAGACGAGGAGATTGTCGATGCCCCAGCCGTTGAACGCGCCACGCACGTACAAATCCGGCGACGGCGAGGCCAGGGCGGCGCCGGAGACAAGCAAGGAGCCGATCAGGATTTTCATCATCGGTATTCGCCCCGTTCGACGACACCCTTGAGGGCATCTTTCGATCGCAGCATCGGGAAGTGCGCGGGCACGTACTGCGCCGGCGTGCGGAAGCCCAGCTTGCCGATCACGCCAGCGTAGGAAGCCTGCGCCGATTGCACCTGCAGCGCGCGGCCATCCAGCGACGCCTTGCGATTGCCGAGCGTGAGCGTGGCCGGATGCGCCGGCGTGAGCGTGAACGAAACCTGCGACCGGCTCTTGTCGGCGTTGAGGAAGCTGAAACGGACGGTTCGCGGCGTGGCGCCCTTCAGACGAAAGGTCCAGCGCTGACGCTTGAAATCGACTTCGACCGCCTCACCGGCGCCGAACGGCAGCAGCGCGTAGAACGAGGTCCATGCGGCCGGAATCGCGGGAGTGAACGCCAGCGTGTTGGCCGGCAGGTCGGGCCGGAAGCCGACGTAGTCCTGGTAGCCGTTGCGCGCATATTCGGCCACGCTCCACGATTGCGCATAAGTGCCGGACGGTTTCAGCTTGCCGTTCGCATCGGGCATGGCGTCGAGCAGTTCGCTCATCGTCCCCAGCGTGCCGAGGCCGAGGATCTGGCGTCCGAGATTTTGCGTCAGGGGCCACGCCAAATCCTGGTAGCCGAACTTGTCGAGCGCGGTGACCGTGAAGCCGGCGTTCCAGCCCCAGATCGTGCCCTGGTGGTAGGCGGCGTCCTTGTGGTGGAAGGCAGGGTTCTCGTGGCGCGGATGGAAGTAGGGGTCAATCTGGCTGAGCGAGGCGATGCCGTAGGGGTAGAGCAGTTCGGACACGGCGTTGCGCGTCACGCGCGCCTGCACCGCGGGCGGCACGAAATCGTCGAACGGAATCGAGACGAGCATCAGCTGGTTCGGGCGGACCTTGGTGTCGCGGCTGCCGTCCTCGCGCAGGCGGTCGGCCATTACCGCGCCGTCCCAGAAAGCGGACAGGAAGCTGCGCTGAACTTTTTCGGCCAGCGCCGACCATTCGCGCGCTTTTGTAGCGTCGCCGGCTTGCGCCGCCAGTTCGGCGCCGGTTTTCAGGGCGGTGTACCACAGCGCCTGGATTTCGACGGCGCGCGGGCCGCGCGCGGACCACGGCTGCCTGTTTTCGATGCGGGCGTCCATCCATGTGTCGGCGCTGTCGTGCGACAGCAGCCCCTGCGCATCGGTGTAGTTGGCGATGGCGCCTTCGAAGTAGGGCACGGCCAGTTTGTACATCTGCGCGGCACACTCCTTGTCGCCGGTGTAGCGGATATATTCGAGCGCTTCGCGCAGCATCCACGGCGTGCCGTCCACTGTGTTGTAGATGGTCTTTTCGGTGGCCGACACGCGGTTCGGGATGCGGCCGTATTCCTTGTCGCGGTTGAGGTTCTGGAAGCGGGCGAAGTTCGCCAGCACGGCCTTCGCCTGGTCGAACTGGCCGGAGACGAGCAAGGTGCCGGGCAGGGCGATGAAGGTGTCGCGGCCCCAGTTATCGCGGAACCACGGCAGGCCGGCCCAGATGCCGGTGCCGAATTCCTCGACCACGAACATCGACGCGGAGGCCTTGGCCCAGTTCAGCGCCTTGTTGTATTCGGCGTCGCTGGTGGCGAGGTAGCTGCGGGTGAGGGCGGCATGGCGGGCGGCTTTTTCGGCGCGAATCGGATCGGATGCGGCCAGCTGGCGCGCGCGCTGCGCTGCCTCGGCCTCGCTGGCGCCGAACGCGGCCACCACGGTGAAGGAGCGCGCAGGCTGCACGCTGCGCAGCACGAGGCCTTCTCCGAGGATGAACGGCTGGTCCGCGGCGAAGGCGACGAACATGCTGCCGACCGGGCCGCTCACAACGTCGCCGTCCTGGCGCAGCGCGCCGGCCTTGACCAGCATCGGCGCGATCGCCAGCGTGGCGGCGCGCGGACTGGTCACCGCCATCGCCAGCGCGTGCCGCTTCGACAGCAGCGCCATCTCCTCGGTGGCGCCGTTCGGGAAGCGCACGCGGCGTCCGTACGGCAGCACCTGTTCGCGCGAACCGGCGCGGTCATTGGCGACACCATCGACGATACTTGAGTAGTCAAGTAATAATGTGCCGGCGCGCGTGACGTAGCCTTCGCCCTTGCCCAAGCTCTGGGTCATGCCTGCGAAGTAGCCGTCGAGGTTATCGCCGGCGACAAACTGCGACTGGTGGCCCGGCGCGACGGTGATGGCCATCGCATCGAAGAAGGCGTCGACGCCCGGCACTTGCGCCATGGCCGGATGCAGCGCGAGCGACGCGGCCAGTGCCAGCAGTGTGCGCTTCATGTCAGATCTCGAGAATGACGACCGAGCGCGCCGGCAGCGTCAGCGTGGCCGACAGGTCGAAGGTCTTGCCAGTGAGCGCATCGACGCCGGAACGCGCGCCCTTGAGGATCTCCTGGAAGCGCGCTGTCGGCAGGCTCGCAGGCTTGGCGTTCTTGTTGAAGGCGACCATGACCGTCTTGCTGTCGTCGTAGCGGAAGTAGACCCAGGTGTCATGCTCCGGGCCGAACTGCATTGTCTTCCCGTGATGGATGACCGGCTGAGACTTGCGCCAGTTGACCAGCTTCGACACGAAGGCCTGCGCCTCGCGCTGCTTTGACGTGAGTCCCGCGCCGGTGAAGGCGTTGATCTTGTCGCCGGCCCAGCCGCCCGGGAAGTCGTGGCGGTAGCTGGCGTCGTCGCGGCCCTTGGCGGTGCTGGTCATCAGCACTTCGGTGCCGTAGTAGAACTGGGGGATGCGCGGCGCCGTCATCGTGAACACCAGGTCCATCTTGTACAGGTCGAAATCTTCGCCCACCGCGCTGTACATGCGCGCGACGTCGTGGTTCCCTTCGAATAGCACCAGGCTGGCGGGATCGGGATACAGGTAGTCGAGCGACAGCGTTTCGTAGGCTTCGTTGAAGCCCGCGTCCTTGTCGGTGAGCGCGGTGCGCATCGCGTACATCATCGGGAAGTCCATCAGGCCAGGCAGCGAGTTGACATAGCCGTTGGCGTTGACCTTCCCGCGCTGCCAGTGCGACACCACGGCCGGCGACTTGTGCCACTCTTCGCCCACCATGTTCAGGTTCGGGTATTCGGCCATGATGCGTCGCGTGTACTCGGTGAGGAAGGCGGTGTCCGAATAGCCGTAGGTGTCGATGCGAAGACCTGACAGGTGCGCGTATTCGATCCACCAGATGTTGTTCTGGATTAGATAGTTAGACACCATTGGATTGGTCTGGTTCAGGTCGGGCATGTGCGGGCCGAACCAGCCGGTGGTGAAGTTCTGGCGGTCCGACTCGGATCCGTACGGGTCCTGCACCGACACGCGGTGGTGCTCGGTCGGCACGAATTTGCCGCCGTGGTTGATCCAGTCGGGCATCGGCATGTCCTTCATCCACCAGTGGCCCAATCCGATATGCGACAGCACGACGTCCTGGATGACGCCGATGCCCTTCTTGCGCGCTTCATCGGACAGGCGGCGGAAGTCCTCGTTGCTGCCGTAGCGCGCGTCGATCCTGTAATGGTCGGTCGCGGCGTAGCCGTGGTACGAGTAGTCCGGCATGTCGTTCTCCACCAGCGGGGTGGGCCAGAGCTGGGTGAAGCCCATCGCGGCGATGTAGTCGAGGTGGCCGATGATGCCTTCGATGTCGCCGCCGTGACGGCCGGAGGGATTCTTGCGGTCGGCTTTCTCCGCCAGCGCCGGCGCGCTGTCGTTGGCCGGCGCGCCATTGGCGAAGCGGTCGGGCATGACCTGGTAAATGGCGTCGGCGCTGTTGAAGCCTTTGCGCTGCGCGGAGCCGGGCTCGCGCGCCATCAGCTGGTAGCTGTAATTGATGCTGGCGCCGGCGCCGCGGAAGGTGATGTCGAATTTTCCCGGCATGGCCTGGTCGCCGACCGTCAGGTCGATGAACACGTAATTGCGGTTGGGGACCCGCGTGACCGCGTCGATGCGCACGCCTGGATAGTCAAGCACCGGATCGAGGTCGGCGAGATGCGGGCCGTGCACCATCAGCTGCAGCTTCTTGTTCTGCATGCCGGTCCACCAGGATGGCGGCTCTATGTGGTCGATGCGGTAGTCGAACGCGTGCGCGGCGCCGGCGGTCAGGCAGGCGGCGCTGACGAGGAAGGGGGCAAGAAAATTATTCATTTTGGCAGCGTACTCGTTTGTTTCCCGGGAATCGGCACATTACTCATAAATGTAGTCCAACTACAGCCGCGGCGCAGCAGGGTTGTAGCCGAAATACAACGGCCAGCTCTCCCATTGGTAATGAGATGCGGGAAAAGTGCCATTTCCCGTAGTAACCCTCAACTGTCGTTGACACGAATTCTAGTTTTAATACAAAATCGGCATCAGACGCCTCAGAGCGTTTGCTTCTGGATCCCGCGGACAGGCGCTTCGCTGAGATGGCGGGAATAACACATTTAGAATGGATCGAGGGGACACATGAAGATTTTCGCAAGCAAGCGCGCCATGCGCAGCGCGCCTAACGGCCTGGCATTCCAGTTGAGCCCCGTGGCCGCCGGCTGCGCGATGCTGTTGTCGGCGCTGGCCGGCTCGGCAAGCGCCCAGCAAACCGCGCCTGCCGCCACCGCAACGGGCGAGCAGCCAATCCAGTCGGTCACCGTGAGCGGTATCCGCCGCGGTATCGAGACCGCCATCGCGGTCAAGCGCGACGCCACCGGTATCGTCGAAGCCATTTCGGCCGAAGACCTGGGCAAGCTGCCGGACATCAGCATCGCCGAATCGCTGGCCCGCTTGCCAGGCCTGTCGGCCCAGCGCGTCAACGGCCAGGCCCAATCGATCAGCATTCGCGGCACCTCCGGCGACCTGTCCACCGCGCTGTTGAATGGCCGCGAGCAGGTCAGCACCAGTTCCGACCGCACCGTCGAATACGACCAGTATCCATCGGAGCTGATCAACGCCGTCACCGTGTACAAGACCGCCGACGCGGCCGTGGTGGGCCAGGGCCTGTCGGGCACCGTGGACCTGCAGACGATCAAGCCGCTGTCGCTGCGCGAGCGCGCCTTCAACGTCAACGTGCGCGGCGAGCGCAATTCGCTGGGCAAGATCAGCGCCGGTTCGCCGGACAAGGGCAACCGCGTCAGCATGTCCTACATCGACCAGTTCGCGAACCGCACGATCGGTATCGCGCTCGGTTATGCGCGCCAGGACAAGCCGAACGTGTCGAACCAGTTCGAGACCTGGGACTGGGTGGACGGCTCGGTCGCCGGCGGCCCGACCGTCAAGGTACCGAAGGGCATCAAGGCGTTGGCCGTGACCGGCAACCAGGTGCGCGATGGCCTGATGGGCGTGCTCGAGTGGCATCCTAGCCGCGAGTTCACCTCCACCGTCGACGTGTACCACTCGCGCTTCAAGCAGGACGAGATCCGCCGCGGCATGGAAATCCAGCTGGCCGACAGCGGCAGCACGGTATTTTCCAACCCGACCGTCGTCAACGGCACGATGATCGCGGGCACCGCCAGCAACCTGCGCCCGGTCGTGCGCAACAACGAGCAGACTCGCAACGACAAGCTGTCGGCGATCGGCTGGAACAACAAATTCATCAGCGGCGACTGGACTGCCGTCGCGGACCTGAGCCACTCGAAGGCCGACCACGCAGAGCGTCTGATCGAAATCAACGCCAGCGTGCAGAACGCGCAGTCGCTCGCCTTCAATTACGCCAACGGCGGCGTTCCCGAGCTGAGCCTGACCGGCAATTATGCCGATCCGGCAGGTGTCAGGATCGGCAGTAATTTCGGCGAAGGCTACGTCAACGCGCCTAGCCTGACCGACAAGCTGACCTCGTTCCGCTTCAGCCTCGAGCGCCGCTTCGACAGCAGCGTGTTCCACAGCGCGGAAGTCGGCTTCAATTCGTCCAAGCGTTCGAAGGTCAAGCAGCACCTCGAGACCGGCTTCAACAAGATCGGCGACGGCAGCTTCTCGCCGTCCGTGATCAACGGTTCGCAAGACCTGCTTGGCCTGCCCGACACCCTGAGCTGGGATATCGGTGGCGTGCTGTCGAAGAACTTCGGTCCGTTCACGCCCGCCGTGCTGGTGCCTTGGGGCGCGACCAAGAACTGGAGCATCGACGAGAAGGTCAACACCGGCTACCTGAAGATGAACATCGACAGCGAACTGATGTCGATGCCGCTGCACGGCAACGTTGGCGTGCAAGTCGTGCATACCGACCAGAGTTCGACCGCCAACACATTGCGTCGCTGGCCGTTTGCCGACCTGATCCCGTTGACCGACGGCAAGTCCTACACCGACGTTTTGCCTAGCATCAACCTGTCGTGGAGCCTGCCGGACCAGCAAGTGGTGCGCTTCGGCGCCGGCAAGACGCTGGCGCGCGCCAAGCTCAATGAGCTGAACGCGGCGCTCGAAGTTGGCCTGACCCAGGACTCGAAAGGCAAGCCGTTCGGTAACGGCGGCAACGCCCAGCTCGACCCATGGCGCGCCAACGCGTTCGACCTGTCGTACGAGAAGTATTTCGGCACCAAGGGCTATGTCTCGGCCGCCGGTTTCTACAAGAATCTGAAGTCGTACATCTACAAGGTCACCAACCCGGCCGACTTCACCGAGTACCGCCTGGTCGGCGCCGACAGCAACATCGGCACCCTGACCCAGCCAAAGAATGGCCAGGGTGGTCGCCTGAGCGGCCTGGAGTTCGCGGCATCGACTCCGCTCGACATGCTGACCCCGGCCTTGGCAGGTTTTGGCGTGACGGCGAACGCATCGTTCACCAGCAGCCAGATCACCATCAAGGACCAGGCCTTCGGCAACCAGGACATTCCATTGCCTGGCCTGTCCAAGCGCGTGTTCAACCTGACCGCCTACTATGAAGCCAATGGCTACTCGGCCCGCGTCAGCCAGCGTCGCCGCAGCGATTTCGTCGGCGAAATCGGCGGCATCGGCGGCCAGCGCGACCTGACGTTCGTGAAGGCGGACAGCGTGGTCGACCTGCAGCTCGGTTACGACTTCGCCAGCGTCAAGGGTCTGTCGGTGCTGTTCCAGGTGAATAACCTGACCGACACCGCGTTCGAAACCTACTCGGCGCAGAAGGACCGTCCGCACGGCTACGCCAAGTATGGCCGCCAGATGCTGCTGGGCCTGAACTACAAGATGTAACTTCCCGCTTCGGCGCGTAAGGCGCCCGAAAGCGAGCAAAGCCCCGTCACTTCAAGTGGCGGGGCTTTTTTCATTCGCGGCGAAATAAGTACGTGTCGGGCGTCAAGAGAGTAAACTGTCGCTTTACGCGTTAATTAAGTGAGCAATTCCATGTCCGACACCCCCCTTCCGTTGTTTTCCGAGCTGAGTCTCTCCACCGCCGTCATCAAGGCGATCAAGGAGATCGGCTACGAAACGCCTTCGCCGATCCAGGCCGCCACCATCCCGCTGCTGCTGGCCAATCGCGACGTGCTCGGACAGGCCCAGACCGGAACCGGCAAGACCGCCGCCTTCGCGCTGCCGATCCTGTCGCGCATCGACATCAAGCAGCACTCGCCGCAGGCGCTGGTGCTGGCGCCGACGCGCGAACTGGCGATCCAGGTCGCCGAGGCGTTCCAGACCTACGCGGCGCATATCAAGGACTTCCACGTGCTGCCGATCTACGGCGGCCAGAGCTACGGCCCGCAGCTGTCGGCCTTGCGCCGCGGCGTGCACGTCATCGTCGGCACGCCAGGGCGCGTGATCGACCACTTGGACAAGGGCTCGCTGGACATCTCCAAGCTCAAGACGCTGGTGCTGGACGAGGCGGACGAAATGCTGCGCATGGGCTTCATCGACGACGTCGAGCAGATCCTGCAAAAAACGCCGGAGTCGCGCCAGACCGCGCTGTTCTCGGCCACGATGCCGTCGGCGATCAAGCGCATCGCCAAGACCTATCTCAAGGAGCCGGCGGAAGTGACCGTGGCGGCCAAGACCGGCACCGCCGATAACATCCGCCAGCGGTTCTGGATGGTGTCGGGCATGCAGAAGCTCGAGGCGCTGACCCGCATCCTCGAGGCCGAGCCGTTCGACGGCATGATCATCTTCGCCCGCACCAAGCTGGGCACCGAGGAACTGGCCAGCAAGCTGCAGGCGCGCGGCTTCGCGGCGACCGCCATCAACGGCGACATGCAGCAGGCGCAGCGCGAGCGCACCATCGCCCAGCTCAAGGACGGCAAGATCGACATCCTGGTGGCGACCGACGTCGCCGCGCGCGGGCTGGACGTGGAGCGCATCAGCCACGTGATCAACTACGACGTGCCGTCGGACCCGGAAAGCTACACCCACCGCATCGGCCGCACCGGCCGCGCGGGCCGCAGCGGCGAGGCGATCCTGTTCATCACCCCGCGCGAACAGGGCCTGCTGAAGGCGATCGAGCGCGCCACGCGCCAGCCGGTGTCGCCGCTGACGCTGCCGACCGTCAAAACCATCAATGACGTGCGCATCGCGAAGTTCAAGGACCAGATTACCGAGACCCTGGCCGCGGGCGGCAACGATGTGTTCCGCAACCTGATCGAGGAATACGAGCGCGAGCTGAACGTGCCTGCGGTGGAAATCGCCGCTGCGCTGGCGCGCCTGGCGCGCGGCGATGTGCCGCTGCTGCTGGAAAAGCCGGACCGTTCGGCCAAGGCCGCGCCGGCGTGGGAAGAGCGTCCGGCACGCGCGCCGCGCGCGGATGCGCCGGGCCGTTTCGACCGCGGCGATGTGCCTGCGTTCAAGAAGGAGCGCGTCAGCCGTCCGGCCGAAGAGGGCATGGGCACCTTCCGCATCGAGGTGGGGCATCAGCACGGCGTCAAGCCGGGCAACATCGTCGGCGCCATCGCCAACGAGGCGGGCATCGAATCGAGGTTCATCGGCCGCATCGAGATCTACGACGACTACAGCACGCTGGACCTGCCGTCGGACATGCCGCCTGACGTGATGGATCACCTGAAGAAGGTGTGGGTCGCCGGGCAGCAGCTCAATATCACGCGCGACGGCGAAGCGCCGGCTGGCAAGAGCGGCGGCGGCTTTGCGAAGAAGGCGGGCGACCGCCGGTTCGCGGAGAAGGGCAGCTTCTCCAAGGGGCTGAAGAAAGAACATCGCAAGGGCCCGAAGGGCGAATGATAGAGAAAGCCACCGGAGACGGTGGCTTTTTTGCTGTTGGGGTCAGGTCTGCCGGAGCGACGGGGACGCCTAGTCCGCGAAGTTGAGCGCTGGCGCGTCCGTCGTCGCGCATGCATAATCGCCGTATAACAACTACTGCTGGAAGCCACATGACGCGCCAAATTCTCGACGAAGCCCATATCCATCCTGCCATTCGCCAGGCCATCTCCGACCGGCACTCCGACATCATCCGCGAGGTGCAGGACGCAATCGCCAGCAACGACGTGGTGGTGGTCGGCATGGCGCAGAACCCGTTCCCGAAGAAAGCGCGCAAGTCGCTCGATGCGATTTCGGCGCCGTACAAGTACCTCGAGTACGGCAGCTACTGGAGCGAATGGCGCCGCCGCAGCGCCCTGAAGATGTGGACCGGCTGGCAGAGCTTTCCGATGGTGTTCGTCAAGGGTGTGCTGGTCGGCGGCGCCGATGATTTGCAGCGGCTGATCGACAGCGGGGAGTTTGCGCGGATGGTCGGGCCTAAACAGGGCGTCTGATCGAGCATGAAAGGTGCGGAAAATCTTCCGCACTCTTGAGATTCCTCCGGTCGCGATCAGGCTCCGGTGCGGCAAACTCTGATTGGTGCTGATAGGATGTATCAGATAGCAAATCGCTGGTACCGAAGGGTGATGGCAATGAATTCCATGGCTGACAACATTCGAATCACTGCACAGGTCTCTGATCCGATGGCGGAGAAGCTGCAAGCCGCCGCCGACCTTACCGGAGTATCCCTTGACGATTTTGTGATTCAGGCCGCGCTGGAGAAGGCCGGCGCCATTATTGATCGCGAGGAAACGATCTGGTATTCGCGAGAGGATGCGGAGTGGCTGATCGGCTTACTGGATAGTCCGGCGCAACCAAATGCCAAGTTGAGCCAGGCGTTCGAGCGATACAAGAACAAGGTCAACGATGGCTCATTGCGTGAGGACACTGAAGGCGACGCACAAGACCGGAAGTTTCAACAGCGGCAGCGACATTCTCGATAATTGGCTCAGGACGACAGCGAGGCAGCATCAAAACAAAGGTATTTCCAAGACATACGTATTGATCGACGACGCGACACCGGATTCAATTCTAGGTTTCTTCACCTTGGCAATTCGACGAATGATGCCGAAAGAGGCCTTGCCCGTCGAGATCGCTAAACGACTGCCGCCGAGCGTACCTTGTTACACCCTGGCTCGACTGGCCGTCGCAAAAGAACTTCAGGGTCAGGGAATTGGAAAAATCCTCCTGGTTGCCGCGCTTCGAAAGGCGCGGGCAGCGGCGCTGAAGGTGGGCGGTGTTGCGGTTTTTGTCGATGCTAAAGACGAGCGGGCTGCGGAGTTCTATAAAACGCACGGCTTTGCTCCGTCTCCGTCAGAGCCGCTCCTGCTTACTATCGGGATCAATCAAATTCCCGAGTAAGCAAACGCCGCTGATTCGAACTCGGCGTCCCCGTCGCTCCGGCGAACCTGACCCATTTTTTCAGTGTGCAGGCGCGAGTGCCGGTGTTTCGACCGCCACTTCTTTGGTCTCCCGCACCATGCACCACAATACCGCCGACACGGCCAGGCAGCCGCTGCAAATCATGAACAGCACGTTCGAATCCTCTGCCGATTTCAGGATGTAGCCGACGCCGGTCGAAAGCAGCTGCGGCAGCACCACCGACAGGTTGAAGATCCCCATGAAGAAGCCCATGCGGCTCTTGTCGACCTTTTCGCTCATGATCGCGAATGGCAGGCTGACCACTGCGCTCCAGCCGATGCCGACGATCGCCATCAGCGCGTACAGGCGGTGCGTCGAGTGGCCCGCGAACGCGATGGCAAAGTAGGCGGCGGCCATGATGGCGATGCAGCCGGCCTGCGTCCGGACCCGGCCGATGCGCTTTGCCAGCGGCGCCAGCACCAGCGCCGGCAGGATGAAGCCGACGATGTTCATGACCGCGAACGAAATCGAAATCACGTGCCCCGACTGCTGCGCCACGATATCCGGCGCATTATGCCCATCGACGATGTGCTGCTGGATGAAGGCGATGATGTACACGAACATCGACTGCACGCCGATCCACGAGAAGCCGTGCGCAAGGTAGATGCGCCACAGCTGGCCCCATTCGGTCTTCGTGGCGGCCACCGCATCGCCCTTGACGACCAGGTCGCGCGGCTCGGTGACGAAAAACATCGGCACCACCGAGAACGCGAACACGATGACCACGCCCACCGAGATCAGCGCGTAGTTGTCGATGAAGGCGCCGATCAGGTAGGCCATCACGCCGAAGAAGCCGGAGATCGTCTGCATCCAGGTGAAGCCCTTGGTGCGCGCGTCGCCTTCCGGCGTGACGTCGGCGATCAGCGCTCGGGTGGGGTTGAAGCCGATGTTGATCGACAGGTCCAGCGTCAGCGCGACGATCACCGCGACCACCAGCAGGTTGCCGATGCCGAGCAGGCTGGCGACAAGGTCGATCCGCGGCAGCAGGAACACCATCAGCGCGGCGAGCGTGCCGCCGATCAGGATGAACGGACGCCGGCGCCCGCCCCAGAACCACGCGTTGTCGCTAATGAGGCCAATCAGCACCTGGCCGATGATGCCGGCCAGCGGCCCGGCCGCCCAGACGATGCCGATCTCGTGGATGTCGAGATGGTACTTTGTGCTGAGGAGCCAGCTGAGCGCCGAAATCTGGATGCACAGCGCGAAGCCCATTGCCGTCGACGGCAGGCTGATGATCGCGTTAAAGGAGTGGCTCAGGCGCTTCTGCATGTCCAGCATGGTGTCCCCATTGTTCTGTTATTTGACTACAAAATGGCCTTTTGCAGGCGCGTTGTGCCTCGATTCTACTATGGAAAGGAATCGATTGACACTCGGAAAACGCCATGTTATTTTCCTACAAAATAATGAAGTCGGAAACACTTCGGAGACATCAATGGAAATGCAAACGGCTTCATTAAAACCCCGCCTGACGTTCTGGCAGCTGTGGAACATGAGCTTCGGCTTCTTCGGCATCCAGTTCGGCTTCGCGCTGCAAAACGCGAACACCAGCCGCATCTTCTCCACCCTCGGCGCGTCGCCCGACGACCTGCCGCTGTTGTGGCTCGCCGCGCCGGTCACCGGCCTGCTGGTCCAGCCGATCATCGGCTACCTGAGCGACAATACCTGGCATCCCAAGTGGGGGCGCCGCCGCCCGTTCTTCTTTGCCGGCGCCGTGTTCGCCGCGATCGCGCTCTTTTTGATGCCCAATTCCGCCAGCCTGTGGATGGCCGCCGCGGTGCTGTGGATGATGGACGCGGCGATCAACGTGTCGATGGAGCCTTTCCGCGCCTTCGTCGGCGACAAGCTCGATGCTAGCCAGCAGACCGCCGGCTACGCGATGCAGACCTTCTTCATCGGCTGCGGCGCGGTGATCGCCTCGCTGCTGCCGACGATTTTCTCCGACTACTTCGGCGTCAGCAACGTGCCGGTCAACGGCATGATCCCGGACACCGTGCGCTATTCGTTCTACGCCGGCGGACTGGTGTTCTTCCTGTCGGTGCTGTGGACGGTATTGACCTCGACCGAAGCCCCGCCCGCGGACATGGCGAAGTTCGACGCCAACCGCAAGCACTCGAAGAACATTGGCGTCGCGTTGCGCGAGATTTTCGGCGGCTTCGGCCAGATGCCCAAGACGATGGTGCAGCTGGCCCTGGTGCAGTTCTTCACCTGGATTGCGCTGTTCGCGATGTGGATCTACACCGGCACCGCGATCGCCGACCACGTGTACGGCACCACCGACGCGCAATCGGCCACGTACCAGAGCGCCGGCAACTGGGTCGGCATCATGTTCGGCGTATACAACGGCGTCTCCGCGCTGGCCGCATTCATCCTGCCGATCTTCGCGCGCGCCACCAGCCGCAAGCTGGTGCACACGGTCTGCCTGCTGATCGGCGGCGCCAGCCTGGCCAGCATCTTCCTGATCCACGACAAGCAGATGCTGATCGTGCCGATGATCGGCGTCGGCATCGCATGGGCCAGCATCCTGACCATGCCGTACGCGATCCTCGCCGGCTCGCTGCCGGCCAGCCGCATGGGCTACTTCATGGGCCTGTTTAACATCTGCATCGTGGTCCCGCAGATCATCAGCAGCGTGCTGCTGGGCTGGATCACCACCCACCTGTTCGCCGGCCACACGATCAACACCCTGATCCTGGGCGGCGCGTGCATGGCGCTGGCCGGCATCCTGACGCTGTTCGTGACCGACAAGGCCGCAGCGGCGAAGTGATTCGCGCCACGCTTTTGCCAGCTGTCGTATGGTAGCGGATTGTCTACAATACCAATCCATACGATAGCCAACAGGAGCTGCGAATGACCATACAAACAGTAGCGACCACGCCATTTGCCGGGCAGCGCCCCGGCACGTCCGGCCTGCGCAAGAAGGTGAGCGACTACCTTCAGCCGGGCTATCTCGAGAACTTCGTCGAGTCGATCTTCAACACCTTGGGCGACTGCAGCGGCCAGACGCTGGTGGTGGGCGGCGACGGCCGCTACTTCAACCGCACCGCGATCCAGGTGATCCTGCGCATGGCGGCCGCGCACGGCTTCGGCAAGGTGCTGGTCGGGCAGGGCGGCATCCTGTCGACGCCTGCCGTGAGCTGCGTGATCCGCAAGCACGCCGCGTTCGGCGGTATCGTCCTCTCGGCCAGCCACAACCCCGGCGGCCCGGATGGCGACTTCGGCATCAAGTACAACATCGGCAACGGCGGCCCGGCGCCGGAAAAATTCACCGAGGCGGTGTACATCGCCACGCAGTCGATTTCGGTCTATCGCATCAGCGACGAGGCGGCGCCGGACTTCGACAAAATAGGCGAGTCGCGCATCGAGCAGATGCAGGTGGAAGTGATCGATTCGGTCGCCGACTATGCCGAACTGATGGAAACGCTGTTCGACTTCCCTGCCATCCGGAAGCTGTTCGCGGGCGGCTTCACGATGCGCTACGACGGCATGCACGCCGTCGGCGGCCCGTACGCGCACAAGATCCTGGAGGGCATGCTGGGCGCTCCCGCCGGCACGGTCATCAACGGTACGCCGCTCGAGGACTTCGGCGGCCATCATCCCGACCCGAATCCCGTCAACGCCGCGGAACTGATCGCCGTGATGTTCGCCAAGGATGCGCCGGACTTCGGCGCCGCATCCGACGGCGACGCCGACCGCAACATGATCGTCGGCCGCGGCCTGGCGGTGACGCCGTCCGACAGCCTGGCCATCATCGCCGCCAACGCCACGCTGGCGCCGGGCTACCGCGACGGCTTGAAAGGCATCGCGCGATCGATGCCCACGTCCACCGCGCCGGACCGAGTGGCGAAAGCGCTCGGCATCAAATGCTACGAAACGCCGACCGGCTGGAAGTACTTCGGGAACCTGCTCGACGCCGGCCTCGCAACCTTGTGCGGGGAGGAGAGCTACGGCACCGGCTCGAATCACATCCGCGAAAAGGATGGCGTGTGGGCGATTCTTTTCTGGCTTAACCTGCTGGCCGCCACCGGCAAGCCGGTCGACACCATCGTGCGCGAGCACTGGACGCGCTTCGGCCGCAACTATTATTCGCGCCACGATTACGAGGCGGTCGAGTCGGCCGCCGCGGAAGCGATGATGGAGAACCTGCGCGCGCAGCTGGACGGATTGAAGGGCCGGCAGCTGGATGGCTTCACGGTCGATTTCGCCGACGACTTCGTCTACACCGATCCGGTGGACCACTCGGTCGCGACGAAGCAGGGCGTGCGGATCGTGATGACCGACGGCTCGCGCATCGTGTTCCGCTTGTCCGGCACCGGCACCGAGGGCGCGACGATTCGCCTGTACCTGGAAAAATACGAGGCCGATCCGGCTCGCCACGACATCGACCCGCAGCAGGCGCTGGCAGGACTGGCCGCCATCGCCGACCAGCTTTCGGATTTGAAGAAGCGCACCGGGCGCGAACACCCCACCGTCATCACCTGAGACAGGACCGCAACGCATGAAATTGACCACTCTGGCCTTATCCCTCGCGCTTGCCGGCGCCATCGTCAACCCGGCCGCGGCGCAGGCGCTACGCAAGCAGCCCTTCTCATGGGATAACGCCACGGTCTATTTTCTGCTGACGGACCGCTTCAACAACGGCAACCCTGCCAACGACCACGCCTACGGGCGCAAGGACGATGCGGCGCCGCTGCGCGGCTTCATGGGCGGCGACATCGCCGGCGTGACGGCGAAGATCAGGGAAGGCTATTTCAGGGACCTGGGCGTCGATGCGATCTGGATCACGCCGCCGGTCGAGCAGATCCACGGCAGCACCGACGAAGGCACGGGCAAGTCGTACGGCTTCCACGGCTACTGGGCGCGCGACTTCACGGCGGTCGACGCCAACCTGGGTACCGAGGCGGACGTGCGCGAACTGGTGGACACGGCGCACGCAAACGGCATCCGCGTGCTGCTCGATGTGGTGATGAACCATACCGGGCCGGTGACGAAGGAAGACCCGGTGTGGCCGCAGGAATGGGTGCGCACGGGACCGAACTGCACATACAAGGACGTGGCGACGACGATCGACTGCACGCTGGTGACCAACCTGCCGGACTTCCGCACCGGCGGCAACGCGGCCGTGAAGCTGCCGCCGGCGCTGGTGGCGAAGTGGAAAGCGGAAGGGCGCTACGAGCGTGAAGTAAAGGAGCTCGACGCCTTCTTCAGGCGCACCGGCTACCCGCGCGCGCCGCGCTACTACCTGATGAAATGGCATGCGGACTGGGTGCGCAAGTACGGCTTCGACGGCTTCCGCGCCGACACCGTCAAGCACGTCGAACCCGGTGTATGGAAGGAGCTCAAGAAGGTTGCGAGCGCCGCCTACGAGGACTGGAAGCGCGCCAATCCGGCCAAGCGGCTGGGCGACGACAAGTTCTACATGACCGCCGAGGTCTATAACTATTCGATCGCGCACGGACACCGGTTCGACCTGGGCGGCGGCGTCAATGTCGACTACTTCGCCAACGGCTTCGACAGCCTGATCAACTTCAGCGCGAAGGCCGATGCGCAGAAGGACATCGAGACGATGTTCAGCAGCTACTCGCAAGCGCTGAACGGCCCGTTGAGCGGCCGTTCGGTGTTGAACTATATGAGTTCGCACGACGACTCGATGCCGTTTGACGCGCTGCGCACGCGGCCGTTCGACACCGCCAACCGTCTGCTGCTGGCGCCGGGCGCGGCGCAGATCTATTACGGCGACGAGACCGCGCGCGTGCTGAAGGCCGACGGCGCCGAGGGCGACGCCAACCTGCGCAGCTTCATGAACTGGGACGAGCTGGCGAAGAACGCGCAGCGCGGCGCCTGGCGCATCGGCGAAGTGCGCGCGCACTGGGCGAAGCTGGGCATGTTCAGGCAGGCGCACATCGCGGTGGGCGCGGGCGTGCACCAGATGATCCAGTCCGCGCCCTACGTGTTCAAGCGCACTTACGACAAGGACGGCGTGCGCGACCAGGTCGTGGTGGCGCTGGGACTGCCGACCGACAAGCCTGCCAGCATTCCGGTGCGCGGCGTGTTCAACGACGGCCAGACGGTGCGCGATGCGTATTCGGGCACCAGCGCGGTGGTGGCCGGCGGCGTGGTGCAGTTCCCTGTGAAGAGCGCTGTGGCATTGATTTCGTACTGAGTCAAACTCAAAATGGGGTCAGCTCCGCAGGACCAGACCCCAGTCGCTGTCAGCAGTCGAAGTCATCCACTTCGGACGGCGTGAGGCTGAACAGCTCCTCGACCGTCACCCCGAGCGTGCGCGCCAGCTTCAGCGCGAGCAGGATCGACGGCACCATGCGTCCCGACTCGATCGCGTTGATCGATTTGCGCGTGATGCCGGAGAGGTCGGCCAGCTGCGCCTGCGTCAGGTTGCGCCTGGCGCGCTGCAGCTTCATCGTGGTAAACAGCGTTTCATCCATCGAGGCCTCAGCGATCGTAGAACAGCAGGCTGAGAAGCGTCACCGCCACGCCAGCGACCAGCGTCGCGCACGCGGTTGTCGCCACCGGTTGCGCGAAGCCGATCCAGACCGACGCCGCAATCAGCAGGAATTGCGCAATCAGCACGCCGAAAAATCCATTGCGATAGGCCCGGTTCAGGCTCGCCTTGTACAACTCGTCGCCAAGCATCGATTCGACCGCATTGCCCATCGGATCGATATCGGCCTTCTTCTTCGCGGCCTGCAGCCCGCCGACCGCGATCACGCAGACGATGGTGAGCATCGGCCAGATGGTGCGGGCAAGCCCGCCGGCCTGCGTATCGGGAAAGCCGAGCAGGGCGATCGCGAACGCTCCCATACAGACCACGACGGACAGGGCGGTCCACAATGCGCTGCGGTAGTAATGGGCAAGGCGGTCGATTTCGTTGAGTTCTTCGGGAAGCATGCGCCAACCTTTCAGGATCAATGTCGAGGAATGCAATGTAACACATCGGTATCTAAATGCAACCTATGAGTTACACGCGGATCCGCCAAGGTCTTTGATGTATTTCAGGCAATGCGGTATGCTAGCCGCGACCCGACGAAAGCGCCACTTGATGACCAAAGACCTCGACTCAGAACAAAAATTCAGCCGCAGCGCGTACGCCGACGGCCCGCGCCTGCTGGCCGACATCGGCGCCACGCACGCGCGCTTCGCGCTCGAAACGGCGCCCGGCGTACTCCGCGCGGTGCGCGTGCTCAAGTGCGACGACTACCCCGGCATCGTGCCGCTGCTGCACTCCTACTTGGCCGACCACGAGGGCATCCGCATCAATCACGGCGCCTTCGCGCTGGCCAATCCGATCAGCGGCGACATGATCCGCATGACCAATCGCGACTGGCAGTTCTCGACCGACGAGGTGCGCCGCGAACTGGGCCTGTCCACGCTGCTGATCGTGAACGACTTCACGGCGCTGGCCATGTCGCTGCCCGGCCTGTCCGGCCAGGACCTGATGCAGGTGGGCGGCGGCGCGCCGGCGGCGAACGCGGTGGTCGGCGTGCTGGGACCGGGCACCGGCCTTGGCGTATCGGGCGTGATCCCGACCATCGACGGTTTCGTCACCCTCGGCAGCGAGGGCGGCCACATGAACTTCGCGCCGGCCGACGAGCGCGAATTCGCGATCCTGCAATTCGCCTGGAAGGAGTGGCCGCACGTGTCGAACGAGCGCCTGATCTCCGGTCCCGGCATGGAAATCATCTACCGCGCGCTGGCGCATCGCAACGGCGTGAAGGCCGCGCCGCGCACCTCTCCCGACATCATCTCCGGCGCGCTGGAGCAGCACGATCCGCTGTGCATCGAGACGCTCGAATGCTTCAGCGGCATGCTGGGCGGCGCCGCGGCCAACCTCGCGGTGACCCTGGGCGCGTTCGGCGGCATCTTCATCGGAGGCGGCATCGTGCCGCGCATGGCCGAGTGGTTCGCCACGTCGCCGTTCCGCGCGCGCTTCGAAGCGAAGGGCCGCTTCACGGACTACCTGGCGCAGATCCCGACCTATGTGATCATGACGCCGAACCCGGCGTTCTACGGCGTCGCGACGATCCTGTCCGAACACCTGCGCGGCCGCAGCGGCGCCAACACGCTGATGGAGCGCGTGCAGCACCTGCAACACGAACTGTCGCCGGCCGAGCAGCGCGTCGCCACGCTGGTGCTCGAGCATCCGCGCAAGGTGCTGGGCGAACCGATCGCGGAGATCGCGCGCCTGGCCGACGTCAGCCAGCCGACCGTGATCCGCTTCTGCCGCTCGCTCGGCTTCCTCGGCCTGGCCGACTTCAAGCTGAAGTTCGCCAGCAGCCTGACCGGCACGATCCCGGTGCGCCACAGCCAGGTGCGGGTGTCCGACAGCACCCACGACCTGTCGGCCAAGGTGATCGACAACACGGTCTCCGCGATCCTGAAATTCCGCGACCAGCTCGACGTGGTGTCGATCGACCGCGCGATCCAGCTGCTGCGCAAGGCGAACCGGGTGGAGTTCTACGCGATGGGCAATTCGCGCGTGGTGGCGCTCGACGGCCAGCACAAGTTTTTCCGCTTCCGCATTCCCACCGCCTCGTATGGCGACTCGCACCTGTTCACGTTGGCCGCCGAGCTGCTCAAGCCCGGCGACGTGGTGATCGCGATTTCAACCGCGGGCGAACAGCCGGAACTGCTCGCGGCGGTGGAAGCGGCGCGCACGGCTGGCGCCGACGTCATCGCCATCACCGGCAGCAAGTCGGCGCTGGCGAAGAAGGCCAGCATCTGCCTGGCGGTCGATCACAGCGAGGACAGCACGACCTTCCTGTCGATGATCTCGCGCATCCTGCAGCTGCTGCTGATCGATATCATGTCGGTCGGGATTTCGCTGGGCGCGGCGGAGGAGGGCGAGCCGGACAAGCGCCGCCTGCTGATCTCGCACCTGGACCTGTAATCAGCGCCGCTTGCGCGTCAGCGGGAACAGGAACCACAGGCCGCCGAGGATGATCACGGTGCAGATCGCGCCGATCGTCGCCACCGTACTGTTGTCGATGGCGGCCATGGTCACCACGTAGGCGTCGATGGCAAACGCCAGCATCAGCGGCACCATGCCGGTGGTGATGAACTTCGACGACAGCTTGATCATCCTGCGCGACACCTTGCCGCGCTCGGCCAGGCGGTGATAGGCGGCGGGCGTCATCAGCAGTCCCATTGACAGGATCAGCAGGCCAAGCGCCACCAAGTAAGCTTCCTCGATCGCCACCGGCAGTTTTTCGAAACGTGTGTTGAACACCGCCATGGTCTGGAAACCGATCAGCGCCTGGATGCCGGGCAGGATCATGCGCGCCTCTTCCAGCATGTTGCGCATGTCGTCCTTCAGCGACTGCTCCTGCTCCAGTTCTGGAGGTGGGTTATTCATCCTTACTCCACGAAGACGACGGCGGTACGCGCCGGAATCGTGAAGGCGCCGGTGTCACCGTCGTACGCCGCCTGCTTCACCCGCGCATCGGCGCGGTGCGCGGGATGCAGCCGGTAGCGTTTCGCCTTCTCCGCATCGATTGTAACCGTGTGCGATTTCTTATCGACGTTAATGAAGTAACAGAGCGCGCCAAATGCCGCTCCGGGATAGCCCTTGCCGTCGAGGTGCGCGGCGATCACGGTCGCTTCCTGGCCTGGCCCGGTGTTATAAAAGCGCAGGCGCTGGGCGACGTCGTCGGCGCTGCGCAGCCGGAACAGCGTGGTGCTCGCGCGGATCGCCAGCAGGTCGCGGAAGGCGTCGCGCGCGAACGCGATGTCGGAGGGCGAGGGCTTGATCGCAGCGTTCGCCAGCAGCGGCTTGATCAGCGGGTAGTCCTTGCCGTTGTCTTCGGCCGGCGGCGCGCCGGTGCCGAAGTAGTTGTCGCTGTAGCTCCAGTCGATCCGGTTGAACCAGTCGCCCGAATTGAAGCTGTTGCGGTCCAGCGATTTCGAGCGCAGCGTGTCCACGCCGGCGTGGAAATAGGCCACGCCCTGGCTGAAGGCGTTGATGGCGGCGCCGAGCACCTGCACGCGCGCGCGGTCCGCGCTGGTCGTCGCCAGCGGAAGCTTGAACACATTCATGTCGTACAGCGTCTGGTTGTCGTGGTTCTCGACGTAGTTGACCGCTTCGCCCGGCTGCGCGGCGTAACCAGCCGGCTGGCCGTTGTAATCGATATCCTGCAGCGTGCGCGTCGCACCATCGTGCGTCGTCATCCGGTAGCTGCGCAGCGAGCCGGCCAGGCCGACCCTCACCATGTCGGCCGCTTTCAGCAGGTCGGCGGCCGGGCGGTTGCCCGCGAGCGCGTTCGGATCGTAGACCAGGCCGTTGATGTAGCCCTGGCGCGCGATCATCTGCTCGCCCGTATCGCCGGCCGAGCCGCCGCGCACAGCGTCGCGCGCGCGGTCGCTGAAGGTGCCGATGCCGGTGCCGCCAAGCGACTGCTGCGACGCCTGCACGAAGCGCGCGCCGTCGGCCACTTCGCCGAAGTTCCAGCCTTCGCCGATCAGCTGCACGTGACGGCCCGCGGCGGCGTCCACGCTCTTCTGAAGCTGCTCCATGACGGCGCGCGGCTGGTGGCCTATCAGGTCGAAGCGGAACGAGTCGATCTTGTACTGCTTCGCCCACAGCGCGACCGAATCGATCATGAGCTTGCCCATCATGAGGTTTTCGGTGGCGGTGTTGTCGCAGCAGGTGGAGCGTTCGACCACGCCGGCCGCGTTCAAGCGGTGGTAGTAGCCGGGCACGATCCGGTCCAGCACCGATTTCTCGTCCTGTCCCGAGCGGAAGGTGTGGTTGTACACGACGTCCATGCCGACGCGCAGACCGATGCGGTGCAGGTTCCGCACCATTTCGCGCATCTCGACGATGCGGCGCGCGCCGTCGGACGGATCGGTGGCATAGCTGCCTTCCGGCGCGCTGTAGTGGAACGGATCGTAGCCCCAGTTGAAGCAGTCGGTGTCGGCGGTCTTCTTCACCAGCGCCTGTTGTGCCTCGCTGTCCGGTGCGCCGGCGGGCGTCGGCATCGCGCAGCCTTTTTCGGGCACGCTGCCGATGTCGTATACCGGCAGCAGGTGGATGTCCGTCAGCCCGGCGCGGCTCAGCGCGGCCAGGTGTTTCATGCCGTTCGAGCCGTTCTCCCCGAATGCGGCGAACTTGCCGCGGTGCGGCGCACTGACGGTCGGATCGTTGATCGAGAAGTCGCGCACGTGCAGTTCGTACACCACCATGTCGGTCAGGGCTTTCACCTTCGACGGGATTGGCGTGCTGTCCCATCCCGCGGGCTTGAGCGACGGCGACGCAAGGTCGGCGATATAGCTTCTCTTGGAATCCGTGGTCAGGCTGACGGAATACGGATCGGTTACCTTGTTGCGCACCAGGCCGACGCCGTCCACGGCCACGTCGACGAGGTAGGTGTAGTACTTGCCGGCGAGCCTGGCGGAGGCGGGTGCGCTCCAGACGCCGGTTGCCGGGTCGGCCTGCATCGGCGCGACCGACGACGCTTTCGAATTGCCGCTGTCATAGATGCAGACGGCGGCGTGCTGCGCCGTGGGCGCCCACAGCCTGAATGCCGTACGGCTGGCGCCGAGGTCGGGCACCGCGGCGGCCTGCGCATACAGGTCATCGAGCGCGCCGGCCGACTGGATGCGTGTTGCGGCGCGAACGGCGCCGTCGGCGCCTTCCAGCGCGAGCACCAGCTGTTCGCGATGAAGAGCGGGCAACCGGGCCAGGTCGCCATCGCGCACTGCCAGCACGGGACCGGCGCCGACGTACTTGAAACGTTGCGCCTCCGCGGCCGGCACTGGCTGGGTGGAGACGTCCAGCGTCAAGGCGCCGGCAGCACCGGCGACGGCGGCGCCCGGCCTGGCGACGATGGAGCCAACGGGTGAGTGATACAGCTTGAACACGCCGGCAGCATCGGCGCCTGGCCATTTGGCGAGGCGCCGGTTGAGCCACACCGCGCGCGCTTCAAAGTGCTCGGCGGAGGGATGCAGCACGGTCTGGTGCGAGGCGCTGTCGCATGCCGCAAGCGGAACGTCCGCGGCGCAAGCGAAAGTGGTCAACAGCGCGCCGAAGCCCGCGATAACGACGCGAGCACGGCGCGTAGGAACACTCATTGAATCTCCTTAAAGCGGCAGGGGCGCTGACCCCGTTTTGAATATGCCGCCAACAATTTAACATGGGGTCAGGTCCGCGGGACCAGACCCCGATACTGCCAACGGTGCGAGTTCAAACGCGGTAGTTGTCGGTCAGGGGATAGCGTTTCGCGTACCAGCCGAAGATCACCGCTGCGGTGAGCGCGAACGCGGCGAAGAAATACATCTGGAAGGCGATCACGCCCAGGCCGCTGTCCCTGATGTAGCCGAGCACCGCGTCGTTCTTGACGCTGGAATTGACGATCAGGACCCACAGGCTGCCGACAGTGACTGCCAGGCTCCAGAACGCCATGATGATGCCTTTCATCGAGGCCGGCGCCTGGCTGTAGGCGAATTCGAGGCCGGTCGCCGACACCAGCACCTCGCCCAGCGTGAGGATCGCGTACGGCAGGATCTGCCATGCCATCGAGGTCGCGTTGCCGTGGTCCATATGCACCTGGATGGCGCCGATGACGATCCAGGCCAGCGCGGTGAAGCCGATGCCGGCGGTCATGCGGCGCAGCGCGGTCGGCTCGATGCCCATCTTGCGGATCGCCGGGAACAGCACCAGGTTATTGAAAGGGATCAGGATCATCACCAGCAGCGGGTTCAGCGCCTGCATCTGCGCCGGCACGAACTTGAACTCGTTGCCGAAGAAAGAGAAGGTCGGCTGGGTCATCGAGTTGGCCTGCACGATCCAGGTCGAGGCCTTCTGGTCGAACAGGGACCAGAACGGCGTGACGAGCGCGAACACGATCAGGATGCGCAGCACGGCGCGCACGCCGTCGACCGCTTCGTCCGGATGCATGCCGCGCGCCCGTTCGAGCTGCATCGAGGTGCCCACGCCGCCGAACGCGATCAGGAGCACCAGCGCGAGGCAGGCGCTGATGACGAAGCCCCATTGCCACGACATCGCCAGCGAACCGATCGCGCCGATCGCGCCGATGGCGGCGACCACCAGCCCTGGACGGCCCTGGCCGGGCTTGTGCGTAACCAGCGCGGTGCGCGCGACGCGCATGAACGAATGCGGATCGGCCGGCGCCGGCGGCACGTGCACATACTTGCGCTTGCCCATCCAGAAGACGATCGTGGCGATGAACATCAGGATGCCGGGAATGCCGAAGGCGACCGAGGGGCCGTAGCTCTTGAGGAAAATCGGCATCAGCAGCGACGCGAAGAAGGAGCCGAAGTTGATGATCCAGTAGAAGGCGTCGAATACCAGCTTGGCCTTGTGCTTGTTGGTCTGGTCGAACTGGTCGCCCACGAAGGAAGACACCAGCGGCTTGATGCCGCCCGATCCCAGCGCAATCAGGAACAGGCCGAAGTAGAAGCCTTTCAGGTTGTCGTCGAACGCGGCCAGGCAGGCGTGGCCGGCGCAGTAGACGAGGCTGAGCCAGAACACGGTATTGTATTTGCCGAAGAAGCGGTCGGCCAGCCAGCCGCCCAGCAGCGGGAAGAAGTACACGCCGATGACGAAAGTGTGGAACACGTGCTTCGCCTCGCCGGCGCGGTCGGCCTCCGGCAGGAACAGCAGCAGGGTGCTGATCAGGAACGGCGTGAGGATGTTGCGCATGCCGTAAAAGCTGAAGCGCTCGCAGCCTTCGTTGGCGATGATGTATGGGATCTGGCGCGGCATGCGCCCCGCGGCGGTTGGCGTTTCTGTCGATGCGTCGAGCGTGGCTGCGTGCGACATATGTAATCCCCTCGTAATGACCAGACGCGATACTAAGATGAAGCTGCAATACTGGCAACTCCTAAATGCAGCCTCGGAAATTAGTGAAGAAATCGATGTAGTTTAACTACTACAAGATGGCTGAAAAGGCCGCTAAAAATCCTGTAACTGTTTGAATTTACACATATTTGATGGGTTTTCAGCGACCGGTTGGCAAATTGTGGAAAGCCCGATCCTGATGTATATTATGTACAAATCCACACCTTTCCCCGGACACCCATGAACATCACCGACACGCCTTGGTGGCGCGAAGCCATCATCTACCAGGTTTATCCGCGCAGTTTCCTCGACACGAACGGCGACGGCGTCGGTGACCTTCCTGGCATCACCGCGAAGCTGGACTACATCGCGGGCCTGGGCGTGGACATCGTGTGGATCTCGCCGTTCTTCAAGTCGCCCATGAAGGACTTCGGCTACGACGTGTCGGACTACTGCGACGTCGACCCGCTGTTCGGCACCCTGGCCGACTTCGACCAGCTGATCGCCAAGGCGCACAGCGTCGGCCTGAAGATCATGATCGACCAGGTGCTGTCGCATACGGCGGAGGCGCATCCATGGTTCGAGGAGAGCCGCAAGAGCCGCGACAACCCGAAGGCCGACTGGTACGTGTGGGCCGATCCGCGCCCGGACGGCAACCCGCCGAACAACTGGCTGTCAGTGTTCGGCGGCTCGTCGTGGCAGTGGGACAGCCGGCGCAAGCAGTACTACCTGCATAACTTCCTTGCCAGCCAGCCCGACATGAACTTCCACAACCCGGAAGTGCAGCAGGCGCACCTGGACAACCTGCGCTTCTGGCTCGAGCGCGGCGTGGACGGCGTGCGCATGGACGCCTGTAACTTCCACTTCCACGACCAGGAACTGCGCAGCAATCCGGCCGCCACCACGCGCGACACCGCGACCGTCACCGATGTCAATCCATACGGGATGCAGTCGCACGTGTACGACAAGACGCGCCCCGAAAACGTGCCTTACCTGCAGCGCATCCGTTCGCTGCTGAACGAATTTGGCGCGGTGGCGATCGGCGAAGTGGGCGCCGACGACGCGCTCGGCGTGATGGCGGAGTACACCGCCGATGGCGACAAGCTGCACATGGCGTACAGCTTCAACCTGCTCACGCCGCAGTTCTCGGCGAAGCACATCCGCACCCAAGTCGAGGAGTTCGAGGCGCGCGTGAAGGGCGGCTGGGCCTCGTGGTCGGTGGGTAACCACGACAGCATCCGCGTGATGACGCGCTGGGGCGGCGAACATCCGACGCCGGCGCTTGCCAAGGTCGTGCTGGCGATGCAGCTGGCGCTGAAAGGCACGCCGTGCCTGTACCAGGGCGACGAGCTGGCGCTGACCGAAGCGGACGTGCCGTACGAACTGCTGCAGGACCCGTACGGCATCACCTTCTGGCCGGAGTTCAAGGGTCGCGACGGCTGCCGGACCCCGATGCCGTGGACGAACGAGGCGCCGAACGCCGGCTTCACTACCGGCAAGCCGTGGCTGCCGGTCGATCCGGCGCACATCGCCGCGGCCGAATCGGTGCAGGAGAAGGACGACGATTCCGCGCTCAACGCCGCGCGCCGCCTGATCCACTGGCGCCGCAACCAGCCGCAACTCACGCGCGGCGAGATCGTCTTCTTCGACGCGCCCGAGCCGATCCTCGCACTGCGCCGCGACCTGGCCGGCCATCCCGCGATGCTGGCGATCTTCAACCTCGGCGCCGAGCCGGTGACATTCGACTGGGCGGAGGCGAAGGGCGCCAGCTCCGTGGAAGGCCACGGCCTGCCGGGCAGCGCGCAAGACGGCGTGGTGACGCTGCCGCCGTTCGGCGCCTGGTTCGGCCTGGCCGCGTAATGGCGGGCGAGGACAGCGAAAAAGCCGGCCGCAGCGCGTTTGTCGACGGTCCGCGCCTGCTGGCCGATATCGGCGCGACGCACGCCCGTTTCGCGCTGCAGACCGCGCCGGGTGTGTTCGGCTCGGTGCGGGTGCTAAAGTGCGCGGACTTCGACGGCATCGTTCCGCTGTTGCGCTTCTACCTGGCCGATCACAGCGACGTGAAGCTGCATCACGCCGCGCTGGCGGTCGCCAATCCCGTCACCGGCGACTACGTCCGCATGACCAATATCGACTGGCAGTTCTCGACCGACGCGGTGCGCCGCGAGCTGGGCCTGCAGACGCTGTTGATCGTCAACGACTTCACGGCGCTGGCGATGGCGCTGCCAAGCCTGAAATCCGATGAACTGATGCAGGTGGGCGGCGGTTCGCCGGCGGCCAACGCGGTGGTCGGCGTGCTCGGGCCGGGAACGGGGTTGGGCGTGTCGGGCGCGATCCCGACCATCGACGGCTTCGTCACGCTCGGCAGCGAAGGCGGGCACGTTAACTTCGCGCCGGCCGACGAGCGCGAGTTCGCCATCCTTCAATACGCGTGGCGCGAGTGGCCGCACGTATCGAACGAGCGCCTGATTTCAGGGCCGGGCATGGAGATCATCTACCGCGCGCTGGCCGAACGCAACGGCGTGCGCGCGCAGCAGCGCAGCGCCGCGGCCATCATCGGCGGCGCGCTGGAAGAGGGCGACGCGCTGTGCCTCGAAGTGCTCGAATGCTTCTGCGGCATGCTGGGCGGCGCCGCGGCCAACCTGGCCGTGACGCTTGGCGCGTTCGGCGGCATCTTCATCGGCGGCGGCATCGTGCCGCGTATGGGCGAGTGGTTCGCGTCCTCGCCGTTTCGCGCGCGCTTCGAGGCGAAAGGACGCTTCACCGGCTACCTGTCCGAGATTCCGACTTACGTGATCACGGTTGCGAACCCGGCGTTCTTCGGCGTGGCCACCATCCTGTCCGAGCATTTGCGCGGACGCAGCGGCGCCAATACCCTGATGGAGCGGATCGGCCATCTGCAGCACGAGCTGACGCCGGCCGAACAGCGTGTCGCCGCGCTGGTGCTGGAGCAGCCGCGCCTTGTGCTGGGCGAGCCGATCGCGGAGATCGCGCGCCTGGCCGACGTGAGCCAGCCGACCGTGATCCGGTTCTGCCGTTCGCTCGGCTTCCTCGGGCTGGCCGACTTCAAGCTGAAGTTCGCCGGCAGCCTGACCGGCGCCATTCCCGTGCGCCACAGCCAGGTGCGCAACAGCGACAGCACGCACGATCTGTCGGCCAAGGTGATCGACAACACGGTGTCGGCGATCCTCAGGTTCCGCGACCAGCTTGACGTGCGTTCGATCGACCGCGCGATCGAACTGGTGAGCCGCGCCAGGCGGATCGAGTTTTACGCCTTGGGGAACTCGCGCGTGGTGGCGCTGGACGGCCAGCACAAGTTCTTCCGCTTTCGGATTCCCACGTCGTCGTATGGCGACTCGCATTTGTTCGCGCTGGCCGCGGAGCTGCTCAAGCCGGGCGACGTGGTGATTGCGATTTCGAATTCGGGCAATATGCCGGAGCTGCTGGCGGCAGTGGATGCCGCGCGCGCGGCGGGCGCCGACGTCATCGCCATCACCGCCAGCAGCTCGCCGCTGGCGAAGAAGGCCAGTGTGTGCCTGGCGGTCGACCACGCCGAGGACAGCACCACCTTCCTGTCGATGATTTCGCGGATTTTGCAGTTGCTGCTGATCGACATCATGTCGGTGGGGATCTCGATCGACGCGCATGCGGACGACCCGCGACGCACGCTGATTTCGCACCTGGATAGCTGAAAAGGTAGTCGTTCCCGCCACTGGCGGAAACGACTACCTGCGAAGGAAGGTACCTATGATGAATTCGCCTTCCAGTTCCATCATGCTCAGTATGGGTACCTGCCTTCGCAGGTACGACGGGTTATTGGCTGGTCACACGTCCGAGCGCGTCAGCTGCATCGACACCGCAAACCGGTCGGCCGGATGCACGCTGACCGACATCTCGAACACCTGTCCCGCGGCATCCAGATACCACCGGATGATTTTCAGCGCAGGCGACCCCGGTTCGACGTGCAATGCCAGCGCGAGATGCGCGGGCACGGTCATCGCCCGGATCTCCTGCTTAATTTGCGCGATGCGCCGGCCGTAGCGCGATTCGATCAGCGTACTTACCAGCACGCCCGGCGAGGTGCGAATCAACTCCGCCAGGTCCGCGTAGGCCGGATCCACATACACATCGGTCCAGCCGACCGGCAAGCGGTCGCTCGCACCGTTCATGCGCAGGCTGGAAATGCGCAGCCATCGCGCTCCCTTTTCGCAACCCAGTTCGGACGCCAGCGCACCATCGAGTGCTGTCTCTTCGATCTCCTGCACCCGCCGGATATGCGCGCTGCCGAACTGCACCAGGTCGTCGACCGACGCCATCGAGGGCCGGAACTGGTTGGTCGGCGCCGCCGCTTCCACACGCGTTCCGACATTTTTTCGGCGCGACACCAGCCCGAGCTGCTGCAATTCGTGCAGCGCGGCGCGCACCGTATGCCGGCTGGTGGCATAGCGCTCGCACAGTTCGAGTTCGGTGTGGCGGAGCGCCACTTGTATCCGGAGCGCTTTCCGGACACCGCGCGGGCCGATGCGGCGCTCGACGACGGCAACCTGCTGCCCGAGGATATGAGCGACGCCAATCGGCATCCGGCGGGGATCGCGGTACGTTAGCGCATGCTTCCATCGGGGTCTGGTCCTGCGGACCTGACCCCATTTTGTTTTTGAACTGGATCCAAGATGGGGTCAGGTCCGCGGGACCAGACCCCCTAGCAGGGCCGGGGCTTCTTTCAAAAACGCTTCGCGCGCGCGGATGCCGGCAGCGCCTTCCGTCGGCCCCTCATCGCGCGTCAGGCGGGCGAACACCAGCGTGCGATCGCCCTTGGTCATCCATCCGACGAACCATCCCACCGCATGTCCGGCGTTGGCTGCCGGCGGCTTCGGCGTCGCGCTGCCGGTCTTGCCATGAACCTGCCAGCCGTTCGGCAGGTCGTTGACCACGACGATCCGGTTGGTCATTTCGAACGCACGCGCGTGCACCGGCAGTTCGCGCCGCACCAGCTTGCGCAGGAATCCGACCTGTTCGACCGGCGATATCTTCAGCGACGACGCAATCCACGATCGATCCAGTCCATTGTCCTGGCCCGCATCGCCCAATACGTCGGCGTTTCCGTAGCCGAAGTCTCGCGCATATTTCTGAAACCGCTGCGCGCCCATCGCGTGCGTGACCCGCTGCGAATACCACACCACCGAATACTCCATCCAGCGCGCCGGGTCGGTCGGCTGGCGCCAGTTTTCGCCGCCCCAGTCGACATCGCCCTTCCTGTACGGCAGCGTGGGCGCGTGACCGTCCTTCAGGAAGCCGGCGTCGTAGCCCATCAGGCTGATCGCGATCTTGAATGTGGAAGCGGGCGTGACGCGCGTGCGGCAATCGCCTTGCTCCATTACGACCGATCCGGTGTGGGCGTCGGCGATGACGGTGCAGACGACCTTTGCATGCGCGGAAAAGGACGCGAGGGCCGCGCCGAGAAGGGCGATTTTTACGAGCTTCGATTTCATCAGGACAGCTGCTTGGTCAGCGTGTAGCGCGCGCCGCCGGGAGGGAAGTCGGGCAGGCGGCTGAACACCGTGTAGCCGCACTTCTCATAAAACGGCAGCGCCTGGAAGCTGAGGGTTTCGACGAACGCGCGGGGGCAGCCGCGGCGCACGGCTTCACGTTCGGCGATTTCCAGCAACGCGGTGCCGTGGCCGTGTCCGCGCGCCGGCTCGTCCAGCCACACGATCTGGATCGTCAGCCAGCCGAGATAGGTCGCGCCCAGCAGGCCGCCAATCAGATTGCCTTCGCCGTCGCGCACGGTCGCCAGCAGGTAGTCCGGATTATCGCCATTCGTTTGCGAGGCATTGAAGGCGGTCAGGCCCTTTACCAAAGCCTGCATGTCCGCAGGATTCGGCTCGGCCTCCAGTGTGACCTTGTAGTCGCTCATGGTTTTCAGTTCGCGCTTTTGCGATCGAGTGGATGCTTGGCACGACGCCACTGCTCCAGCGTCAGCGGCTTGTTCGTCGCGGCGTCTTCCACCAGGATCTGGTCGCCCGATTCGGCGACGAGGAAGCTCTCCCAATGGCGCGTGGCGTCGCTGGCGTTCTCCACGAAGCTGAACTGGAAGTAGCGCTTGCCGTTGATGTCCCTTAGCGTTGGATCGTATTCGACCAGCGCGCCGTGCACCTTCCCGCCGGAGTTCTTCTCGATCTGCTGCAACCAGGCTTTCAGTTCGGGCAGCGCGATCAGGGCGTTCATCGCTTTTTCCTTGTCGCGCGCCAGCGGCGTCGACGCGGTAGCCGCCGCGGCAGCCGACGCGTCAGCCGACGCGGAAGCCGACGCTGAAACCGACGCGGAGGCCGGCGTTGAAGCCGGCGCGGTCGGCGTCGTATTTTCGCGGCACCCGAAGATCGTGGTGGTCGCTGCGATGATCAGTACCAGGGCCGTGAGCTGGATTTTTTTGGACGGCGCGTCTCGTTTGTGCATGGGTTAACCCTTGTTGTATCGCTTCATACTAAACCAACAGTGGCTCCGCAGCAACATTCATTGAGGCGGGCCTGCCGCCGCCTTTGTCGCCGCCGCGTAAACAAAAATGGGCGCCCGAAGGCGCCCATCTTGTTCGTGGCAGGAAGCGCCGAAGCGCCTCCGGGCCGGCAATTACATCATGCCGTCCATACCGCCCATGCCGCCCATACCGCCCATGCCGCCCATGCCGCCGCCAGCTGGCTTGTCTTCCGCCAGTTCGCAAACCATCGCATCGGTGGTCAGCATCAGGCCGGCGATCGACGCTGCGTTCTGCAGTGCCGAGCGGGTGACTTTAGCTGGATCCAGCACGCCCATTTCGACCATGTCGCCGTAGGTGCCGTTGGCTGCGTTGTAGCCGTAGTTGCCCGAACCGGCCAACACAGCTGCAACGACGACCGATGGCTCTTCGCCGGCGTTTTGCACGATCATGCGCAGCGGCTCTTCCATCGCGCGCAGCACGATCTTGATGCCGGCTTCCTGGTCGGCGTTGTCGCCTTTGACGCTGATGTTGGCGCGTGCGCGCAGCAGGGCAACGCCGCCGCCTGGCACGATGCCTTCTTCAACGGCGGCACGGGTTGCGTGCAGCGCGTCTTCAACGCGGGCCTTCTTCTCTTTCATCTCGACTTCGGTGGCTGCGCCAACCTTGATCACTGCAACGCCGCCTGCCAGCTTGGCCACGCGCTCCTGCAGCTTCTCACGGTCGTAGTCCGAGGTCGCTTCTTCGATCTGCACGCGCACCTGCTTGACGCGCGCTTCGATCGATTCTGCCTGGCCTGCGCCGTCGATGATGATGGTGTTTTCCTTGCCCACTTCAACGCGCTTGGCCTGGCCCAGTTCCGCCAGCGTGACCTTTTCCAGGGTCAGGCCGACTTCTTCAGCGATGACCTGGCCGCCGGTCAGGATCGCGATGTCTTCCAGCATGGCCTTGCGACGGTCGCCGAAGCCTGGGGCCTTGACGGCGCAGGTTTTCAGGATGCCGCGGATGTTGTTGACGACCAGGGTCGCCAGCGCTTCGCCTTCGATGTCTTCTGCGATGATCAGCAGCGGACGGCCAGCCTTGGCAACTTGCTCGAGGATCGGCAGTAGGTCGCGGATGTTCGAGATCTTCTTGTCGCACAGCAGGACGAACGGGTTGTCCTGGATCGCGACTTGCTTGTCCGGGTTGTTGATGAAGTACGGCGACAGGTAGCCGCGGTCGAACTGCATGCCTTCGACGATGTCAAGTTCGTCGTTCAGCGACTTGCCGTCTTCCACGGTGATGACGCCTTCCTTGCCGACTTTTTCCATCGCCTCAGCGATGCGCTCGCCGATCGAGTAGTCCGAGTTGGCCGAGATCGCGCCGACCTGGGCGATTTCCTTGGTGGTGGTGCATGGCTTGGAGATGGTGGCCAGCTGCTCGACGGTGGCAGCGACTGCCTTGTCGATGCCGCGCTTCAGGTCCATCGGGTTCATGCCGGCGGCAACGAACTTCATGCCTTCGCGCACGATCGCCTGGGCCAGCACGGTCGCGGTGGTGGTGCCGTCGCCGGCGTTGTCGCTGGTGCGCGATGCAACTTCCTTGACCATCTGCGCGCCCATGTTCATGAGCTTGTCTTTGAGTTCGATTTCTTTGGCAACCGATACGCCGTCCTTGGTCACGGTCGGTGCGCCGAACGAGCGCTCGAGCACGACGTTGCGGCCTTTCGGGCCCAGGGTGACTTTGACTGCGTTGGCGAGGATGTTCACGCCTTCGACCATTTTGGAGCGGGCGCTGTCGCCGAATACTACGTCTTTAGATGCCATGTTGATTCTCCGTTCGTGGAAAGTTGTCGGAATTCGAAATTACTTGACCAGTACGGCCATGATGTCTTCTTCGCGCATGACCAGCAGCTCTTCGCCATCGACCTTGACGGCCTGGCCCGAGTACTTGCCGAACAGAACGCGGTCGCCGACCTTCACTTCCAGCGGACGAACCTTGCCGTCGTCCTGCACCTTGCCGTTGCCGATGGCGAGGATTTCGCCCTGGTCCGGCTTTTCAGCGGCGGCATCAGGGATGATCAGGCCGGAGGCAGTTTTGGTTTCCTGGTCGAGACGCTTGACGATGACGCGATCGTGCAAAGGGCGAAGGTTCATGTAAAACTCCTTTAATTTCAATGGGTTGAATGGCTTGCCGGAAGACCCGGCCACCGATCCGGTACTGCGGGATGCCGCCCCGGGAAGCTGGTGCGGCTGAAAAGGGTTGTTAGCACTCTCAACTAACGAGTGCTAATTATAGGGACGATGGGGGGCGTTTTCAAGCTGCTATTTTTAACGTGTGACATGAACGGCTGGGTTCGGGGTCTGGTCCCCCGGACCTGACCCCATTTTGACGTTGGCGTAAACCCAACATGGGGTCAGGTCCGCCGGACCAGACCCCATGGATGACATGGACATTGGGCAATAAACTGGCATTTGCGGCGTTCTATGGAGTAACTGCATCAAAAGTCGGCGCTAACGTACTGAATCTGTTGACGGAAATTCGTTCCGGGTTCTATAGTTACGGATGATTTCCGAATTCCAAGACCTCTCCGATAAAATCGACCGGCTGGCCGAGATGACGGCCGCGCTGCGCCGCGAAAACGCCGGCTTGCGCCACGCCAACGCCCAGCTGACCGCCGAGAACGCGAACTACGCCGCCTTGCTCGACGAGGCCAAGCGCCGCGTCGCCGGACTGATCGCGCAAATTCCCGCCCCCGAGGCCGATTCCACCGCCACCGACGACGAGGCGCAGCAATGATCCAGCTCGATGTGACCATCATGGGCAACCCGTATCGCCTGGCCTGCAAGGAAGGCGAGGAGCGCACGCTGAAGGAAGCGGTCGCTTACCTCGACGGCAAAATGTGCGCGCTGCGCGACTCCGGCAAGGTCAAGGGCAACGATCGCATCGCGGTGATGGCCGCCCTCAGCGTGGCCGCCGAATTCCTGTCGGTGAAGGCGCCGCAAGGCCCGCTGTCGGACCTGTCGATTCTCGAAGTCAAGCAGAAAATCGAGGCGATGAATACCGTATTGGACAGCGCGCTGACGCCGCAAGAAAATCTGTTCTGACAGGCCAAATTCGTTTGACTTGTGGGTTCATCGGAGTAAACTCCGTTCCACCCTGCGGTGTTCGCGATTGCCATATATTCCTTGAACCATTTATGTGCACCGGTTGCGGGATTTTGTTCGATGGGAGTGAGCGTCGCTAGTCCGACGAACCCGAAATTGAACTAACTGTGACCACCTTGAACCGTTTGGTTCGGGATGCCGGCAAAAACGGCACAGGCGGGGCTGTATTTCTAAAAAGCGGTTGTTCGCATTTCATGCGCAACCGTTTTTTTTCGCGCGCGTTTTCATGCGCGCCTCATTCCAGGAGCCCGTTCCCATGCAGTATTGGTTAATGAAATCCGAGCCCGATGAAGTCAGTTTCGACGACGTTCTGGCCGCGCCCGGGCAGACGGTGGCCTGGTTCGGCGTACGCAACTACCAGGCCCGCAATTTCATGCGCGACCAGATGCAGCCCGGCGACGGCGTGCTGTTTTACCATTCGAGCTGCGCCGAACCGGGCGTGGCCGGCATCGCCGAAGTGGCCAGCGGCGCTTATCCCGATGCATCGCAGTTCGACAAGGACGGCAAATACTTCGATCCGAAAGCGAGCCGCGAACAGCCGCGCTGGATTTCGGTCGACGTGCATGCGGTGGAGCAGGGTCGTTATCTGCCGCTGGCCGAAATGCGCTCGATGCCGGAACTCGAAGAGATGGTGTTGCTGCAAAAAGGCAGCCGCCTGTCGATATCGCCGGTCAGCGCGGGACAGTGGAAAGCG
Source organism: Massilia sp. R2A-15 (assembly GCF_030704305.1). Taxonomy (NCBI): domain Bacteria; kingdom Pseudomonadati; phylum Pseudomonadota; class Betaproteobacteria; order Burkholderiales; family Oxalobacteraceae; genus Massilia; species Massilia sp. R2A-15. The sequence goes on along the minus strand of NZ_CP131935.1, from coordinate 3,400,926 downwards.
ATCCTGAAAAAGATCCGCCAAAAAGCCGCGAAATCGTAAATACAGCACGGCGGCGCTGAAATGGCTAGCCGTTTTAATGCCTGTCCCTATTGAGCCACCTCAAACCATCGTCATTTGCGCGGCGTAAGCTGGATGCAGTATCGCGATGCATCGGTTCGGCCCCACGCTCCCGGTGCGTCGCAGGGAGGTCTGCAATGAGCGCAATTGTTCGTCGTGGCGCAGCGATGTTGGGCGTGATGCTGGCGTTCGCGTGGCCGGCGGCGCCGGCGCAAGACCGGCACGGCCAGGGCGGCGGCCATGGCCGCGGGCAAGGGTACGGCGGGCCGGATCATGGCGGCAGGCATCAAGGCGGCCAATATCGCGGCGGGCAATATCGCGGCGGGCAATTTCATGACGGCGGCGCGCGCTTCGCCGGTCCGCCTCATTGGCGCGGCGACTTCGGCCGCTACCGGGGAAACGACTGGGGCGATCGGCGCGGCGGCTATTGGCACCACGGACATCACGGCGGGCGCCTGGGCTGGTGGTGGGTTGTCGGGCCGACCTGGTATTACTATCCCCAGCCCGTGTATCCGTACCAGGGCCCGTGGGCGGCGCCGGCGCAGTACTGGTATTACTGCCCGGCCACGCGCCTCTATTATCCTTTCGTGCCGGCGTGTCCGGGTTGGCAACAGCTTCCGATTATTCCCGATACGGCCGTGCTGGTCCCGATTCCGCAGGTGCCCTGATGATCTCCTTTAGCAGACTGATTCGCGCGGCCGTCGCCCTCGGGGTGCCGGCCATCCTTGCCGGCTGCGTGCAGATGCCGGTCGGCCCGACTGTCGCTGCGATGCCCGCACCGAACAAACCATTCGAAGCATTCGTCCAGGATGACCAGCTGTGCCGCAACTGGGCCGCCAGCGCGAGCAGAGGCGGGCGCGATCCGGGCGACGCGCTGATCGCGTCCACCGTGACCGGCACCGTGATCGGCGCGGCGGCAGGCGCGCTGACGGGCGACCGTGGCGCGGGTGCCGGCGCGGCGTTCGGCACGCTGGCCGGGGCCGGCTACGGGTCAGAACAAAGCGCGATGTCGGCATACACCGCGCAGCGCCGCTACGACATCGCCTACCAGCAGTGCATGTACGCGAAGGGCAACGTCATCCCCGGCTACAATCCGTACCCGATGCCGCCTCCGCCTCCGCCACCGCCACCGCCGCGTCGCGATTGAAGCGGCGCGGCCACCGGAGGGAATCTGGCCAGTGCCGGCGAGAAAATGGGTGAGGCGGTAAAATGCTTTCACCCGGGCACCGCCCGCTCGACTGGATACTGATGCAATGAGCTGGACGCTGGTGGTGGCGCTGTGCGCGATGGGCATTTTCGGCGGCTTCGCGGCGGGCCTGCTCGGCATCGGCGGCGGCATGATCCTGGTGCCGTTCATGACCATGATCTTCGAGTCGCTGCGCGTGCCGCCGCAGCTGATCGTCCACATGGCGATCGCCACCTGCCTGGCGACGATATTGTTTACCTCGATTTCCTCCGTGCGCGCGCATCACCTGCAAGGGGCGGTGCAGTGGCGCATCGTGCGGCTCATGGCGCCCGGCATCCTGGTTGGGTCGTGGGTCGGTCCGTGGATCGGCAAGCAGATGAACACGATGGTGATGGCGCTGTTCTTCGGCCTGTTCGTCGCCGTGGCTGCGACCCAGATGCTGATCGACACCAAGCCGGCCGCGCACCGCGACCTGCCGGGGCCGGGCGGCATGTTCGCCGCCGGCGGCGTCGTTGGCGTGCTGGCCGGGCTGGTGGGGGCGGGCGGGGGATTTATCTCGATCCCGTTCATGACCTGGTGTAACGTGCGGATTCACAGCGCGGTGGCCACCAGTGCGGCGCTCGGATTTCCGATCGCGCTGGCGGGCACGCTGTCGAATATCTACTTTGGCTGGGGCGAAGCGGATTTGCCGAGGTATTCGTTCGGCTTCATTTATGTGCCGGCGCTCGCGGTGATCGCGACAGCCAGCGTGCTGATGGCGCCGCTGGGGGCGCGTACCGCGCACAAGTGGCCGGTGCGGCGGCTGCGCAAGGCGTTCGCGTTCATCCTGTATGCGCTGGCGATCTACATGCTGTGGAAGGGCGTTGCGCTGGCGCGGACCAAATGAAAATGAGGTCAGGTCCGCAGGACCAGACCCCGATATTGCTTGCGCCGCGGATCGAAGGGCGGGGTCTGGTCCTGCGGACCTGACCCCATCTTGGGCCGCGCCGCCGAATCAGGCCACGGCCGTCCGCTTGCCCTCGCGCGAGTACGCCCACGCCAGCATCGCCAGCGCGCCGACGATCATCGGCAGCGACAGCATCTGCCCCGACGTGATCGGCACGCCGGCCACATGCACTTCCCAGTCCGGCACGCGGAAGTATTCGGTGAAGAAGCGCGCGCAGCCATACAGCAAGGTGAACATGGCGCCCACCGCCAGCCGCGGCCGCGACTTGCGCGCAAACAGCCACAGGATCGCAAACACCAGCAAGCCATCGACCAGCATCTGGTAAATCGGCGACGGATGGCGCAAGCCTTCGAGGAAGACCGGCACCGGATGCAGCGGATAGCGCGTGTCCGGCCATTGCATCGCCCACGGCAGGGCGGCGTCGGCGACGCGGCCCGGCAGTTCGGCATTGATGAAATTGCCCAGGCGTCCGGCGGCGTAACCGAGCGGCACCAGCGGCGCGATGAAGTCGAGTACATCGAGCAGGTTGCGCTTTGCCTTGCGCGCCCACAGCGTCATCGCGACGATCACGCCGAGGAAGCCGCCGTGGAAGGACATGCCGCCATGCCAGACCTTGAGGATTTCCAGCGGGTCGGCCATGAACATCTTCGGCGTGTAGAAGAACACTTCGCCCAGGCGCCCGCCGATGATCACGCCGAGCATCCCGTAGAAGAGCATGTCGTCGAGGTCCTCGTTCTTCCAGCCCTGCGCGGCGATGTGCGGCTGCTTCACGCGCACGCGGCCGAGCGCGATGAACATCGCGAATGCCAGCACGTACATCAGGCCGTACCAGTGCACCTGCACCGGGCCGATGGAGAACGCCACGGGATCGGGCATCGGGTGAATCAGCATAGTGTGTTTTTCCTTAGTAGATCCAAAAAGCCCTGCAGCACCGGGGAGCCGTTGTCGCGCCGCCAGGCGCATCCCGTTTCCACCAGGGGCGTCGGGTCGCGCAACGCCCGGTATTCTACGCCCGGACGCATCAGGTTCGACACGGATTGTGGCACAAGCGCCAGGCCCATGCCGGCCGACACGAGGCTAACGATGGTTTGCATCTGGATCGCCTGCTGGCCGATCTCGGGCGTGATGCCGGCCGCGCGGAAGCAGGCGAGGATGGCGTCGTGCAGGCTCGGCGCGATCGGGCGCGGGAAAATAATCAGCGGCAGGGCCGGCACATCCTTGAGCCACATCGCATCGCCGGGAGCGAGCAGGCCGGCCGGCGCAGCCAGGATCAGCGGCTCGTCGAGCACTTTGATGTAATCGAGTTCGGCGCGCGCCTTGTCGGACAGGGGCGGAATCAGCAGGCCGGCGTCGATCCGGTTGTGCAGCAGGTCGTCCACCTGCACGTCCGATGTGGCTTCCTGCAGGCCGATCTGCACGTGCGGGAAGGCGGCGCGGTAGCTGCGCAGGAAAGGCGGCAGCACGCTGTAGTCAGCCGACGAGACGAAGGCGAGCGCGATGCGCCCGGTCTCGCCGGCGGCCGCGGCGCGCACCAGTTCCGGCAGTTCGGCGCCCTGGGCCAGCATGCGGCGCACTTCCGGCAGCAGCGCGGCGCCGGCCGGCGTGAGTTCGACGCTGCGGCGGGTGCGCAGGAACAGCGCGGCGCCCAGCAATTCCTCGAGCGCCTGGATCGTCTGCGACAGGGGCGGCTGCGTCATGTGCAGGCGCGCGGCGGCGCGGCCGAAGTGCAGTTCCTCGGCGACGGCGACGAAATAGCGCAGCTGGCGCAGTTCGAGGTTCATCATATGCGTTGCGTTTGCTCCCGCGCGTTTCGATATGTTTTGCGACTCATAGATAAGCGCATCATATATTTGACTTGGGGTTGTCGGCAAGGCATTCTGGAGTGATCGACGACAGGAGCTCACCATGGCCGATCAGCCCCGCTACAACCGCCGTTCCCGCAACATCACCGAGGGCGTTTCGCGCAGTCCGAACCGTTCGATGTACTACGCGATGGGCTACGAGGCGGAGGACTTCTCCAAGCCGATGATCGGGGTGGCGAACGCCCACTCGACCATCACGCCATGTAACTCCGGCCTGCAAAAGCTGGCCGACATCGCCATTTCCACCATCAAGGAAGCGGGCGCGAACCCGCAGGTGTTCGGCACGCCGACCATCTCCGACGGCATGTCGATGGGCACCGAGGGCATGAAATTCTCGCTGATCTCGCGCGAAGTGATCGCCGACTGCATCGAAACCTGCGTCAACGGCCAGTGGATGGACGGCGTCGTCGTCATCGGCGGCTGCGACAAGAATATGCCGGGCGGGATGATCGCGCTGGCGCGCACCAACGTGCCGGGCATCTACGTCTACGGCGGCACGATCAAGCCAGGCCACTGGAAAGGCAAGGACCTGACCATCGTCTCCGCTTTCGAAGCGGTGGGCGAATTCACCGCAGGGCGCATGAGCAAGGAAGACTTCGACGGCATCGAGCGCAACGCCTGCCCGTCGGCCGGCTCCTGCGGCGGCATGTACACGGCGAACACCATGTCGTCCTCGTTCGAGGCGCTCGGCATGTCGCTGATGTACTCGTCGACGATGGCCAATCCGGACGACGAGAAGGTCGGCTCGGCGGCCGAATCGGCGCGCGTGCTGGTCGAAGCGGTCAAGCGCGACCTCAAGCCGCGCGACATCATCACCCGCAAGTCGATCGAGAACGCGGTGTCGCTGATCATGGCGACCGGCGGCTCGACCAACGCGGTGCTGCACTACCTGGCGATCGCGCATGCGGCCGAAGTCGAGTGGACGCTCGACGACTTCGAGCGCGTGCGCCTGAAGGTGCCGGTGATCTGCAACCTCAAGCCGTCCGGCCAGTACGTGGCGACCGACCTGCACAAGGCCGGGGGCGTGCCGCAGGTGCTCAAGCTGCTGCTCGACGCGGGCATGCTGCATGGCGAGTGCATCACCATCACCGGCCGCACGCTGGCCGAGGAACTGGCCGGGGTGCCATCGCTGCCGGCGGCGGGGCAGGACGTGATCCGCACCATCGACAAGGCGCTGTATGCGCAGGGCCACCTGGCCATCCTGAAGGGGAACCTGGCGCCGGAAGGATCGGTGGCCAAGATTTCGGGCCTGAAGAATCCCGTCATCACCGGGCCGGCGCGCGTGTTCGACGACGAATACACGGCGATGGATGCGATCCTGGGCGACAGGATCCAGCCGGGCGACGTGCTGGTGATGCGCTACCTGGGGCCGAAGGGTGGGCCGGGCATGCCGGAGATGCTGGCGCCGACGTCGGCGCTGATCGGCAAGGGACTGGGCGAGTCGGTCGGCTTGATCACCGACGGGCGATTCTCGGGCGGCACCTGGGGCATGGTGGTCGGGCACGTCGCGCCGGAAGCGTTCGAGGGCGGCACGATCGCGCTGGTGGAGGAGGGCGACTCGGTGACAATCGACGCTCACCAGCAGCTGATCCAGCTGAACGTGGATGATGCCGAGATTGCGCGGCGGCGCACGCTGTGGAAGCGGCCGGCGCCGCGCTACACGCGCGGGGTGCTGGCGAAGTTTGCGGCGCTGGCCTCGTCGGCCAGCAAGGGCGCGGTGACGGGCTAGCCCTTAGGCGTCGTACCTGCCGAGGGGGGGCGCCGAGCCCAGATACGACAAGCTTGCGGGTTACTTGCGCTTGTTGTCGAAGGTCGACTTGATGCGGTCCTTGCGGCGCTGCTCGTCGACGTTGTGCTCTTTCTTCTTGTCGAGACCGAGCGCCTTCTCGATGAATTCGAACCAGATGAACGCGAACACCATCGCGCCCACTACCCACCACCAGGACAGCTCGGCGAAACGCCAGACTTCGAAGTAGCGCAGGCCAATCAGTAGTGCAATGATGATAATCAACGGCATGGGAAGCTCCTTTTCATCCTGCATCTTACAAACAAATTAGTGCCGTAGGGCAAAAAAACGCAAAGAGGGCGGCGATACTGTGGTCAACGCGCCGCACGCGCCAATCGTTATGGAATGTAACGCCTGATTGGCGGCACCCGAAACACGGTAGAATTGATTCTGCTAGTTATCTTTGGAGAAATAAATGAAACGCTCACTGATGTTGTGCATGGTGTTGTTGGCCCTGGCTTCGACCAGCGCAATGGCCAATGCCGACTTGGCGAAGGCGAAAAATTGCATGGCTTGCCACGCGGTCGGATCCAAGCTCGTCGGTCCGGCGTACAAGGATGTCGCAGCCAAGTATGCAGGCCAGAAGGACGCCGAGGACAAACTGGTCGCCAAGGTCATGAAGGGCGGCTCGGGCACCTGGGGCGCCGTGCCGATGCCGGCCAATCCGCAAGTGACGGAAGCCGAAGCGCACACCCTGATCAAGTGGGTGCTGTCGCAGAAGTAAGCACGACCGCTCAATGAAAAAGCGCGCTGATGTCAGCGCGCTTTTTTATTTCTACACCTGGGTCTGACCCCGCGGGGTCAGACCCTTTAGCGCCAAAATCAGCGCACCACTTCCATCTTGGTCTTCTTGCCGCCCTTGTAGGTGAACAGGGTCAGCGAGCCGTCCTTGATGTCGCCAACAGGATCGAACTGGATCGTGCCGGTGACGCCCTGGTACTTGATTTTCTTCAGCTCAGGCAGATACTTGGCCGGGTCGGCCGACTTGGCGTTCTGCATCGCGGTCGCCATCACCATCACGGCGTCGTACACGTACGGTGCGTAAATCTGCACGTCGGTGTTGTACTTCTTCTTGTAGCGCGCGACGAAGTCCGTCATCACTTTTTCCTGGGCGCCCGACACGCCGCCGGCTTCCGCGCACGTCACGTTGCCTTCGCCGATGCCGTCGCCGGCCAGGCGCGCCAGCGCTTCGGTGCAGACGCCGTCGCCGCCCATGAACTTGGCGTTGATGCCCAGCGCCTTCATTTGCTTGAGCATCGGGCCGCCCACCGAATCCATGCCGCCGAAGAAGATCAGGTCCGGCTTCTTGGCCTTGATCGAGGTCAGGATGGCGGTGAAGTCGGTGGCGTTGGCGTTGGTGAATTCCTTGCCGACGATTTTCACGCCAGGCATCTTGGCCTTGGCGCCCTTGACGAATTCGTCGGCCACGCCCTGGCCGTAAGCGGTGCGGTCGTCGATGACGGCGATGCTCTTGGCGCCCAGCTTCTCGACGGCGTAGCGGCCCAGCGTGCCGCCCAGCTTGTTGTCGTTGGCGACGACGCGGAACGCGCCCTTGAAGCCTTGCTTGGTGTATTGCGGCGTCGTGGCCGATGGCGAAATCTGTGGAATGCCGGCGTCGTTGTAGATGCGCGATGCAGGCACCGTGGTGCCGGAGTTCAGGTGGCCGATCACGCCGTTGACGTGGGCGTCGACCAGTTTCTGCGCGACGGCGGTGCCCTGCTTCGGATCCGCGGCGTCGTCTTCGGTCAGCAGCTGCAGCGTGACCTTTTTACCGTTGATCATGAAACCCTTGGCGTTCAACTCCTCGACCGCCATTTTGGCGCCGTTCTCGTTGTCCTTGCCCAGGTGCGCGCTGGCGCCGGAGATAGGCGCGACGTGACCGATCTTGACGACCTCTTGCGCGCTGGCGTTAGCGGCGAAGGCCAGGGCGATGGCAAGGGGAATCAGCTTGGTGGTGAACTGCATGGACATTCTCCAAAGGTTGATGTTCAGAATTTTGCGTAGGGCAAAAGGTACAACAAATTGACTGCTTCGCAAAGGGGTAAACGTGCGGGCGTGCTGATGGGTGGACGCGAAAGGGCGGGGGAATTGTAAGGGGATGCAAGTAAAAACGGGGTCTGGTCCTGCGGACCTGACCCCATCTTCGATTGATCACGCGGCGCCGACAAGGGCGGGGACTCGGCGTCCCCGTCGCTCCAGGGGACCTGACCCCAGGTGTTGGTCCGCGGCGGGTGGTTACTTCTTGAGCGCCTTCAGTTGCGCCACTTCTTCGGCGACGGCTTCTGCCACGATCCGCGGCAAGCTCTCGCTGATCTCTTCCTGCAGTCGCTGCATGATCCGCTCCGACAGTCGCTGTTCGAGCATCTGCCACTGCGCATCGGTTTCCTCGTCGATCGCAGCTGGCTCCGAAGATGGGGTCAGGTCCGCAGGACCAGACCCCGCCGCAGCGGATTCCGAAGATGGGGTCAGGTCCGCAGGACCAGACCCCGGCTTGGCCGGCTCATCACGGAATACTTCGGTCAACACCGGGATGCTTGCATCGAACGTGGGATTGCTCATGACTTTCCTGCGACGAAGTGGGTCAATGGGTAGGACTGCTGCTTGTACGCGACGTAGCGCTTGCGGCCCGCCGCCGCATCGTCTTCGTCGGTGGAGATGATCTCGAACACGCGCTGGAAGCGGTCCACATTGGCCGGCGCGCGCCGCGTCAGGTTGACCAGCATGTCGCCATGCGGCAGCTCCGCCTCGTCGCTGTCGGTGACGATGATCGGCGTCTGCGCGGCCAGCGGATCGCCCGCCATCACATGCGGCAGGAAGTCGGTCTCGGAAATGCGCCACAGCGCTTCGTTGAGCGCGCTGGCCTGGGTGGCGTCCTCCGCCAGCAGCACCAGCTTGCCCCCGGCCGAATAAGCCTTGCGCGCCAGCCTGCACGCGTACGTGAGCTTGTCGGGAATATTGGTGTGAAAATCGATCCGCGTCATGGGGTCCTCAAAACTTGAAACCTGGCGGCGTAACCGGCGCAGGCGGTTTGGGCGCCGGTGCGGTGCGTTCCGGCTCCGGCGCTAGCGCTGGCGCTGGCGCACGTTCCTCGACTGCGGCAGGCGGCGCTGCCGGTGAGGCGACCGGATTATGGTAACCCGCCGGCAGCCGGCGCTGGGCCGGGTAGGCGGCGTGGGTCAGCGTCTCGTTCCAGGCGCCCGCTTCGAAGCCGATGCGCCTGGCGCCGCCCACCAGCAACAACGGCAGCTGGCCGCTGCCGCCGGCTTCCTGCAGCTTCTGCTGGTCGTCGTTGGTCGTGACGGTTTTCTCGATGAACGGGATGCCGCGCTGGTTCAGCAGCGCTCGGCCCTGGTCGCACGCCGCGCAGCCGGCGGTTGTGTACAGCACCACGGGACTGCGCCGCGCCGCCTCGGCCAGCGCATACGGCAGGACGACATCACGCGCGCCGCCATCGACGGCTTTCTTCTCGACCTTCACGCCGCGCTCCGGCGGCGGCTGGTCGCTGAAGTGCACGACGCCTTTCGCGTCCTTCCACTTGTACATCTGGGCGCCGGCGCTGGCCGCAAACAGCAGCAGCGCCACGCCGGCCAGGGTCGAACTGAACTTCATGCGTTCTCCGCTCAGGAACTCATTCCACTATGGCGCAGCAAGGCGTCAATGCTCGGTTCGCGGCCGCGGAAGGCCTTGAACGATTCCAGCGCGGGGCGCGAGCCGCCGACTGCCAGAATCTCTTGCTGGAAGCGCTTGCCGGTGTCTGCCGACAGGTCGCCGCCGCCCGCGGCCACCGCTTCTTCGAAAGCGGCGTAGGCGTCGGCGGACAGCACTTCCGCCCACTTGTAGCTATAGTAACCGGCAGCGTAGCCGCCGGCAAAAATATGGCCAAACGAGTGCTGGAAGCGGTTGAAGGCCGGCGGCATCATCACCGAGAACTTCTGGCGCACGTCGTTGATTAGTTCCTGCACGGTCTGCGCGCTGGCCGGATCGTAGTCGTAGTGCAGGTGCATGTCCACCAGCGAGAACTCGACCTGGCGCAGCGTCTGCATCCCGGACTGGAAGTTTTTCGCGGCGAGCATCTTGTCGTACAGCGCGCGCGGCAGCGGCTCGCCGGTCTTCGCGTGCGCGGTCATGTTCTGCAATACGTCCCACTCCCAGCAGAAGTTTTCCATGAACTGCGACGGCAGTTCCACCGCGTCCCACTCGACGCCCGAAATGCCGGACACGCCGATCTCGTCCACCTGCGTGAGCATGTGGTGCAGGCCGTGGCCGAATTCGTGGAACAGCGTGGTCACTTCGTCGTGCGTGAACAGCGACGGCTGCAGCACGCCATCGACGGTGGCGGGCGGCGTGAAATTGCAGGTCAGGTAGGCGACCGGCGTTTGCAGCGAGCCGCCGGTTTCCAGGCGCCGGCCGCGCGCATCGTCCATCCACGCGCCGCCGCCCTTGCCGCTGCGCGCGTACAGGTCGAGGTAGAACTGGCCAATCAGCTTGCCGTCGCGCTCGATGCGGAAGAAGCGCACGTCCGGATGCCATACGGGCGCGCTGTCCGTCTTGATGGTGACGTTGAACAGCGTCTGCACCAGCTTGAACAGGCCATCGACCACTTTCGGCTCGGGGAAGTACTCCTTCACTTCCTGCGCCGAGAAGGCGTAGCGCTGCTCGCGCAGTTTTTCGGACGCATAGGCCAGGTCCCAGGCTTCCAGCTGGTCGATGCCCAGGTTGTCCTTGGCGAAGGCGCGCAATTCGGCCAGGTCCTTCTCCGCGTACGGACGCGCGCGGCGCGCCAGGTCTTCGAGGAACTCGATCACGTGCTCGGGACTCTGCGCCATCTTCGGCACCAGCGACACTTCGGCGAAATTGCGGTAGTCGAGCAGCTTGGCTTCCTCGTCGCGCAGCTTAAGCAGGGTGGCGATGTTCGAGCTGTTGTCCCACTTTTCCAGTTCGCTGAACACGGTGCCCATCTCCGACGCCTTGGTCGCGCTGGCGCGGTAGATCGTCTCGCGCAGGCTGCGCTTGTCGGCAAATTGCAGGATCGGGAAGTAGGACGGGAAGTGCAGCGTGAACTGGAAGCCGGCCTTGCCATCCTTTTCGGCGGCGGCGCGCGCGGCCTGCTTCACGTCGTCGGGCAGGCCGGCCAGGTCGGCTTCGTCTTCGACCTGCAGCTTGTAGTCGTTGGTCGCGTCGAGCACGTTTTCGGAGAAGCGCGTCGACACGGCGGCGTGCTGTTCCTGGATGTCGGCGAAGCGCGCCTTTTTATCGGCCGGCAGCTCGGCGCCGCCGAGGCGGAAATCGCGCAGCGCGTTCTCGATGATCTTCTTGCGCGCCGGCGACAGGTTCACGTAGTCGGGACTGGCCTTGAGCGCCTTGTACTTGGCGAACAGCGCTTCGTTCTGCGCCAGCGCCGTCCAGAACTCGGTGACCTTGGGCTGGTTCTCGTTGTAGGTCGCGCGCAGTTCGGGCGTATCGACGACGTTGTTCAGGTGGTTCACCACGCCCCAGGCGCGGCCCAGCTTCTCGGTCGCGTCTTCCAGCGGAATGGCGAACGATTCCCAGGTCACCTGCTCGCTCGGCGCCTCGAGCTGCTTAACGACCGCGCTGGCGTTGGCGATCAGCTGCTCGATCGCGGGCGTGACGTGCTCGGGCTTGATCTGGTCGAAGCGCGGCAGGCCGGAGAAGTCGAGCAGGGGATTCGTGGTGTCGGTATTCATAAGCTCTCTTCCAGTAAAGGGTTCGGGATCAGCGTTCGGCCGCTTCCACGGTATTCATCAGCAGCATGGTGATCGTCATCGGCCCGACGCCGCCCGGCACCGGCGTGATGTGGGACGCTACTTCGCGCACGCCGGCGAAATCGACATCGCCGCACAGTTTGCCGTTGTCGTCGCGGTTCATGCCGACGTCGATAACGATGGCGCCCGGCTTGACCATATCGGCCGTCAGCGTATTGCGCCGGCCCACCGCAGCCACCACCACGTCGGCCTGGCGCGTGTGATAGCCCAGGTCCGCCGTCGCGCTATGGCATATGGTGACGGTGGCGTTCGCTTGCAAGAGCAGCAGCGCCATCGGCTTGCCGACCGTGTTGCTACGGCCGATGACGACGGCGTGCTTGCCGCGCAGGTCGAAGCCGGTCGATTCGATCAGCTTCATGCAGCCGTACGGCGTGCACGGACGGAAACCGGTCAGGCCGGTCATCAGCTCGCCGGCCGACAGCACCGAGTAGCCGTCGACGTCCTTGGAAGTGGAGATGGCCTCGATGACCTTGTGCGGGTTGATGTGGCGCGGAAGCGGCATCTGCACCAGGATGCCGTGGATCGCCGGGTCGGCGTTTAGCGCGCCGATGCGGTCGAGCAGGGCGGCCTCGGTGAGGTCGGCGTCGTATTTTTCCAGCGTCGAATGAAAGCCCACGTCGGCGCAGGCCTTGACCTTGTTGCGCACGTAGACATGGCTGGCCGGGTCTTCGCCGACCAGGATCACGGCCAGTCCCGGCTGTTTGCCGCGCGCGGTCAGGACGGCGGCGCGGGCGGCGATCTCGCTGCGCAGTTGTTGGGAAAGGGCGACTCCATCGATCAGTTGTGCGGGCATGGCGATAGGCTAAGAGCGGAGGGGAACCGAGATTATAAAGCCGGCGCGTCCATTGCGCTGTTGCCGTTGGGGTCAGGTCCTGCGCGACCTGACCCCATGTTGGGCCGCGGCGCCGACAGAAAATGGGGTCAGGTCCGCAGGACCAGACCCCTCCGGCAATATGCGTTTCCGAATGAAAATGTTAGGCAATTCCACAATATGAAACGTAATATCGTAATTTGAAATTATCGAAAATCACTGTTAAAATCCTCACACACGCGCAAAGTATTAGTAAATAATCAGCAAAAACGTCCGCCGGGATCAGCGAATCGGGCCGGGCGCCCCACCACAAGGAGACGCATCAATGTCAGCTCAACTCGACCAGTTGACGGCCCAGGCCGCCAACGATCCGGACACCCTCGAAACCAAAGAATGGCTCGAAGCGCTCGAAGCGGTTATCGAGAATGAAGGTCCGGAGCGGGCCCATTACCTGATGGAGCGCCTGGTCGACCTGGCGCGCCGCCGCGGCGCCACCATTCCGTTCTCCAGCAACACCGCCTACGTCAACACCATCCCCGCGCACCAGGAAGCGCACTGCCCGGGCAACCTCGAATACGAAGAGCGCCTGCGCTCGTGGATGCGCTGGAACGCGATGGCGATGGTGGTCAAGGCCAACCGCGCCGACGGCGACCTCGGTGGCCACATCTCGTCGTTCGCCTCGCTGGCGAACATGCTGGGCATCGGCTTCAACCACTTCTGGCACGCACCGACCGAAGACCACGGCGGCGACCTGCTGTACATCCAGGGCCACTCCTCGCCCGGCATCTACGCGCGCGCCTTTCTCGAAGGCCGCCTGACCGAAGACCAGCTGACTAACTTCCGCCGCGAAGTCGACGGCAAGGGCTTGTCGTCGTACCCGCACCCGAAACTGATGCCGAACTTCTGGCAGTTCCCGACCGTATCGATGGGCCTGGGCCCGCTGATGGCGATCTACCAGGCGCGCTTCCTGAAGTACTTGCACGCGCGCGGCATCGCCGACACCGGCAACCGCAAGGTGTGGGTATTCTGCGGCGACGGCGAGATGGACGAGCCGGAATCGATGGGCGCGATCGGCATGGCCGTGCGCGAACGTCTCGACAATCTGGTGATGGTCGTGAACTGCAACCTGCAGCGCCTTGATGGTCCGGTGCGCGGCAACGGCAAGATCATCCAGGAACTCGAAGCGGACTTCCGCGGCACCGGCTGGAACGTCGTCAAGGTCGTATGGGGCCCGGGCTGGGACGAGCTGCTGGCCAAGGACAAGAACGGCATTCTGCAGCGCGTGATGATGGAAACCGTCGACGGCGAATACCAGAACTACAAGGCCAAGGACGGCGCCTACGTGCGCAAGCATTTCTTCGGCAAGGATCCCGAGCTGCTCAAGATGGTCGCCAACATGACCGACGACGACATCTGGCGCCTGACCCGCGGCGGCCACGATCCGCACAAGATCTACGCCGCGTTCAAGAACGCGCAAGAGAACAAGGGCACGCCGACCGTGCTGCTGGTGAAGACCGTCAAGGGCTTCGGCATGGGCAAGTCGGGCGAGGCGCGCAACACCGCGCACCAGACCAAGAAGCTGGACGACGAGGCAATCCGCGAAATGCGCGACCGCTTCGCGATCCCGATCCCGGACGACAAGCTGGCCGAGATCCCGTTCTTCAAGCCGTCCGACGACGCGCCGGAAATGAAGTACCTGCACGAGCGCCGCAAAGCGCTGGGCGGCTACCTGCCGCAGCGCCGCCCGAAAGCGGACGAGCAGCTGGTCGTGCCTGAACTGAGCGCCTTCCACAACGTATTGGATGCGACCGCGGAAGGCCGCGAAATTTCGACCACGCAGAGTTTCGTGCGCATCATCTCGACCCTGTTGCGCGACCAGAGCCTGGGCCAGCGCATCGTCCCGATCCTGGTGGACGAATCGCGTACCTTCGGCATGGAAGGCCTGTTCCGCCAGATCGGCATCTTCAATCAGCAGGGCCAGTTGTACGAGCCGGTCGACAAGGACCAGGTGATGTACTACCGCGAAGACAAGGCCGGCCAGATCCTCCAGGAGGGCATCAACGAAGCCGGCGGCATGGGCTCGTGGATCGCCGCGGCGACCTCTTACTCGACCAACAACCGCGTGATGATCCCGTTCTACACGTTCTACTCGATGTTCGGCATGCAGCGCATCGGCGACATGGTGTGGGCGGCGGGCGACATGCGCGCACGCGGCTTCCTGATGGGCGGCACAGCTGGCCGCACCACGCTGAACGGCGAAGGCCTGCAGCACGAAGACGGCCATAGCCACATCTTCGCAGCGACCATCCCTAACTGCATGCCGTACGACCCGACCTTCGCCCACGAAGTCGCGGTGATCGTGCACGACGGCCTGCGCCGCATGGTGACCAACCAGGAAGACGTGTTCTACTACATCACGCTGATGAACGAGAACTATCCGATGCCAGGCCTGCGCCAGGGCACGGAAGAGGGCATCCTGAAGGGCATGTACCTGCTGCAGGAAGGTCCTGCCGAATCGAAGATCCGCGTTCAGCTGATCGGCTCCGGCACCATCCTGCGCGAGTCGATCTTCGCCGCCGAACTTCTGCAGAACGACTGGGGCATTGCCGCCGACGTCTGGTCCGCTCCGTCGCTGACGATGGTGGCCCGCGACGGCGCCGACTGCGAACGCTGGAACCTGGTCAACCCGACCGCCGAACAGCGCGTGCCGTATGCGACCCAGCTGCTTGCCAACACCAGCGGCCCGATCGTCTCGACGACCGACTACGTGCGCCTGTTCTCCGACCAGATCCGTCCGTACGTGCCGAAGGGCCGCAGCTTCACCGCGCTGGGCACCGACGGTTTCGGCCGCTCCGATTCGCGCGTCAAGCTGCGCGAGTTCTTCGAAGTGAACCGCTACTACGTCACCATCGCCGCATTGAAGGCGCTGGCCGACGAAGGCACGATCGACAAGTCGGTGGTTGCCGAAGCGGTGGCCAAGTACGGCATCGATCCGAACAAGCCGAATCCGGTAACGCAGTAAGCAAAACAGATTAGCCGTCGTTCCTGCGAAGGCAGGAACCCATGCTGAGTTGGATAAGCACGCTCAGTATGGATTCCTGCCTACGCAGGAGTGACGGTCTTGCGGGTTGTGCACATAAAATCGAACAAGAACGGAGTCATGCCATGAGCATTGTGGAAGTCAAGGTCCCGGATATCGGCGACTTCAAGGAAGTGGAAGTGATCGAACTGATGGTCAAGCCAGGCGACACCATCAAGGTCGACCAGTCGCTCGTCACGGTTGAATCGGACAAGGCCAGCATGGAGATTCCATCGAGCCACGCAGGCGTGGTCAAGGAAGTCAAGGTCAAGGTCGGCGACAAGGTCGCCGAAGGCTCGCTCGTGCTGATGGTGGAAACGGCGGACGCCGCCGCTCCGACCGCGGCGCCTGCGGCCGCACCTGCCGCAGCGCCAGCGCCGGCCGCCGCCGCACCTGCGCCGGCCGCGGGCGCCAGCAGCATCGTCGAAGTGAAAGTGCCGGACATCGGCGATTTCAAGGAAGTGGAAGTCATCGAACTGATGGTCAAGCCCGGCGACACCGTCAAGGTCGACCAGTCGCTGATCACGGTCGAATCGGACAAGGCCAGCATGGAGATCCCGTCGTCGCACGCCGGCGTGGTCAAGGAATTGAAGGTCAAGGTCGGCGACAAGGTTGCCGAGGGATCGATCGTACTGCTGATCGAAACGACGTCCGCGGGCGCACCTGCTGCTCCTGCTGCCGCCGCACCTGCTGCCGCTGCTGCGCCAGCGCCTGCCGCGCCAGCCGCCGCGGCTCCTGCGCCGGCCACTTCGGCCGCCGCCCAAGTCGATGCGTCGAAAGCGCACGCCTCGCCGTCGATCCGCAAGTTCGCCCGCGAACTGGGCGTGGACCTGGGCCGCGTCGGCGGCAGCGGTCCGAAAGGCCGCATTACGCAGGAAGACGTGCAGAAGTTCGTCAAGGGCGTGCTGGCCGAATCGGCCGCGCCGACCGCCAAGCCTGC
The DNA here is from genome assembly GCF_030704305.1 of Massilia sp. R2A-15. Taxonomy (NCBI): domain Bacteria; kingdom Pseudomonadati; phylum Pseudomonadota; class Betaproteobacteria; order Burkholderiales; family Oxalobacteraceae; genus Massilia; species Massilia sp. R2A-15. The sequence goes on along the minus strand of NZ_CP131935.1, from coordinate 3,384,476 downwards.
CGGCGGCGGCACCGGCGTGGGCCTCGACCTGCTGCCATGGCCTTCGCTCGACTTCAGCAAGTTCGGCCCGACCGAACTGCAGCCGCTGTCGCGCATCAAGAAGATCAGCGGTCCGAACCTGCACCGCAACTGGGTGATGATCCCGCACGTGACGCAGTACGACAAGTCCGACGTCACCGACCTCGAACAGTTCCGCGTCGATTCGAACGCCGCGCTGGCCAAGGCCAAGTCGACCGTCAAGCTGACCATGCTGGCATTCGTCATCAAGGCCAGCGTGTCGGCACTGAAGAAATTCCCGGCGTTTAACTCGTCGCTGTCGGAAGACGGCGCCAGCCTGATCCTCAAGCAGTACTACAACATCGGCTTCGCGGCCGACACGCCGAACGGCCTGGTGGTGCCGGTGCTGAAGGACGCGGACAAGAAGACGGTCTCGCAGATCGCCACCGAAATGGGCGAACTGTCCGCACAAGCCCGCGACGGCAAGCTCAAGCCGGCCGACATGCAGGGCGCGAGCTTCACCATCTCGTCGCTGGGCGGCATTGGCGGCACTTACTTCACGCCGATCATCAACGCGCCGGAAGTGGCCATCCTCGGCCTGTCGAAGACCGCGATGGAACCGGTGTGGGACGGCTCGGCATTCCAGCCGCGCCTGATGCTGCCGCTGTCGCTGTCGTACGATCACCGCGTGATCGACGGCGCAATGGGCGCGCGCTTCACCGCTTACCTGGCCGACGTCCTGGCCGACCTGCGCAAAACCCTGTTGTGATTGGAGCGCACGATGAGCACAATTGAAGTGAAAGTCCCGAACATCGGAGACTTCAAGGAAGTGGAAGTGATCGAAGTGATGGTCAAGCCGGGCGACACCATCAAGGTCGACCAGTCGCTGATCACCGTCGAATCGGACAAGGCCAGCATGGAGATCCCGTCCAGCGCCGCCGGCGTGGTCAAGGAGCTCAAGGTCAAGGTCGGCGACAAGGTCGGCGAAGGCTCGCTGCTGCTGATGCTGGACGAATCCGGCGCGGCCGCGCCTGCGCCTGCCGCGGCTGCACCCGCTCCGGCCGCTGCTCCGGCACCGGCGGCAGCGCCTGCCGCCGCACCTGCCGCCGCCTCTGTACCTGCAGGCAGCTACACCGGCAAGGTTGATGTGGAATGCGAGATGATGGTGCTGGGCGCAGGTCCCGGCGGTTATTCCGCTGCGTTCCGTTCGGCGGACCTGGGCATGAACACCGTGCTGGTCGAGCGTTATTCGACCCTGGGCGGCGTGTGCCTGAACGTCGGCTGCATCCCGTCCAAAGCGCTGCTGCACGTGGCGGCGATGATCGACGAGGCCGCTTCGATGGCCAAGCATGGCGTCACCTTCGCCAAGCCCGAAGTGAACATCGACGAGCTGCGCGGCTACAAGGAAAACGTCATCAAGAAGATGACTGGCGGCCTGGCCGGCATGGCCAAGGCGCGCAAGGTCAACGTAGTGCAGGGCGTCGGCCAGTTCGTCAGCCCGAACCACATCGAAGTGACCGCAGCCGACGGCAGCAAGAAGGTCATCGCGTTCCAGAAGGCGATCATCGCCGCCGGTTCGTCGGTGGTGAAGCTGCCGTTCGTCCCGGAAGATCCGCGCATCGTCGATTCGACCGGCGCGCTGGAGCTGCGCGCGGTGCCGAAGAAGATGCTGGTCATCGGCGGCGGCATCATCGGCCTGGAAATGGCGCACGTGTACTCCACGCTGGGCGCGCGCATCGACGTGATCGAGATGATGGACGGCCTGATGCAGGGCGCGGACCGCGACATGGTCAAGGTCTGGCAGAAGTTCAACGAGAAGCGCTTCGACAAGATCATGACCAAGACCAAGACGGTCGGCGTGGAAGCGCTGCCCGAAGGGATCAAGGTCACCTTCGCCGCGGCGGAAGAGGGCGCTGCCGCGCCGGAACCGCAGATCTACGACATGGTGCTGGTGGCCGTCGGCCGCAGCCCGAACGGCGGCAAGATCGCGGCCGACAAGGCCGGCGTGACGGTGACCGACCGCGGCTTCATCCCGGTCGATCGCCAGATGCGCACCAACGTGCCGCACATCTTCGCCATCGGCGACCTGGTGGGCCAGCCGATGTTGGCGCACAAGGCGGTGCATGAAGCGCACGTCGCGGCGGAAGCGGCGCACGGCGAGAAGGCCTTCTTTGACGTGAAGGTGATCCCGTCGGTGGCCTACACCGATCCGGAAGTGGCATGGGTCGGCATTACCGAAGACGAAGCGAAAGCGAAGGGCATCAAGCTGGAGAAGGGCCACTTCCCGTGGGCTGCGAGCGGACGTGCGGTGGCCAATGGCCGCGACGAAGGCTTCACCAAGCTGCTGTTCGACGCAGAGACGCATCGCATCGTCGGCGGTGGCATCGTCGGCACGCATGCGGGCGACATGATCGGCGAGATCGCGCTGGCGATCGAGATGGGCGCCGACGGCGTCGATATCGGCAAGACGATCCACCCGCACCCGACGCTGGGCGAATCGATCGGCATGGCGGCGGAAGTGTACGAAGGCGTGTGCACGGACTTGCCGCCGGTGCGCAAGCGATAAAGCGAAGATGGGGTCAGGTCCGCAGGACCAGACCCCGGCTGCAACTTGGGGTCAGGTTCTGCGAACCTGACCCCATTTTCATTTTAGGGCTGTCGTTCCTGCGGAGGCAGGAACCTATACCGACTCGGCTCGGACTCGGCATAGGCTCCTGCCTCCGCAGGAGCGACAGGCCAATACTATTTAAGCACGCCGCGGTAGAACAGCTCCAGGCGCTGCTCCAGCTCGCGCATCACCTGCGCGCGCGGCACCTTCACTGGCTCGAACAGCCAGCGGCTGAACCGGTCGCCCTCGATGCAGCTGAGCAGGTGCACCGCCAGCATGCCGACGTCCAGATCGTCGCGCAGCTGCACGCGGATATCGGGACGCGAGAAAAATCGCACCAGCATGTCGCGCGTCTGCTTCGGCCCCGCTTCGAAAAAGGTCTGCGCCAGTTCGACGTTGCCCGGCGCGTCGGCTACCACCATGCGCTGCATGCTGACCGCTTCCGGCATCGAGATCAGGTCGAAGAAGTGCACCGCGAAGTCATGCACGATCTCCTTGAACGGCCGCTGGTCTTCATCGAGGTCGTGGGTATTGAAGAAGCGCTCGCGGTTGGCCACCAGCACGGCATTGAGCAGCCCGGCCTTGCCGCCGAACTTCACGTAGATGGTGCGCACCGCGACGTGCGCTTCGCGCGCCAGCATTTCCAAACTGACATTACGATAGCCGTGTTTCAGGAACAGGGCGCCGGCCGTGTGGATGAGATCCTGCATGCGCGCCTCGCGGTCGCTGCTGCGCGGGCGGCCGGCGCACTTGCTGGCGGCGGTGATGGTCGATTCGGTAGACATGCGCTCACTCTAAGCCAAAATAAAATGAAATGCAATCGTTTCATTTCTTGACTTCGCCCGGTATCTGTCCAATAATGCGCTACTACCCAATCCTCTTTTCTGGAGTTGTTCCATGTCCGCCACGCCCAACAAGGTCGATCACAAGCCGCTCACCGCCGTCGACGCCGCGGCCTCCGCGCCCGCCGCCACGCCGCCGAACAAGCGCGTGATCGGCATCGTCGCAGTGATCGCGCTGATCGCGCTCGGCGTGGGCGGGCGCATGTGGTACCGCAGCCATTACTACGTCGAGACCGAGAACGCTTATGTGGCCGGACACGTGACGCCGGTATCGGCGCGCATCGCCGGCGTGGTCACCCGGGTGCTGGTCGAGGATAACCAGAACGTCAAGGCCGGCGACGTGATCGCCGAACTCGATCCGGCCGACCAGCACGTGAAAGTCGAGCAGATCCAGGCGCAGATCGCCAGCGCCGAACAGCAGGTGTTGCAGTCCGACGCCACCGTCGCGCAAGTGAAGGCGCAAGCTGCCGCCGCGCAGGCCCAGGTGGCGCAGGCCCAGGCCGCGCTGGTGCGCAGCAAGCAGGACGCCGAGCGCTACGGCCAGTTGTACAACACCCAGATGAAAGCCGTGTCGAAGGCGGAGCTGGACGCGGCCAACGCCGCGCGCGCCGGCGCCACCGCCGATGTTGCTGCCCGCCGCGACAACGCGCTCGCCGCGCAAGCGCAGATCAGCGCCGCCGGTTCGGCGCGCGACGTGCTCAAGGCGCAGGTCAAGGTGCTGCGCACCCAGTTGAAGGACGCCCAGCAGCAGCTTGGCTACAACAAGATCGTCGCGCAGGTCGCGGGCCGCATCGGCAAGCGCAGCGTGGAAGTGGGCGCGCGCGTCCAGCCGGGCCAGCAGCTTGCCGCTATCGTGCAGGACGAGGTCTGGGTCAACGCCAACTTCAAGGAAACCCAGCTGGCCGGCATCGTGCCGGGGCAGGCCGTGCACGTCGTCGTGGACGCGATGCCCGACCATCCGCTGGTGGGCAAGGTGGACAGCTTCTCGCCGGCCTCGGGCAACCAGTTCGCGCTGCTGCCGGCCGATAACGCCACCGGCAACTTCACCAAGATCGTCCAGCGTGTGCCGGTCAAGATTACGCTGCGTCCGGAAGACGTCAAGCAGCTGGGCGGACGCCTGGTGCCGGGCATGTCGGCGCTGGCTGAAATCAAGCTCAATCAGACCGCGCACTAAGCCACCGCGATGTCCAGCACCACTCACGCGCCGCGCGGCGCCATCATGCCCGCCGCGGCGGGGCAGAAGGTCGACCTGCGCACCTGGATCGCCGTCGCCGCCGGCATGCTCGGCGCCTTCATGGCCGTCCTCGATATCCAGATCACCAACTCGTCGCTGAAGGACATCCTCGGCACGCTGTCGGCCACCCAGGAAGAGGGCTCGTGGATCTCCACCGCCTACCTGTGCGCCGAAATCGTCGTCATTCCGCTGACCGCGCTGCTGGTGCGCGTGTTCGGCATGCGCGGCTACATGATGGGAACGACCGCGCTGTTCCTGCTGTTCTCGACCCTGTGCGGCGGCGCCTGGAGCCTGTCGTCGATGATCGTGTTCCGCATGATGCAGGGCTTCACCGGCGGCGCGCTGATCCCGATGGCGATGACGCTGGTGATGGCCAAGCTGCCGCCATCGAAGCGCGCGATCGGCATGGCGGTCTTCGGCCTGACCGCGACGCTGGCGCCGACCATGGGCCCGACCCTGGGCGGCTACCTGTCCGAGTTGTATGGCTGGCCGTCGATCTTCTACATCAACTGGGCGCCCGGCCTGCTGCTGATCTTCGGCATCTGGTGGGGGCTGGACAAGGAGAAGGTCCATCTCGAGATGCTGGCCAAGGCCGACTGGGTCGGCATCGCGCTCATGGCCATCGGCCTCGGCAGCCTGACCATCTTCCTGGAAGAGGGCAACTCGAAGGACTGGTTCGATTCGAATTTCATCATCACCTTCGCCGGCCTGGCGCTGTTCGGCATCGTCGGCTGGGTCGCCACCAGCCTGACGCGCGCCGACCCGTTCGTGAACCTGCGCCTGTACGGCGAGCGCAACTTCCTGGTCGCCACCGCGCTGTCGGCCTGCGTCGGCATGGGCCTGTACGGCGCCTCGTTCCTGCTGCCGCTGTACCTTGGCCAGATCGCGGGCTACACGCCGATGCAGATCGGCGAAGTGATCATGTGGGCCGGCCTGCCGCAGCTGTTCGTGATGCCGGTCGCCGCCGCGCTGTCCTCAAAAGTCGACAACCGCATCCTGTGCTCGATCGGGCTGGCGATGTTCGGCGCCTCGTGTCTGATGAACGCCAATCTGGACTACACCACCGGCTACGATCAGCTGTTGTGGTCCCAGGTGATCCGCGCGCTCGGCCAGCCGTTCATCATGCTCACACTGTCGAACTTCGCGATGCAGGGCGTCTCGCCGCAGAACATGTCGTCGGCCTCGAGCCTGTTCAACATGACGCGCAACCTCGGCGGCTCGGTCGGCATCGCGCTGTTGTCCACCGCGCTGACCAATCGCGAGCACTTCCACTCGGCGCGGCTGGGCGAATCGATTTCCAGCTACGCCGCGGCGACGCAGCAGCGCATCGAGCAGATGACGCAGGCGTTCGTCTCGAACGGCATCGACCCGGTCACCGCCGGCAACCAGGCGCTCGCCGCGCTCGACCGCATCGTGCGGCGCGAGTCCTTCATCATGGCCTACAACGACGGCTTCGTGATCATGGGCTGCGTGCTGCTCGCCTGCATCGTCGTGCTCTGGTTCGCCAACAAGGTCAAGTCGCCATCGGGCGCAAGCGGCGCCGGCGCCCACTAAACAAGAAGATGAGAATCGCTATGACCACACTGTTTGTCCGCAGCGCGCTGGCGCTGTCGTTTGCCGCCGCAATGAGCGGCTGTGCCACCGTCGGCTCGAATTTCTCGGCGCCGGCCACACCCCAGGGAGCAGCCTGGCGCCACGCCGATGCCGCGCAGATCGACAGCGCGCGCCTGCCGGCGGAGTGGTGGACCGTGTTCAACGATCCGGCCCTGAACGCGCTCGAACAGCGCGCGGTGCGCGACAACCCGGGCGTGAAGGCGAGCGCACAGCGCCTGCTGCAGGCCCAGGCGCAGCTCGGCGTGTTCCGCGCGGCCCAGGCGCCGACCGTCAGCGTCGGCGCGCAGGTATCCAATTCGCGCAGCTCGGCCGAAACGTCGCAGGGATTGGCGCTCGGCCACCGTTCGATCAAGGGCAATAACTACGCGATCGGCGCTTCGTTATCGTACGAGCTCGATCTGTGGGGCCGCGTGCGGCGCGTGGTCGAAGCGGCCGATGCGCAGGCGCTGGCCGCCCAGGACGACCGCGACGGCGTGATCCTGCTGCTGTCCGCGCAGGTCGCCACCAACTACTGGCAGCTGCGCGGCCTGGACGCAGAAATGGCGATCCTCAAGAGTGCGCTGGACACCCGGCGCGAGTCCGAGCAGCTGGTCGAGGCGCGCTTCAACGGCGGGCTGTCGAATGAGCTGGACCTGTCGCGCGCGCGCGTCGAGCGGGCCAACGCCGAAGCCGACCTGCATGAAGTCCAACGCCAGCGCAACCTGCTCGAACACAGCCTGGCGACGCTGGCGGGCGTGTCGCCGTCGGCGCCGCTGATCGCGTCGCTGGGCAACGCGGAGCTGCCGCAGCCGCCGGCCATTCCGGTCGGCCTGCCGGCCAGCCTGCTGGCGCAGCGTCCCGACCTGGCGGCCAGCGTGGCACAGCTGCGCGCGGCCAACGCGCAAGTCGGCGTGGCCGAAGGCGCGTTCTATCCGTCGCTCAGCCTGACCGGGAACTTTGGCTATGCGTCCGAGAGCCTGCGCAACCTGGCTGACGGCAGCGCGCGCCAGTTCTCGGTGGGTCCGCTGGCGCTCTCGCTGCCGATTTTCGACGGCGGCAAGAACAAGGCCAACCTGGCGGTGGCGAAGGCGCGCTACGAAGAAGCGGTGGCGAACCACGAAACGCGTCTGCTGACGGCGCTGCGTGAAGTCGAGGATGCGCTGTCGGATGTGCAGGAACGCCAGATGCAGGGCGACGCGCAGGCGCAGGCGCGCCAGGCGGCGGCGCGCGCGTACGTGGTTGCGCAGGCGCGCTACGACCGAGGCGTGTCGAACTTTCTGGATGTGACGGACGCGCAGCGCAGTTCGCTGGCTGCGGACCGTGCGGCGGTGCAGATCCGCACGCAGCGTCTGCTGGCCGCCGTGGCGGTGGCGCGTTCGCTCGGCGCGGGATGGACGCAGGGTGCGCCGCTGGCGACGATTGCGCAGGCGCCGGCCGCCAAGTAACCCGCCTGTCGTACCTGCGCAGGCAGGTACCCATGCTGAATCGGGTTCCACCATCAACGCTCGCTCAGTATGGGTACCTGCCTTCGCAGGTACGACGGACTTTGAGCTAACGGTCTTTGAGCTAACGGTCTTTGAGCTAACGGTCTTTGAGCTAACGCTCTTTGAGCTAACGGCCTTTGAGCTATCGGTCTTTGAGCTAACGCTCTTTAAGCCAGCGGTCTTTGAGCTAACGGTCTTTGAGCTAACGGTCTTTGAGCCAACGCTCTTTGAGCCAGCGGTCTTTGAGCTTACGGTCTTTGAGCCAGCGGACTTTGAGCTGGCGGTTTTTTGGGCCCGGGTAGGATTACAATGCGTTCGTTGTTATCCAAACATCCAAGGGACCCATGAAGAATATCCTCGCTCCTGTCATCCTGATGGTCGCCGCCGGCGCTGCCGGCGCGGCCGATTCCTCCAAGCCAGCCACCGCTCCAACCGTCGCCACCGCCGCGCAGCTCGACGCAATGGCGAAGCGCTTCGCGCCGGTCGACCTGACCGCCGATACTTCCAAGCTCTCCGCCGGCGACAAGGCCGCCATCGCCAAGCTGGTCGAAGCCGCCAAGATCGTCGACACGCTGCAGCTGCGCCAGCGCTGGGCCGGCAACGAGGCGCTGTGGGCCGCGCTGAACAAGGACCACTCCGCGCTGGGCAAGGCGCGCCAGCGCTATTTCTGGGTCAACAAGGGCCCGTGGTCGATCATCGACGAGAACCTGTCGTTCATGCCGGCCGACTACGCCGGCATCCAGATCCCCGCCAAGAAGCCTGATGGCGCGAATTTCTATCCGGCCGGCGCCACCAAGGAGTCGCTCGAAGCCTGGATGAACGCGCTGCCCGCGAAAGACAAGGAGCAGGCGCAGTGGTTCTACACGGTGATCCGCAAGGGCGACGACGGCAAGTACAAGACGGTGAAGTATTCCGACGAGTACAAACCGGAACTGGAGAAGCTGTCCAAGCTGCTGAAAGACGCGGCGGCATCGACCGACAACGCCTCGCTCAAGAAATTCCTGAACCTGCGCGCCGACGCCTTCCTGTCGAACGACTACCTGGCCTCCGACTTCGCGTGGATGGACCTCGATTCGCCGGTCGATGTGACGATCGGGCCTTACGAGACCTACAACGACGAGCTGTTCGGCTACAAGGCGGCGTTCGAGGCCTACGTGAATGTGCGCGACCAGAAGGAGACCCAGAAGCTGGACTTCTTCGGCAAGCATATGCAGGAGCTGGAAGACAATCTGCCGCTCGACAAGCAGTACCGCAATCCGAAGGTCGGGGCGCTGGCGCCGATGGTGGTGGTGAACCAGGTGTACGGCGCCGGCGACGGCAACATGGGCATCCAGACCGCGGCCTACAACCTGCCCAACGACGAGCGCATCATCAGCCAGCGCGGCTCGAAGCGCGTGATGCTCAAGAACGTGCAGCAGGCGAAATTCAAGTCGACCTTGCAGCCGATCGCGAAACTCGTGCTGCGTCCGGAAGCGCAGAAGGACCTCGATTTCGACTCCTTCTTCACGCACATCCTGGCCCATGAAATCACGCACGGGCTGGGACCGCACATGACCAAGACCGGCGGCAAGGCGTCCACGCCGCGCCAGGACCTGAAGGATACCTATTCGACCATCGAGGAGGCGAAGGCTGACGTGACCGGCCTGTGGGCGCTGCAGTACATGATGGAGAAGGGCCAGCTGAAGGACGCGCTGGGACAGGGCGAGGCGGCCGAGCGCAAGCTGTACAACACCTTCCTCGCGTCGGGCTTTCGCACGCTGCACTTCGGCCTGACCGACTCGCATGCGCGCGGCATGGCGATCCAGATGAACTACATCCTCGACAAGGGCGGCTTCGTGTCGCATGGCGACGGCACCTTCTCGGTCGATTTCAAGAAGATCAAGCAGGCGGTGATGGACCTGGACCGCGAGTTCCTCACCATCGAGGCGACCGGCGACTACGCCCGCGCCAAGGCGCTGATGACGAAGTACGTGGTGATTCGTCCGGACGTGCAGAAGGCGCTCGACAAGATGAAGCAGTCGGTGCCGAACGATATCCGGCCGGCGTTCACGACCGCCGACGCGCTGCTGGCGAAGCCGGCGAAGTAGCAAACCTGGGTCTGACCCCGCGCGGTCAGACCCTTTGCACTCCGCTCAGTTGCATTTCTCTTCACACAGAAAAACAAATCCGCAAAAGTGGTTCAGTCCCCTAAATAAGTGCCGATAGGCATTTTATGGACTTAGGGAGGAACCACTCCATGCTCAAGCAAATTCTGTTGTCGTCGCTGTGCCTCATGTTCACCTCCGCCCCGGCGCTCGCCGAGGCGACTCTCACCGCCGCCGAGACGCGCTGGCTCGCCGCGGCCGGCCCCGTGCTGGCATATTCGCAACGCGTCAATCTTCCCATCGACATCATCGTCCAGCCCAAGGCCGGCGCGGGCGACGTGCCGATGGCGATGGGCTTCGAAGGCAAGCGCTGCAAGCTGGTGCTGTCGATGCGTGGCAATCCGGACGCCGAAACGATCCTGGAAAAGGTGCCGGAATCGCAGCGCGGCGTGCTGATCGAGGCGATGGCCGCACACGAAATCGGCCACTGCTGGCGCTACGTGCAGGGCGTCTGGCATGCGCTGCCGGCCGGCTTCGTGGAAACCGGGGAAGAGCGCGCCGATGACGCGGGCCTGCTGGCCGAAGCGAAGGCGCAGCGCGAGAGCCGGCGCGAAGAAGGCTTCGCCGACCTGGTGGCGCTGGCCTGGATATCGCGCAGCCACCCCGCCGGCTATGGCGCCGTGTTCGACTGGATCAAAGCCGTGCGCAGTGCCGGCACCCCCGTGGCCCGCAGCGCCCACGACACCCTGGCGTGGGTGCAGCTGGCGCGCGATCCGGCCGCCCTCGCGCAGGGCGAAACGCCCTTCGACGGCGCCGTTCCGCTCTGGCGCGAAGGGTTGCTGCGCGCGGATTGATATTTCCTCGGAGGAATGGATTGGTGGTGATAATGTGGTTTCTTCGATAAGTGTACGGTGACGCACAGATTGGGTTTGTTGTTACAGCGTTAAATATGGCTACTTACAACAATCACCCCAAGGGACCTCACCATGAAGACCACGCTCATCGCCACTTTGCTCGCCACCGCCGTCAGCTCGAGCTTCGCCGCAGCACCGACCGCCAACCTCAATCACGACCCTGCCACCTACCGTAACGTGACCCAGAAGGCCGCCGCCGACTACAAGATGGCCGCGGCCAAGTGCACAGGCATGAGTGGCAGCGCCAAGTCGATCTGCATGGAAGAGGCGAAGGTCGTGCGCGCGCACGCCGAAGCCGACGCCATCGCCCAGTACAACAACACCACCGCCGGTCGCGCCAAGGCGCGCATTGCGCTGGCCGATGCCGACTTCTCGCTGGCCAAGGCCAAGTGCGCCGACATGACCGGCGCCGACAAGGACAGCTGCATGGCGACCGCCACGTCGGTCCATACGGCCGCCGTTGCCGACGCCCGCGCTGACCGCGCCGCCACCAGCGCCGCGGTCGACACCGGCCCGGTGACCACCACGGCCGCCGCTTCGCGCGACGCCACCAAGGCTGCCGCCATCGACAAGTGCGCGCAGATCGCCGGCGGCTCGAAGACCGGCTGCCTGATCGACAACCGCACCGGCGCCACCACCGTTATCGGCGCCACCACCCCTGCCACGACGACGACCACGACCACGGTCGCTCCGGCCGGCGCCGTTGTCGCTGACCGCACGGCCGTCGCGGTGGACAACGCTGCCGCCAACACCCGCAACGCTGCAGCGGTTGCCGCCGACAAGACGCGCGACGTTGCCGCAACCGCCGTCGAGAAGACCAAGGAAGTCGCCGCCAACGTCGCCGACAAGACCCGCAATGCCGCCGCTGTCGTCGCCGGCAGGACCGAGGTCGCCGCCGACAAGGCAGAGGTCAAGAGCGACGTCGCCGCGCGCAAATCGGGCGTTGCCGTCGCCGATTCGGTGATCACCACCAAGGTCAAGGCCGACATCTTCAAAGAGCCTGAGCTGAAGTCGATGGCCATCCACGTCGAGACCGAAAAAGGCGTGGTCATGCTGAGCGGCTTCGTCGACACCAAGGCCGATGCCGACAAGGCGGTGCGCCTGGCCAAGAGCGTTGAAGGCGTCACCAGCGTGAAGAGCGCCATCAAGGTCAAGTAATAATTAGGTTGTCGTACCTGCGTAGGCAGGTACCCATACTGAGCGCGCTTCAACTCGTTTGCAAATTCAGCATGGGTACCTGCCTTCGCAGGTACGACGGCTTTAAATGGACCTCGCCAGGTCAGACCCTAGTATAATTTTTCGGGTGAACAGACTCGAAACCTTTGGACTCATCGCCGCCCAGGCCGAGCGCGGCGAAATCATCTTCCCGACCAGCGTGAATGCGGCCTTGCGCCTGCAGCTCGCGCTGGACGATCCCGACTGTCATATCGAGGACGCGATCAAGCTGGTGCTCGGCGAGCCGCAGCTGGCCGCGCGCACCGTGGCGCTGGCCAATTCGGCGGCCTTCAACCGCAATGGCGAGGCGACCGTCACCAACGTGCGCGCCGCGGTCATGCGGATCGGTTACCGCAGCTTGCAGACGCTGGTCGCCAGCCTGGTGGTCCGCCAGTTCGGCGCGCGCATCGTCGACCCGGAATTGCGCGCCAAGGCGGAGCAGTTGTGGGAACACACGGCGCACGTCGCCGCGCTCTCGCAAGTGCTGGCGCGCCGCGTCACCTTCATCAACCCCGACACTGCGCTGTTCGCTGCCATCGTCCATGAAGTCGGCGGCTTCTACCTGCTCTCGCGCGCGGACGAATTTCCCGGCCTGCTCGATGCCGATCCCGAAAACTGGATCGAGTTGTGCGAGGAGGTCGTCAGCCGCGAAGTGATGCGCAAGCTGGCCATCCCCGAACCGGTGATGGACGCGATCAAGGGGCTGCGCACCGGCCTGCTGAACATGCCTCCGAGTACCTTGCTTGACACCTTGCTGCTGGCGAACCAGCTTGCGCCGGTAGCGTCGCCGCTGGCGCTGCGCGCACCGGCGACGGCGACGCCGCACGAGGAGAGTGCGCTCGACTTCGTGATGGACCAGGGCACCCTTGACAGCATTCTGAAAGAATCGGCCGACGAAGTGCAGTCGATGAGCGCCGCGCTGCTGGTGTAAAAAGTAGGGACCCGGCGTCCCCGTCGCCCCGCAGGACCACACCCCGAAGAACTGGCGCCGCGGCACGAAGCCGGGGTCTGGTCCCGCGGACCTGACCCCATCTTGATCGGCGCCCCGGATTTAACGCAGCAGCACTTTTTGCAGCGCGACGCTCAGCGCATCCATGTCGAAGGGTTTGAGCAGGTGCACCGCATTCTTCACGTCGCTTTCGCTCGATCGCCCGGAAGCCAATACGATCCCCAGATCCGGCGCCAGCGACCTGGCGCGCTGCGCCAGCGCTTCGCCCGACATCCCCGGCAGCGTAAGGTCGGTGATTAGCACATCGGCCGAACGCAGTGCCGGCAGCGCGAGCGCGCTCTCCGCATCCCCCGCCTGCGAAACCGAATGGCCGAAGTGTTCCAGGATTTCGGTGGTGATGGTGCGCAGCGCTTCGTCGTCTTCGACCAGCACGATCTTCAGCGCCGATCCCGCCGGTGTTCTCGGCGCTGCGGCGTCGAGCGCGCGCGCCGCCGTCTCCGCTTCCACGCGCTGCTTCTGGTTGGCCAGCACATGGCGAATCTTCTGCGCCAGCGCCGCGCGCGTGTAAGGCTTGCCGAGCAGTTCGACGCCGGCGTCGAGCCGGCCGCCATGCACGATCGCGTTTTCGGTGTAGCCCGAGGTGAACAGCACCGCCAGCTGCGGCAGCAGTTCGCGCGCCTTGCGCGCCAGCTCCGGGCTGCGCAGGGGGCCGGGCATCACCACATCGGTGAACAGCAGGTCGATCGGCATGCCGCTCGAGATGATCGCCAGCGCACTGGCGGCGTCATTCGCCTTCAGCACGCGGTAGCCCATCTCGCCGAGCAGTTCGACCACGGTCTCGCGCACATCGTCGTCATCCTCGGCGACCAGGATGGTCTCGCTGCCGCCGGTGATCGGCCGCACGGTCGCCAGCGCGGTCGCGTCTTCCGCCTCGTGCGAGCGGGGCAGGTAAAGTTTCACCGAGGTGCCGCTGCCGACTTCACTGTAAATCTTGATATGGCCGCCCGACTGCTTGACGAAGCCGTACACCATCGACAGGCCAAGGCCGGTGCCCTTGCCCTCCGGCTTGGTGGAGAAGAATGGCTCGCACGCCTGCTGCAGCACTTCGGGCGTCATGCCGCTGCCGGTATCGCTCACGGCGATCATCACGTATTGGCCGGGAACGACATCGACATGGTTGCTCGCGTAGGCATCGTCGAGGGTGGCGTTGCAGACCTCGATCGTCAGGCGGCCCACGCCGCCCATGGCGTCGCGCGCGTTGATGCACAGGTTCAGCACGGCGTTTTCCACTTGCGCGGTATCGGCCAGCACGTTCCACAAGCCGGCCGAGATGACCGTCTCGAGTTCGATTTCCTCGCCGATGGTCCGGTGCAGCATGTCGTCCATGCCGGCCACGTAGCGGCTGATCTTGACCACCCGTGGCTCGAGCGCCTGGCGCCGGCCGAAGGCGAGCAGCTGGCTGGCCAGCTTGGCGCCGCGCATGACGCCGCCGATCGCGTTTTCGACACGGCGCAAGGCGCGCGGATTGCTCTCGACATCCGACAGCAGCAGCTGCAGGTTGCCGGAAATGACCTGCAGCAGATTGTTGAAGTCGTGCGCCACGCCGCCGGTCAGCTTGCCGATGGTCTCCATCTTCTGCGACTGCTGCAGCGCGTGCTCGGTGCGCCGCATCGCTTCAGCCGCTTCGCGTTCGCTGGTCACGTCGCGCCCGACCGCGTGGATGAAGCCTTCGTCGGGCGAAGCGGACCACGCCAGGATGCGGTAGCTGCCGTCATGGTGGCGATAGCGGTTCTCGAACTTGAAGGTGTTCTTGCCTTCGCCCAGCGTCGCCACTTCGGCCAGCGTGGCCTGCACATCGTCCGGGTGAACCAGGTCGATGAATGAGGTGCCCACCACCTCCGACTCGCGCCAGCCGAGCAGGGTGGTGAAGGCCGGATTGACAGCGGTGATGTTCGCGTCCAAGTCGGCCACGAGCATCAGGTCGCTCGACAACAGCCACATGCGATCGCGCTCGGCGGTGCGCCGGCTGACCTCGAGCGCGAGGATCGCGTTCATGTTCGACATGACCTTGGCCGCCAGCTTCTGGTCTTCGATGTCGGTATTGGTGCCGACCCAGCGCTGCACTGCGCCGTGTTCGTCCTTGATCGGCAGGGCGCGCGCGATGTGCCAGCGGTAGGCGCCGTCGGCGCGCCTGAGGCGGAACTCCATTTCGTAGCCGTCGCCCGACTTGTTCGCCGCTTCCCAGGCCTGTGCGGCGGCGCCGATGTCTTCTTCGTGGACCATCGAAGCCCAGCCGCCGTGATCGAGATCGCCCGGAGTCGCGCCGGAGTAGGCATACACGCGCTCGTTGAACCAGTCGAGCACCCCGTCGGCGGCGGAGGCCCACACCTGGTTCGGCAAGGCCTGCGCCAAAGTGCGGAAGGTGTTGTCGCTCTCGCGCGCGGCCAGTTCGGCCAGCACGCGGTCGGTGACGTCCGAGCCCTGCACGAAGATGCCGAAGATTTCGTTGTTGTCGTTGCGTACCGGCTGATAGACGAAGTCGAGATAGCGTTCGCGCGCCGGCGATGTATCGGTCGCCTCGGCCTTGAACAGGATTGCATTGCCGCTGAATGTCTCGCCGGAGCGGTACAGGTCGTCGAGCAGTCCGACGAAGCCTTGAGCGGCCGCCTCGGGCAAGCCCTCGGCAACCGTCTGGCCGATGATGTCGCGGTGGCCGATCAGTTCGAAGTAGGCTTCATTGGCCAGCGTGAAAATGTGCTGCGGGCCGGTGAGCAGGGTCATGAAGCCGGGCGCCTGCGCGAACATCGACTTCATGCGCGCGGTTTCGCCAGCGAGGTAGCGCTCGGCGCGCACTTTCGACGTGGTTTCCGCGACGATGCCGATTACGCCGATCGGCGTGCCGTCGTCGCCGAAGACCGGCGAGTAATCGAGGTTGAACCAGGCCTGCTGCGTGCTGCCGTTGCGGGTCAGCGCGAACTCCTGGTCCGCGTACGAGAACGTCTTGCCGGCCAGGCCGGTAGCGACGACGTGCGCGTTGAATTCGGCCGCTTCGGGCCACACGTCCGTCACCTTCATGCCTAGCATGCGCGGATGCCTGTCGCCGGCGATTGCCGCGTAGGCGTCGTTATAGATCATCACGCCGTCCGCGCCGAACATGATCGCGATTCCCAGCGGAGAGCGCAGCGCGAACGCCACGATCGCACGCTGGCTTTGCGGCCAGCTGGCCATGTCGCCCAGCGATGTCGAGGACCAGTCGAAACGGGCGACGAGGTCCGCCAGGGTGTGCGGGAATGGAGAGTGGTCGATGAACGGAAGGTCGCTAGGTAGCATAGGTCAGGGTGGTCGCGCCGGCGACAGAGCAATGCGTGCCGGGAAGGCAAGGATTATACGTCAGGGAAATTCATCGGCGCGTTCTCCAGCGGCTTGCGGGGATGCAGCGTTCAAGATCAGGGGTACTGCTGGCGGGCATGTACTACTGCGGCTATTTCAATTGCAGTCGCGGTGACGCGATACACGACGATGTAATTGGGATGGGCAACGAGTTCGCGCGTTCCAGGGACTCGCCCCAGGCGATACAGGTATGGATGGTGCGGTAGTTGGGAAACAACACCCCGTATGTCTTCGAGCAGGTCGAGGGCGGATTGCAGATTGCGCTCCGCGATAAATTCGAGGATGGCCGCGAGATCGTTTTCAGCTTCAGGACGCCAGAGGATCGGAAGCATTGGCATTGCGCTTGGCTTCGATGATCTTCAACAGCTTTTCAATTACCTGATTGTGCGAAGTCGATGGACGCTGGTCGTCTAGCGACGCCTGGACTTTCGCGCGCAGCCAGATGTCGTACGCTTCGGCCTCTTCAACCGTGGCGAACTGGGACTCGATCGGGGACAGGTTGGTGCTCATGGTGCATCAATTATACAGCGGGCGGGGCGGGGCTGGCCTGGCGCTTGCGTTGCAAACGTGCGCCAGCCGCGCCGCGCCGTTCATTCGTAGCGTAGCGCGTCGATCGGATCGAGCCGGGCGGCCTGGCTTGCGGGCACGACGCCGAACACGACGCCGACGGTGCCCGAAAATAGCATCGCCAGCAAAACAGCCCACAACGGAACGAACGGCGGCGGGAAATCGGGAATCACGCTGGCGACGGCAAACGCCAGCGCGCAGCCCAGCGCCAGTCCCAGCACACCTCCGAGCACGGCAAGCGCGACCGCTTCGATCAGGAACTGCAGAAGGATGTCGCCGCTGCGCGCGCCGATGGCCTTGCAAATGCCGATTTCACGGGTGCGTTCCTTGACCGACACCAGCATGATATTCATGATGCCGATCCCGCCGACCAGCAGCGCGATGCCCACCACGCCGCCCATGACGAAGGTGACTGTATTGCTCAGCTTGTCGAACGTCCTGGCGATCTGGTCGGCCGATTCGATCACGAAATCGTCCTCGTCGCCGGCCTGCAGATGATGCACCTGGCGCATGACGCCGGCGATCTGGCGCCGGGTCTGGTCCAGCCGCGCAAGGTCGCGCACGGCCAGCGTGATCGCCAGCTGCGGACGGGTATTGTTGCCGATGATGCTGCGGCCCGTCTTGAACGGGATGATCAAATAATTGTCCTGCGACATTCCAAAGATTTCGCCGCGCTTTTCCATGACGCCGACAATCCGGAACCATTCGTTCGCGTAGAGAAGAAATTGACCGACCGGGTAGTCGGGCAGGTGCAGCTCTTCAATGAGCTTGGGGCCGATCACGGCGACCCGGCGCGCGCTGTTATTATCGGACTCGCTGATGAATCGACCCGCGGCCGGGTAGCGCAGGTTCACGTCCTGATAGCTGGCGGTGGTGGCGAACACCTGGGCCGTCGTCGAAACGCCCGCATGGCGCACCTCGGAAGGGGCGGGCGAGAAGACCGGGCCGAGTTCGCGGATGTCATCGACGCGCAGGCGCAACTGGTCCACGTCGTCGAAGCGCAGATAGTTCAACTTGCCGCGCATGACGTCCTTGAACTCGTTGCGCGCCCGGACGGTCACGCCATTGCCGCCCAGACCTTCGAGCTGCGCGCTCACGCTTTGCGACAGGCCCTGGATCAGCGAGGTCACCGCAATGACCGAGGCGACCGCGATGATGATCCCGAGCGAGGTGAGGAAACTGCGCACCCGGTGGGCGCGAATCGACGCCAGGGCCGAGCGCAGGCTTTCGATCAACAGCACCATGCTAGCTCTCCGGCGGGCGGCGGGTGTCCGACAGGAGCACGCCGTCGCGCAGGCATACCGTGCGCTGGCACTGCGCGGCGATGCCCGGCTCGTGGGTCACCATGACGACCGTCTGTCCCTGCCGATGCACTTCATGGATGAGGGAAAGGATGTCGCAACTGGTGGCCGAATCGAGATTGCCGGTCGGTTCGTCAGCGAGCAGAATCGACGGCTTTCCTACCAGCGCGCGGGCGATCGCCACGCGCTGGCGCTGCCCGCCGGACAGCTCGTTGGGCCGATGGTGCAGGCGCTCGCCGAGACCGACGCGCTCGAGCGCCTCCCGCGCCATGGCGGCGCGCGCCCGCGGCGGCACGCCGCGGTACACCAGCGGTTGCGCCACGTTGTCCAATGCGCTGGCGCGGGTCAGCAAATGAAAGCTCTGGAAGATGAAGCCGATCTCGCGGTTGCGGATTTGCGCCAGTCCGTCGCCGTGGATGGCGGCCACGTCGCGGCCGTTGAGCCAGTATTGGCCCGCGCTCGGCCTGTCGAGGCAGCCGATGATGTTCATCAGCGTCGATTTCCCGGAACCGGAGGCGCCGGTAATGGCGATCAGCTCGTTGCGTTCGACCAGCAGGTCGATCTCCCTCAGCGCATGGACCGTCTGGTCGCCCATCGCGTAGTGCCTGGCGACTGCCTGAAAGCGGATCACGGCCGGCGCCCGGAAGCGAGCGCCACGTCGGCTCTTTGTGCGCTGACACGATCGCCTTCGTGCAGGTCGCGCAGCACGCGCGCTGGTCCCACGGCGATAATTTCACCGGCGCGCAGGCCGGTGACGACTTCCTGGTTGATATCGTCCGACACGCCCAGTTCGACCACCTTCTTTGTCGCCCTGCCGTCCGCGACCGCGAACACGTAGCTGACATTTTTGATGCGTTCCTTGCCGTCGCGGACCGCTTCGCTCAGGAGGGCCTGGATCGGGACGGCGGGCTTGGGCGCGATGGCCCCGACGACGATCTCCACGCGGCAGGTCATGCCCGAGCGCAGCGCCAGTCCCGGGTCGTCCAGCTGCAGCTTGACGACGTAGCTGTGCCCTTGGCTGGCCGGCGCACCCGGCGCCGCCGCCCTGGGCGCCATCGCCACGCTGACCACCTTGCCCGCCACCGGCTGGCCGGAGAAGGCGGCGGGATAAACCCGGGCCGTCTGCCCCATGCCGACGCGGGCGATATCGGCCTCGTCCACGTTCACCTCGGCCATCATGGAGCCGACGTCGGCAATCGTCATCAGCGACGAGCCGGCGATGCCGGTCGCGCTGGCGACCGCCGTCTCGCCGACCTTGATCGAGACGACGGTGACGGTGCCGTTGATGGGCGCGCGCACCTCGGTCTTGGCCAGCTGCTCCCTGGCCCGCGACAGCATCGCGCTGGCCTGCTCGCGCGTTTCGCGGCTGACACGCAGCTCGACCTTGGCAAGCGCGACTTGATGGGCGGCGCCGTCGAACCGCGATACGTCGATGAACTTGTCCTTGTACAGGCGTTGCGCGCGCTCGAGGTTGCGCCGCTGGTTGGCGAGGTTGATCTCGGCCCGCTCGATCGCAATGGCGGCGTTGCGGCAGCTTGCCTCCTGCTGCGCGACCTCGGTCAGATAACCGGTGGAGTCGAGCCGCATCAGCAGCTGGCCCTTGGTAACCTTGTCGCCTTCCCTGACGTTGACCTCGGCGATCTTGCCGATCACTTCGGGCGAGAGCTGCACCTCCTGGTGAAACACGAGGTTGCCGGTGGCCAGGATCGACGGACGGATTTCCAGGTTCTTCACCGTCATCAGTTCCGCCGCGCGCCCTGATTTGCCGCGACTGAACTTGAATGCAAGGGGAGCAGCAAGCACAGCGCCGATCAGGGTTGCCGCAATGAGTTTGCGCCGCATGGTTCTCCTCGCGAGAGATCGCATTCGAATTCGTGCGTCGATGGTAGCGGATTAATCGGGCTGATCTGATCGGTCACATCAACAAACCACATCAGCCCGACCGGCGCCGGTTCAAGCCATGCTGGCCGCCAGCCAAGCGCCGTATATCATCGCCATGGGAAGCAGGGCGACGAACAGGCACAGCCACCAGGAACGCCCGCTCCACTGTCGCAGCCCGTATCCGGCCAGGGCGACGCTCCACAGCGTCGTCAGGTTCAGGGCATCCATCAGCCCCTTGAACGGCGCTTCCGCATTCCCGTCGAAAAACAGGGAATTGATCGACAGGAGATTCATCTGTTCCGGTGAAATGCGGCCGTCGCTCATCAGCACAGCGCCCAGCATGACCGGGACCGACAAGATCCCCGGGAAGGCGGTCGATACCACGAAGCCGTACCATGCCGGGAAGCGCTCATCGATGCCCATCAGTTTGCCCACCAGGCTGTAGTAGGTCGCGGATATCAGGCACATCAGCGGAATGCCGATGAGTACACCGAGGCAGGCCATGCGTACCAAATTCCCCCTTTGCAGAAAATGCAGGGCTTGCGCGCGCTCGTTGCCGGTCCTGATATCGGGGTTACTACTGACCAGGAAGTTTTGCAGCCAGTCGAAGTCCACCACCTGATAGTAGTAGATCCAGATGGCCAGGTTCGACAGCACGAGCAGGCTGAGGCTGAACAGCCAGCGCGGCTTCTGTTCCAGTGCACTGAAGGTTCCCTGTGGATCGAGCAAGACGTTCCACGGAGCGAGGTTGCTGGTCATGGCCGCTCCAGTCGAGTGCGGGTGTCGCAGCGACGCGTCACCACGCGTCTTGTTCATGGTCGGAGTGCTTGCGTTGACGAAGCGCGCGCTGGGCGAGCCGGCCTATGCCGACCCCGACCAGGACGATCAGGAGCGCGCTGATGACAAATTTGTCGATGCCGATGCGCTTCCACGCACCAGTGGCGATCAGGGGTTTGAGCACGCCGATGTAAAAGCCGGCAACGATGCCGACAACCGAGCAGGCGGCGCCGACAATGGTGGAGATGATCGCCATCTTGCGGTTCGATTGCATGAATCCATCCTATGGTGAGGTTTTTGGTGGACGTCCGGCTGGAGTTCTGTCTGAAGCACCCGTCCCTTCAGACAGAACCGAAGCCCCGTTATTGCGTGGAGCTTCAGCCACCGGCAGATCCGAAGCAGCCGGCGGAACCGGCCGACCCGAGGCTGCCGGTGGCGCAGCCGAAGGTACCAAGGCAACCGAAGGTGCCGAAACAGTTGAATACTTCGGCGTTCAAGGTTTCCAGCCGCAGGTCGGCGGCATCGCCAGGGGCACTGAGGACGATGTCGAATTCCGACTGATTGGCTGTGTTAACGGTGTAAATGTGCATGATTGGTCTCCAAGTGATAGCAATGACGCGTGGTTGCGCCGGACTGTCCAAAGCGCTGGCGGCGAAGATCAGAATACCGGGAGCGCGTTTTTGGCGATTGCTACCAAAGACATCACGGATGTAATATAGATCAAGTTGCATGCATTTTATGCAAACTTGTTTCCTTTATAAAAAAATTGCAGCTAGAATCCCGCCGCCAGGTAATGTCCGGCCAGCCGCCCGCTCGTCATGACAAGACCGAGGCCGGCGGCAGTGCTGGCGATGACGTATCCGTGGCGTTGAAATGGCGTCAGCGCGGCCAGCGCCAGCAGCTGGTTTCCGTCCGTGCGGCGAACCGGCGCCATGTTCAGGGTCGCCAGGATGCCGGCGACGCACCAGGCGGCGGCCAGCGGAGCGGCCGGAATAGCGCCCGACAGAATGAGCGCCAGCGCCGCGCCCATGACGCTCATATCGAGCAGAGGGCCGCCGGCAAGGATGGCGGCGACGGCGCACGCACGTTCGAGGCCCGGCTGCGGCCCGGCCTCGAAGCGCGGCCGCCAGAAGCCATCGCGAAAGAAGACGATGCGCCCTTTCACGCCGGCAGCTACCGCCATGCCTGCGTGACTCAGCTCGTGAAGGCATGCATGCAAGGCGAACGCCAGCAAGGCGAGCAGTATCCACACCGGCCCGATGCCGGCGCCCAGCAGGTTTTCCCTGGCGCCTGCTTCCCCAAGCCGGGCGCCCAGGCCCGCCGATGCCGCCCACAGGTTCACCATCTGGCAAACCAGGAGCAGGCAAAGCCAGCTGCGCGCGGCGCCACGGTTAGGCGGCGCGGCCGCGGCGGTGATCGCCGCGATCGGTACCGGTTCGCGGCGCGGCAAACTGCGCTGTTCGATCAGACGCAGCTCGCTCAAGGTCAGCCACAGCGCATTGCAATGCGGCTCGCACAGGTAGTTCTGCTCCAGGTCCTGCTCGAGAATCCCGCCCGCCAGCGCGTCAAGCATCGGCGTGGCGCCCCTGCCGCACTCGAAGCGGCGGCCATCGCGCAGGCGCACCGCGATCGCGCCGTCGGGGAGCCTGAGCCACCTGCAGCTCGACGCGAGGCAGACCCAGGTGCTCACGTCGCGCTTTCCCGGCCAAAGACAAATGCAAACAGATTGAAATGCCGGGCAAACTGCGGCGGCAGTTGCGCCAGCAAATCGTCTTCTACCACGGCGCCGCAAGGACAGCCCGCCAGGCCGTTTTCCGCCAGCCTTAACCAAAGGCGGGCCACCCACTCTCCGGCCACCGACAGGCTGGCGTCGTGACCCTCAGGGCCGTGACGCTCCAGGATGCGGTGCAGCGGGGTGAGGAAGAATAGCTGAACCGGCGCCTCTGCCAGGCGGGTTTGCATGAACAGGCAGGTGTCATGATGCGCGTCGGCCAAGGGCAGGCGCAGCAGCGATGGCGCGGCGCCGGCGGTGAGCGCATGCAGGTGATAGCGCTGCCCCGACCTGGCGCGTATCACGACGGTCAGCTGCGCCAGCGCCTGCTCGCGCAAGCCCGGCGACAGAGCCGGCGTGGCCTCGCGCAGCAGGCTCACTACCATTTTCATCTGCACGTTGCTGGCATCGTAAAGGCGGCAAGCCTTGCGCGCGGCGACGCGCTGTTCCAGCTTGCGGCGCGCGCCGAGACAGGTTCCACCCAGGCGAGGACCCAGCCCCGCATCGCTCACCTGGCTGGTCCACATCACGCGGTAGTATTCCGTCCGCAGCGAAAGCACTTCATCGAGGACCGGTTCGATGGGCCCGTTTTCGTCCAGCGTCACGGCAAGGCCGCGCACTTCGGCGGCATTCTTGAAAAAGGCGAGCGCCACGCCGGCGTCGATACACGCCAGGTTCTCGCCGAACTCATGGTACTTGCGCGTGGTTTTTTCCCGGTTGCCGATGCAGACAACGTGGATGGAATCGGCAACCGCCGGCTCTTCGCGCGCGGCGCCGCTGTGCACCAGTTCCAGTTGATGCTTGAGCGGGATGTAGCGCAGGATGCTGGTCTGGCCGTTTCGTTTGACCAGAACCAGGCACTCGGGCGAGCCGAGGTTGCCGCCGGTCGGGCAGAGGCGCGAAGCGATATCCTTTTGGGTTGAGCGGTACCCGAAAGCGCATTCGAGCACCTCGAGCAGGACGGCGGTCCTGATGCCTGCCGCCGCGGTCCCGCCGTGCAACGCAGCCTGGCCGATCGCCACCGGTAATTCCTTCGCCACCGCCAGGTTCTCCGGTGCATAGTGTCCTTCGTGGGTCTTGGTGCCGACGCGGTTCAGGCTGGGGACAGCAATGCGCGCCTGGCGGGTCAACCGGTCACGGCACTCTGCGCCCAGCGTTGCCAGCAGCGGCTGGCCGCGCAGCAGCGGCAGGCGTTCCGTCCTGGGTTGGCCCTTCGCCATGCTGAAGCGCAGCAGGTTATGGTTCAGTTGCAGCGGCACCGTGCGCGCGTTCAGGAGCAGCAGCATCTGGACCGCCAGGTCCGCGAGCAGCCGACGGTTTGCCTCCGGCGCCGCTGGCGTGGCACCGCCCAGGCTGTGCCGGTAATCCTCGTAATGGCTGCCGCCCTGCGTGGCGAGCACGGGGCCGATGTCCAGCACCGCGCCGTGAAAGCGCACGGGGAGGACGATCTGCCCGCGTTCGAGCAGCACATCGATGTCGGCCGATTGGTCCGCGTCCTCCCGGATGCCGATCAATGCAAAAATTCCAGGCTGTCCGCAGCTGGCCTCCTGAACAATCAAGCCCTGCGGTCAGGGCGCCGATGGCCACAACCCGGGTGGCGCTGGCGGTGAGCCAGGTCACCTCCGGCAGCACCTTGGGAAAGCGCGGCACCGTCGCATCGATTTCGGGGTCGCCGGTAAATTTGATGCTGGCTGGGCGGGTCACGATGCGAGCTCCTTGCGAAAGCGAACGAAACGCCCGGCGTGGGCGATCGAGCCGCGCCTGCAGGCGCAGCCGTGCAGCGGAACCAGGCGCACGCTTTGGTGGTGGGTGTTGGCCAGGTCGACCAGGCTGCAATGGTGGGAGCTTGTCTGAAACTGGGCGCTGGCCATCTCCCGGGCGATGCGCACGGCCATCGGCGGGAAACCCAGATATTCGTGGCCGCTGGCAATGCCGGCAAGGCTGACGATGGCCTCCGTCGCCTCCACCGTGTAGGGGAAGGGCGGGTGCGAGGTGAAGCGGCGAAGAAAGCAGTCGCAGCAGGGCTGGCCGGCGCCGAATACCGGGCTGATGACGAGGAAGCGTTCGAACAGGAAGACGCCGCAGACGCGGGCCGAAGGGTAAAGCTCGCAGACGCGCTTCAAGAAATGCATGTCCGGCGAGCCCATCGCCACCAGCACCTCGGAGTCGCGCGACAGCGGCGCCTCGCCGGGCGGCCAGTGATCCGCCGCGCGCGCGTCGATGACATCCGATTCGCTGGCCAGCAGCTTATGAACGGCAGCGCCGAAACAACCATGATGAATCAGCAGCGAGGAACGCATGGGAACTCCCAGGACGTCAGGCAAACGGTTGGGGATCGGGATTGAGGAAATTGCGGATGTCGCCATCGCGGCCGAGCCACCGCTGGAATTCCTCCAGCCGCGCCGAACCGAGAAAGCGGGCCCGGTGCATGAAACTCATGGGCATCAGTTCCGGCAGGATCGCGCGGAAAGCGCGCAAGCCGACATCTTCCAATTCATCGCAGGTCAGTTCGGTCAGGTACAGGTTCTTGCCGGCCGCCGCCACCGTCGCGACCAGTGCGTCGAACCGCGCTTCGCTGTCCTCGGCCGGCAGGTCCGGCCCGGCCCACTCGCGCAGGTCCAGTTCGCCGCCGGCGTCGAGGAAACCAAACGCGCCGGCCATTTCCGGACGCATCATGTAGGTGGCGCCGTCGAGCAGCGTTTCGCAATACAGCTTGTCGGCCGGCGGGCGGTGATCGGTTTGCTCCAGCGCGTTGCTGATCATGACCAGTTCGCTGATGGCTTTTCGGACCGCGTTCAGCGGCGAGAAGTCGCAGGCGCAGGCGACGACGTTGGCGACCTTCTCGTGGGAGGGACGGAAGCGCCTGGCATAGACGATCGGGATGCCCAGGTCCGTCGTGGCTTCGTACAGGCGGATGTCCGTCGCCTGGACCATCTGCGCGATCACCGGCCCAAGGCGTTCCAGCACCGCTGCATCGAAGCGCAGCCGGCGCAGAGGGCGCTGCAGCAGCCAGTTGACGGCCAGGGCATCGCGCTCGATCACTTCCAGGATGGCGCCGGTCATCGCTTTATAGATATCGGTATGCACGGCTACGCCCGTCGATATCGGCAGCCAGAACCGTTCGCTGGTCCAGGCGCGCGGGTACAGTTGGCTCAGTACCACGGGAACAAGCACGGTGCGCCGGCGCTGCACGTCCAGCGCGCCGATCCATCGCATCGG
Source organism: Massilia sp. R2A-15 (assembly GCF_030704305.1). Taxonomy (NCBI): domain Bacteria; kingdom Pseudomonadati; phylum Pseudomonadota; class Betaproteobacteria; order Burkholderiales; family Oxalobacteraceae; genus Massilia; species Massilia sp. R2A-15. The sequence continues at coordinate 3,358,650 of NZ_CP131935.1, read as the reverse complement.
CGCCGCGGGATCGAAGTCATGCAGCCACTGCGCCGGCAAGTTCTTCTCCTCCTCGGACAGCCGGGGCAGGCCGCGCCAGTCAAACACCTCATCGCCCAGCTCGTCGGCGCAGGCGATGCGATATTCACCAGGCAGGATGACCGAGGACGCATACCTTTCGGCCGCCTCGGCGATCGCTTTCAGCTTGACCAGTTCCGGTGACGTCTCGGAAGCCGCGCCGCACAGGTTGAAGTCCCAGACTTCGCGTCCGCTCCAGCTGCGCACGTAATTGAAATTGCGCGCGATATTGCCGGTCCTGCACTGCATCACGTGGAAACCCCGATCCAGGAAATGCAGCAGCGGCACTGGCTGGGGCAATCCGATTATGCCGAGAAAGCTGGTGCTCAAATCTTCGATGGACATGATCGATCCTGCTGTCAGAGAGGAGCCACCGGCGACTTGCGGGCGCCGGCGGCGCGCACGCCGGCGCCACGCGCGGAAGCCTGTGGCGTGGCCACGAAGATCAGGTACTCGGCTTCACGGGGAGAAAAGCCGAACCGGTTGACGATGCACGGCAACTGCTCGCGCAACGGCTGCGGCGCCAGCTGCGAGAGATGGTCCCGGAGCAATTTCAGCACGGGTTCGAAACGCTGGCGCAGGGCCGGGTCGAGGCTGGCGAAGCCGTGCTGGAGTCGTCCGGCTGCATGCAGGTGCTGTTTTTTCTGCAGCAAGGCCGCCGCTTCCCGCGGATCGAAGCTGGGCCCGGGAACCTGGGGCAGGGATGAGACATCGGCACCGTCGCGCAGGCTGTCAGCCAGCAGGAGCGGAACGACACGCTTGATATCGACCAGCGTCTGAATTCCGGCTGCCAGGATGGCGGCGCTCAAGGCCGCCGCAAAGGACTGCGGCAGTCCTTCACCGGAATCGTCCTGCGGGTGCGGTTCCACGCGCACGCTGAGCACGTTGAACAGGCCTTCGCGGTCTGCCGGTTCGACAATCAGTGGAGTCTCATCCCAAGGATGGTCGAACAGGACGCGGTCCAGCGCTTTCTCGCACCAGGCGATCAGAGCGTGCTCGAAGGCTTTGCCGGCCGGGTCCGCGCAGATTTCGGCAAGCAGGGTCGGATGTCCGCCGCGCCAGGCGAAACGGTAATTCGTGAGCTCGGCGACCCCGGCGGCCTTCAGCCAGTCCGACAGCTGTTGCAGGCAAATCCTGGCCGGATGGCGCCGCTGTCCGCCGCACAGGGTCAGCTGGTAGGTTGTCGCAGGCATCGGACTCTACTCCTTGGCGGTGAAACGGAAGTTCAGTGCTGCCACATTGAATGCGAGGAGGGAAAAGCAGACGAGGTAGCCAAACGAGATCCAGTAAGGGAATCGGTTGGGAACCTCGAGCAGCAGCGACTTGAGTATGTCCGCGCTGTACGTCGTCGGCAGGCAAAGGGCGATTGCCTTGGTCAGGGAGAATTTGCTGGCTGAAAAGAACAGATCGCCCAGGAACATCATCAGGAGGTTGACGAGGGTGAAGACATGGACCCCGCTCGAATACCGGCCCAAGGTGCAGCCGATGGCGATGCCCATGGCGATAAAGGCGCTGGCGCAGATGAGGCCGGCGCAGGTCGCTTTCAGAGCCACGGCTAATCCCAGCCGGATATCCAGCAACAGCGTCGCTGCCGCAAGGAACACGCCAATGAGCAGAGTGGCCAGCAGGAGCTTGGTGAGCAACTCGGCGGCGAAATAAGTCCACATCGGCGTGGGTAGCATGCGATAGAGGCGCAATGTGCCGCTCGCGCGTTCCTGGAGAGTTTTGGAGCCGGTGGTGAACAGGCCCAGGTTCAGCAGCGACATCAGAATAATGCTCGGCAAGAAGAAGAGGGGACCACTGCCTTCATCCAGAATATGAATCTCGCCAATGTGCCGCGGCGTTGGCGCGCTCGCCGCCGGATTATTAAGGACATGCAAAACCAGATCGGAAAACGCACGGTCGAATTTACTGGCGTGGACAGAAAATTGCGCGGTGCCGGCCTTCATTTCCACGGCCAGCCTGGCCTTGCCGTCGTTGACACTGCGCTCGAGTTCCGCATCGGGCACACGCGTCAGCACGAACAGATCTTTGTCCAATGCCTGTTCCAGATGGGCGGCAGAAATGGCAGGGACGCTGGCGGCGACACTGATTTCGATACGCTGATTGGGTACGCTCAGATAATAGGAATAGCTGTACAGCACCAGAAACAACACTGGCACGGCCAGCGTCATGATGAGGGAAACGCCATTTCTCTGAAAATAGCTGAACGACAGGCGGATGTGGGCGAAAAACACGGCAAGATGATGGTTTTCTGCAAGGCCGCTACTGAAAAGAAAACGTTCCATTGCTTATCCCATTTTGGAAATGTGTTTCAGATAGGCCTGTTCGATTACTGTCTGGCGCACGGTCAGCCTGGCGTCGAATCCCAAATCCAGTTCGGCCTGGAAAATGTCCGCGATCAGTTCGGCGGCGATGATCTTGGGACAATCGAGGCAATGCTCTTCCGCGCCAGTCTGGAGCGTCAAAGCGGCGTCGGCCAGGCGCGGCCAGTTCGCAAGGAATGCGTCAGGCGCGGCGAATCGTATGGAGAGGCGGGCGCTGGTGTGTTCGCGCTCCTGGCCTGGCGTCATCTCGCCGCAGATCTTGCCGGCTTCGATGAAATAAACCCTGTCGCATAATTCCATTGCTTCGTTCATGTCATGGGTCGCGATAATCCCCGACATGCCGCCCTGGCGTTTAAGTTGCAGCACCGCGTCCCATACCGCGCGGCGGGAACGGATATCCAGAGACGAGGTGGGCTCGTCCATGATCAGCATGGAAGGCTTGCCGTAGAGCGCGCAGAACACCGATAAACGCTGGCGCTGCCCGACCGACAGATCGCCGATGCAACTCTCCTGCAAATGGTTCAGACCCATGACGGCCGCTATCTGGCGCCCGAATTCGCAATTCGGAAATACGCGGCTATAGAGATCCATGAGCTGACGGACGCTGGCGTGACCGGGCAGGGCGCTGCGCTGAAAAACGAAAGCAAGCTCGCCCCGCCGGCTGGGGGGCAATTTCCCGGGCGCGTGGCCGAGAACACTCACACTGCCGCTGGCAGGTTTTTGTATCCCTTCAAGCGCTTCCAGCAATGAGGTTTTTCCCGCTCCATTCGGACCGAGCAGGCCGATTATTTCCCCGCGATGAATATGCAAACTCACATCGTCTACTGCTAGGAACTCGTTATAGCGGATGCAAACCCGTTCGACGGTGACAACGGGAGGAGTTCCATCCAGCAGTTTAAGAGACATATGCCCTTCCGTTCTTTGAGATTCGAACTGCAATTGCCTTTGAACAGGTCAGAGAAATAGCTGCGCATAGCCATCCATTGCGCAGTTGCGCAGGATTGCTAAGATTGGTTCGGCACGTTTTTTAAGGACGACTCAACTACTCGATAATGAACTCTGCCGCTTTCGAACGAAGGCAACCATGCGGTTGCTGTCAGATTGCGGGAATGGGAAATCGCTAAGAGCGGCCTCGCCATTGAGCTGGCAGACATAGCCGTCCTGCAATGACCCGAGTATTGCACGCCGGAAGTTCGGCAGTTTGACCAATGATGACCCGGCGCACTTTCTTTCCGTGCGTGAAGAACGGCGCGAGGAAAGGGTTCGCACTGCGCCCATGAAGATGTTGTATTTCTAGCGCACAGGGACTACGCCGCGCAGCCGGGATGGTTGAGCTTCGTTTCTGTCCAAAGTGATCTAAAAGTTGAATCGTTTTCGTAAAGTACTGGATTTAGATCTGAGACCTTTCCCGCAAACGATTAACAATTCGGGTGGGAAGTCCGAGCGATATCCGCGGAGTAGGACATAAGAGTGCCAGGATAAGAATGCGCGCATCGATTAACTCCATTTTCAATTGACCTGGGCTGTCGATAGTTAATCGAATTCACCAAATGAAATTGTTTCGAACTTTAAGCGAACGCGGTGCCGAAATCGAATCGAGGATGAAAAAAACGCCAACCGGTGAGGGTTGGCGTTTCTTTGTATCTTGGTAGGCCGTGCGGGATTCGAACCTGCGACCAACGGATTAAAAGTCCGCTGCTCTACCAGCTGAGCTAACGACCCAAGGGAGGCGGTATTATAGCTGAGCGGGGCGGTAACGTCCATCTGCACTTGGCGCGAGGCAGAAATTACCGTTCGCCGATATGGTCTGGAAAAGCAAAAAGCCCACGAACGTCAATTCGTGGGCTTCGTACTTGTTCTTGGTAGGCCGTGCGGGATTCGAACCTGCGACCAACGGATTAAAAGTCCGCTGCTCTACCAGCTGAGCTAACGACCCAAGGGAGGCAGAATTATAGCCGAGGATTTTCGATTTCGCTAGGCCCAAAGTCCGAAATGCGCAAATTACGTCAGCGCGGCCGTGACCTTCAGCACTTCTTCGGCCGTCGTCACGCCTTCGGCCACCTTCATGGCGCCGGCGATGCGCAGCGGCTTCATGCCGTCGGCGACTCCTTGCTGGCGCAGCGCCTGCAGGTCGGTTTCTTCGTCGATCAGCCTGGTGAAGCTCTCCGTCACCGTCACCAGCTCGTAGATGCCGGTGCGCCCGCGGTAGCCGGTCTGGCGGCACTCGGGGCAGCCAACCGCACGGTAGATGGTGGCCGGCTTCGGTATGTTCCATGCGCCGCCGATGCTGTGCCACACGTCGTCGTTGATCTCGCCATCGGGCGCCTTGCAATGCACGCACAGGGTGCGCACCAGGCGCTGCGCGAGGATGCCGATCAGCGTCGCCTCCAACAGGTAGTACGGCACGCCCAGTTCCAGCAGCCGCATCACGGCCGACGGCGCGTCGTTGGTGTGCAGCGTCGACAGCACCAGGTGGCCGGTCAGCGCCGCCTGGATCGCCATTTCGGCGGTGCCCAGGTCGCGGATCTCGCCGACCATGATGATGTCCGGGTCCTGCCGCATCAGCGCCTTGACGCCGTCGGCGAACGACAGGTCGATCCCGGGCTGTACCTGCATCTGGTTGAACGAGGCCTCGACCATCTCGATCGGGTCTTCCACCGTGCAGACGTTCACTTCGCTGGTCGCCAGCGCCTTGAGCGTGGTGTACAGCGTGGTGGTCTTGCCGGAACCGGTCGGCCCGGTTACCAGGATGATGCCGTGCGGCCGCGCGGTCAGTGCGTCCCAGCGCTGCGCGTCGTCGATCGGGAAGCCCAGCTCGGGCAGCGTCTTGACCACGACCTCCGGATCGAAGATGCGCATCACCAGCTTTTCGCCGAAGGCGGTGGGCATGGTCGACAGGCGCAGCTCGACTTCCTGGCCGCCCACCGTGCGCGTCTTGATGCGGCCGTCCTGCGGGCGCCGCTTTTCGATCACGTCCATCCGGCCCAGCAGCTTGATGCGCGCGGTCATGGCGACCATCACGATCGCCGGCACCTGGTAGACCTGGTGCAGCACGCCGTCGATGCGAAAGCGGATCGTGGCGACATCGCGCTTGGGTTCCAGGTGAATGTCCGAGGCGCGCTGCTCGAAGGCGTACTGCCAAAGCCAGTCGACGATGTTGACGATGTGCTGGTCGTTGGCGTCGAGCTGCTTGTTGGACTTGCCCAGTTCGACCAGCTGCTCGAAGTTGTTGCGCAGCGCGAGATCCTGGCCGGTGGACTTGTTGGCGCCCTTGATCGACTTGGCCAGCGCGAAGAACTGCGCGATGTATTGGGCGATGTCGAGCGGATTGGCGATCACCAGCTGGATCTTGCGGCGCGAGATCTTGGCGATCTCCGCTTCCCATTCGAGCGCGAACGGATCGGCGGTGGCCACCAGCAGCGTGGTCGCCGTCAGTTCGAGCGGCAGGATGTTGAAGCGCGCCGCGTAGCTGGCCGACATGACGTCGGCGACCTGGGTGAAGTCGACCTTGAGCGGGTCGATGCGCATGAACTTCAGGCCGACCTTCGGCGCGATCCATTCGCACAGGGCGTCGAGCGTCATCACGCGCTGCGTCTGCGCCGACACCAGCTTGCACTGCGCGACCGCGACCAGGGCAGGCATGGCGCCGCCGGCGTTCTTCAGGATGCCCTGCGCCTCGGCGAAGTGGGCCTTGACGCCGGCCTTTTCGACGATGCCGTCGGCCAGCAGCCAGGAGAACAGGGTGTGCAAATCGAGCGACGTGGGACGCGCCGCCCTGGTGCTGCTTGCTGCCGTTGCATGTGCATTCAAAGCCAGTCTCCGTCGCAAGCTAGATTATCGTGCCGCCGCGATGCCCTTGAGCCATGCCTTGGCGGGAAGTTTGGTTTCGGCCACGATCGCTTTCGCCCGTTCGGCGAGGGTGGCGTCGTCGACGTCCGGCTTGTCCCTGAAGCACAGCGCGACCACGTTGCCGTCGTGGACCTCCGGCAGGCAGATCACGTGGCCGAAGGCGAATTTCATCGCCTTGATGTTCTTCGCGAAGCTCGGGTGGTCGCCGAACAGGTTGACCGTCATGATGCCGCCCGGCGCCAGGCACGCGCAGCAGGACTGGTAGAACTCGGGCGTGTCGAGCACCGGGCCCTTGGCCGTGGCGTCGTACAGGTCGCACTGCAGCACGTCGAAGGCGCCTTCGTTGGCCGGGTCGTCGACGAAATCGAGCGCGTCCATTTGCAGCACGTTCAGGCGCGCGTCGTTGGGCGGCAGCTTGAACATCGATTCGCAGATGGCGATCACCGATTCATTCAGCTCGACCGCGGTGACCGTCGCTTCGGGGAAGGTGCGGTAGCAGAACTTGGTCAGCGCGCCGGTGCCAAGGCCCAGCTGGGCGATCGCGCGCGGCTGCTCGATGTACAGCATCCAGGCCATCATCTGCTGGGCGTATTCGAGTTCGGGCCAGTCGGGCTTGCGGATGCGCATGGCGCCTTGCACCCATTCGGTGCCGAAGTGCAGGTAGCGCACGCCGTCCTGCTCGGACAGGGTGACGGGGGCGAATTTTGCCTTGCGCGCGGGACGGCGCGAGGATTCGACTTGTTCGATGGATTTTCTTCTGATAAGCATAGGGCGACCTGATTCGATCGCCCTATTATCGTTGGAGGGGTTCCCGTAGCGCAAGCAGAACCCTCGGTATTGCGATTACTGCATCTGATCCGGCTCGACCGACACGCGCAGGCGCACGCGCTGGCCCGGGTCGCGCGACATCACGCTGGTGTAGTTGCGGCCGCGGTAATCGTAGGTGACGTCGTAGCCGACGGTGCGCGACTCGTAGGCTTCGACGGTGCGGCACTGGCGCACGGCTTGTTCCTGCGCGTAGGGCTGCGGGACCGGACGGCCGTCGTTGTCGACGCGGTCGCCGATCACGGCGCCGGCGATGGCGCCGGCGGCGGTCGCCGCGGCGCGGCCGGAGCCGCCGCCGACCTGGTTACCGACCAGCGCACCGGCGATGCCGCCGATGATCGAGCCGCCGGCGCTGCGCTGCTGCTGCGGCTGGACCTGCGCCTGCACGTACTCGGTGCGGCATTCCTGGCGCGGCTGGCGGATCTGCTCGACGCGCGGCTGCACGCGCACGACGCGGCCGTAGTCTTCGAATTCGACGGCGTGCACCAGCGGCAGGGCGGTCAGGCCCAGGACGGTCATCATCAACTTTGCTTGCATGTTCATCTGGGAGCCTCGTTAGGATTTCTGCGTTGAATTAGGTTGGCCACTTTGGCCATGTTCGTATACTACTCCGCGCCGCGCGCCAAATTGATCCACATGGCAACAATTTGTAACAGGGCGACATCGGCGCCGCATCCGGCGCGAAAACCGTGAAACCGCATCTTTTATCGTAAAACCTTCTGTTTTTTTACAAATATTTCGTCTGCGATCACATTCGGGTTGATTCAGTTACCACAAAACGTTACCCTTACAGAAAATTATCGGGCGTATTGGCGCTAAGCAACGACATCAGGAGAACGGCGTTCATCGATGAACGCGATGCCCAGCAAGAAACTGAACAGAAAAACCACCGGTAGCTACAGGTCGATTTGAGGGAAAAATGAGTTTGTTGATAACAGTGCCGCCTAACCTTGTGCAGTCCATTCGCGCGTTCCGTGTCGTGGAATTGCAGGAGGAAGCCGTTCGCCTTGGGCAGCATTTTCTGTACGCCCACTGCGCCGACGCGCTGACCAAGCAGCAGGTGTGCGCCCGGATCGGCGAGAACTTTCATTTTCCCAAGCCTTGCAGCAAGAATTTCGATGCGCTCAAGGAATGCCTGACCAACACCATCCAGGCCGCCGGCGCGCAGCCTGGCTTCATCGTGGTGCTCGAACAGTTGCCCAATACCCAGAAGTTCGACAAGGAAGCGCGCGAGACCCTGCTCGACGTCTTTCGCGACGCGGCCGATTACTGGGCCGAGAAGAAAGTCCCGTTCCGCGTCTTTTATTCGTTTGAGTAGGCGCTGGCGTCAAAAGCGGGGACTAGGCGTCCCCGTCGCTCCGCCGACCTGACCCCAGCATCCCCCCGCAATCGCATGTTGCAGTGCAACATGACGTATAATGCGCGCTATGAAAAATATCGTGATTCTGATTTCCGGCGGCGGCAGCAACATGGCGGCGATTGTGCGTGCAGCGCAATCGGAGCAGTGGCCGGCCCGGATCGCAGCGGTCATCAGCAATAAAGCCGACGCCGGCGGCCTGGCGTTTGCCGAAGCGAACGGCATCCCGACAGCCGTCGTTCCCAGCAAGGAATTCGCGTCGCGCGAAGAATTCGACGCCACGCTGCGCTCGGTCATCGACATGTACGAACCTGACCTGGTGGTGCTCGCCGGCTTCATGCGCATCCTCACCGCGCCTTTCGTCGAACATTACGCCGGCCGCATGCTGAACATTCACCCGTCGCTGCTGCCGCATTTTCCCGGTCTGCACACCCACCGCCAGGCGCTCGAAGCCGGCCACGACCGGCACGGCGCCACCGTCCACATCGTAACCGCCGAGCTGGACCATGGCCCGGTGCTGGGGCAGGCGGAAGTCGACGTCCTGCCGGGCGACACCGAAGACACGCTGGCCGCCCGTGTGCTGCAGCAGGAACATATTCTGTATCCTCGCGTCATCCGCAGCTTTATCGAACACGGCGCCCCGGCGCAGCAATAAAACACGTAGTTAACCAAGGAATATCATGAGATTGCCTCCAGCGATCCTCGGCAATACTGAAGAAGTATTGCGCGAGATCTTACGTTTTTCGGCGCCTGCCGACACCACTTTGTCGCGCTACTTCAAGGACCACCCGCGCCTTGGCCCCCGCGAGCGCGGCGCCGTCGCTGAAGGCATCTACGCGATCCTGCGCAACAAATCGTTCTTCACCGACTTCGCCGAAGCGGGCCAGCAGCCGACCATGCGCCGCCTGACCATCCTCGGCCTGGCCGAGGCAATGGGCGCCGAGTCGCTCGCCGGCCTGACCGAAGAGGAGACCGAGTTCCTCGAGCGCATCAAGCAAATCGACCGCAACCTGATGCCGGCGCAAATGCGCTCGAACCTGCCGAAGTGGCTGTTCGACAAATTCGTCGCCCAGTACGGCGAAGCCGAAACGTTGGCCCTGGCCGACGCGCTGAACAAGCCGGCGCCGCTGGACCTGCGCGTGAACACGATCAAAGCGAACCGCGACGACGTCGTCGCCAAGCTGGCCGAAGCGCCGATCCTGGCCGAGCCGATGCCGTACGCGCCGCAGGGCCTGCGCGTGATCAAGAAGCCGTCGCTGCAGAACTTGCCGCTGTTTAAGGATGGCGCGATCGAAGTGCAGGACGAGGGCAGCCAGATCCTGTCGCAAATCGTCGGCGCCAAGCGCGGTGAGATGGTGGTCGATTTCTGCGCCGGCGCCGGCGGCAAGACGCTCGCACTCGGCGCGCTGATGCGCAACACCGGCCGCCTGTACGCCTTCGATATTTCCGAGAAGCGCCTCGCCAAGCTGAAGCCGCGCATGGCGCGCAGCGGCCTGTCGAACGTGCATCCGGTGCAGATCGCCCACGAGCGCGACGCCAAGGTCAAGCGCCTGGCCGGCAAGATCGACCGCGTGCTGGTGGACGCGCCGTGCTCGGGCCTGGGCACCCTGCGCCGCAATCCCGACGTCAAGTGGCGCCAGAAGGTCGAAGCCGTCGCTGAAATGCAGGAAAAGCAGGCAGCCATCCTGGACAGCGCCGCGCGCCTGCTCAAGGGCGGCGGCCGCCTGGTGTACGCCACCTGCAGCCTGCTGGATGAAGAGAACGACTTCATCGTCGAGCAGTTCCTGGCGGCGCACCCGGAATTCGACCTGGTCCCGATGAACAAGGTGCTGGCCGAGCAGAAGATCGACCTGGAAATGGGCGACTACCTGAAACTGCTGCCGCACAAGCACCAGACCGACGGCTTCTTCGCCGCCGTGCTCGAGCGCAAGGCGCTGCCGCCGCGTCCTCCGAAGGCCAAGCCGGCCGACGACGACGCCGAAGTTCCCGCAGAAGAAGAGTAATCCCACCGACGAGCGCCCATGCACCTGCCCAAACTGCTGTCCGACCTGTTTGACGACCTTCGCGAGCCAGGCATTCTGTGGCAGGCAGGCGCCATTGTCCTGAGTGTGGCGATCGGCTGGTGGCTGGCGCGCTTCATCCGCGACCGCTACCTGCAGCGGGCCGAAGGCGCCGGCGCGGTGCGCCGCATCGGCGTCGAAAGCTTCGCGCGCGTGCTCGGGCCGCTGCTGATCCTGGGCTTGCTGGCGCTGTCGCGCCATGTGCTGGGGCTGTACCAGCACGTCAACCTGCTGAAGGTTGCGCTGCCGCTGTTTTCCTCGTTTGCCCTGATCCGCGTGGCGTTTTACCTGCTGCGGCGCGTGTTCGCGCGCCACGGGCAGCTGGGCGCCGCCTTCCAGACCTTCGAAAAAATCTTCGCGCTGCTGGTCTGGGCGGCCGTGGCGCTGTACATCACCGGGCTGTGGCCCGACATCTACCGTTACCTCGACAACAACCAGTTGCCGATCGGCCGCCACAAGGTGTCGCTGATCGATATCCTGCAGGCGTGCGCATCGGTGGTGGTGCTGCTGATGCTGGCGCTGTGGGCCGGCGCCGCGCTGGAAGAGCGCCTGATGGGCGTGCAGGGCATCCATTCCTCGCTGCGCGTGGTGATGGCGCGCCTGTCCCGCGCGGTGCTGATCGTCGTCGCGGTGCTGGTCAGCCTCTCCATGGTCGGCATCGACCTGACCGTACTGTCGGTATTCGGGGGCGCGCTGGGCGTCGGCCTCGGCCTCGGCTTGCAGAAGATCGCCAGCAACTACGTGTCGGGCTTCGTGATCCTGCTCGAGCGCAGCCTGTCGATCGGCGACATGATCACCGTCGACAAGTACAGCGGCAAGGTCAGCCACATCAACACGCGCTACACCGTGCTGCAGGGACTCGACGGCGTCGATACGGTGCTGCCGAACGAGATGCTGATCTCGTCGGTAGTGCAGAACCAGTCGCTGTCGAGCCATTCGGTGCGCGTGGCGACCACCCTAACCGTGGCCTACGGCAGCGACCTCGATGTGGTCATTCCCTTGCTCGAATCGCTGCCGGCCGGCGTGGCGCGCGTGCTCGACATCCCGAAGCCCGGCGTGTCGCTCAACAAGTTCGGCGCCGACGGCTTCGAGCTCGAACTTGGCTTTTGGATCACCGATCCGGAAAGCGGTCGCGGTGGCGTGTTATCAGACGTGAACAAGAAGATCTACGCGCTGGTGCAGGCCGGCGATATCAAGCTGGCACTGCCTGGCGCCGATCCGCGCATATTCGATGCACAGATGGCATTGGCGCGCGAAAAAATCTCTCAAACTCTCACGAATTGACCCTCGTAAAGTGTGCTGCGGCACAGGGAAGCGCGTAAAATGTGTGGTTGGCCGATCGCTTCGCAGAAGGCGGCGGCAAGACAAAACACCACATTGGAGAGGTAATGAATTTGTTCAGTAGCATGTTGCAAGCGGTGCTTGGATTTCTCGACGGCGGTATCGTCGGCCTGTCCGCGTGGCAGGTGGTTTTCTACACCCTCGCGGTAACGCACATCACGATCGCCAGCGTTACAATCTATCTGCACCGCCACCAGGCGCACCGCGCGCTGGAGCTGCACGCCATCCCAAGTCACTTCTTCCGTTTCTGGCTGTGGCTGACGACCGGCCAGGTCACCAAGGAGTGGGCTGCGATTCACCGCAAACACCATGCCAAGTGCGATACCGAAGAGGATCCGCACAGCCCCGTCACGCGCGGCATCAAGAAGGTGTTTTTCGAAGGCGCCGAACTGTATCGCGCCGAGTCCAAGAATAAAGAGACCATGGAGAAGTACGGCCATGGCACGCCGACCGACTGGATCGAGCGCAACCTCTACACCCGCTTCTCCTGGCAGGGCGTGGTGCTGCAGCTGTTCATCAACGTCGCCCTGTTCGGCGTGATCGGCGTGACCATCTGGGCCGTCCAGATGATGTGGATTCCCGTGATGGCCGCCGGCGTGATCAACGGCATCGGCCACTGGTGGGGCTATCGCAACTACGATTGCGCCGACGCCGCGACCAACATCATCCCGTTCGGCATCCTGATCGGCGGCGAAGAGCTGCACAACAACCACCATACGTTCGCGACCTCGGCCAAGCTGTCGTCCAAGTGGTACGAGTTCGACATCGGCTGGCTGTACATCCGCATCCTCGAGACGCTGGGTCTGGCCAAGGTGCGCAAGGTGGCGCCGGAGCCGAAGTTCGAGCACGGCAAGCTGGTAGCCGACTTCGACACGCTGCAGTCGGTGATCGCCAACCGTTACGACGTGATGGCCAAGTACGCCAAGTCGTTCAAGCACGCCTGGCATGAAGAAGTGCTGCACCTGCGCGCCAAGCCGGAGCTGGAGTTGCGCTTCCTGAAGTCGTCGCGCAAGCTGTTGCAGCGCGAGCCGGCCAAGCTGGAAGCGCCGCAGAAGCAGCAACTGGTGCAGCTGTTTGAGCACAGCAAGGCGCTCGAGACGATGCACCACATGCGCGTCGAACTGGGCGCGATCTGGGAGCGTTCGCACTTCACGCGCGACCAGCTGCTGCATCAGCTGCAAGACTGGTGCGCGCGCGCCGAAGCGTCGGGCATCAAGTCGCTGCAGGAGTTCTCGCTGCGCCTGCGTAGCTACGCGTAACCCCTTCGTTGCAAATAGAAAAAGGCTCCTTCGCGGAGCCTTTTTTGCATCTGAAGATATGCCTGAGCCGCGACCCAAGGTCTTGGACTGTCGTACCCGCGCAGGCGGGTACCCATACTGATCACGCCGACGAGGTGAACCATGCTCAGTATGGGTACCTGCCTCCGCAGGTACGACAGTTCAACTTTAGTGGCTCGGCTGCGCCTGCATGCCGCCGGCAACCGGTTCGATCCGCATTGCCGGAATCTTCATATAGGTGATCGCGCGCCACAGCCATTCGGCAGGACCGTAGCGGAAGCGCGCCAGCCACCAGTGGCTGAACACGATCTGCACGCCGCACAGCGCCGCAGCAAACACCAGCTGCCATGCGCGTCCCATCCCGTACCACGCCAGGCCATGGCCCATGAAGAACAGCGACATCACCAGCGACTGCGTCAGGTAGTTGGTCAGCGCCATGCGGCCGAACGGCGCAAGCACCTTCACATTCGAGAAGATCGAACGGCTGTTGAGCATCAGCACGATCATGCCGACATAGCCGAGGCAGGCCGGCAGGTTGCCCAGCATGAGCAGGCCGCGGGCCAGCATGAAACCGTCATGCTGCGCGCCCGGCACATGGCTGGTGGCGATCAGGCTGCCGGCCACGCCAATGCCGATCCCGATCGGCAGGCAGATAAACGCGAACCGGCGGAACAGGGGCAGGTGGGCGGCCGTATTTTCCATCACGCCCGAACGGATGAACCACGTGCCCAGCAAGAACATGCCGATCAGCACGCTGGCGAAACCGGACTCCATCGGCGCATGTTCGGCGAACTGTTTCGCGCGCAGCCTGACCAGCTCGGAGTAGCTGCCACTGCTCATGACCTTGATTTCGGTGGCCACTTCAGCTGCGTTCTCCTTCAGCTGCTTCTGGCGCTCCGCGTCGGCTTTCGCCTTTATCTCGGCCTTGGTCGGCACGGCCTTGGCGTCGGCTTTTTTCGGCTCGGCCTTGGCAACTGCCGGCGCGGTAGCCACTGCGGCAGCCGGCGCTTCCGGCGGAGTGAAGTAGTCCACGGCGCCGCCGATGGTCATCATCGTAAACGACAGCAGGTAGATCGCCGTGCCGGCGCGCCATGGCCGCGCTTCGATCGGATTGCGGTACTTTTGCGCGAGGAAGGCGAGGATCAGGAACAGCACCGTGGCTGCGGTGATCGGGCCGCGCGGCTCGGTCGGTACGCCGGGAGCCAGCCAGAACACGGCTGCGGCCAGCGCGCCGATCAGTGCGACGACACCCAGGATGACGGCCATCGGCGACAGGCCGGTGGCTTCTTGCCCGGAGCGCATGTAGATGGCGACGAGGCCGGAAAACGCCAGCACGCCGGCGGCCGAGCCGGCGCCAGGTCCCCAGCCGGGAAGGAAGGCCAGGCCGAAGGCGACCGCAATGGCCGCCAGCAGCCATTTCCAGTTCGCATACAGCACGACCAGCAAATACACCGCCGCGACCGCGTAGCTGAACAGGATGTCGCCGGCGAACAGGAAGATATGATGCGCGGCACCGAACGCGGCCAGCGCGGCGATGCGCCGGATGTAGGGCTTGAGGAAGCCGCGGCCGGCGCGCTCGGCCCGGGTCAGCATCACGGCGAAGCCCATGCCGAACAACAGCGAGAAGATGGTCCAGAATTTGCCGGCCACGAAGTAGGCGACAAAGTAGGAAGCCAGCCAGTCGATACCGGTCAGCCCGACCGGCATCCCGTTGCTGAGCGTTGCGTGGGCGCGATTAAAGAACTCGATGTTCATCACGCAGATCCCGAGCAGGGCGAAGCCACGCACTGCATCGAGCGCCGTGATGCGCTGGGCGGCCTGCACCGGGGCCAGTTCCGTCTTTTCAGGTGATTCCGTCAGGGTATTCATGTTTTTATAATTCCCATTAATTAAAGTTATGGCCTTACCATCTTAGTGGCCTGTCGGGCAAAAAGCCAAAAAATGCGACGAAACGCCAAATAAGCGTCACCAAACGCGGTCAACAAGGCGGTTCGCGTGGACAAGGAATGTGTTTATACTTCCGCAACCATAACTTGTCGAGAATGCCGATGAAGCGCCTGCTGCCGTCCTTGCTGTCGATCCTTCTTGCCGGCGCCGCCGTGGCGGCCCCGGAACAGACCATCAAAGTGGCCGGCCTCGACAAAGGCGCGGAAATCCTGGTCGATAAATGGGGCGTGCCGCACATCTATGCGCAAAGCCAGGACGACGCCTTTTTCGCGCAGGGTTTCAACGCGGCGCGCGCCCGGCTGTTCCAGATCGACCTATGGCGCCGCCGCGGCCTGGGCGAACTGTCGTCCGTGTTCGGCCCTTCTTATATAGAGCAGGACAAGGCGACCCGGTTGTTCCTGTACCGCGGCGACATGCGGAAGGAGTGGGCTTCGTACGGCAAGGACGCGCAGCGCATCAGCGAGCGCTTCGTCGCCGGCATCAACGCCTATGTGGACTACACGGCGCAGAACCCCGCGGCGCTGCCGTTCGAATTTCGCCAGTTGGGCTATGCGCCGGCCAAATGGAAGGCCGAGGACGTGGTCCGCATCCGCAGCCACGGCCTGACCCGCAACCTGACGCTCGAGGTGGCGCGCGCCGCAGTCGCCTGCAAGGCCGGGCTGGCGGCCGACCAGGTGCGCAGCACCTTGCAGCCGGCGTGGCAAACCGAGGTGCCCGCCGGTCTCGATCCCTGCCTGCCGGCCGGCCTGCTCGACGTGTTCAAGCTGGCCACCGACAACGTCATCTTCGGCAAGAGCCCGACCATCGCCGCGCTCGATCCCGAGCAGCGCATGGAGGGCAGCAATAACTGGGTGGTGGCGCCGTCGAAATCGGCGACCGGCCGGCCGATCATGGCGAACGATCCGCACCGCGCCTACTCGGCGCCGTCGCTGCGCTACATCGCCCACCTGAACGCGCCCGGCATGAACGTGATCGGCGCCGGCGAGCCCGCGCTGCCTGGCATCTCGATCGGCCACAACGGCACGATCGCCTTCGGCCTGACGATTTTCAGCATCGACCAGGAAGACCTGTACGTGTACGAGACGAACCCGGCCAACCCGATGCAGTACAAATACCGCGGCCAGTGGGAGAACTTCAAGGTGCTGAAGGAAAGCATCCCGGTCAAGGGCGGCATGGCGGCGACGGCCGAGATGATGTTCTCGCGGCACGGCCCGGTGATCTTCACCGAGGCGGCCAAGCATCGCGCGTTCGCGGTGCGCTCGGGCTGGCTGGAGGCGGGCATGGCGCCTTACTTCGGCAGCATCGATTACATGCAGGCGAAAAATTTCGAGCAGTTCAGGAAGGCCATGCTGAATTGGGGCGCGCCGACGGAGAACCAGGTCTATGCCGATACCAGCGGCAACATCGGCTGGGTGGCCGGCGGCCTGACGCCGATCCGGCCGAACTGGGACGGCCTGCTGCCGGTGCCGGGCGACGGGCGCTACGAGTGGAACGGCTTCCTGACGGGCGACAAGCTGCCGTCGAGCTTCAATCCGAAGAAGGGCTGGTTTGCTTCGGCCAATGAAATGAACCTGCCCGATGGCTATCCGGTGGCGCAGTACAAGCTGGGCTTCGAGTGGCCGAACAATGCGCGCCGCGCGCGCATCGGCGAAGTGCTCGATGGCAAAGCGAAAGTGTCGATCGACGACTCGATGCGCCTGCAGAACGACCTGGTGTCGATCCCGGCGCGGCGCATGCTGGCCTTGCTGGCGCCGTTGAAGACGAACGAGCCGAAGGCGCGCGCCGCGCTGGCGCTGCTGCGCGGCTGGGACGCGGTGGAATCGAGCCAGTCGCCGCAGGCCGCCCTGTTCGAAGTGTGGTGGTCGCGCCACCTGAACCAGGCGTATGTCAGCGCGGTGGCCGATCCGAAAGCGGCGCCGCTGATCAAGACCGCCGACATCACGGCAATGATGAACGCGCTCGAGCGTCCGGCGGCGCGTTTCGGCCGCCGCGCCAAGACCAGGCGCGACGAATTGCTGCTGTCCAGCCTGGGCGCCGCGTACGCCGAGCTGGAGCGGGAGGGCGGGCCGGATCCGAAGGCGTGGCAATGGGGGCGGCTGCACTACAGCTATTACGCGCACCCGATGAGTACGCTGACCGATTCCTTGCGCACCAAGCTGAACGTGGGTCCGTTCCCGGCGCAGGGCGGGGCGAACACGGTAAACCAGTCGAGCTACCGGACGAGCGATTTCCTGAAGATCAACGGGCCCTCGTTCCGAGTGGTGGTCGATGTGGGCAACTGGGACAATTCGCGCGCGATGAACACGCCGGGGCAGTCGGGCGACCCGGACAATCCGCACTACCGCGACCTGGCGGCAAGCTGGGGCAAGGGCGATTACTTCCCGCTGCTGTATTCGCGCAAGCTGATCGAGGCTGCAACCGAATCGACGATCCGGTTGCAGCCTGCGCGCTAGGTCAGCGCGTGGAGATATCCCAGACGCCGCGGCCGTAGGTGGACGCGCGCAGGAATGAGCCGTCGCGCGGCATGTACAGGTCGCTGACCTGCACCGTCGGCAGGCCGGCGCCGAACTGGGTCCAGCTGGCGCCGCCGTTGGTGGTGCGGTACACGCCCAGCCAGGTTGCGGCATACACCGTGTTGCCGCTCAGGTCGTT
This sequence comes from Massilia sp. R2A-15, assembly GCF_030704305.1. Classification (NCBI taxonomy): domain Bacteria; kingdom Pseudomonadati; phylum Pseudomonadota; class Betaproteobacteria; order Burkholderiales; family Oxalobacteraceae; genus Massilia; species Massilia sp. R2A-15. The sequence goes on along the minus strand of NZ_CP131935.1, from coordinate 3,340,958 downwards.
CGGCGCGGCGAGCAGGCGCTGGATCGGGACATTCGGCAAGCCGGTGCTGGCCGGCGCCCACGTAACGCCGCCGTCGGTGGACTTCACCACCCACACCGACTGGCCGCCCGGATTTTCCGACGCCACATACAGCACCGAATTATTGGCGTAGGCGATGTTGCTGTTGAAACCGGCGTAACCCGCGACGATGTTGCTGCGCAGCTTCCAGCTCGCGCCGCCGTCGCTGGTGATCAGGATCCTGCCGCCGGTCGACACGGCCGCCACGTGGTTCAGGTCCACGGGGCTGACCGACACGCTGTGCGAACTGCCGCGGATGTAGGTCGCCGTGGTGCTGCCCGCGAAGATAGGACGCCATGATGCGCCGGCATTGTCGGTGCGGTAGATCAGGCTGGCGGTGTTGGTGAAGTAGGTGCTGCCCACAGGATCGGCTGCCGCGCTCGGCGTGGCGATCGGCGTGACGAAATACGCGTTGCAGGCGTTGATGCCATTGTAGCTGCAGGTCGCCGGGTCGAACGCCGGATCGGTCCATTTCTTCTGGATGTTCGGATCCTTGTGCGCGGAATAGATGTAGCCGTAGACATAGCTGCCCAGCGCCGTGTTGCCGGCCGCCTGGCTCCATCCCACGCCGAAGCCGTCGCCGCCGAAGCTTTGGTTGAAGACGCCAGTGTTGCCTGAGCGGATACGGGTGCCGTTGTCCTGCAGGCCGATCAGCACGCTCTTCGGATCGGCGCCCGAGGTCGCCATCGAATAGATCAGGTGATCGACCAGGCCGACGTTTTTCTGGTCGCTCCAGCTGGCGCCTTCGTCCTTGCTGACGAACAGGCCGCCGTCGGTGCCGAACATGACGCGCTTCTTGCCGCCAGCCATCGAAATTACCGCGGTATGGTGATCGGCGTGCACGTAGCCCAGGCCGAACTGGCCGAGCCAGTTGCTCAGCAGGCGCCAGCTGCGGCCGCCGTCGGTGGTCTTGCCGGTGTTCAGCTGGCCGCCCAGGTACACCGTGTTGCGCGTGGCATCGGTGGGATCGACGACGATCATGTGGTTGTAGAATCCCTGGCCTCCCATCAGGTCCATGGTCGGATTTTCTTCATTCGGATTGACCGGCGCCTTGGTGTGCAAGCCCAGCGCGGTCCAGCTGTAGCCGCCGTCGGCCGAACGGTACAAGTCCTTCTGGTCGCACGTCGTTCTGCACGAGTTGGCGACGTAGGCGTAGACCACCGCGTCGCCAGGCGCACCGATGCCCAGGGTGATGCGGCCGGCGCCACCCGTCATGTTGGTGGCGGCGATCGGCGCCCAGCTGCTGCCGTCGGCCGACACGTACAGCGTGGCCGGATCGTAATAGCCGCCGCTGGCGACCGTCGCCAGCCAGCCGATGCTGCTGCGCGCCAGGCTCCAGACCCGCCCGCCGTTGAGCACATTGGTGTAATGGCTGCCGCCGTCGTCGGACCGGTAGATGCCGCTGTCGGTGGCCACCAGCACCATGTCCTTCGCGCCGCGCATATCGACCTTGACGTCAAGCACCATGCCCGAATTGCCGAGGAAGGTGAATGGCGACCAGCTGTTGCCGCCGTCGGTGGTCTTGAGCATTGCGCCGCCGACGAGGGGAATGCCGTCGAACGGATCGCCCGTGCCGTAGTACAGGGTCTGCGGATCGCGTCCCATCGCCGCCGCGCCGCCGCTGGTGGTGATGACCTTGTCGGTGATCGGCAGCCAGGTCGGATAGGGCGCTTCGAAGTTGCTGGTCTTCCACATCCCGCCGCTCGACGACAGCAGGTAGACCGTGTTCGGATCGGTCGGATGCGGCAGAATGGTGCGCAGGCGCCCGCTGTCGGTGACACTGAGCTGGATGTCGTTCTGCGTCTTGTTGGCGCGTGTCGGCCCGATCGATTGCCAGACCGGCACGCCGTTCGGCGCCGCGGCGCCCGGTGCGAGTTGCGGATAGGTGCTGCGCTGGCGCGACCATTCCTGCACCATGCGCTGTCCAAAATCGGAGGGCAGCGTGCCAAAGCGCGCCTTTTGCCATTCCAGCCTGCCGATTACGGTGGGATGCTGTTCCTCGCCGCCGCCGGCAGCCTGGAACATACGGAAGTCTTGGGCGCTGCGATAGCCGCTGTCGTCGGTGGCGGTTTGCGCCCCGGCCAGCGCCATCGTCCCGGCCGCGAAGCACAATGCTCCGAGCCGCATTGCTGCACGAATACAAGTCATGATGATCCTTCATATCGTCAGTGGTGGATACGCGACCAGGACTGATGAGTCCGCGCGTGCTGACAAGGATATGCCTGTTTCATTGCAAATATTATGTTTATTGCATTACAGTGAGACGATTTACAACAAACAAAAAAGCCGCGCACTTGCGTGGGCGGCTTCTTCAGGAAAGCGAGACCGGATTACTTGATCTTGGTTTCTTTGTACATGACATGCTTACGTGCCTTCGGATCGAACTTCATGATCTCCATTTTGGCAGGCATCGTGCGCTTGTTCTTGTCGGTGGTGTAGAAGTGACCCGTACCTGCGGTCGATTCCAGCTTGATTTTGTCGCGGCCAGTTTTTGCCATGATAGCTCCCTAATTAAACTTTTTCGCCACGGGCGCGCATGTCGACCAGGACGGCATCGATGCCGACTTTGTCGATGACGCGCAGACCGGCGTTGGACAAGCGCAGGGAGACCCAGCGGTTTTCCGATTCCACGTAGATACGACGGTTCTGCAAGTTAGGCAGGAAACGACGTTTCGTTTTGTTGTTAGCGTGGGAGACGTTGTTGCCAACCATCGGACCCTTGCCAGTTACTTGGCAAACACGTGCCATAGCGCACTCCTTCAGTAAACTTCCGCAATCGGGAAAAACGAGAGTATAGCGTGAAAAGCATCGCGAAATCAATCACTTGTGAAAAACAATTGTGTCTTGCGCTATTCGCGAAATTTAACAATTGAGCGGGCTAGATTTGACCATGTTCCGCAAATGAATGAACCTGCGGGCCGGCCACGACGAAATGGTCGAGGATGCGCACGTCCACCAGGGCCAGCGCCTGCACCAGCGCGCGCGTGAGCAGCAGGTCGGACTCGCTCGGCTCGGGCGTGCCGGACGGATGGTTGTGCGCCAGCATCAGGCCGGCCGCGTTGTGTTTCAGCGCCGCCTTGACCACTTCGCGCGGATAGACGCTGGTGTGGGTGAGGGTGCCGCGAAACATTTCCTCGCAGGCGATCAGGCGGTTTTTGACGTCCAAAAACAACACCACGAAGGATTCGTGGGTTTGCTGGCTCATCTTCATGCGCAGGTAGAGCTTGACCGCTTCGGGCGAGCCGAGCGCGTGGCCCGCCTGCAGCTGTTCGCCGATGGCGCGCTGGGCCAGCTCCATCACCGCCTGCAACTGGGCGAACTTGGCCGGCCCGAGCCCGTGCAGCCCGGAGAATTCGGCCAGGCTGGCGTTGAACAGGGCGTTGATCGAGCCGAAGTGCTTGAGCAGATTGTCGCCGAGCTGGACCGCGTCCATGCCCTGGACGCCGACGCGCAGGAATACCGCCAGCAGTTCGGCATTCGACAGCGAGCGGGCGCCGTCGGCGATCAGGCGCTCGCGCGGGCGCTGCTGGGCGGGCCAGTGGTTGATTCCCATCGTTCAAAGTACCTCTCGCCCCAAGACCGTCGTTCCTGCGGAGGCAGGAACCTATACTGAATATGCTCAGCATGGGCTGCTGCCTTCGCAGGAGCGACAGCTCAGATAGTTGATTAGTCAAGTATTTTGCCCGCTTGAGCCGGAACTGGCCCAGTGGCTTACAATATCGGTTTGCACGCCAGAACCAACACCATGACCCAAGCGTCTCCAGCCGTCGTCACCGACTCGGCCTACCTCACCCTGCATTATCGGCTCGCCACCGCGGACGGTACTGATATCGTCACTACCTTTGCCGGAAATCCCGCCACCCTGATGCTGGGCCAGGGCCAGCTCGCGCCCTTCCTCGAGCAGCGCCTGCTCGGCATGGCCGAAGGCGCCCACCAGACCTTTCAGCTGGCCGCCGGCGAAGGCTTCGGCGAGCGCAACCCGGACATGATCCAGGCCGTGTCGCGCGCCACTCTCGACGACAATTCCGCGCCGGGCGCCGAATACCAGGTCGGCGACCTGGTCGATTTCGCCGCGCCGGGCGGCGGCCGCTTCGCCGGCGTGCTGCGCGAATTCACCGACAGCGGCGCCATCTTCGACTTCAACCATCCGCTGGCCGGCAAGCCGTTGCTGTTTGAAGTGAAACTGATTTCCGTGTTGTGAACAGGACTCCCATGGACAGCGAAATTCTCCTAGCCCAGCCGCGCGGTTTCTGCGCCGGCGTCGACCGCGCCATCGAAATCGTCGAACGCGCCCTGCAGCAGTTCGGCGCGCCGATCTACGTGCGCCACGAAATCGTCCACAATGCTTACGTCGTCGCCGATCTGCGCGCAAAAGGCGCAATCTTCATCGAAGACCTCGATGACGTCCCGGCCGGGCACACGCTGGTGTTTTCCGCCCACGGCGTGCCGAAGTCGGTGCGCGCCGAGGCTGCCGCGCGCGGCCTGTCGATTTTCGACGCCACCTGTCCGCTGGTGACCAAGGTGCACGTCGAAGTGTCCAAGATGCGCAAGCAGGGCTGCGAGGTGGTGATGATCGGCCACGACGGCCACCCCGAGGTCGAAGGCACGATGGGCCAGGCCGAGGAGGGCATGCACCTGGTCGAAACCGTCGCCGATGTCGCCGGCCTGCAGGTCGCCAATCCGGACCAGCTGGCCTATGTGTCGCAAACCACGCTGTCGGTGGACGACACGGCCGAAGTCATCGCCGCCCTGAAAGCGCGGTTCCCGAACATCATCGAGCCGAAGAAGGGCGACATCTGCTACGCCACCACCAACCGCCAGGAAGCCGTGAAGTTCATGGCGCCGCAGGTGGAACTGGTGATCGTCGTCGGCAGCCCGAACAGCTCGAACTCGAACCGCCTGCGCGAAGTGGCCGAAAAGAAGGGTACGCCGGCCTACATGATCGACAACGCCTCGCAAATCGATCCGAAGTGGCTCGAAGGCAAGCTGCGGATCGGCGTCACGGCCGGCGCCTCTGCCCCGGAAGTGCTGGTGCAGGCCGTGATCGACCGCCTGAAGGAACTGGGCGCGAAGAGCGTGCGCACCCTGGACGGCGTCGAGGAACACGTCACCTTCCCGTTGCCGAAGGGCCTGGACGGCGCCAAGCCACAAGCCTAGGCCGTCATTCCCGCCATTGGCGGGAATGACTTCCCGCGCAGGCAGGAACCTAAGCTGACTATGTTCAGGCGAAGCATAGGCTTTTGCCTACGCAGGAGCGTCAATCAAAGGTCATAGACGCAAGTTCTATATGTACATGCAAATAAAATTCGGGGGACATGCAATTTCCCGATATTAGTTTTTTCAAAACTTCGCTATCATTGCTGCGCTCGGACGGCGCATACCATGCGCGGTCGCGGTACGACCATGTAACACCTTGCGTTGCGCTGGGTTGGCAATGATGGAGTTTGTGAACGACGGCGCAGGCCAGGAGCGGCACCTCGGGGGACACCCCGGGTGCCGTTTTTGTTAGAACTAAAAGAAAGAGACAACTATTAATGGATACTTTTATCCAACAGATCATCAACGGTCTGGTGCTGGGCAGCATGTACGCCCTGATCGCGCTGGGCTACACGATGGTGTACGGTGTGCTGAACCTGATTAACTTCGCCCACGGCGACGTGCTGATGATCGGCGCGATGGTCGGCCTGACCATCCTGAAACTCCTCGAAACCTTCGTGCCCGGCCTGCCTGGCTACGTTGACCTGTTCATCGCGATTGCCGGCGCGATTCCCGCCTGCATCCTGGTGAATATCATCATCGAACGGGTCGCCTACCGCCGCCTGCGCAACGCGCCGCGGCTCGCCCCGCTGATCACCGCGATCGGCGTGTCGATCCTGCTGCAGACCTTCGCGATGATGATCTGGGGCCGCAGCCCGCTGCCTTTCCCGCAATTGCTGGCGACCGAGCCGATCATGATTGGCGGCGCCCTGATTTCGCAGACCCAGCTGCTGCTGCTGGTGCTGGCCGCGCTGGCGATGGTCGGCCTGGTGTACCTGGTGGAAAAAACCAAGATGGGCCGGGCCATGCGCGCCGTGGCTGAAAACCCGCGCGTCGCCGGCCTGATGGGTGTCGATTCGAACATGGTGATCGTCGCCACCTTCGCCATCGGCGCCGCGCTGGCGGCCGTCGCCGGCGTGATGTGGGGCGCCAACTACGCGTCGATCGCGTTTGCGATGGGCACCCTGCCTGGCCTGAAGGCGTTCTGCGCCGCGGTGCTGGGCGGCATCGGCAACATCTACGGCGCGATGGTCGGCGGCATCCTGCTCGGCATCATCGAGAGCCTGGGCGCCGGTTACATCGGCGACCTGACCGGCGGCTTCCTCGGCAGCCACTACCAGGACATCTTCGCCTTCGTGGTGCTCATCATTGTCCTCACGATCCGGCCGTCCGGCATCATGGGCGAACGCGTGGCCGACCGCGCCTGAACGGGAGAACCAACATGGCACTGCTTAATTTCAACGTCGAGGAAAATCCGCGCAAGGCGTATGCCAGCATGGGCATCCTGCTGATCGGCCTGATCATCTTCCCGTTCTTCGCCGCCCAGTTCGGCAACTCGTGGGTCCGCATCATCGACATCGCGCTGCTGTACATCATGCTGGCGCTGGGACTGAATATCGTGGTCGGCTTCGCCGGCCTGCTCGACCTCGGCTACATCGCGTTCTTCGCGGTCGGCGCCTACCTGACCGGCCTGCTGGCCTCGCCGCAGTTCGCCCAGCTGCTCGAATCGGTGGTCAACTACAACCCGGCGCTGGGCAACGCGCTGGTGACGATGATGGGTCCGGACATCGTGCAGAACGGCATCCACCTGTCGGTGTGGATCATCGTGCCGCTGGCGGCGATGGTGGCCGGCCTGTTCGGCGCCTTGCTCGGCGCGCCGACCCTGAAGCTGCGCGGCGACTACCTGGCGATCGTCACGCTCGGTTTCGGCGAGATCATCCGCATCTTCATGAACAACCTGAACGATCCGATCAACTTCACCAACGGCCCGCAAGGCATCAACCTGATCGACCCGATCCGGATCTTCGCGGTCAACCTGGCAGGCGAGCCGGGCTCGCGCGCCAACGTGGTGCTGGGCGGCTTCTCGATGCCGTCGGTGAACGCCTACTACTTCCTGTTCCTGCTGCTGTGCATCGCGATCGTGTTCGTCACCACGCGACTGCAGCACTCGCGCCTGGGCCGCGCCTGGGTGGCGATCCGCGAAGACGAAATCGCCGCCAAGGCGATGGGCATCAACACCCGCAACATCAAGCTGCTGGCGTTCTCGATGGGCGCCTCGTTCGGCGGCGTCGCCGGCGCCATGTTCGCGTCCTTCCAGGGCTTCGTCTCGCCCGAGTCGTTCTCGCTGACCGAGTCGATCGCCGTGCTGGCAATGGTGGTGCTGGGCGGCATCGGCCACATCCCGGGCGTGATTATGGGCGGCGTGCTGCTCGCGGCGCTGCCGGAAGTGCTGCGCCACGTGGTCGAGCCGGTCCAGATGGCCGTCTTCGGCAAGGTCGTGATCGAGTCCGAAGTGCTGCGCCAGCTGCTGTACGGCCTGGCGCTGGTGCTGATCATGCTGAACCGCCCGGCCGGCCTGTGGCCGTCGCCGAAACACGAAGACCGGCCCGAAGCCGCTGAAACCAACAAGGGCGAAGCGTTCCCGGCCTGATGGCCGGACGCGAGGATTACCACATGAGCGAACAGATCATTCTCAACATCGCCGGCGTGAACAAGCGCTTCGGCGGCCTGCAGGCGCTGACCGACGTCGGCATCAAGATCACCAAGGGCCAGATCTACGGCTTGATAGGCCCGAACGGCGCCGGCAAGACCACCTTCTTCAACGTCATCACCGGCCTGTACCAGCCCGACACCGGCACCTTCGAACTGGCCGGCAAGCCGTATTCGCCGTCCGCGCCGCACGAAGTGGCCAAGGCCGGCATCGCCCGCACTTTTCAGAACATCCGCCTGTTTGGCGAGATGACGGCGCTGGAAAACGTCATGGTCGGGCGCCACGTGCGCTCGCACCAGGGCGTGTTCGGCGCCGTGTTCCGTCACAAGGCGGCGCGCGTCGAGGAGGCGCAGATCCGCGCCCGCGCGCAGGAGCTGCTGGACTTTGTCGGCATCGGCCAGTTTGCCAACCGCACCTCGAAATTCCTGTCCTACGGCGACCAGCGCCGCCTGGAAATCGCGCGCGCGCTGGCGACCGACCCGCAGCTGCTGGCGCTGGACGAGCCGGCCGCCGGCATGAACGCGACCGAAAAGCTGGCGCTGCGCGAGCTGCTGGTGAAGATCAAGGCCGAAGGCAAGACCGTGCTGCTGATCGAGCACGACGTCAAGCTGATGATGGGCCTGTGCGACCGCATCACCGTGCTCGAATACGGCAAACCGATTGCCGAAGGCTTACCAGCCGACATACAAAAGAATCCGGCTGTGATCGAAGCCTATCTCGGAGGCGCGCATAAATGAGCGACAACATCCTAAAAGTAGCGGGGCTGAAGGTCGCGTACGGCGGCATCAAGGCGGTCAAGGGCATCGACCTGGAAGTAAACAAGGGCGAGTTGGTCACGCTGATCGGCGCGAACGGCGCCGGCAAGACCACCACGCTCAAAGCGATCACCGGCACCTTGCCGCCATGCAGCGTCGAAGGCGTGGTCAGCTACATGGGCCAGCCGCTCAAGGGCGTGCACTCGCACCAGCTGGTCGAGAAGAAACTGGCGATGGTGCCGGAAGGGCGGGGCGTGTTCACCCGCATGACGATCCAGGAAAACCTGCTGATGGGCGCCTACACGCGCAACGACAAGGCCGGGATCGACGCCGACATCGAGAAATGGTTCGCGGTGTTTCCGCGCCTGAAGGAACGGGCGGCACAGTTGGCCGGCACCCTGTCGGGCGGCGAGCAGCAGATGCTGGCGATGGCGCGCGCGCTGATGAGCCACCCGGACCTGCTGCTGCTCGACGAGCCGTCGATGGGCCTGTCGCCGATCATGGTCGAGAAGATCTTCGAAGTGATCCGCGACGTCTCGAAGCAGGGCATCACGATCCTGCTGGTCGAGCAGAACGCGCGGCTGGCGCTGGAGGCGTCGCACCGCGGCTACGTGATGGATTCGGGCGCCATCATCATGACCGGCAATGCGGCCGACATGCTGCACGACCCGCGCGTGCAGGCCGCCTACCTTGGCGAATAACGGAACGGCGGGGTCTGGTCCTGCGGACCTGACCCCATTTTTGGTCGCCGCCGCCAATGAAAAATGCCCCGACGAGTCGGGGCATTTTTTGTTGGGGGCTGACCCGCGGGACTAAGCGTCCCAGTCAGACCCCGGTGTTGCTCTTACTTCTTCATGCCGGCGGCAGCAGCGGCAGCAGCCTTCGGCGCCACTTTGGCGGCAGCCTGGGTGAACTGGCTGACAGCGGCGCTCATGTTCGACTCGATCGCCTCGACCGCTTGCTTGGTGGTCTTGGTGAACTGCTCGTAGCCGGCGTTGGCGTTGCCCAGGGTGGCCTTGAATGCGGCAACAACGTTCTCCGAACCGGCCGGGGCGTTCTTGCTCACTTCGTCAACCAGCGAGATGACCTTGCGGTTGGTCTCGGCGATCTGGGTTTCGGCGGCCTTGGTGAACTCGGCTTGGGTGCCGGCGGCGATCGAGGCCAGCTGGCGGCTGTACGAAATGGCTTTCTCGGCAGTCGGCTGGGCTTGCGCTGCGGACAGCGAGAAGAATTCTTGTGGATCCTTGGCCGACAGCAGCTGGCGCGTCGCGATCGACGACTCTTCCAGCGATGCCTTGGCGGCGGTGATGTTCAGGTCCACCAGCTTTTCCATGCCTTCGAAGGCTTTGGCGGTCAGCGACGAGAAGATCGCGAACTGCGCTTCGAAGTTGGCTTTGGTGGCGTTCGAAAACTGCTCAGGGATTGCAAACATGTGATTCTCCAGGGTGTGTTGAATGGCGTTAGCGAATGTTGCTGTGATCGGTGAAGCAGGTGAACCGGTAAGCTCTGGCGGGACAGTGTATTGTGCGCCGCAACAAATCCTATTTTACTGAGTTTTAACTCCGCGTCAAGCATTTTTGGTGCGATGCACAAATTAAAATTTTATTATCGTTTGGCAATAGTTAAATCTCCTATGCGACAGGCATAAACGTGCAATGAATTGCGGCAATTTGCGAGGGGAAACGCCATTTTCGTGCGCATGCTATGCTGACAGCATCGCGCTTTCCTGCCTGCCGGTCCGGCGCATCGGCTGTAACCCATGTCTCGAATGCGCAACTGATTCATGCCCGACACTTCCCTCCATGCTGCGGCGCGCCAGGGTGCGCCCTGGCTGTCCCCGATTCCCATCTTCTTTGTTTTGCTGTGGAGCAGCGGTTTCATCGTCGCCAAGTTCGGCCTGCCGTACGCGCCGCCGCTGACCTTCCTGATCCTGCGCTGCGCCTCGGTGCTGCTGGTCCTGGTTCCCTGCGTGCTGGTCTGGAAGGCGCCGTGGCCGGAGCGGGCAGCGCTCGGCCACATCGCCGTGGCCGGCTTGCTGCTGCAGGCCGGCTACCTGTCGGGCGTCTGGTGCGCGATCAAGCTGGGCATGCCGGCCGGCCTGTCGGCGCTGATCGTCGGCATGCAGCCCATCCTGACGGCCGCCGCGGCGCCCCTGATCGGCGAGAAAGTGCGCGCGCGCCAGTGGCTCGGCTTCCTGTTCGGCTTCACCGGCGTAGCGCTGGTGGTCGCTGCTAAAATATCGCTGATCGGCCTGTCGGCGGCGGCCATCGTGCTGTGCCTGCTGGCGCTGCTGTCGATCACGGTCGGCACCATGTACCAGAAGCGGTTCTGCCCGCGCTTCGATTTGCGCACCGGCACGGTGATCCAGTTCGGCGCGACCGTGCTGGCGCTGCTGCCGGCGGCGATCTGGCTCGAAGGCTTCGATTTGCAGTTCAGTTCGGTGGCATGGACGCCGCGCTTCATCGGCGCCTTGCTGTGGTCGGTGTTCGCGCTGTCGATCGGCGCGATCTTCCTGCTGTTCAAGCTGCTGCGCCGCAGCGACGCCACCCAGGTCACCAGCCTGCTGTACCTGACGCCGCCGACCACCGCCATCATGGCCTGGATCATGTTCGGCGAGGCGTTCAGCCTGCTGGGCATGGTGGGCATGGTGGTGGCTGTGCTGGGCGTGGTCTTTGTCGTCAAAAAATAGCTTTTGGAAGGCAGGAGGGCTGGCGCCGCGGACCAAAGGCTGGGGTCAGGTCCGCCGGAGCGACGGGGACGCCGAGTCCCCGGGTTGGTCGGCGCCGCGTGAACTTGTCCTAGGGGCCTACACAGCGCCAGCTTTTAACTTACAAAAATAGGGGAGCCGATGATTTCGACCGAACAACAACAAATGGTGGACGACGCAATCGCCTCGCGCCGCTCGATCCGCGCGTTTCTGCCCACGCCGGTCGCGCGCGAAGACATCGAAGCGATCCTCGGCGTCAGCGCACGGGCGCCGTCCGGCACCAACATCCAGCCTTGGCGAGTCACGGTGCTGACCGGCGCGGCGAAGGAGCGCCTGTCCGACGCCATCCTCAAGGTGTACCACGACAAGGAAGCGGCCAGCGCGCACACCGAGGAATACGCCTACTACCCGCGCCAGTGGGTGTCGCCGTTCATCGAGCGGCGCCGCAAGGTCGGCTGGGACTTGTACGCGCTGCTGGGCCTCACGCGCGAGGACAAGGCCGGCATGGCGGCCCAGCACGGCCGCAATTACCGCTTCTTCGACGCGCCAGTCGGCCTGATCTTCACCATCGACCGCGTGCTCGAACAGGGCTCCTGGTTGGACTACGGCATGTTCCTACAAAACATCATGGTCGCCGCGCGGGGACGCGGGCTCGATACCTGCCCGCAGGCGGCCTTCACGCAGTTTCACCGCATCATTTCCGAGCAGCTGGGGCTGCCTGAGAACGAGACGGTCGTGTGCGGCATGGCGCTCGGTTACGCCGACCCGGAAAAAATTGAAAATTCCTTGATCACGGAGCGCGTTCCTGTTGGCGAATTTGTACGGTTTCTCGACTAAAGGCGTACACTGTATAGACGCGCTGCCCCCTCATCGTGGCGTTGCGCCAATGCATAAGTAATTGCTTTGAAGGTTAAATTCGCTTGCCATCGACGAGTGATTTGCTACACTGCAACGAGATAATCTTCAGTTCGCCTCAAAGGATTTACAGATGTTTAAGCTCGCGCTGGGCGCCCTCGTTTCGCTGCTGTTTGTCCTGTCGCCCGTTTCCGAGGCCCAAGCGGCCGGGCGCTCCCACGCGTCGGCGAAGAAGCACGTGATCAAGAAAGCGCGCAAGGACGCCACCGAAGTGACGATCCGCACGCGCACGGTGCGCCACGTGTCGGTGGTGCGCGGCAGGCGGGTCGTGACCTTCCGCCCGGTGCGCAGCGCCAATGTGATCCTGGCGCCGGCAGCGCGCAGCGCAGGCGACGTCGCCGGCCTGAACCTGACGCGCGATCCGCTTGCGCTGGCGTCGAACGTGGCGCTGGTGCTCGACCAGACCAGTTCGGAAGTGCTGTTCGAGAAGAACGCCAACGTCGCCTTGCCGATCGCTTCGATCACCAAGCTGATGACCGGCCTGATCGTGGTCCAGGCCCAGCAGGACATGAACGAAATGCTGTCGATTACCGAAGAGGACATCGACCACGAAAAGCACACCCATTCGCGCCTGGCCGTCGGCTCGCGCATGACGCGCGGCGACCTGCTGCACATCGCGCTGATGAGCTCGGAGAACCGCGCCGCATCCGCCCTGGGACGCAATTATCCGGGCGGCATCAGCGCTTTCGTGGCGGCGATGAACGCGAAAGCGAAACAGCTTGGCATGAACGATACCCATTATGTCGATTCAAGCGGATTGTCCAGTCGTAACGTGGCCAGCGCCCGCGACCTCGCCAAGCTGGCGATCGTGGCGCACCAGGAACCTCTACTGCGTGAATACTCGACCGACACCAACGCCGAAGTCGACGCCGGCGGCCGGATCATGCACTACTCCAACACCAATCGTCTCGTGGCCAATCCCGACTGGGATATCGGCCTGCAGAAAACCGGCTTCATCAACGAAGCAGGGCGCTGCCTGGTGATGCAGGCCATGATCCAGGGACGCGCCGTGATCATGGTGTTCCTCGATTCCAAGGGCAAGCTGTCGCGCACCGCGGACGCGGGACGCATGCGCAAATGGCTCGAAGCGCTCAAGCCGCCAGGGATCGGCTGACTTGTTGTCAGACCGGACCGTTTTAAATAAGTTCAGATAGATTTTGCTGTCGTTCCTGCGCAGGCAGGAACCCATGCCGCCTATGCGCAGCTTCAGCATAGGTTCCTGCCTGCGCAGGAACGACGCGCTTACGGCGCGGGTGAATAGCCCAAGGTCGCCGAAATGCTGTTGGCCGTCTGCACCAGATCGTCCAGCCACTCTTCCTGCAAGCGGTCGGCCGGCGCCGAAATCGACAGGCCAGCGATCAGCTTGCCGGAGTCGTCGTGGATGCCGGCCGCCATGCAGCGCACCCCCAGCTCCAGTTCTTCGTTGTCGCGCGCATAGCCGCGCGCGCGCACCAGGCTCAGTTCGCGTTCGAGCCTGGCCAGGTCGGTGATCGAATTCTTGTTGTGCCCGGCCAGCCCGGTGCGGGTGGCGTAGGAGCGGATCGCCTTCGGATCGTCCACGGACAGGAACAGCTTGCCGGTGGACGTCAGGTGCAGCGGACCGCGCCCGCCAATCGCGCGCACCACCTGCATCCCCGAACGCTCGGAGAAGGCGCGGTCGATGTAGACGATCTCGTCGCCCTGGCGCACCGACAGGTTGATGGTCTGCTGGGTCTTCTTGTGCAGTGCACGCATGAAATCGAGCGCAGCCTCGCGCACCGACAGCCGGCTCTTGACCACATTGCCCAATTCCAGCAGCCGCATGCCGAGCCGGTAGGTGCCGGGTTCCACGCGGTCGACGAAGCGGGTGATCACCATGTCGTTCAAAATCCGGTGCGCCGTCGAAGGGTGGAGGCCGGATACTTTCGACAATTCCTTCAGGCTGACCGGGTCGCTGTAAGTCGCCAGCGCGTCGAGCAGGGCGACCATGCGCTCAATGACTTGAATCGAGGTCTTCGCGGTTTCGGTCGGTTCAATTTTCATGATGTGGTTGGTGCAGTGCGGTATCGGGTGAATACTTTATACCATAATGTGAAAATGCTTGGCAATCTTCCTACGCCTTGTCGCCGGATTGCGTGCGCCGGCGCATAATGGCGCATCGTCACTATTTCATCGCCTCCCATGACCCAACCAGTCAGCCAGTTCAAAAGCAAAAGCGGCCTCAAGCGTATCTTCTCGGCGTTCAGTTATTCCGTGGACGGTTTCAAGGCCGCGTGGCGCTATGAGGCGGCGTTCCGGCAGGAACTGGTGGTGGTGTTCATCGGCACCATCGCGGCGCTCAGCCTGCGCATCTCCGCCTTCGAAAAACTGATGTTGGTCGCGCTGATGGTGTTCGTGCTGATCGTCGAGCTGATCAATTCAGCGATCGAGTCCGTGGTCGACCGCATCTCGCTCGACCCGCATCCGCTGTCGAAAAACGCCAAGGACATGGGCAGCACCGCGGTGGCGCTGGCGATCCTGATCGCGGTGGCGGCGTGGGTGGTCGTGCTGTTCAACCGCTTCTACTGACATATTCGGCGCGCGCATAAGCTAGCGCCAAACGATTCCTTCTGTTTTGCCCGAGCGCGCCGTAACCTCGCAGTCGAGGAGGCCCTATGGCGCAGCATCTTTATCCCGAATTTCAAGTCATTCTTGTCCCCGGACTGCACGACAGCGGGCCGGGACACTGGCAGACGCTGTGGCAGGACCGCCACCCGGAGTTCGATCGCGTGCATCAAGACGACTGGGAAACACCGGACCTGCGGGCATGGGCGGCGCGGGTGGACCAGGTGCGCGCCCGCGATCCGCGTCCCGCGCTGTTCATCGCGCACAGCTTCGGCTGCCTGGCGTCGATCTACAGCATTGCCCGCCATCCTGCCAACGTCGCCGGCGCCCTGCTGGTGGCTCCGGCCGACCCGGAAAAGTTCGGCTTGGCGCTGCTGTTGCCGCGGCAGCCGCTGGCGTGCGCCACCGTGCTGGTGAGCAGCCGCAACGATCCCTGGATGCGCGCAGAGGACGCCGCGCGCTGGGCCGGCCGCTGGGGCAGCCTGCTGATCGATGCCGGCGCGCGCGGCCACATCAACGCCGAGTCGCGCCTGGGATACTGGCAATTTGGACGGGAGGCATTGCAATTATTGTACGAGCGGGCGCACAATCATCATCCGGCACTGGCCTGATTTATTCACCTCTGGAGACCACCATGACTTTACGCTTGGGCGACACCGCACCCGATTTCGAGCAGGATTCTTCGACTGGCAAGATCAAATTCCACGAGTGGGCAGGGGACTCGTGGGTTGTGCTGTTTTCCCATCCGGCCGACTACACGCCGGTCTGCACCACCGAGTTGGGCCTGACGGCCAAGCTGAAGCCGGAGTTCGACAAGCGCAACGTCAAGGCGCTGGCGCTGTCGGTCGATCCGGTGGAGTCGCACAAGGGCTGGATCGGCGACATCGAGCAGACGCAAAAGACCGTGGTCAATTTTCCGATCATCGCCGACGCCGATCGCAAGGTGTCGATGCTGTACGACATGATCCATCCGGAGGCGTCCGCCACGGCGACCGTGCGTTCGCTGTTCGTCATCGATCCACAGAAAAAGGTGCGGCTGATGATCACCTATCCGATGAGCTGCGGGCGCAACTTCGAGGAAGTGCTGCGCGTGGTGGACGCGCTGCAGGTCGCCGACAAGTACACGGTGGCCACGCCGGGCAACTGGAAGCAGGGCGACGACGTGATCATCCCGATGTCGGTGCAGGATCCGGAAGTGATCAAGCAGAAGTATCCGGGCGGCTTCAAGGCCGAGCGGCCCTACCTGCGCATGACGCCGCAGCCCGGCAAGTAGCCGCGGCGGGGACTGGTCCTGCGGACCTGTCCCCATCTTCCGAATCAAAGTGGGAACAGGTCCGCAGGACCAGACCCCTGCCGCTGCTTATCCCGCACGCATAAGCAAATAAGATCTCCGTCGTTTGGCATATCGCTCAGTTAGCTTACCCTTTCAGCTAAATGAGGGCTCCTGTATGTTAATGACGTATGTAATCTCCGGCTTCGCGGTCGGCTTGCTGGTCGGCATGACGGGAGTGGGCGGAGGCTCGCTGATGACGCCGCTGCTGACCCTGCTGTTCGGCGTGCCGCCCTCGGTGGCCGTCGGCACCGACCTGGCGTTCGCTTCCTTCACCAAATCGGCCGGCACCTTCACCCATCGCCTGCGCGGCACGGTGCGCTGGGACATCGTGCGGCGCCTGTGCGCCGGCGCGCTGCCCGCGGCCATCGCCGCCACCCTGGCGCTGAAACACTACGGCGCCCTCGGCCAGCAAATCGGCCAGGTGATCCGCTACTCCATCGCCGGCTCGGTGCTGCTGACCGTCACCGCGCTGCTGTTCAAGTCCAACATGCTCGCGTGGATTAACGCCAGGCCGGGCCGCCAGCTGCACGGCCGCGCGCTGGTGGCCGCCACGATTGGCGCCGGCGCCTTGCTCGGCACGCTCGTCACCATCTCCTCGATCGGCGCCGGCGCCATCGGTGCGACCTTGCTGGTGATGCTGTATCCGCGCATGAGCTCGGCCGAAGTGGCCGGCACCGACATCGCCTACGCCGTGCCGCTGACCGCGATCGCCGCCTTCGGCCACTGGTGGCTGGGCTCGATCGACTGGACCCTGCTCGGCACGCTGCTGCTCGGCTCGCTGCCGGGCATCACGCTGGGCTCCTGGGCGGCGCGCGCCATCCCGGAGCGCTTCTTGCGCGGCGTCCTCGCCGCGACCCTGACTGCGGTGGCCGCCAAGCTGATCTATTGATCGCCTAATAGCAGATTGATCTATGCAAATGAGAAATGCTTCGTTTGCGTTATGAGTTTCAGGTGCGATTATCGAGTTCTGATAGAAGAATCCGTAATAAGAGGACCGCATGCCCGCAATCTCCCTTCCCGCGCCGCGCGCCGCACCGTTCCGGGTCATGCCCGGCTTCGGGCTATCGCTCGGCTTCACCGTGTTCTACCTGTGCCTGATCGTCCTGATCCCGCTGTCGGCGGTGTTCGTCAAGACCTTCACCATGACCTGGGAAGCGTTCTGGCACGCCGTCACGTCCGAGCGCGTGGTCGCCTCGTACAAGCTCAGTTTCGGCGCCTCGCTGATCGCCGCCGCGATCAACGTGGTGTTCGGCGGCGTGGTCGCCTGGGTGCTGGTGCGCTATAAATTCCCCGGCAAGCGCTTCGTCGATGCGCTGGTGGACCTGCCGTTCGCGCTGCCCACCGCGGTCGCCGGCATCACCCTGACCGCGCTGTATTCGCAGAACGGCTGGATCGGCCGCTACCTCGAGCCGCTCGGCCTGAAGGTCGCATTCACCCCGGTCGGCGTGGTCGTCGCGCTCACCTTCATCGGCCTGCCGTTCGTGGTGCGCACGGTGCAGCCAGTGCTGGAAGAGGCCGAGCGCGAACTGGAAGAAGCGGCCGCCAGCCTGGGCGCGAGCTCGCTGCAGATCTTCCTGCGCGTGGTTTTCCCGACCATCATGCCGGCGCTGCTGACCGGCTTCGCGCTGGCCTTCGCGCGCGCCACCGGCGAATACGGCTCGGTCATCTTCATCGCCGGGAACATGCCGATGGTGTCCGAGATCACGCCGCTGTTCATCATCACCAAGCTGGAACAGTACGACTACGCCGGCGCCACTGCGATCGCGGTGGTGATGCTGCTCGCGTCCTTCCTGATGCTGCTGGCGATTAACCTGCTGCAGGCATGGTCGCGCAACCGGGCGGGCAAAAAATGAGCGCAGTTCTCGATACTCCGATTCCCGCCACGGCGCCGCGCCGCGGCGAGCTGCCTTCCACGTCCAATGTGTTCGAGCCGCCCTGGGTGCGCATCGCGCTGCTGACGGTGGCGCTGGGCTTCCTGACCCTGTTCCTGTTCGTGCCGCTGGTGGCGGTGTTCGCCGAGGCCTTCAAGAAGGGCTGGCAGGCCTACCTGGCCGCGATCACCGATCCGGATGCGGTGTCGGCCATCAAGCTGACGCTGATCGCCGCCATCGTGGCGGTGCCGCTGAACCTCGTGTTCGGCGTCGCCGCCTCGTGGGCCATCGCCAAGTTCGAATTCCGCGGCAAGAGCATCCTGCTCACGCTGATCGACCTGCCGTTCTCGGTGTCGCCGGTGATCTCCGGCCTGATCTACGTGCTGCTGTTCGGCGCCCAGGGCTGGTTCGGGCCGTGGCTGCAGGCGCACGACATCAAGATCCTGTTTGCGGTGCCGGGCATCGTGCTGGCGACCGTGTTCATCACCTTCCCGTTCGTCGCGCGCGAGCTGATCCCGCTGATGCAGTCGCAGGGCACCGAGGAAGAAGAGGCCGCGCTGGTGCTGGGCGCCTCGGGCTGGAGCACCTTCCGCCGCGTGACGCTGCCGAACATCAAATGGGGCCTGCTGTACGGCGTGATCCTGTGTAACGCCCGCGCGATGGGCGAGTTCGGCGCGGTGTCGGTGGTGTCGGGCCACATCCGCGGCGAGACCAACACCATGCCGCTGCAGGTCGAGATCCTCTACAACGAATATAACTTCGCGGCCGCCTTCGCAATCGCCTCGCTGCTCGCCTTGCTGGCGCTGGTGACCCTGGCGCTCAAGTCCATCATCGAATGGCGGCTGCATCAACAACACTCCGTCGAAGCCGACGCGCGCATTCTGGAGCACACAGCATGACCATCGAAGTCCAACATATCCGCAAGCAGTTCGGCCAGTTCACCGCGCTCGACGACGTGTCGCTGCAATTCCCCGCCGGCGAACTGACCGCGCTGCTGGGGCCATCGGGCTGCGGCAAGACCACGCTGCTGCGCATCATCGCCGGCCTCGAGCATCCGGATTCGGGCAAGGTGCTGCTGGACGGGCAGGATGCGTCGGCCCGCCACGTGCGCGAGCGCCAGGTCGGCTTCGTGTTCCAGCATTACGCGCTCTTCAAGCACATGACCGTGTTCGAGAACGTCGCTTTCGGCTTGCGCGTGCGGCCGCGCAAGGATCGCCCGTCCGAGCAGGCGATCCGCGACAAGGTACGCCAGCTGCTCGAACTGGTGCAACTGGACTGGCTGGCCGACCGCTATCCGCCGCAGCTGTCGGGCGGTCAGCGGCAGCGCATCGCGCTGGCGCGCGCGCTGGCGGTCGAGCCGCGCGTGCTGCTGCTCGACGAGCCGTTCGGCGCGCTCGACGCCAAGGTGCGCAAGGAGCTGCGGCGCTGGCTGCGGCGCCTGCACGACGACCTGCACGTGACCAGCATCTTCGTCACCCACGACCAGGAAGAGGCGCTCGAAGTGGCCGACCAAGTGGTCCTGATGAACAAGGGACGGGTCGAGCAGCTCGGCACGCCGGACTCGGTGTACAACCACCCGGCGTCGCCGTTCGTGTACGGCTTCCTCGGCAACGTCAACCTGTTCCACGGGCGCGTGCACGAAGGCGTGCTGGCCAGCGGCGACGCCAGTTTCGATGTGCCGGACCATGCGGCTGTACAGAACGGCAATGGCATTGCCTACGTGCGGCCGCACGACCTCGAGATCGACCGCTATGCGCCTGGCGCCGAAGGCATCGTCGTCAAGCTGCGCCGCTTCCACGCGATCGGGCCGCTGGCCCAGCTCGACCTGGAGCGCTCCGACAACGCGGAGCTGATCGAGGCGACGATTCCGAACGACCGCTTCCGCGAACTGGCGCTGAAGGACGGCGAAACGCTGGTGGTGCGGCCGCGCCGCATGCAGGTGTTTGTCGACCAGGGGGCGGCGATATGAACTTCCAGCAGCTGCGTTCGATCCGGGAAGCGGCGCGCCGCAACTACAACCTGACCGAGGTGGCGAACGCGCTGTTCACGTCGCAGCCAGGCGTGAGCCGGCAGATACGTGAGCTGGAAGATGAACTCGGCGTCGTGATCTTCGAGCGCAACGGCAAGCGCCTGACCGGGCTGACCGATCCCGGCAAGGGCATCCTGAAGATCGTCGACCGGCTTCTGGTGGAAGCGGAGAATCTGCAGCACGCGAGCGCCGAGTATGCGGGGCAGAAGAGCGGCACCTTGACCATCGCGGCGACGCACACGCAGGCGCGCTACGCGCTGCCGAAGGTGGTGCAGTCGTTTCGCGCGGATTTTCCTGAGGTGCGCATAGCGCTCCAGCAAAGCGCGCCGGATCACATCGCCGAATGGATCCTGTCGGGCAAGGCCGATTTCGGCATCGCGACCGAGGGCCTGTCGCAGTTTCCCGACCTGGTGTCGTTCCCGTGCTATCGCTGGAGCCACCTGATCGTCGTACCGGAAGGGCATCCGCTGCTGGCGCATTCGCCGATCCGGCTCGATGACCTGGGGCGATTCCCGCTGATTACCTACGACGTCGGGTTCACCGGCCGCGGGCATATCGATGCGGCGTTTGTCGATGCGGGCGTGAAGCCCGACATCGTGCTGACGGCGATGGATTCGGACGTCATCAAGCAGTACGTGTCGCTGGGGCTGGGAGTGGGGCTGGTGGCGTCGATGGCGTTCGATCATGGGCGCGACAAGGGGCTGCGCGCGATCGGGGCGTCGCACCTGTTCGCGCCCAATGTGACGCGCTTGGCGGTGCGACGCGGCGCTTACCTGCGCTCCTACGCTTATCACTTCATCGAGCAGTTTGCGCCCGAATTGACGCGGGCGGAGATCGACCGTGCCATGAACGCGGCTGTGGACAGCAGCGTCTAGGCAGGGGTCTGGTCCTGCGGACCTGACCCTATCTTGAACCGTTCGCGATCCCTCGCGCGGCTGCGACCAAAACGGGGTCAGGTCCGCAGGACCAGACCCCAACTTCATCACTGTCCCGGATTCGGGATGCGCGCGTGGATTGCGTCGATCGCTTCGATCACGTGCGCGGGCAATGTGATGTCGGCCGCGTCGATGTTTTCCTTCAGCTGCTCCAGCGTGGTCGCGCCGATGATGGTCGAGGCCACGAACCAGCGCGAGTAGCACCACGCCAGCGCCATCTGCGCCGGCGTCATGCCGTTCGCACGCGCCAGTTCCGCATACTCCTTCACCGCCGCCAGCACCGTCGGCCGCAGGTAGCGCGGGCTCCAGGTCGGCGGGAAAATCGTCAGCCTGCCGTGCGCCTTGGGATTGTCGATGTACTTGCCGCTCAACTGGCCGAACGCCAGCGGGCTGTAGGCCAGCAGGCCCACATTCTCTCGATAGCAGGTTTCGTCCAGCAGGCTGGTCTCGAAACCGCGCGCCGTCAGGTTGTACAGGTTCTGGATTGTCGCGATGCGCGGCAGGCCCTTCGCTTCGGCCTGGCGCGTGAACTCGCATACGCCCCACGAACTCTCGTTGGACACGCCGATGTGACCGATCTTGCCGGCGTCGACCAGCTTGCCCAGCGCCGCCAGCGTGTCTTCGATCGCTACGCTGCTGCGCTCATTTTTTGGATCGAACTGGGTGGCGCCAAAGATCGGCACGTTGCGGCTTGGCCAGTGCAGCTGGTACAGGTCGATATGGTCGGTCTGCAGGCGCCGCAGGCTCGTTTCGACGGCGGCCTGCAGGTTCGCCGCATCGAAGTTCTGGCCACCGCCGCGAACCCAGTGCAGCGCCGGATTCGGCCCGGCCGCCTTGGTCGCCAGCACCACGTCGCCGCGCTTGCCGGTCTTCTTCAGCCACGAGCCGATGAAGCGCTCGGTCGATCCTTGCGTCTCGGCGCGCGGCATCACCGGATACATCTCGGCGGTGTCGATGAAGTTGACGCCGCGCTCGAGCGCGTAATCGAGCTGACTGTGGGCGTCGGCTTCGGTATTCTGTTCGCCGAAGGTCATCGTGCCGAGGCAGACGTTCGACACGCGCAGTGGGCTCGTTCCCAGCAGGATAGTTTTCATCATGCTCCTTTCAGCGCTCGCGCGCAGTCGCGCACCAGCGCGGGGCCGGCGTAAATCAGGCCGCTGTACAGCTGCACCAGCGAGGCGCCGGCGTCGAATTTGGCCTTCGCGTCGGCGCCGCTCATGATGCCGCCCACGCCGATGATCGGCAGCTCGTCTCCCAGCTCGGACTTGAGCTTGCGGATGACGATGTTCGACAGCTCGAATACCGGCGCGCCGGACAGGCCGCCCGCTTCGGCGCCATGCTCCATGCCCTCGACCGCAGTGCGCGACAGCGTGGTGTTGGTGGCAATGACGCCGTCGATCTTGTGGCGCAGCAGGGCGCCGGCGATGTTCTGGGCCTGCTCGGTGTCGATGTCCGGCGCGATTTTCAGCGTGATCGGCACGTAGCGCTTGTACTGGTCGGCCAGGCGCGATTGCGCTTCCTTCAGCTGCGACAGCAGCGCATCGAGTTCGGACGCTCCCTGCAGCTGGCGCAGGTTCTTGGTGTTCGGCGACGAGATGTTCACCGTGACGTAGCTCGCGTACGGATACACCTTCTGCAGGCAGTGCAGGTAGTCCTCGGCGGCGCGCTCGATCGGCGTGTCGGCGTTCTTGCCGATGTTCAGGCCCAGCACGCCTTCCTTGTTCTGATAGAACTTCGACGCCTGCACGTTGGCCACAAAAGCGTCGACGCCGCCGTTGTTGAATCCCATGCGGTTGATGATGGCCTTCGCCTGCGGCAGGCGGAACATGCGCGGCTTCGGATTGCCCGCCTGCGCGCGCGGCGTGACGGTGCCCACTTCCATCGAGCCGAATCCCAGCGCTGCGAGGCCGTCGATGTAGGCGCCGTCCTTGTCCAGTCCCGCGGCCAGGCCGACCGGGTTGGGAAAGGTGATGCCCATGACGGTGCGTGGATCGGCTTCCGGCTTCGCGAACGCGCGCGTGAGGCCGAACGCGGCGGCGCGGTTCAGCGCCGGCAGGGTCAGGTTGTGGGCCGCCTCGGGATCGAGCGAGAACAGCAGGGGGCGGGTGAGGGCGTACAGCAGTTTATCGGACATGGCGGGCAGGGGTTGTGCAGACCGCTCATTTTACCTACTTGTCGAGCAGCTCCCAAGCGCCGTTGATGCGCGCCTCGAGCGGCCGGAAGTTGATCTTGTAGGCCATCTTCTGGCTTTGTTCGATCCAGTAGCCCAGATACACGTAGGGCAGGCCGAGTTCGTCGGCCTGGGCGATCTGCCACAGGACGTTGTAGGTGCCGAACGATGCGCCGTGCACGTCGGGATCGAAGAAGGTGTACACCGACGACAGGCCGTCGGAGAGGACGTCGATGATCGACACCATGCGCAAGGTGCCGTCCGGCTCGCGGAACTCGACCAGGCGGGTGTTGACGCGGCTCTGCAGCAGGAACTGCGCATACTGGTCGCGGCTGTCCTGGTCCATGCCGCCGCCGACGTGGCGCGTGCTCTGGTAGCGCAGGTAGAGCGCGTAGTGCTCGTCCGAGAAGCCGAGGTTGGCGACGATCGCCGCCAGAGAAGCGTGGCGTTTGGCGGCGCGGCGCTGGCCGCGGCTCGGCGTGAATTCGGCGGCGCGCACCCGCACCGGGATGCAGGCGTGGCAGCCATCGCAATACGGGCGGTAGGTGAAGATGCCGCTGCGCCGGAACCCGCTCTTGACTAGTTCGGAATAGACGTCGGCGTTGATCAGGTGGGACGGCGTGGCCACCTGGGAGCGCGCCTGGCGCGCATCGAGATAGCTGCACGGGTAGGGCGCCGTAGTGTAGAACTGCAGCGTCGAGAAGGGCAGGTCGTTCAAGTGCGTCATGCGGAGCTCGCGAAGTGACGGTTGCGCTACGATTGGTTCTATTCTAACGAAAGTTTGGACTTGTCACCGCGCCGCTTCCAACGGTGGCGCCGGAACCCAGCCGGTAATTTCCGGCTCGTGGATGGCGCGCCGGACGTGCTCGAGGAAGGCGGCGCGCGGAATCGGCGCCGCGCCGAGCGAGGCCAGGTGCCCGGTCTCCTGCTGGCAGTCGATCATCGTCACCCCGTTGCGGCGCAAAAACGCGACCAGGTAGGCCAGCGCGACCTTCGAGCCGTCGGTCACGCGGGCGAACATCGATTCGCCGTAGAACATGTGGCCGATGCAGACCCCGTAGGCGCCGCCCACCAGTTCGCCATCGAGCCACAGTTCCGTCGAATGCGCGTGGCCCATCGCGTGCAGGCCGGTGTAGCCGGCGATGATGTCTTTCGAGATCCAGGTGCCCGGGCCGTCGCGGCGCGGGGCGGCGCAGGCGCGCATCACTTCTTCGAAGGCGCTGTCGAAGCGCACTTGCCAGCGGCCGCCCTCGGCCATGCTACGCTCGACGCGGCGCAAGGTCTTGCGCAGGCTGTCGCTGATGCGGAAGGCGTCCGTGCGCAGCACCATGCGCGGATCGGTGCTCCACCAGAGGATCGGCTGGCCTTCAGAAAACCACGGGAAGATGCCGTGCTGGTAGGCCAGCAGCAGGCGCTGCGGCGACAGGTCGGCGCCCGCGGCCAGCAAGCCGGGCGCATCGATCGTCAGCGCGTTCGAGACGTCGGGAAACGGCGTATTCGATTCGAGCCAGGGGATCATGGCTCAGTCGGGCGCGCCTGACGAGCGCATCGGGCGCACGATGTCGTGGCTGTGAAAGCCGTAGCTGCCGCCTTCGCGCACTTTCTTGCGATCGGCGAAGAACAGCTCGAGCGTGGTGCGGATGGTGGGGAAGGCGAGGTCATCCCACGGGATGTCGCGCTCGCTGAACATCTGCACTTCGAGGCTTTCGATGCCGGGCGCGAAGTCGAGGTCGCGCAGGCGCGCCAAGTAGAACAGATGCACCTGATGAACATGGGCGACATTGAGCAAGGTGTACAGCGGGCCCAGCTCGATGTTGGCGCCGGCCTCTTCCTCGGTTTCACGGATGGCGGCCTCGGCGGTCGTCTCGTTGTTTTCCATGAAGCCGGCCGGCAAGGTCCAGTAACCGTAGCGCGGCTCGATCGCGCGCTTGCACAGCAGCACCTGCACTTCGCCGTCCTGCTCCCACACCGGCAGGGAGCCGATCACCAGCTTGGGATTTTGATAGTGGATCGCGTCGCACTGGGCACAGACGTAGCGGGGCCGGTTGTCGCCCTCGGGGATAGCCAGTGCCACCGGATGGGCGCACTCGGAACAAAATTTCATAGGTAGCCGGAAGAATGGTATTTCGCTTACTTTACACCGATTGGGGCGGGCGCGCCGCAATGGGAAGACGGTAAAAGGGCCGCAGCGCCGTAGATTGGATGCTGCAATCGCACATCCGGGGTGGATTAATATTGCCTAAATCCACGCGAACCCCTATAATGATTGCACAGACGCGGGGTGGAGCAGTCTGGCAGCTCGTCGGGCTCATAACCCGAAGGTCACAGGTTCAAATCCTGTCCCCGCAACCAGAATTCAGCAAGAAGCCGTCAGTTCGAAAGAGCTGACGGCTTTTTTGTATTCTTCGGATTGATGCAGCGCGACCGCTTGCGCGGTGAATGCACCTGCCTTAGCGGACCAACGTATAATGTTCGTTCACACGCTGCCCATGTCCCCGACGATATGAAAAAGCAAAACCTCGCTGCGGAGCCTTCCGCCGCGACACAAACCTCTCCAAAGAGTCCGCCAACCATCTTACGGGGGGCGCCTGTCCCTCCGCTGCGGCTTCCAGAGGGATTTGATCCTTACTATCACCTCAAGATCGTGGCCGCCGGCAAGGTTCGGCCAGCATCCCACGAAGATTTTCAGCGACTGATCGCCGAACTGAAGTCGTTGAAAAAAATTGGTTCAGTTTGACTTCGAATCCGACGCTCGATTTCGTTCCCAGTCTGATCGATCTGGGGAGCGACGCGGCTGTCGAAATTGTGGATTGTCTCGACGACATAGCACAGCGCGCTCTTACCTGGGATAAATTTGAACGTATTCATGGTTGGGAACCATTGAATCTGGTGGGTGAACAAACCTATCCGGGCGCTGTGGACTTGCATCGATTTTACGTTGACGCTCTATCTGGCAATCGCTACCAAATCATCGGCTACACATTTCAATATGTTGTGGTGATTTGTGCGATTGCGCTGCGAAACTAAGCTGCTGTCACTTATCTTGAAGGCTGGCCCAGAGATGGGCCGCAGCCATCGTTCGGTGGGGCTTGTAGCGTTCCAGCAGCGCTTCGGTGCGCGGCATGTCCGGCTTGGCGTCTTCGCCCAGCAGGTGCTGGAAGGCGGCACGGATCGCGACGTCGCCGTGCAGCGAGCAGTCGGCGTAGCCGTAGCCGCGCAGCAGCGCGTAGTTCACCGTCCAGGGACCGATGCCCTTCACCGCCAACAGGGCGGCGCTGGCGCTTCCGATGTCATCGCCGCGGTCGAGCCGCAACTCGCCCTCGGCTACCAATCGCGCAAGGCGCAGCAGGGTTTCCGCTTTCGCGCCGGAGAATTTTCGCGAGGTGAGGTCGGACAGCTCGAGCGCAGCCACCTGCTTCGCTTCGGGATAGCACCACACGCCGCTGCTGTGCCGCACGCCCGCCTGCTGGATGAAGGTGCGGCGCAGCGCGATGGCGAAGGTCAGGTTGATCTGCTGGCCGATGACGGCCCAGGTCAGCGCTTCGAAGATCGTGGCCGACTGCACGACGCGCAGATGCGGCCGGCGCCGCGCCACGTCGCCCAGCAAATCGTCCTCGCCCGCCAGCGCGAGGAAGGGCGCAGGATCGATGCGCAGGCCAAGGATGTTGAGCAGCGCTTCCTGCACCATCTGCTGCGCCTTCGGCGAAAGCGCGCCATCCGCATGCACGTCGCACAGGGCTTCGAACGGCGTTAGCGCCACGTCGAACAGCACCGGCACGCCATCGAGCAGCACGCCCTTGAGGATCCGGTCTTCGGTGACCTGCTCGGCCACGCTTTCCGCATCGCGGCTGTGGAAGGCGAGGACGTCGGCGCTCTGGTAGCCGGCGGGGAGCAGGATCGTTACCTGCATCATCGTGCCGCGACTGCGGTCCGCGCGCCGAAGCGCGGCACGAAGCCAGTCACCAGCGCGGTGCCGGTGATGACGATGGCGGCGCCCGCCGCCGTGTACCAGCCCACGGTCTCGCCGAGGAACAGCACGCCCCACAGGATGCCGAACAGGGGATTGAGGAAGGTGACCGTCAGCGCGGAGGTCGGCCCGACATCCTCGATCAGCTTGAAGTAGATGATGTAGGCGATCCCGCTGCACATCACGCCGAGCGCCAGCGCCGCGCCCATGATGCCAAGCGTCGGTTCGGCCGGCGCGGGGAAGAACGGCAGCGCGGGAATCACGAGCAAGGTCGCTGCCCACATGCTGCCGTGCGCGTTGGCGAACGGCTCGATCGAGCGGGCCTTGCGCGCGTAGGCGCTGGCGATGCTGTAGCTGAAGGCGCCTCCCAGCGCGGCGACCACGGCCAGCGCGGCGCCTGGCTTCGAGGTGGCGTGATCGAAGCCGACCAGCAGCGCGACCCCAAGGGTGCCGAGAACGAGGCCCAGCGCGGTACGCGCGGTGATCTTCTGGCTCGCCCAGACGGCGCCGATCAGCGCGCCCCACATCGGCGCGGTCGCGTTCAGCACCGACAGCACCGAGGCGGTCAGCGTGCGCGCGGCGAATGCGAACAACAGGAAGGGCAGCGCGGAGTTGAAGAAACCGAGCATCAGGTAGTGCTTCCAGTTGGCGCGCAGGTCGAGACGCTTTTTCAGGAAGAAGCCGACGATGGCGAGGAACAGCGCCGCGAAGGCGACGCGGTATTCGATCAGCACCGCGGGGCCGAGCACCGGGGCGCTGATGCGCATGAAGAGGAAGGAACTGCCCCAGATCGCCGCGAGCAGGACGAGGCGAAGGAGGTTTGCTGTGTTCATGAATGGATCCGGTGAGAGAAAAGTGTAGTGTGGGTCGCGCCCGGTGGCGGGCGAAATCCGTTTCTTGCGATTGAATCGGCTAGTCGCGCATGCAGGCGTTGACACCAGGCGGGGTGAGGGCGGCGGCGTGGCTCAGCTGCTGCGCGGCCGGCACGCCATTTTTCACGGCGGTCATCTCGGCGAGGATCGAGATGGCGATTTCGGCCGGGGTCTTGCTGCCGATGTAAAGGCCCACCGGACCATGCAGGCGCGCGAGCTGTTCGTCGCTCAGGTCGAATTCCCTGAGCCGCTCGCGGCGCCTGGCGTTGTTCAGGCGCGAGCCGATCGCGCCGACATAAAAAGCGTCGGACTTGAGCGCTTCCATCAGCGCCAGGTCGTCCAGTTTGGGATCGTGGGTCAGGGCCAGCACGGCGCTGCGCCGGTCAAGGCGCGCTTCGAGCACCAGGTCGTCGGGCATCATGTGCACCAGCGCCACGCCCGGAACATTCCAGCCGCTGCGATATTCTTCGCGCGGGTCGCACACGGTCACGTCATAGTCCATGGCCGTCGCCACCTGGGCGACGAAGCGCGACAGCTGTCCGGCGCCGATGATGAACAGGCGCCAGCGCGGGCCGTGGATGGTGCACAGGACGTCGCCATCCATATGCTGGACTGAGCCCGCCGGCGCGCTTGCCAGGGTGACCGCGCCGGTACGCAGGTCGAGCCGCCGTGCGACCAGCTCATGCCGGTCGAGCCGTTCCAGCAGCTCCACAATGGCGCTGCCGGACGACAGCGGTTCGATCGCCAGTTCGATGGTGCCGCCGCACGGCAGGCCGAAGCGGTGCGCTTCGTCGGCGCTGATGCCGTAGCTGACGATTTCGGGGATGGTGCGCTCGATGCCGTGCAGGCGAACCCGCTCGATCAAATCGTCCTCGATGCAGCCGCCGGAGACCGATCCGACGACCTGGCCATCCGCACGGATCGCGAGCATGGCGCCGACCGGACGCGGACTCGATCCCCAGGTCTTGACGACGGTGACCAGCTGGCAGCGCTGGCCGGCGGCGAGCCAGTCCGCGCAGGTCTTTAGTACTTCAAGGTCGATGCTGTCCATGGGATCGAATATACTGGGCGCCTGAAAATTGGCGCGGTAAAAAAAACATGACCCATGATACAAAAAAAGACGTCGGCTCGCCGAAGTTCGGCCGTTTGCTTATTGTGCTGGTGGCGGTGGTGGCGTTTTGCGGACTGCTGACTTACGTGATGGGGACGTTTTTTCCGGACTTCCCGAATTTTTAGCGGCAGGCGCCGCTTCCGCCGCCGCCACGACGGCGTCCGGCACCAGCGGCTTTTTGGCCTTCTGCCTGGCGCTCACTTCGGCCATGGCCTTGTCGATCGCGGCGGTGCGCGTTGCCGTCGCCGGATGGTTGGCCACATACCCGTTCAGTACCGACGCCGGGTAGGTCGACGCCAGCCGCTTCCAGAATGCCGTGGCGCCATCGAGGCTGTAGCCGGCGCGCGCCAGCAAGTACACCGCGAGCCGGTCGGCCGCGGCGTCCACGTCGGCCGGCATCGCCTTGATGCCGCCGCTGCCGATTAGCATGGACTGGTCGGGATTGACCGTGACGAGATTGTCGATGATGCCGCCCACGGTGCCGGCGTAGCGCTGCGAGGTATGGTGGCCAAGCATATTGTGCGCCATGCCGGTCGCCAGCAGGTAGGCCAGCTCGTCGTCGCCGCGCACGAAGTTGATCATGCCGCGCGTGATCATCACGCGCGAGCCGTCCGCATACGAATTGATGTTGTCGGAGTTACCCAGTTCGATCCCGAAGCCGCAGGCGCGGGTGACGGGAATGGTCAGCTGCTTGTTGGCGCCATCGCGCTCGACGCCCATCGGCAGCGACGGATGCGCCGCGATCAGCGGGCCGAACACGGCGCCCGCCATCGTCGATGCATTCGGCCCGCTCGGCAGCGCCTTGCCGCCGGCCGACACCAGGCGATCGCCCCGGCGCAGGCCGGCCTGCGAAGCGCCGCTGCCGGCGAGCACGCCGGTTACCTGAAGCCTTTCGCCCATGCCGAAGGCGATGTGCGCGGCTTCGTTGTACTCGCCTGGGTAGGAGTAGCGGTTCTTGGCGGTGAAGCCCAGCAGGTTGCGCGCCTGCGTCTTGCACAGTTCCGCGTTGTTGATCAACAGCGGCGCGGCGACGCGGTACAGGCGGTCCTGCAGCGTCGCCATTTTGGTGAGCTGGTCGGCTTCCGCCGCCATGCGAGGAGTGAGCACCGGTGCTTCTGGTTCGGCCGCCCGCGACGGCTCTGGCGGGACGGGGCCTTGCTGGAGAGGGCTGCGGGTGGCGCAGCCAGACATCAACAACGCCAGCGTCACAGCCGGCCACAGAGCATCGATGCGCTTCATTTGAGTTCCTCGTTTATTATTGTTTGCCGGTGCTGCCGAAGCCGCCAGCACCGCGTTCACTTTCCTTGTCCGAGTCGAATTCGTCGACGACGTTAAAGCCAACCTGCACAACCGGCACGACGATCAACTGCGCCAGCCGTTCCATCGGGTTCAGCGTGAATGCCTGCTGCCCGCGGTTCCAGGTCGAGACCATCAACTGGCCCTGGTAATCGGAGTCGATCAAGCCTACCAGATTACCCAAAACGATGCCGTTCTTGTGGCCCATGCCGCTGCGCGGAAGGATCATCGCGCAGTAGCCGGGGTTGGCGACGTGGATCGCGATCCCGGTCGGGATCAGCACCGTGGCGCCAGGTTCGATGGTGATTGCCTCTTCAATGCAGGCGCGCAGGTCGAGGCCCGCGCTGCCTTGCGTGGCGTAGGCCGGCAGCATGTCCTTCATGCGCGGGTCGAGAATTTTTACGTCGATGGTCTTCATTGGTCCTTGTGGTTCAGGTGAGCAGGGAACGCTGCTCGATGCGCTTGGCGATTTCGGAAATCAGCTGGCGCGCAAGCGTGAGCTTGTCGGCGCGCGGCAGCACGGTGTGGCCGTCCTCGTCGAACAAAATCACGGTGTTCTCATCCTGCCCGAAAGTTTGTGGGCCGATATTGCCCACCAACAGAGGAATGCCCTTTTTTTCGCGCTTGATGGCGCCGAATTCGACCAGATTCTCCGATTCGGCGGCAAAACCGACGCAGTAGGGCCAGCCCGACACCGAGGTGGTGGCGGCAACCGAGGCGAGGATGTCGGCGTTCTGGGCGAATTCGAGCTGCGGCACGCCGCCGTCCTGCTTTTTCATTTTCTGGTCGCTGGCGTTGGTGACGCGCCAGTCGGCCACCGCCGCCACGCCGATGAACACGTGCTGGCCGCCGATCGCCGCCATGACCGCATCGTGCATCTGCTGCGCGCTCTGGACGTTCTCGCGGCGCACGCCGTGCGGGGTGGGCAGGGTGGTCGGGCCGGACACCAGCACCACGTCGGCGCCGGCTTCGCGCGCGGCGCGCGCCACGGCGTAGCCCATCTTGCCCGAAGAGAGGTTGGTGATGCCGCGCACCGGGTCGATCGCTTCAAAAGTGGGGCCGGCCGTGATCAGGACGCGCTTGCCCGCCAGGACCTTGGGCTGGAACGAGGCCACCAGTTCTTCCAGCAGCTCGTCTGGTTCGAGCATGCGTCCGAAGCCAGTTTCGCCGCAGGCCTGGTCGCCGGCGGCCGGGCCGAACACGCACAGGCCGTCGGCGCGCAGTTGCGCCACGTTGCGCCTGGTGGCCGGGTTGTCCCACATTTCCACGTTCATGGCAGGCGCGATGTGCAGCGGCACATGGCGCGGACGCGCCACGCACAGCGTCGAGAGCAGGTCGTCGCAGGCGCCGTGGGCCAGCTTGCGAATGAAGTCCGCGGAGCAGGGCGCAATCAGGATCGCGTCGGCGCCGCGGGTCAGGTCGATGTGCGCCATATTGTTGGCGATGCGCGGATCCCACTGGTCGGTGTGCACCGGATTGCCCGACAGCGCCTGCATGGTGACGGCGCCGATGAAATGGGTGGCCGCCTCGGTCATCACGACCTGCACGGACGCTCCTTCCTTGACCAGCGAGCGGCACAGGTCCGCCGCCTTGTAGCACGCGACCCCGCCGGACAGGCCGAGGACGATCTTCTTGCCCTTCAAATCCATCGTCATGCTGGAGCTCCTGGTAATCAGTTCTTGTTCACACGCCGCAGTTCGTCGTAGATGAACAGGATCGCGCCGAGCGTGATGGCGCTATCGGCCACGTTAAAGGCCGGGAAGTGGCCGAAGCCAGCCAGGTGGAAGTCGAGGAAGTCGATCACGTGGCCATACACCAGCCGGTCGATGACGTTGCCGATGGCGCCGCCCATGATCAGCGCGAGCGCCCAGCAGAACATGCGCTGGCCAGCATGCTTGCGCAGCAGGTAGATGATGAAGCCGACTGCGGCCACGCCGATGGCGGTGAAGAAGTAGCGCTGCCAGCCGCCCTGGTTGGACAGGAAGCTGAAGGCGGCGCCGCGGTTATACGCCAGCACCAGGTTGAAGAAGGAGGTGATGACCTTTTCTTCGCCCAGGGTGAACAACTTGGTGATGGCGATCTTCGACAGCTGGTCGCACAGGATGACGATGGCCGCGATGCCCAGCCATGGAGCCAGGCCGGCGCGGTTTTTCGAAGCGGAGGAGAACGTCGTTGTTTTTTTGGTTGCCATGGATGGTGAGGTCAGGTTGATATCAGGCGAAGACGCGCTTCTCGCCGGCGCCGAACAGGTTGCTCACGCAGCGGCTGCACAGGCCTGCGTGTTCGGCGTGGGTGCCCACGTCGGCGCGGTAGTGCCAGCAGCGCTCGCACTTCGGCGCAGTCGACGCGGCCACCTCGATCGCCTCGTCGGCTTCGGCGGCCACTTGCTCGACCTTCGCCTGCGAGGTGATGAACACGAAGCGCAGGTCGTCGTCCAGGCTGGCGAGCAGCTTGTACTTCTCCGGCGCAGCCTTGACCGTCAGTTCGGCCTGCAGCGACGAGCCGATGGCGCCCGAACCGCGCAGCTCTTCGAGCTCCTTGGTGACGTCGGCGCGCACGGCGCGCAGTGCGGCGTATTTGTCGAGCAGGGCGGCGGCGTTCGGTACTTCCGGCAGGTCCCAGTAGGTCTGCGTGAAGATGGTTTCGTCGCTGGCGCTGTATGCCTCGGCGCCGGCGAATACCGCCCACGCTTCCTCGGCGGTGAACGACAGAGTCGGCGCCATCACGCGCAGCAGGCTTTGGGCGATGTGCCACAGTGCGGTCTGGGCCGAGCGGCGCGCGTGCGAATCGACCGCGGTGGTGTACAGGCGGTCCTTCAGGATGTCGAGGTAGAAGCCGCCCAGGTCTTCCGAGCAGTAGTTCTGCAGGCGCGCGATCACCGGGTGGAATTCATAGCGCTCGTAGTGGGCCAGGATGTCGGCCTGCAGCGCGGCCATGCCGGCGATGGCGTACTGGTCGATCTCGAGCAGTTCGGCAACCGGCACGGCGTTCGCCTTCGGATCGAAGTCCGAGGTGTTCGCCAGCAGGAAGCGCAAGGTGTTGCGGATGCGGCGGTACGATTCGGTCACGCGCTTGAGAATCTCGTCGGAGATCGACAGCTCGCCCGTGTAGTCGGTCGAGGCGACCCACAGGCGCAGGATGTCGGCGCCGAGCGTATCGGAGATCTTCTGCGGCGCCAGCGTGTTGCCGAGCGACTTGGACATCTTCTTGCCCTCGGCGTCGACGGTGAAGCCGTGGGTGAGCAGCGCCTTGTACGGCGGGCGGCCATTCAACATCGAGGACGTCAGCAGCGAGGAGTGGAACCAGCCGCGGTGCTGGTCCGAGCCTTCCAGGTACAGGTCGGCCGGGAATGCGGACTGCTCTTTGTGCGAGCCGCGCAGCACGGTCTGGTGGGTCGAGCCGGAGTCGAACCAGACGTCCAGCGTGTCCTTGTTCTTGACGTACATGTCGGCGTCTTCGCCGAGCAGGTCCTTCGGCTCCAGCGTCTGCCATGCGTCGATGCCGTGCTGCTCGAACAGCTTGGCGACCTGCTCGACCAGTTCCGGCGTGCGCGGGTGCAGCTGGCCGGTTTCCTTGTGCAGGAAGAAGGCCATCGGCACGCCCCATTGGCGCTGGCGCGACAGGGTCCAGTCCGGACGGTTGGCGATCATGCCGTGCAGGCGCGCCTGGCCCCAGTCCGGGAAGAATTTCGTCTCTTCGATGCCCTTGAGCGCAGTCTCGCGCAGGGTCGGGCCGCCGTCCTTCGGCGTGGTGTCCATGCCGGCGAACCACTGCGAGGTGGCGCGATAGACGATCGGGGTCTTGTGGCGCCAGCAGTGCATGTAGCTGTGGTCGAACATCTTCAGCTCGAACAGGGCGCCGGCGCCGCGCAGCGCGTCGCAGATCGGCTTGGACGCTTCCCAGATCGTCATGCCGCCGAACAGCGGCAGGGTCGAGGCGAAACGGCCGTCGCCCATCACGGGAGTGAGGATCTCGTCGTCCTTCATGCCGTGCGCCTTGCACGAAATGAAGTCGTCCAGGCCGTAGGCCGGCGCCGAGTGCACCACGCCGGTGCCGCTTTCGGTGGTGACGTAGTCGGCCAAGTACATCGGCGAGAGGCGGTCGTAGAAGGCGTCGGCCTGGTACAGCGGGTGATGGAAGCCGATACCTTCCAGCGCGGCGCCCAGGCAGGTGGCGACGACCTCGCCTTCGAGCTTGTAGCGCTGCAGGCAGGACTCGACCAGGTCAGCGGCCAGGATCAGCAGCAGCGGCTTGCCGTCGCGCGCGGTCTCGACCAGCGCGTAGGTGATTTCGGGATTGACGTTGAGCGCCTGGTTCGACGGGATGGTCCACGGGGTGGTGGTCCAGATCACGATGAAGCCGTCGCCGGCCGGCAGGGCAGGCAGGCCGAAAGCGGCGGCCAGCTTTTCAGGCTGGGCGAACGGGAAGCCGACGTCGATCGCCGGGTCGCGCTTGTCCTGGTATTCGACTTCCGCCTCGGCCAGCGCGGAGCCGCAATCGAAGCACCAGTTCACCGGCTTCAGGCCGCGGTAGACGTAGCCTTTTTCGAGCAGGGTGCCGAGGGCGCGCAGTTCGTCGGCCTCGTTCCCGTACGCCATGGTCATGTACGGGTTGTCCCATTCGCCCAGCACACCCAGGCGAATGAAGCCGGCGCGCTGGCGGTCGACCTGCTCGAGCGCGTAGGCGCGTGCCTTGGTCAGCACGTCGGCGGTCGGCAGGTTCTTGCCGAACTGTTTTTCGATCTGGATCTCGATCGGCATGCCGTGGCAGTCCCAGCCCGGCACGTAGGGCGCGTCGAAGCCGGCCATGGTGCGCGACTTGACGACCATGTCCTTCAAGATCTTGTTGACCGCGTGGCCGAGGTGGATGTCGCCGTTGGCGTACGGCGGGCCGTCGTGCAGGATGAATTTCGGGCGGCCGGCGGCGGCCTTGCGCACGCGCTCGTAGATCTTCTTGTCCTGCCACTGTTTGACCCAGCCCGGCTCGCGCTTGGCGAGGTCGCCGCGCATCGGGAACGGGGTGTCGGTCATGTTGACCGGGTATTTGGACTCGGGCTTCTTGGCTGCCTTCGGGTTTGCTGGTTTGCTGGTATCGGACATATTCTTCTTCAAAGGTGATGGTCTGCGGGGACGTTGGCCGCGAGGGCCGGTGGCGTGGCCCGCTTCAAATTCGGTCGGTGGCGGTCAGGGCGCCGGCGCGGCGGGCAAAGTAGCCGCGGGCATGGCGCGCGTCGTTGTCGATGGCCGCCGTCAGGATGGCCAGGTCCTCGTACTTTTCCTCGTTGCGGATCTTTTCGAGGAACTCGACCCGCACCAGTTTGCCGTAGCAGGACTGGTCGAAGTCGAACAGGTGCACTTCGAGCAGCACGCGGCCAGAGTCGTCGACGGTGGGCCGAATGCCGATGCTGGCCACGGCCGGCAGCGGTTGGGCGGCCAGGCCGTGCACGCGCACGACGAAAATCCCGGACAGGGCGGGGCGGTGCGCGACGCGCAGGTTCAGGGTCGGGAAGCCCAGGGTGCGGCCGAGCTTCTGGCCGTGGATCACGTGGCCGGAGATGGCGTAGGAGTGGCCGAGCAGGTGGCGCGATTGCTCGAAGTCGCCGCCTGCCAGCGCGGTGCGCACGGCCGACGAGGAGATGCGCTCGGCGCCATGCATCACGGTGGGCAGCGTCTCGACGTGGAAGCCGTGGCGCTCGCCGGCCTGCCTGAGCATGGCGACCGTGCCGGCGCGCTTGGCGCCGTAGCAGAAATCGTCGCCCACCATCAGCCATTTGACGTGCAGGCCCTCGACCAGCACGCGGCTGGTGAATTCCTCCGGCGGCATCGACGCGAAGTGAGCGTTGAAATGCTCGACGATTACGCGGTCGATGCCGGCGCTGGCGAGCGATTCGAGCTTGTCGCGCAGGTTGGCGATGCGCTGCGGGGCGCGCGACAGGTCGCCGGCGCGCGCGGCGAAAAACTCGCGCGGATGCGGCTCGAACGTCATCACGGCCGCTTCGAGGCCCAGCTGCGAGGCGCTGGCGCGCACGCGCGCCAACAATGCCTGGTGGCCGCGGTGGACACCGTCAAAGTTGCCGATCGTGAGCGCGCAGGGCGCACGCGCCCTGTCGTTGGGAAGTCCCCGGAATACCTTCATAGCTGCCTGGTGCGGAAAACTGTGTGAAATACAGGATTATACGGTCAAGTTGCCGCTTTCACACCCGGACCATGCCGGGCGGCGGCGCCATAAGAAAAAAGCGCCGCCCGCGGGAGCAGGCAGCGCTTTTCGAGAGGCAGGGCTCAGGGCGATCAGTTCATCGGGTGATTGATGGCCATGATCCAGTAGCGCGCCAGGTCGGCGGTGCCGTCCTTGCCGCTCACCGTTTTCAGCGTCGAAATCGCCTTTTCCTTCTTTCCCGCGACCGCATAGGCTTCGCCCAGGTGCAGCTTGGCGTCTTCCGGATTGCGCAGGCCGCCGGCCTTGATCGCGTCGTTCATCATCGCCAGGCCCTTGTCGGCCTGGCCGGCTTGCACCATGCCGTAGCCCATCGCGACCAGGCCGTCGTTGTCCTTGGCCTTGACCAGGGCTGCCTCTTCGGTCGCCTGGGTCTTGTTGTTCTCGGCCAGGGTCTTGTCGGCCAGGTCCTTCAGGCGCTGGTGGCGCGGCGCTTCGGCGCCCACACCCAGCACGCCTGCCTTGTAGCCCTTGTCGATGACTTTCAGCGCTTCAGCCGGCGCCTTGGCCTGCAGCACCAGCTGGGCCATCTCGACGAATTCGCTTGGCTTCTTCAGCAGGCCGTTGGCCAGCTTCAGGCGGTAGACGTCCACCGTCAGGCGGTTCGAGTAGCCCGGCTTGGTGACCACGCGGTTGAGCAGGTCGGTCCAGTACGAGGTCTTCGGGTAGGACGCGGCCAGCTTTTCGATGGTGTTGACGTAGCCTTCCTTGTCGTTCTTCTTGAGCTGGATGTTAGCCAGCAGGCCCAGCTGGTCTTCGCTCAGGCGGCCGTTCTTTTCGATGGTGCGCAGTTCGCTCTCGGCCTGGGACAGGTTGCCCGAGTTGTAATAGTTCTGGATCAGCAGCGCGCGCAGGTTGGCGCTGTCGTGGTCCTTCAGCTGGCGGTTGATGGCCGCGTTGGCCTTGCTAAAATCCTTGGCGCGCATGTACAGGCCGACCAGGCCTTCGGAGAATTTTTCCTTTTCCCCGGCCGACAGGCGGCCCGATGCGATCAGCGTCTCGAACGACTTGGCGGCGGCTTCGTAGTCGCCGGCCGACGAGGCTGCCGCGGCGCGCACGCGCTCGATCAGGTAGCTTTCGTTGGCAGTCTTGTTGCTGACGTTGTCGGCTTCGCGCAGCTTGGCCAGCGCTTCCTTGTGCTTGCCCTGTTTCATCAGGTTCTGTGCAGCTTGCAGCGGAGTGCCGATTTCTGGACGCATGGTTTCAGCGGCGTACGCGGAAGACAGACCGAGGACGGGAGCGGCTGCAGTGAAGCCGAGGGCGGCCATCACGAGGCCGAGGTGCGCGAGACGGAATTTTGGCATTGTGTGGAATTCTTTCTTCAAAATGAGAAACGGCAGGGGATGCCTGCCGTGTTCGTCTTACGAATTACGATTACTGGAACTGCTCGTTGCCGACCATGCCGATCTTGGTCACGCCAAGACGCTGGGCCGACGCCATCACGCCAGCAACATACTTGTACGACACCAGCTTGTTCGGACGCAGGTGCACTTCCGGCTGATCGGCCTGGGCTGCCACATTGGCCAGCTTGGCTTCCAGCGCTGCACGGTCCGGCACCTGGACGTTGTCCCACAAAATGGTACCGTCGAAGTCGACGTCGATGGTGACGACGACCGGCTCGGTGGTCGGTGGCGGTGGATTGCCAACCGGCATGTTCAGATTGACCGAATGGTTTTGCTTCGGAATCGTGATAATCAACATGATAATCAAGACCAACATCACGTCGATCAAGGGTGTCATGTTCATTTCCATCATTGGTTCCGGATCAGCGTTTTTGCTGCCGGAGCCTGAACCGACGTTCATACTCATGGTGTTTCCTTTTCAAATGTCGGGATCCCCGCGCCGGACCGTGCTGCTGGGCCGGCGGCGGGGAGGGGATTAGCCCTTGTCAGGCGGTTCGGTAATGAAACCGACCTTCTGAACCCCAGCACGCTGTGCCGTGTAAATCACCTTGCCGATGTACTCGTACTTGGTTTCTTGATCGCCACGTACATGCACTTCCGGCTGCGGCAGCTTCACCGACTCTTTTTTCAGGAACTCGAACAGTTCGTCCGTGTTCGCAAGCTTCTTCTGGTTCCAGTACATATCGCCGTCTTTGTTGACCACGATATTGACGTCTTCCGGCTTGGTCTTGGCAACCTGGTTGGTCTCGATTGGCAGCTGAATCTTCTGCAACTTCAACACGACCGGGCTGGTAATCAGGAAGATGATCAGCAGAACCAACATGATGTCGACTAGCGGCGTCGTGTTGATTTCTGACATGACTGCATCTTCGTCTCCGCTATCGGAGCCGACGCTCATCGACATGATTTATCCAATCTTCTTGGCGCCAGCAGCACCTGCCAGACGGCCAGCTTCGCTGGTCGACATTGCGCCCGAGATCAGGACCGAGTGCACGTCGGCCGAGAACGAACGGACATCTTCCATTGCCGACTTGTTGCGGCGAACCAGCCAGTTGTAACCCAGAACGGCTGGAACGGCGACGAACAGGCCGAAGGCGGTCATGATCAGTGCTTCACCGACTGGACCTGCAACCTTGTCGATCGATGCGTTACCGGTCATACCGATGTTGGTCAGCGCGCCGTAGATACCCCACACGGTACCGAACAGGCCGATGAACGGTGCGGTCGAACCGACGGTTGCCAGGAACGACAGGCCATCTTGCAGACGCGACTGGACTTTTTCAACAGCGCGCTGGATCGACATCGTCACCCAGGTCGACAGGTCGATCTGCTCGAGCAGGGCGCCGTCGTGGTGCTGGGTAGCCTTGGTGCCGGTTTCAGCGATGAAGCGGAATGGCGAGCCTTCTTTCAGCGATGCCGAACCGGCAGCGATCGAGGAAGCTTTCCAGAACTTGGCCGAGGTTTCTTTCGACTGCTTGAAGATCTTCATCTGGTCGAGCAGCTTGGTGATGATGATGTACCACGAACCCATCGACATCAGCGACAGGATGATCAGGGTAGCGCGCGGAACGAAACCACCGGCCCAGACGGCGGTGATGCCGAACGGGTTCTCGACTTCTTCCTTGGTGCCGGCTGGAGCGGCTGCTGGCGCGGCAGCGGCGTCAGCCGCTGGTGCTGCGGCAGCGTCGGCTGCTGGTGCGCTTGCCGCTGGGGCGGCTGCGGCTGCGGACGCGGACGCGGATGCAGGGGCGTCAGCGAATGCAGGTGCGGAAACCAGGGCTGCGGCCGCGGTTACCGAGAACAGGACAGCCGCCAGGACAGCGGACAAACGGGTATTCTTAAACATGCTTCCTCCAAATATATAAAATAATCAGTTCGCTGAACGTAATGACAACGAAAAGTCACAGGTTGGGACCTTGAGTCCCGGGTTATTCCAGCGTCCAGACGTACTGCATTTGCATCCACGCTTTTTCCGGCTTGCCGTCGGTGGTGCCCGGCTTGAAGCGGCACTTGCTGATACCGACCACTGCCGCCTTGTCCAGCTCACGGAAACCACTGGATTTCAAGATTTTCGAATCGGCCACGCGGCCATCTTCGGCGATCAGGAATTGCAGCGTCACGGTACCGGTTTCCTCATTGCGCAGGGAGGCTTTAGGCCACTCTGGTTTTGCGCAAGTGTTGAAGTCGGCGACCGCTGCCACCTTGACCGGGTTCGCGTTGCCCGTTGGCGCTGCCGGAGCAGGCGCTTGCGGACGGGCCAGTTCGTTCGATGCCGGCTTGGCCGACGTCGATTGCGAGATCGGGCTTTGCGGCGGAGGGGGCTGCTGCACGTTCACTTCGACTGGCGGGATGAACGGTGGCGGCGGCGCCTTCATTTCCGGCGGCGGAGGCGGTGGCGGAATTTCCTTCGGTGGAGGAGGCGCCTTCTCCTCGATGATCTTGGTCTCCACTGCTTCAGCCATCTTCGTGACCATGCGCTTGCCGAGACCGGTGATGATCCCATAGGCAACGAGGACGTGCAACAGGATCACGATGGTGATCCCGGTTACATTTTTCCCGGGCTGCTTTTCATGCGAAAAATTCATGCCTGCTTTCTCCAATACCAACTCTTTTGTTCCTACTTAAACCCACAAAACACGACAAAAGCCAGGGCCGCATTCGGGACATCGGCGAATTATACCTACGAATTCTTTTTTGCACATACATTTTTAGTGCCTTCAACGTCGGCGATTTCACTGTGAAAATGATGTTTTCACGACCATATTTCACATGCCGCGTGTCAGGATTAATTGCTATAAATGCATATCAAAAAATAACGACCGTATGCGGTGCGCGGTCCGGTGCCAAAGTGACGGCGCACGGACGGACGCTTCTCTAAACAATTGCCGTGGCAATTTACCAATAGGCAAATTCCATTCGGCGGGGCATGGTGATTATGCTAACTATAGACAGTTTCGCTGAACAGGGGCGTTCGCTTGAAACTGCTAGTCGCCGGTAGCTCGCCCTGCCAGTATATAGCAATAGGTGATGGGAGGCGATCGCTTTGGTATATGGTAGCAGAGGCGCGCCGCGCGGGGCGCGCGCCTAATTGCGGTTGCGTTTCTCGCGGCGGCATTCCAGGCTGCTGACCACGTTGCCCTGCGGGTCGACGGTCTCGAGGTGGACGTCGAAACCCCACAGGCGCGCCACGTGGCGCAGCACTTCCTGGGCCTGCTGGTTCAGCGGGCGGCGCTGGAATTGGGTGTGGCGCAGCGTCAGGGCGCGGTCGTCGCGCGTATTGACTTGCCAGACCTGGATGTTGGGCTCGCGGTTGCCGAGGTTGTACTGCTCGGCCAATTGCTGGCGCACGTAGCGGTAGCCCCGTTCGTCGTGGATCGCGGAGATCTGCAGCTTGTCCCTGCGGTCGTCGTCGAGCACGGCGAAGAAGTGGAAATCGCGGATCAGCTTGGGCGAGAGGTATTGGGCGATGAAGCTCTCGTCCTTGAAATTGCGCATCGCAAAGTCGAGCGTCTTACGCCAGTCGCTGCCGGCGAACGAGGGGAACCACTCGCGGTCCTCGTCGGTCGGGTCTTCGCAGATGCGGCGGATGTCGCTCATCATCGCAAAGCCCAGCGCGTAGGGATTGATGCCGTTGTAATAGGGGCTGGTGGCCGATGGCTGGAACACCACGTTGGTGTGGCTTTGCAGGAACTCCATCATGAAGCCGTCGCCGACGATGCCCTCCTTATATAGTTCGTGCAAAATCGTGTAATGCCAGAACGTGGCCCAGCCTTCGTTCATCACCTGGGTCTGGCGCTGCGGGTAGAAGTACTGGGAGATCTTGCGCGTAATGCGAACCATTTCGCGCTGCCAGGGTTCGAGCAGGGGCGCGTACTTCTCGATGAAGTACAGCAGGTTTTCCTCCGGCTCGGGCGGAAAGCGCGGCGGCGGCGCGTCGCCGGGCAGCTCCTCGTCGCGCCGCGGCACGGTGCGCCACAGGGCGTTGACCTGCGACTGGGCGTATTCCTCGCGCTCCTTCTGGCGCGCGTTTTCCTGCGCCAGCGACAGCTTGGCCGGGCGCTTGTAGCGATCCACGCCGTAGTTTTGCAGCGCGTGGCAGGAGTCGAGGATCTGCTCGACCGCGTCGATGCCGTGGCGCTGCTCGCATTCGGCGATGTAATTCTTGGCGAACACCATGTAGTCGACGATGGCCTCGGCGTCGGTCCAGGTGCGGAACAGGTAATTGCCCTTGAAGAAGGAGTTGTGGCCGTAGGCGGCGTGCGCGATCACCAGCGCCTGCATGGTCAGGCTGTTCTCCTCCATTAGATAGGCGATGCAGGGGTTCGAGTTGATGACGATCTCGTAGGCCAGTCCCATCTGGCCGCGCTTGTAGCTTTTTTCCGTCGACAGAAAATGCTTGCCGAACGACCAGTGGTTGTACGAGACCGGCATGCCGACCGAGGTGTAGGCATCCATCATCTGCTCGGCGGTGATGATCTCGAGCTGGTTGGGGTAGGTGTCGAGCCCGAAGTTGCGGGCGACACGGCGGATTTCCTCGTGCGCCTGCTCGATCAGGTCGAAGGTCCACTCCGACTGTTCGGGCAGGGCGCGCGGGTTTTTCGGATCTCTGGGCATGGCAATCTCACTTCGGCTGCTTCTTGAACAGTTCCCGGAACACCGGATAGATGTCGGCCGGCGTGACGATCTTCTGCATCGCGAAATTCGGATGGTGGTCGCCCACTTCGGCGTACTGTTCCCACAGGTTCTGTTGCGGGCCGTCGGTGATTTCCACGTAGGTGTAGTACTGCACCGCCGGCATGATGGTGTTGATCAGGAGCTGCTTGCACAGCACCGAGTCGTTGTCCCAGTTGTCGCCGTCGGAGGCCTGGGCCACGTAGCTGTTCCACTCGCCGCTGCCGTAGCGCTCGCTGATGATCTTTTGCAGCAGGTGCAGCGCCGACGACACGACGGTGCCGCCCGATTCGCGCGAATGGAAAAATTCGTTCTCGTCCACCTCGGCCGCGGCCGTGTGGTGGCGGATGAACACGACCTCGATCTTGTCGTAGGCGCGCTTGAGGAATAAATACAGCAGGATGAAGAAGCGCTTGGCGGTGTCCTTGCGGCTCTCGTCCATCGAGCCCGACACGTCCATGATGCAGAACATGACGGCCTGGGTGGTCGGCTTGGGCACCTTGATGCGGTTGCTGTAGCGCAGGTCGAACGGGTCGATGAAGGGAATCGCCAGCAGCTTGGTGTGCAGGTGGTGCACCAGCTTTTTCAGTTCGACGACGTGGGGATCGTCGAGCGGGGCGCCTTCCTCTAACAGGCGCGCCAGTTCGTGCTCGGCGTGGGTGAGCTGCTTGCGCGAGTTGCCGCCGACGGCAATGCGCCGGCCGAGGGCGCCGCGCAGCGAGCGCAGCACGTGGATGTTGGACGGCGTGCCGGAGATGTTGTAGCCGGCGCGCTGGTTCTTGAATTCGGTGGTTTGCGTCAGCTGCGTCTTGACCATGTTCGGCAGCTCGAGGTCCTCGAAGAAGTAGTTCATGAATTCTTCGCGCGACAGCTCGAAGATGAAATCGTCTTCGGTGGTCTGGTCGCTGTTGCCGGCCTTGCCGCGGCCGGCGCCGCCGCCGCTGCGGGGGCGGTTGAACTGGTCGCCCTTTTGATATTCCTTGTTGCCGGGGTTAACCGTTTCCCAGACGCCGCCGTGGGCGTGGCCGAAATTCGGTTCGTTGACGTCCTTGACGGGAATGGACACCTTCTCGCCATTTTCGATGTCGGTGATCGAGCGACCTTTGATCGCGCGCCCGACAGCATCCTTGATCTGGCT
Organism: Massilia sp. R2A-15; assembly: GCF_030704305.1. NCBI lineage: Bacteria > Pseudomonadati > Pseudomonadota > Betaproteobacteria > Burkholderiales > Oxalobacteraceae > Massilia > Massilia sp. R2A-15. Next base: position 3,297,185 of record NZ_CP131935.1, on the reverse strand, counting down.
TTTGTATCGCCGGAGGAAGCGCTCTCGGTTGATCGCTGACTTGTTCTTGCCTTGCAAGCGTCGGTCGATGAGGTAAGTCAAAACATGCCTCCTGCTCAAAATCCGCGGCGGGCCGGCGGAAACCCGCCTGACCCTCCTATCTTAACCCTTTCCGGTCAAGACGACTTCCGCACGCGCAGATACCACTCGCACAGCAGGCGAACCTGCTTGGCCGTATAGCCTTTTTCCACCATGCGCGCCACGAAGTCGGCGTGCTTGTTGGCGTCCTCGGCCGACGCCTTGGCGTTGAACGAGATCACCGGCAGCAATTCCTCGGTGTTCGAGAACATCTTCTTCTCGATCACGGTGCGGAATTTCTCGTAGCTGGTCCAGGCCGGGTTCTTGCCGCCGTTGGTGGCGCGGGCGCGCAGGCCGAAGTTGACGATCTCGTTGCGGAAATCCTTCGGATTCGAGATGCCGGCCGGCTTCTCGATCTTCTCCAGCTCGCTGTTGAGCGCATCGCGGTCGAACGATTCGCCGGTGTCGGGATCGCGGAACTCCTGGTCCTGGATCCAGAAGTCGGCAAAGGTGACGTAGCGATCAAAAATGTTCTGGCCGTATTCCGAATAGCTTTCGAGATACGCGGTCTGGATTTCCTTGCCGATGAAATCGACGTAGCGCTGCGCCAGGTGCTCCTTGATGTAGGAGAGGTAGCGCTGCTCGGTCTCGGGCGCGAACTGCTCGCGCTCGATCTGCTGCTCCAGTACATACAGCAGGTGCACCGGGTTGGCGGCCACTTCTGTGTTGTCGAAGTTGAAGACCTTCGACAGGATCTTGAAGGCGAAGCGGGTCGACAGCCCGTTCATGCCTTCGTCGACGCCGGCGTAGTCGACGTACTCGTGCATCGACTTGGCTTTCGGATCGGTGTCCTTGAGGTTTTCGCCGTCGTACACCAGCATCTTCGAGAAGATCGACGAATTTTCGGGATCCTTCAGGCGCGACAGGATCGCGAACTGCGCCATCATCTTCATGGTGCCAGGCGCGCACGGGGCGTGCTCGAGCGAGGAGTTGCGGATCAGCTTGTCGTAGATCTTGATTTCATCGGACACGCGCAGGCAGTACGGCACCTTGACGATGTAGATGCGGTCGAGGAAAGCCTCGTTGTTGCGGTTGTTGCGGAAAGTTTTCCACTCCGACTCGTTCGAGTGGGCCAGCACGATGCCGTCGAACGGGATCGCGCCGAAGCCCTCGGTGCCCTTGTAGTTGCCTTCCTGGGTCGCGGTCAGCAGCGGGTGCAGCACCTTGATCGGCGCCTTGAACATCTCGACGAATTCCATCAGGCCCTGGTTGCCCAGACACAGGCCGCCCGAATAGCTGTAGGCGTCCGGATCGTCCTGCGCATAGTCTTCCAGCTTGCGGATGTCGACCTTGCCCACCAGCGAGGAGATGTCCTGGTTGTTCTCGTCGCCCGGCTCGGTTTTCGAGATGGCGATCTGCTTGAGCATCGACGGGTAGCGCTTGACCACGCGGAACTTGTTGATATCGCCGTTGAACTCGTGCAGGCGCTTGACCGCCCAGGGGGAAGGGATGGTGCGCAGGTAGCGCCGCGGGATGCCGTAGTCCTCTTCGAGGATGGTGCCGTCTTCCTCTTCGTTGAACAGGCCCAGCGGCGACTCGTTGACGGGCGAGCCCTTCAGGCAATAGAAGGGCACCTGTTCCATCAGCGACTTGAGTTTTTCGGCGATCGACGACTTGCCGCCGCCCACCGGGCCGAGCAGGTAGAGGATCTGCTTGCGCTCCTCGAGGCCCTGGGCGGCGTGGCGGAAGTAGGACACCACCTGCTCGATGACCTCCTCGGTGCCGTAGAAATCCTTGAAGGCGGGATACAGCTTGATGACCTTGTTGGCGAAGATGCGCGACAGCCGGGTGTCGTTGCGCGTGTCGACCAGGGTCGGCTCGCCGATCGCGGCGAGCATGCGTTCGGGCGCCGTGGCGTAGGTCAGCGGGTCCTTCTTGCACAGTGCCAGATACTCAACGAGGGAAAATTCCTCTTCCCGGGTACGCTCGTAGCGAGCCGCGTAGTTGTCAAAAATGGTCATTTGAATGTCCTTTAATGTGCTTACACTGATCACTGTGCTGTCGGGCAATGCGTGCCCCAGGCCTGGTCGCTGGCGTCTCTCCTTTGGTATCGACAAGAACGTTTCCCGATTCAAACTTCTGAAACAAAAACGGCTGTCGAGGATTTATTTTTATGCCGGTTTTTGCCGGTCGATTGCGCGTGCTGACAACGTCTTCTTACGCCTATGAAATTTATTATGTGCTTAATGGAAGGAGAAGTCAAAGCAATGAAGCGCGATCGTGTGTAACTAATCCAAGTGACTGATTAATAAGGTAAAACAAGCGTTCTATACAGGTGATTTCTGTCGTATTACGGCCTCGTCCGCATCGACGTTTATCGATTCGATCACGCGACATGGGACACTTTTTGCGCGCGCCAACGGCGCCGGCTTTTGGTGGCGCGGGCACGTCCGGATCGATTGCCCGACGGTGCACCGAAACAGGGCAAATGTCACACTTTTTCCTTTGCGAATTAATCGGCCGGCCAACCCATCGGGCGCCTTGCGCTACACTGTTCGAATCCCCCGCATCGACCGCACACCTGGAGAATAAAAATGTCGCAAAAACAGTTGCAGAGCGTATTGCAGCAGATGCCCAAGGCAGAATTGCACATACACATCGAAGGGTCACTCGAACCCGAACTGATCTTTGAGTTGGCTCAAAGAAATGGGGTCGCGCTGGCCTACGAATCGGTGGACAGCTTGCGCAAGGCTTATGCATTCGATAATTTGCAGTCGTTTCTCGACATTTATTACGCCGGCGCCAGCGTGCTGCTGAAAGAGCAGGATTTCTACGACATGACGATGGCGTACCTGCAGCGCGCCGCCGCCGACAACGTGCGCCACGCCGAGATCTTCTTCGACCCGCAGACCCATACCGCGCGCGGCGTGCCGTTCGAGACCGTCATCAACGGCATCTGGCGCGCCTGCCAGGACGGGCCGATCAGCGCGAGCCTGATCATGTGCTTCCTGCGCCACCTGTCCGAAGCCGACGCCATCGCCACGCTGGAAGAGGCGCTGCCGTTCCGCGACAAGATCATCGGCGTCGGCCTCGATTCGTCCGAGGTCGGCCATCCGCCGGAAAAATTCTGCCGCGTGTTCGAACGCTGCCGCCAGCTTGGCCTGCACCTGGTGGCGCACGCCGGCGAAGAGGGCCCGCCGGAATACATCGAGACGGCGCTCGACCTGCTCAACGTCGAACGCATCGACCACGGCGTGCGCTGCCTCGAAAGCCCGGTGCTCACCGAGCGCCTGGCGCGCGAACAGATCGCGCTGACCGTGTGCCCGCTGTCGAACATCAAGCTGCGCGTGTTCGACCACATGGGCCAGCACAACCTGCTCGAGCTGCTCGACGCGGGGCTGGCGGCCACCGTCAATTCGGACGACCCGGCCTACTTCGGCGGCTACATGAACGATAACTTCCTGGCCGCGTTCGACGCGCTGCCGCTCGGGCTGTCGCACGCGCACCGGCTGGCGCGCAACAGCTTCAACGCGTCCTTCCTCGAACCGGAGGCGAAGCGCGCCTTCATCGAGGAACTCGACGCCTTTTTCGCCAAGGTGTAGCTCCGGATGCTGGCTCAATCGTTCCGCATGACCGCGCGCGACTGGCGCGCCGGCGAGCTGCGCTTCCTCCTGGTGGCGCTGATCGTCGCCGTCGCCTCGCTGTCGGCGGTGGGCTTTTTCATCGACCGCATGCGCAGCAGCCTCAATCGCGATGCGCACCAGCTGCTGGGCGCCGACCTGCTGGTCAACGCCGACCAGCCGGTGCGCGCCGAGTGGCGCGCGGAGGCGCAGCGGCGCGGCCTGGTGCTGGCCGACACGGTGACGTTTCCCAGCATGGCGCAGGCGGGCGAGGGCGAGCAGTCGCAGGCGCAGCTGGCGTCGGTCAAGGCGGTCAGCCAGGGCTATCCCCTGCGCGGCCAGGTGCGCATCACTACCAGTGCGATCGAGGCCAGTGCCGCGCGCGGGCAGAAGACCGCCGCCACGCCGGCGCCGGGCACGGTGTGGGTGGACCCGAATGTGCTCTCCGGCCTGAAGACCACGGTCGGCGCGCCGCTCAAGCTGGGCGACAAGACCTTCACCATCGCGCAGCTGATCTCCGCCGAGCCGGATCGCGGGCCATCATTCGCCAATTTCGCGCCGCGCGTGATGCTGTCGATGGCCGACCTGGCGGCCACCGGCCTGGTGGACAACGGTTCGCGAGTGACCTACCGGATGCAGGTGGCGGCGCCGTCGAACAACGACCTGACGCGCGTGAACCAGTATGAGCAATGGCTGAAGGCGCGCATCGCCGCGCAGAACATCAAGGGCGTGCGCATCGAGTCGCTGGAAAACGGCCGGCCCGAGATGCGCGCCACGCTGGACCGCGCCGACCGCTTCCTGTCGCTGGTCGGCCTGCTGTCGGCGATGCTGGCGGCGGTGGCGGTGGCGATGGCGGCGCGCCGCTTCATGCTGCGCCATCTCGACGCCTGCGCGATGCTGCGCTGCCTGGGGCTGTCGCAGAACCAGGTGACCGCGCTGTACCTGACCGAATTCGTGCTGGTCGGCCTCGCCGGCAGCGTGCTTGGCGTGCTGGTGGGCTTCGGAGCCCATTACGTGCTGCTCGAGCTGATCGGAAAATTCATCAGCACCGATTTGCCGCCGGTGTCGCCGCTGCCGGCGCTGCAGGGGATCGCGACCGGAATGTTGCTGCTGGTCGGCTTCGCGCTGCCGCCGGTGCTCCAGCTGCGCAACGTGCCGCACAACCGCGTGATCCGGCGCGAGCAGGCGCCGCCGCGCAAGATGGCGCTGGCCACGTATGGACTGGGCGTGTGCGCTTTCGTGGCGCTGCTGCTGTGGCAGGCCGGCGACACGCAGCTGGCGCTGGTCACGGCCATCGGCTTCCTCGGCGGCTTCGCCGTCTTCGCGCTGGCCGGCTGGCTCGGGCTAGTGTCGCTGCGCCGGCTGCGCGGTGCGATCGACCATCAAAGCTGGCGCTTCGCCGTCACCGCGCTGCAACGGCGACCGGGCGCCACCATCGTGCAGGTAGTGTCGCTGGCGCTGGGCCTGATGGCGCTGCTGCTGTTGACCGTGGTGCGCGGCGACCTGATGTCGGCCTGGCGCAGTTCCACGCCGGCCGACGCGCCGAACCGCTTCGTCATCAACATCATGCCCGACCAGAAGGAGGCGGTGGAGCAGCGCCTTGGCGCCGCGCGCGTCAGGGACGTGGTGCTGTACCCGATGATCCGCGGCCGGCTGACGGCGATCAACGGCAATGCGATCGACGCGGCCAACTACGACGAGAACGCGCGGCGCCAGGTCGACCGCGAACTGAACCTGTCGACCATGAAGGACATGCAGCCGACCAACCAGCTTGTCGCCGGCAAGTGGTACAGCGACACGCCCGGCGTGGCCGAGGCGTCGGTGGAGCAGGGCATCGCGAAGTCGCTGCACCTGAAACTGGGCGACGTGATGCGCTTCGATGTCGCCGGGCAGATGGTCGAGGCGCGCGTGACCAGCCTGCGCAAGCTCGAATGGGGCTCGATGCGGGCCAACTTCTTCGTCATCATCAACCCGCGCGCGATGGCCGCTATGCCGCAGACGTTCATGACGGCGTTCCGTCTGCCGCCGGCGGACAGCGCGCTGACCAACGCGCTTACCCGCGAGTTTCCCAACCTGACCGTGATCGACGTGAGCGGCATCATCGGCCAGCTGCAGGAAGTGCTGGACCAGGTGGTGACGGCGGTCGAATTCCTGTTCCTGTTCACGCTGGCCTCCGGCGTGCTGGTGCTGTACGCGGCGCTGATGGGATCGCAGGACGAGCGCACGCGCGAGGCCGGGCTGCTGCGCGCGCTCGGCGCCACGCGCCGGCAGCTGTCGCAGGCGCAGTGGATCGAGTTTTCGCTGGTGGGCGGCCTGGCCGGCGTGCTGGCGGCGTCGGGCGCCGCGGCGCTGGGCTGGGCGCTGGCGACCTACCAGTTCAAGTTCGCGTGGAGCTTCAGTCCGGTGGTCTGGCTGGCCGGCCTGGCGGTGGGCGTGGCATGCGCCATTGCCGGCGGCTGGCTCGGGCTGCGCAATGTGCTGAAGCAACCGCCGCTGCAAACCCTGCGCGAGGGTTAGCCCTCGAATGTCGTACCTGCGAAGGCAGGTACCCATGCTGAGCGCGCAATATGGTGAAAGCCAGCTCGGTATAGGTACCTGCCTCGGCAGGTACGACATTCATCAGGTTTCGAACAGCGCCCAGTAGTAGCGCTGCGCGCCTTCGCACACGCGGGCCGGCTCGCAATACCGGTGCCAGCGTTCCCCGACCGATTCGTCGTACATCCCGTCGCCGTTGCGGAACCACGGCACGATGCAGCGCGCATCGAGCGCATCGAGCAGCGAGGGCGGCGCGCCGCTGTCGCGCGCAACCTCATGGTGCGACTGCATGCCGCCATCCGTTTCGATCGCCAGCAGCCGTTCGCCGCCCGCTGCGTCCATCAGCATCAGCCCGCACGGCGCGGCGTGCAGGTAGTGTTCGACCACGCCATGCGCCGCGCTGACCTTGCGCACCAGCCTGGCCACCGCGGGGTCGGCCAGGAAGCCGTAATCGCCAAGCGCATGGGGCGGGACCGTCGCGTCGGACAACGCCAGAAAATATTCATCGCGCAGCGCCGCGATCGCATCCGCCAGCTGGTCCAGCGCGTCGTCGTCGCTCTTGCAGATGGCGCGGTCGATCACGCCGCGATTGAAGGCGTCGATCGCGGCGCGCTCGTCGCCGGCGCCGGTCAGCAGGATCTTCCTGCACGGGTGACTGGCCAGGGCAGCGCAAAATCCAACGCCAGTCATCGCTGCCATCCGCTGATCGACCACCACCACCGCGGGCGCCTTGGGGTTGCCGATACCGGCCTGTTCCCGCATCCATTCCAGCGCCGCTTGCGGGTCGCCGAACGCCCTGGTGGCGATGGCGTCGCCCAGTTCGCGCTGCAGCCGCGCCAGGAACGCTTCGCTGTCGTCGACCAGCACGGTGAGGCTGGGGTGCTGGAAGATCGGAAGCCGCATGCCTGTTCGCTTGGGAAGGGTTGATGAAGATCAACACCATGATCCCGCACAAGCGGACTGTGCCGTTTGATCTAAATCAAGCTCAACAATGGTGCAGATTTGACAGATGTGCCGCGGCCCGCCGTGCGCTATGATGGCGCAATGACACAATCTCACACCTTGTACGAGGTCTTCGGCGGCGAGCAGCGCGTGCGCGAGCTGGTTGACCGGTTTTACGACCTGATGGAACTCGAGCCGGAATTTGCCGGCATCCGCGCGATGCACCCGCCCACCACCGAAGGCTCGCGCGAAAAACTGTTCATGTTCCTCTCCGGCTGGATGGGCGGGCCCGACCTGTTCGTCGAGCGCCACGGCCACCCGCGCCTGCGCGCGCGCCACCTGCCGTTTGCCATCGGCAGCAGCGAGCGCGATCAGTGGCTGCGCGCGATGGCGTGGGCCATGGAAGATATCGGCATCGACGAAGCGCTGCGGCTGCGCCTGATGGAGTCGTTCTATCAAACCGCCGACTGGATGCGCAACAAGGCCGACTGACCGATGACCCAGACCGAATTCCTTATTCTCGCCGCGCTCGCGGCCATCGCCGTGGTGCTGCAGCTGGTATGGCTGATGCGCGGCCGCGGCAACCAGGACAGCCAGTTCGAACGACTCGAACGCGCGCTGCAAGGAACGGCGCAGGCGACGCGCCAGGAGCTGGCCGCGACGCTGGCGCACAACCAGCAGGCCAGCGCGCAGCAGCTCGACGCGATGCGCCAGCAGATCCACCAGCAGGCCATGACGGGCCGCGAAGAGCAGGCGGCCACGCTCAAGCGCTTTTCAGACAGTTTCGGACAACGCATGCTGGAAGTGCGCGCCACGCTGGAGACGAAAATTCGCGACCTGCAGACCGATAACGGCGCGCGCCTGGAAGAGATGCGCAAGACGGTGGACGAGAAGCTGCACGCCACGCTGGAAACGCGCCTGACCGAATCGTTCCGGCAGGTGTCCGAGCGGCTGGAAAAAGTCCACCAGGGCCTGGGCGAAATGCAGCAGCTGGCGATCGGCGTGGGCGACCTGAAACGCGTGCTCACCAACGTGAAGACGCGTGGCACCTGGGGTGAAGTGCAGCTGGAGATGCTGCTCGAGCAGGTGCTGACGGTGGACCAGTACGCGAAGAATGTCGAGACGATTCCGGGCAGCGGCGCGCGAGTCGAATTTGCGATCAAGCTGCCGGGGGCATCCGACGACGGCGCGCCGGTGTGGCTACCGATCGACGCGAAATTCCCGAAGGAGCAGTACGAGCGGCTGGTCGAGGCGGCCGAGCGGGCGGACGCGGACGGCGTGCTGCTGGCGGGACGCGAGCTGGAACGCGCGGTGCGCGGCGAGGCGAAGACGATCTGCGAGAAGTACCTTTCGCCGCCGCTGACCACCGACTTCGCCATCCTGTTCCTGCCGACCGAAGGACTGTATGCGGAAGTGATGCGCCGTCCCGGCCTGGCCGACGATCTGCAACGCACCCTGCGCGTGTCGATCGCCGGCCCGTCGACGCTGTCGGCCATCCTGAACAGCCTGCAGATGGGCTTTCGCACGCTGGCGCTGGAGAAGCGTTCGTCGGAAGTGTGGCAGGTGCTGGGCGCGGTGAAGACCGAGTTCGGCAAGTTCGGCACGGTGCTCAGTAATACGCGCCTGACGCTGGAGAAGGCGGCCAAGAGCATCGAGAACGCCGAGGTGCGCAGCCGGCAGATGGCGCGCAAGCTCAAGTCGGTGGAGGCGCTGCCGAGCGAGACGGCGGAGCTGATGCTGGGGACGGATACCGACCTGGATCCGGAGATACTGTAGAAAACGCCCGCGGCGGCGACAAACCCGGGGTCAGGTCCGCCGGACCTGACCCCAGTCCTTGGGCTGCGGCCCTGGAAAAACTTGGGGGCACGATGCGCGACAAGGTTGTGACGGCAGCAGAAGCAGTCCAGCGCATCCGCGACGGCGACACCGTCGCCACCGGCGGCTTCGTCGGCGTGGGCTTTGCCGAGAACATCGCGGTGGCGCTGGAGCAGCGCTTCACGTCCACCGGCGCGCCGCGCAACCTGACGCTGGTGTACGCCGCGGGCCAGGGCGACGGCAAGCAACGCGGCCTGAATCACTTCGGCCACGAAGGCATGGTCGGGCGCGTCATCGGCGGGCACTGGGCGCTGGCGCCGGCGCTGCAGAAGCTCGCCATCGATAACAAGATCGAGGCTTACAACCTGCCGCAAGGCGTGATCAGCCAGCTGTTTCGCGATACCGCCGCCGGCAAGCCCGGTCTGGTGACTTCGGTGGGCCTCGGCACCTTCGTCGATCCGCGCTATGGCGGCGGCAAGATCAATGCGCTGGCGCGCGAGGATGTGGTGTCGCTCATCGAGATCGCCGGCCAGGAGTACCTGTTCTACAAAACGCGGCCGATCCACGTGGCGATCGTCCGCGGCACCTCGGCCGACCACGCCGGCAACGTGACGATGGAGAAGGAGGCGCTGACGCTCGAGGCGCTGGCGATCGCGATGGCGGCGCATAATTCGGGCGGCATCGTCATCGTGCAGGTCGAGCAGGTCGTCGCAAACCGTTCGCTGAACGCGCGCCAGGTCAAGATCCCCGGCATCCTGGTCGATTGCGTGGTGGTGGCCGAACAGCCCGAATATCACATGCAGACCTTCACCACGGCGTACAGCGCCGCTTACGCCAGCGCGCACCGGGTGCCGCTGTCGTCGCTGGCGCCGATGCCGCTGTGCGAACGCAAGATCATCGCGCGGCGCGCTTTGATGGAGCTGTCGGAAGGCGACGTCGTCAACCTGGGTATCGGCATGCCGGAAGGCGTGGCGCAGGTGGCTGCGGAGGAGGGAATGCTGGAATCGATCACACTGACGGCCGAAGCGGGCGTGATCGGCGGGATGCCGGCCGGCGGACTCGATTTCGGCACCGCGACCAATGCCGACGCGGTGATCGACCAGCCGTACCAGTTCGATTTCTACGATGGCGGCGGACTCGATGTCGCGGTGCTCGGGCTGGCGCAGGCGGACCGCGAGGGCAACCTGAACGTCAGCAAATTTGGATCGAAACTGGCCGGCGCCGGGGGCTTCATCAACATCAGCCAGAATGCGCGCAAGGTGGTGTTCGTCGGGACCTTTACCGCCGGTGGGCTGGAAGTGGCGGTCAGCGAAGGGCGCCTGCAAATCGTGAAGGAAGGATCGGCGCGCAAGTTCGTCGATTCGGTCGAACACCGTACCTACGCGGGACGGTTCGCCTACGCGCGCGGGCAGGAGGCGTTGTACATCACCGAGCGCTGCGTGTTTCGCCTGGCGGAATCCGGACTCGAAATAATCGAGGTGGCGCCGGGAATCGACATCGAGCGCGACATCATGGCGCAGATGGATTTCCGGCCGCAGGTCAGCGCGCAGCTCAAGACCATGGACGCGCGCATCTTCGCGGACCGGAAAATGGGAATCGTCGTACCTGCGGAGGCAGGTACCCATGCTGAGCGCGCAGAAGAGTGAACGCGTATTCAGTATAGGTACCTGCCTTCGCAGGTACGACGAGTCGGATTAGACGAGGCCTTCGAACAGCAGCACGTCGACCATGTCGCCGGCGTTCACGTTGCCCATTTCGTCGTGCAGCACCACCATGCAGTTCGCTTCCGACATCGAGCGCAGGATGCCCGAGCCTTGCGAGCCGGTGATCGCCACCTGCTGCTGGCCGTTCGCATCGACCGACAGGATGCCGCGCTGGTATTCGGTGCGTCCGGACTTCTTGCGGATCGCGCCAAGCGACTTCACGCGCAGCAGCGGCAGCGGCGCCTCGGCACCCATCATCGCCAGCAGCGCGTTGCGGGCGAAGAAGTAGAACGACACCATCACCGCGACGGGATTGCCGGGAAGGCCGAACAGGAAGGCGCTCTTGCCGTTGGAGTTGATCTTGCCGAAGGCGAGCGGACGCCCGGGGCGCATGCCGATCTTCCAGAACGTGACGTCGCCCAGCTTGGCCATGATCTCGCGCGTGTAGTCGGCCGCGCCGACCGAAACGCCGCCCGAGGTGACGATGGCGTCCGCGTTTTCGCAGGCGTTGCGCAGCGCGTCTTCCAGCGCCTGCGGGTCGTCGCGCACGATGCCCATGTCGATGATGTCGCAGCCAAGGCGCGTGAGCATGCCGTACAGCGTGTAACGGTTGCTGTCGTAGACGCAGCCGGCGTCGAGCGGTTCGCCGATCGAGCGCAGTTCGTCGCCGGTCGAGAAGAACGCCACGCGCAGGCGCCGCTGCACCGGCACTTCCGCGATGCCGAGCGAAGCGAGCAGGCCCAGGTCGGCCGGGCGGATGATCTTGCCTTTCCTGAGCGCGGGACTGCCGGCCTTCAGGTCTTCGCCGGCAAAGCGGCGGTTGTCGCCGGTGCGGATGGCGCCGGCGTCGATGGTGATTTCGGTGTCGGAGATCGCCGCTACATGCTCCTGCGGGATCACGCTGTCGCAGCCGGCCGGCATCACGCCGCCCGTCATGATTCGCACGCATTCGCCGGCGCCAGGCACCGCGTCGTTCGGGCGGCCGGCGAACACTGTGGAGATGACTTTCAATGTGGTCGGGCCGTCGGCACGCAGGTCGGCGCCGCGCAGCGCAAAGCCGTCCATCGCGGAGTTGTCGTGCGCGGGCACGTTGATCGGCGAGATGATGTCCGCCGCCAGCACGCGGTCGAGCGCGGAGCGCAGCGCGACCTTTTCGACCGAGCGGACCGGAGTGACGAAGTCGCCGATGATCTTCTGAGCGTGGCGCACGGGAAGCGCGTCGGGATCGTAGTCGGACAGGCAGCTGACGACATCCTTCAGGCGTGGCGCGCGCGCGGTGTCGAAACTGTGCAATTCGTCGAGCGTGTTGATGTTGCGGAAGGCGTCGCTGTCCTCGAACACGACTTCGGCCACTTTCAGATCCGCGTACCAGCCATCCATCTTGCGGCCGCCCTCAAGCAGGTATTGCGACAGCACGGGGAGCAGCGAGGTTTTCACGAGGCAGAAAACCGGGTGCGGCTGCTTGCGCATGCCGGCTTCCTGCGTCACCGCCAGCGCGATGTCGGCGCCTTGCGATTGCAGCGCGTCGAACAGGCGCGCGGCCAGGTCGGCCGGGAGGAAAGGCGAGTCACACGGTGCGGTGACCAGGTAGGGCGTGGCGCAGTGGCGCAAACCGGCTTCAAGGCCGGCCAGCGGACCGGCAAATCCTGTGGTTTCATCAGGCCACACCGGCATGCCGAACGCGGCGTACGCGTCGAGGTTCTGGTTGGCGTTGATGGCGATGCTGTCGACTTGCGGCGCGAGCCGTTCGAGCACATGCTGCACCATGGTCGTGCCGCGGAACGGCTGCAGCCCCTTGTCGACATGGCCCATGCGCGAGCCGCGCCCGCCCGCCAGGATCAGTGCGCTGATCTGTTCAATCTTGTTCATGCTTGGTTTATCCGCCGATGTAAGACATTTCGACCCGCTTGGGGCCGCGTTCGATACCTGTGGTGTTGATGGTGCGCGTGTCGGAGTAGCGGTCGGCGCGCGCGCGCCACAGCTGCGCGACCGCGCTGGAGATTTCGGCGTCGCTGCGGCCAGTGCGCAGCAGGCCGCGCAGGTCGTGCCCGCGCGTGGCGAACAGGCAGGTGTAGAGCTGGCCCTCGGTCGACAGGCGCGCGCGCGTGCAGTCCTTGCAGAACGACTGGGTGACGCTGGAGATCATGCCGACCTCGCCGCCGCCATCGACGTAGCGCCAGCGCGCCGCGGTCTCGCCGGTGTAGTTGGCGCCGACCGGTTCGAGCGGCATCTCGGCCGAGATGCGGCGCACCACCTCTGCCGACGGAATCACCTCGTCCATGTTCCAGCCGTTCGAGGCGCCCACGTCCATGTATTCGATGAAGCGCAGGATGTAGGGCGTGCCCTTGAAATGGCGCGCCATCGGCACGATCTCCTGATCGTTCATGCCGGCCTTGACGACCATGTTGATCTTGATCGGGCCCAGTCCCACCTTGTGCGCGACGTCGATCCCGTTGAGCACATCGGCGACCGCGAAATCGACGTCGTTCATGCGCTTGAAGGTGGCGTCGTCGAGCGAGTCGAGCGACACGGTGACGCGGTTCAGGCCCGCGTCCTTGAGCGACTGCGCCTTGCGGGCCAGCAGCGATCCGTTGGTCGTGAGCGTGAGGTCGAGCGGGCGGCCGCTGGGCGTGCGCAATTCGGCCAGCATGCCGACCAGCCGTTCGACGTTCTTGCGCAGCAGCGGCTCGCCGCCGGTCAGGCGGATCTTTTCGACGCCGTGGTTGACGAAGATGGAGGCGACGCGGGTGATTTCCTCGAACGACAGCAGCGAGGTGTGCGGCAGGTACTGGTAGTCCTTGTCGAACACTTCCTTGGGCATGCAGTACACGCAGCGGAAATTGCAGCGGTCGGTGACGGAGATGCGCAGGTCGTGCAGCGGGCGCGCGAGGGCGTCGTCGACACGGCCGGTGGGCGATTCGAGGACGGCGGGAATGGCCAGCTGTGGCCTGCGCTCGTCGTTGAGCATAATGATTTTTTCAGCCATGCCAATACGATAGCACGAGGCCGACAACTGCACAGGCGAAGATCAGTTTGATGGTGCCGATTTTGAAGCGGAATAGGGCGACGCAGGCGGCCGCGCCGATCGCCAGCGCGGCGATATTCCAGCGGCCGTCGCGCAGGAACACGTGCTGGCCGAAGAAGACCGCCAGGCTGACGATCACGCCCACCACCGCGGCCGAGATCGCGGTCAGCGGCGCCGTCATGCGCACGTCGCCGCGGGTCGATTCCACCAGCGGGCCGCCGGCCAGGATGAAGATGAACGAGGGCAGGAAGGTGAACAGGGTGGCGACCGTGGCGCCGGCCACGCCGGCCGCCAGCAGCGACGAAGTGCCGAACAGGGCGTGGCTCCAGCCGCCGACGAAGCCCACGAAGGAGACGATCATGATCAGCGGGCCGGGCGTGGTTTCGCCCAGCGCGAGCCCGTCGATCATCTGCGGGCCGGTGAGCCAGTGGTACTGCTCGACGCCGCCCTGGTAAACATAGGGCAGCACGGCATACGCACCGCCGAAAGTCATCAGCGCGGCCTTGGTGAAGAACCAGCCCATCCGCGCGAGCACGCCCGCAGGCCCGAAGCACAGGGCCAGCAGCAGCCAGGCGCCGGCGCCGATGGCAACGCCGGCCAGCACGACGCGCGCGAGATGCGGCATCGAGAAGCGCGCGTGGCCGGGCGTTGGCGTGTCGTCGTCGATCAGGGCCAGGCCGTACGACGCCTGCTTGCCGGGCTGGCGGCCGCCGACCTGGAACCACGCCGGCCACCAGCGCCCGCCGGCCAGGCCGATGCCGGCCGCGCCCAGCACGATCAGGGGGAAGGGCAGGCCGGCCAGGGCGATTGCGCAGAAGGCGGCGAGGGCGATGGCGATGAGCACCGGGTTTTTCAGGGTGCGGCTGCCGATGCGCCACGCAGCGGCCAGGACGATCGCCACCACTGCAGGCTTGATGCCGTTCATGATGCCGGCCACCGCGGGCAAGCTGCCGAAGGCCATGTAGATCCACGAGAGCGCCATCAGGATCAGCAGCGAGGGCAGCACGAACAGCACGCCGGCGATGATGCCGCCGCGTGTCTTGTGCAGCAGCCAGCCGATGTAGATGGCGAGCTGGGTCGCTTCGGGGCCGGGGAGCAACATGCAGTAGTTCAGCGCGTGCAGGAAGCGCTGCTCGGAGATCCAGCGGCGCCGCTCGACCAGCTCGGCGTGCATCAGCGCGATCTGGCCGGCCGGACCGCCGAAGCTGATGAAGCCGAGCTTGAGCCAGTACCAGAAGGCTTCGCGCAGGGTGACGTCGGCGGGGCGGGTGTCTGGCGTGGAGGCGTTAGTCATTGATGGCGTAAGCGTTAAAAATGGCTGCTTAATGCGCCGCGGCCCAAGGGCGGGACTCGGCGTCCCCGTCGCTCCGTCGGACCTGCCCCCCGGGGTTGGTCGGCGCCGCGGATAAAAAAAGGGAAGCACGCGGCTTCCCTTTTTCATCAGGCTACTTCACTTGTTACTGACGAGTGTCGATCTGGATCAGTGGCTCGTCCACTGGCGGCGGGAGCGGCTTGCGCTCGCGCGGCACACGTACCGGCGGGGCAACCTTGGCCGCCGCTTCCTGGGCTGCACGCAGCTTTTCAGGATCGGTCGCAGCCAGGACCAGGCCAGCCGAACCCAGCATTTCGTTCAGGTCGGCCATCGGCGCCGGCGCTGGCGTTGGTGCTGGTGCTGCAGCAACAACTGGCGCTGGCGCTGCAACTGGCTCCGGTGCTGGCGCAACTGCGACTGGCTCCGGCTGCGCCACTGGCGCTTGCTCGACTGCCGGCGCAGCAACTTCTTCCGGAATCGTCTGGACGGCGATCGGGGCTGCCACCACGCGCTCTTCAGCGACGGGCTCGGCGGCCACCGGCGCTTCCGGCGTGAACAGCGGCGCTTGCACAGGTGCAGGCGCGGCGACCGGCGCTTCAGCAACGACCGGCGTCTCGACTTTCGGTTCCGGCGCTGGCGCTGGAGCGATTTCGATCGCCTCGGCAATCACATATTCCGACACCGGCTCCGGCGCGGCAACTGCCGCGGCGGCGATTTCCTGGTCCGCTACCGGGGTGAATGCTGGGGCAGCAACTGCCGCTGGCGCTTGTTCCGCACCCTCGGTTTCGCCTTCCGCGCCTTCAACGCCCTCGACCTGGTCGCGGTCGCGGCGATTGCGGTTGCGGCCGCCACGACGACGACGGCGGCGCGGCTCATCGCCGCCGGCTTCGACTTCGATCTCTTCGCCGTTCGGGCCGATGGTGGTGACCATCTTGACCGGTTGCGGCGCCGCTTCCTGGATGCCTTCAGGACCTTGCGACTCCACCGTTGGCGCTACCAGCGCTTCGGCTGCAACAACTTCCTCGGCCTTGGTTTCGGTGACGACGGCACGGTAGTCGGCGCGTTCGCGCGGTGCACGCACCGGGCGCTCGCCACGCTCGGGACGCTCGCCGCGTTCGGCGCGCGGTGCGGCCGGCGCTGCGCTTTCCACCTGCTCACGCGGTTCGCGCGGCGGACGTGGCTCGCGCGGTGGACGCGGAGGACGCGCGGCGCGGGTTTCGCCTTCGGCCGCTTTCACGGTCTCGTCGGCTGCACCTTGCTTGGCTTCACGCGGTTCACGCTCTTTCTTGTCGCCACGGTTGCGGCCACGCGGGCCACGGCCGTTGCGGTCGCCGCCGCGCTCGCCCGATGCGGCCGGCTTGACTGGCGCTGCCACCGGCGCTGGCGCCGCGACAACTGGCGCTGCCTTCTTGCCCATGAAGAAGTTGATGATCTTGTCGAGGAAGCTTTCCTCGGCCGGCGCTGTCAGCACGGGTGCGACCACGGCTGGCGCCTTGACCGGCTCGGAGCGGTCGACGATAGGCGCAGGCTGGGCCGGGGTGATCGTCTTGACGACGGCTTCCTGGCGCGGCTTGACGTCTTCCTTCTGGCGCTTGCTGTAGGCCATGTCCGTGTCGGCCTTCTCGGCCAGGTTGTAGCTGGCCTGGCTGTCTTCGAGGCGCGGATCGTCGTGCTTGATGCGCTCGAGCTTGTAGTGCGGGGTGTCGAGGTGCTTGTTCGGGATCAGGATCACGCCGATGCGGTGGCGGTTCTCGATCTTCAGCACTTCGCCACGCTTCTCGTTCAGCAGGAAAGCGGCGACGTCAACCGGCACCTGGACGTGGATGGTGGCCGAGTTTTCCTTCATCGCCTCTTCCTGGATGATGCGCAGGACTTGCAGGGCGGACGATTCGGTATCGCGGATGTGGCCGGTGCCCGAGCAGCGCGGGCAGGTCACGTGGGAGCCTTCGGACAGCGACGGACGCAGGCGCTGGCGCGACAGTTCCATCAGGCCGAAGCGCGAGATCTTGCCCATCTGGACGCGGGCGCGGTCGTGGTGCAGCGCGTCTTTCAGGCGGGTTTCCACCTCGCGCTGGTTCTTCGCCACTTCCATGTCGATGAAGTCGATGACGATCAAGCCGCCCAGGTCGCGCAGGCGCAGCTGGCGCGCCACTTCTTCGGCCGCTTCGCAGTTGGTGTTGAAGGCGGTCGTTTCGATGTCGGAGCCGCGGGTCGCGCGCGCCGAGTTGACGTCAACGGACACCAGCGCTTCGGTGTGGTCGATCACGATGGCGCCGCCCGATGGCAGCGGCACGGTGCGCGAGTACGCGGTTTCAATCTGGTGCTCGATCTGGAAGCGCGAGAACAGCGGCACGTCGTCGCTGTAGCGCTTGACGCGGTGCACCATGTCGGGCATCACGTGGCTCATGAACTGATGGGCCTGCTCGTAGATGTCGTCGGTGTCGATCAGGATCTCGCCGATGTCCGGCTGGAAGTAGTCGCGGATCGCGCGGATCACCAGCGACGATTCCTGGTAGATCAGGAAAGCGCCCTTGCCCTGGTTGCCGGCGCCTTCGATCGCGCGCCACAGTTGCATCAGGTAGTTCAAGTCCCACTGCAGCTCTTCGACGTTGCGGCCGATGCCGGCGGTGCGGGCGATCACCGACATGCCTTGCGGCAGGTCGAGCTTGTCCATGGTCTCGCGCAGTTCCTGGCGCTCTTCGCCTTCGACGCGGCGCGACACGCCGCCGCCGCGCGGGTTGTTCGGCATCAGGACCAGGTAGCGGCCGGCCAGCGACACGAACGAGGTCAGGGCCGCGCCCTTGTTACCGCGCTCTTCCTTCTCGACCTGGACCATGATTTCCTGGCCTTCGCGCAGGGCATCCTTGATCGACGCGGTGCGCACATCGACGCCTTCGCGGAAGTAGGTGCGGGCGACTTCCTTGAACGGCAGGAAGCCGTGGCGGTCTTCGCCGTAGCTGACGAAGCACGCCTCGAGCGACGGCTCGATGCGGGTGATGACACCCTTGTAAATGTTGGATTTGCGCTGTTCGCGCCCGGCGGTTTCGATATCGATGTCGATCAGCTTCTGGCCGTCGACGATGGCTACGCGCAGTTCTTCTTGCTGCGTAGCGTTAAACAACATACGTTTCATTTTTATAGGCTCCACGGCACGAGGCCGTTCCAGGCCGCTTTGTCAGGGCGGCACAATTGTCACGGGATGTACGCGGGGAGCAGGGTTTGGAGGGTGGGTATGCCTTTACGCACGGCGCAGCAACGACTTTGCATTGCGGCCGCGACAGGGCGCGGTGGGGTCGATCGACATGCCGAGTGCACGCATCACCTGCAACTGTCCTGATTGCTGCCCGGTCGAACCGGGGCACAGGACCAGCCAGGCGGTGAGCAGATCAACGAGCCAAACCGTAGCCAGCGAACAACCTAAGACTTCGAACCACAGGCGATTATTCCGCCATTATTCTCAAGCCTTTGGGATGAGGCTTACATCGGGTCGGGCGAAAACGACAAGCGTTATCGACGCCATCATCTGGCGAGCTGGCCCTGCGGGACAGCTTGCCAGTACTTATCCTTACAATTCCAAACTATCCATTTCCGGCAACCTTGCGCGTTATCCGATTACAACAACGGTGCAACCTTGATTCGCGCAGGGCTGTGCGTACACGATTTTCCATCGAATTTGCAATTTGGCGAGGCCGATGGAGACGCCCCTGTGTAAAATATCGTTTTAATTCTTACACCAGCAGAGGTTTGACCGCCGCCTGTCGATTATATATTCAAAATGAAGGACTTAGAGAGAATTTCTGGGAAGACAGGACAAATGAAGATGCAAAGCGATGTTGTTCCCCCTTCATCGGGCAATCAGCCCCAGGCGCAGTTTGTCACAATTACCGAAGAAGAGGCCGGCCAGCGGATCGATAACTACCTGCTGCGCGTCTGCAAGGGCGTGCCGAAGAGCCACGTCTACCGCATCCTGCGCTCGGGCGAAGTACGGGTCAACAAGGGGCGAATCGACCAGTTGTACCGGCTCGAGAGCGGGGACGTGGTGCGCATCCCGCCGGTGCGCATCGCCGAAAAGGCCGCCCCCACCGCGCCCGGCGCCGAGTTCGCCATCCTGTACGAGGACGCCCACCTGCTCGTCATCGACAAGCCCTGCGGCACCGCGGTGCATGGCGGCTCAGGCGTGTCCTACGGCGTGATCGAGCAGTTGCGCGCGTCGCGCCCGGACGCCAAGTTCCTCGAACTGGTGCACCGGCTCGACCGCGAGACGTCCGGCGTGCTGATGCTGGCCAAGAAGCGCTCGGCGCTGACCAACTTGCACGAGCAGATGCGCGACGGCCTGACCGACAAGCGCTACCTGACGGCGGTGGGCGGCGACTGGAAGAACGCCCGCCAGCACATCAAGCTGCCGCTGCACAAGTTCACCACGGCCGACGGCGAGCGCCGGGTCTGCGTGCAGGCCGGCGGCATGGAGTCGCACACGGTGTTCACGCTGCTGCGCAAGTGGCCGAATATCGCGCTACTCGAAGCCGAGCTCAAGACGGGGCGCACGCACCAGATCCGGGTGCACCTGGCCTCATCGGGCTTTCCGATCCTGGGCGACGACAAGTACGGCGATTTTGCGCTGAACCGCCAGCTGCTCAAGGCCGACGCCACGCGCGGCGCGCTCAAGCGCATGTTCCTGCATGCGCACCAGATCACGTTTACCCACCCCGAATCTGGCAAGCAGGTGACCATTAACGCGCCGTTGCCGGCAGAATGCGAGCGTTTCTTGGTAAGCTTGGGGAAACCGCTTAGTATTGCGCAGCGCTGACACGGCGCGCATCCGACAATCCCTGGAAGGAGCCGGCCGCCACAAGCGGCCGCAAAACATGGCAAGAAAGCAATTTGACCTGATCGTTTTCGATTGGGACGGCACCCTGATGGACAGCACCTCGACCATCGTCAAGAGCATCCAGGCGGCGGCGCGCGACCTCGGCCTGCCGGTTCCGCGCGACGAACAGGCCTCGCATGTGATCGGCCTGGGCCTGCACGAGGCGATGCAGGCCGTGTTCCCCGGAATCGAACCGGCCCTGTACGCGAAGCTGGTCGAGCGTTATCGCTTCCATTTCCTGACGAAGGACCCGGAACTGGTGCTGTTCGACGGCGTACGCGAGATGTTGACCGAACTTAGCCAGAATGGCTACTTCCTGGCGGTGGCGACCGGCAAGAGCCGAGTGGGCCTCAATCGGGCGCTGAACGCGGTCGGGCTGCTGTCGCTGTTCCACTCGACCCGCTGCGCCGACGAAACGTTTTCCAAGCCGCATCCGGCGATGCTGCAGGAACTGACCCGCGAACTGGGCCAGGACCTGAAGCGCACCGTGATGATCGGCGACACCACGCACGACCTGTTGATGGCCAACAACGCCGGCGCGGCCGGCATCGCCGTCGAATACGGCGCCCACCCGGTCGAGCAGTTGCAGTCGTGCCAGCCGCTGTTTTCGGCGCCGACCGTAGCCCACCTGCACGAGTGGCTGAGCGGGAACGCCTGATGACGGGGGAGGCGGCCGACAAGCTTTTCATCTGCGAGGGTGACGCCGTGCTCGAAGGCGGGCGCGGGGTGCGCTTCGCCGTCACCGCGTTCGGCGACGAGGCGACCGGCTTCGTGGTGCGCTACGGCGGCGCCGTGTACGGCTACCTGAACCGCTGCGCCCACGTGCCGATCGAGCTCGACTGGGCCGAAGGCGAATTTTTCGAGTCCAGCGGGCTGTTCCTGATGTGTTCGACGCACGGCGCCATCTACGTGCCCGAGACCGGCCAGTGCGCCGGCGGGCCGTGCAAGGGCGGGCGGCTGCGGCCGATCGCCGTCCGCGAAGAGCTTGGCAAGATCTACTGGCAGCCGGACGAGTTCATCAAGCCGCCCCGGGTCATTCCGATTCAACCCATTTAACGACGAGCAAGAAGCGACGATCTATGAGCGACAACCCGAGCAGTCCGCCGCCTGGCGAACCGATCAACGCCAACTGGGAGCGTGAAACCCTGGAAAAGCTGCTGTTTGCCACCGTCAAGGAGCAGCGCGCGGCGCGCCGCTGGAGCATCTTCTTCAAGCTGCTGACGCTGGGCGTGATCATCTTCGCGCTTTGGGCGTATTTCGATTTTTCCACCGGTACCGACATCGAGGCGCTGGGCCGCCATACCGCCCTGATCGAGATCAATGGCAGCATCGAGTCGGAGGGCAGCGGCTCGGCCGACAACGTGATTCCGTCGCTGAACAAGGCGTTTTCCGACGCCGGCTCGGCCGCGATCGTGCTGCGGATTAACAGCCCGGGCGGCAGCCCGGTCCAGGCCGGCATGATCGTCGACGAGATCGTGCGCCTGCGCAAGGGCTATCCGAACAAGCCGCTGTACGTGGTGGTGGACGAAATCTGCGCCTCGGGCGGCTATTACATTGCCGCGGCGGCCGACAAGATCTACGTCAACAAGGCCAGCATCGTCGGCTCGATCGGCGTGCTGATGGACGGCTTCGGCTTCACCGGCACCATGGAGAAGCTCGGCGTTGAGCGGCGTTTGCTGACGGCGGGCGAAAACAAGGGCTTTCTCGATCCGTTCAGCCCGCAGTCGGACAAGCACAAGGCGCACGCCCAGGCGATGATCAACGAAATCCACCAGCAATTCATCAGCGTGGTGCGCACGGGCCGCGGCAAGCGCCTGAAGGAAACCCCGGACATGTTCTCCGGCCTGTTCTGGAGCGGCGCGAAGGCGATCGAGATGGGGCTGGCGGACGGCTACGGCAGCGTCGACAGCGTCGCGCGCGAAGTGGTCAAGGTGGAGGACATCGTCGATTACACCGCCCACGAAGGCCTGCCGGAGCGGGTGCTGAAAAAATTCGGCGCCGCGGTGGGCGCCGGCGCGGTGAAGTCGGTGTACCACGGCGCCAGGCCGGCGCTGCGCTGAACGCAACGTCAATTTTCTCCTTGTAAGTCCGGTCAATTGTTCTATATTGAACCCGTAGTTCATCCAAGGGGGGCAATATAATAAGTTCAGTATTTTTTCATCATAAATTCGAACCGAACTACTGACTGCATCGCTGATGCGGGATCGAGAGAATTTAAATTCCTCAAAAAATGTCTCCGCAGGGGACGTGGAACGGCGGCGCAATGCCGCCGTTTCTTTTTGTGCTACGTCAACGTTTATTGTCAAATGGCACGTAAATAATGTTGCCGCCGATTCACCGAGCTGCGATTAATTGTATGTCGAAAGAGCCGTCGACACTTGGTCCCTGGTCCACAAGCACATCTGGCGCTCCGGTTCCGGAGCCATCCAGTCATCTATGCGGAATAGCGGGGCGGCAGGGAAGTTGTAGGGCGCGGATAAGAGATCGATCAGCCTGAAATCGCCGGTCAAGATGTTCCTGTTTTCAATGTCAGGTTGCGTGTGGGTAGTCGTTAGCAAATAAGGAATTCCGGAATCGACAAAGTTTTTGAGAACAGATTTGGTGTCCGCGAACGAAAGGTGAAAGAGGCAATCCCGGCAGATCATCAGGTCAGCTTTTGGGAAGCTGTCCTCGATCAAATTGATATGAATGAATGACACTTTGTCGTTTTTGTATTTTTCGCTGTGCGATTCGATCATTGGTCGAACGATATCGCCACCGATGTACTCCACGTCTACCCGGGGCAACAAATGCTGCATCCAGTTGAAGTCGCCACAGGGCGCATCGAACACGGTCTTGATCGACAAGCTGGCGAACAGCTTGGGCAGTTCCTTCCGCAGATTTTCGGTGTATTCCAGCGTGGATCCCGCCCCACTGGCACTTTCGTTGCTGTGCCAATGGTTAGTACTATAAATCCAGGTAAATTTGTCTTCGGTAGACTGATTAGGAAGAACATTCTTGATGAAGTTCCGTTGTCTCAGGGAGTGGACAGGGTAACTGACAACTTTCCCGGCAGTCTTGAAAACCCCTTCGGTGCGGAGCGAATTGCTGAACTTTTTGAGCAGAGTGGACATTAAGCGAATC
Source organism: Massilia sp. R2A-15 (assembly GCF_030704305.1). Taxonomy (NCBI): domain Bacteria; kingdom Pseudomonadati; phylum Pseudomonadota; class Betaproteobacteria; order Burkholderiales; family Oxalobacteraceae; genus Massilia; species Massilia sp. R2A-15. The sequence continues at coordinate 3,274,186 of NZ_CP131935.1, read as the reverse complement.
CATTTCATTGGAACGGCTGATGGGTGCAACAAAATCGCCCGGGTAGGGGAAGGGTCCAAAAAAACGCAAGTTCAAGCGGGCAGCGTATGGAATACTACGGTTCGCCTAAATGGCTCCCATCAAAGCTTCCCTGGCGTGCACTCGTACGCGCACGGAAAAAATGTGCACGGACTTCGCAATCACGGAGGATAGCAGCGATCTGTCGGGAGGTTCGGGCCGAGTTCGGCTTCAAATCAGGCTTGCAAGAATAATACTGTGGCGAGATCGCTATCGTAAAGAATAATTTTGAAGCATGCATGCGAAGTGATTCTGCCAGTCAGCGCAGGTGTCAAGGGTTCTGATCGTCTGCGCTCGAGGGCTGCCGTGTGCGGACACGCCATCCTTGTTTCGCCTCAGGACGCAGCCGACGGGATATCGGTACCTGCCGGTTCGGCCACGGGAGCGCTGATCGTATACATGGCCGGAGCCAGCTCGGTGCAATCGTCGGGATACTGGGCGAACCCGCCGCGCCCCAGCCATTGCTGGAAGTTGTTCTGGTATTCAGCGTACCAGTCGGCCTGCGCCATCTGGGGCGCCGCACCGGTATCAGCCCAACGCGCGATCGCCAGGCGCGCGGCGAACAGCGCCGACTGCGCAAGGGCGACGCGGAAATGGGCCTCGGCATGCGAAACGGAGAAGGAGTCGTACCGGTCATCTCCGCTGCAGTAGTTGTCGATGGTCATGTCGTCCTCATGGTGGTTGCTGGGTTAGGTTATCCTACCGCTGAGGTAGGGGATTTACTGAGTTACCGTTAGGCCGATTCCTAACGAGGTTTCACTGTACCAACGGATGCGGTCGAAAGCTTGATCTTTGTCAAACGTGTGGCATGCACCGCAAAAAAATTCACCCTCTTGCAAATCGTCACCGCGGCGGCGGCTGACGAGGGACATGCGCTTCTGTTAAAGTCTCGCGCATGAGCAAATTATCCCTGGACCGCATCCTCCAATCGCAAGGCTTCGGCACGCGGAAATACTGTCGCGCGCTGATCGAAGACGGCGAGGTCGCCGTCAATGGCGCTCCGCATTCCAATTACAAGACGACGTTCGACACAGAAGACCTGGTATTGACCATTTTTGATGAAGAATGGGCCTACCGCGAACACGTGTATCTCGCGCTGAACAAGCCGGCCAATTTCGAATGCTCGCGCAAACCCAGCCACCATCCCGGCGTGCTGACCTTGCTCCCGGAGCAATTTACCTGGCGCGAAGTGCAGCCGGTCGGCCGACTCGACCACGATACCACCGGTATGCTCCTGATGTCCGACGATGGGCCGTTTATCCATGCGCAATCGTCGCCGAAGCGACACGTTCCGAAAATTTACCAAGCCACGACCCAGGATCCGGTGACCCCGGAGCTGGTGGCCCAGCTGCTGGCCGGCGTGAAGCTGCACGACGAGCCGGCGCCGCTGGCGGCCGTCACCTGCATCGAGCGCGGCGAGCACCAGCTCGAAATCGTGCTCGAGCAAGGCAAGTATCACCAGGTCAAGCGCATGCTGGCGGCGGCCGGCAACCATTGCGTGGCACTGCACCGTTCGGCGATCGGCGGCCTGACGCTGGCATCGCTGGGCATCGCCGAAGGGGAGTGGTGCTATCTCGACCAGAGTCAACTGGACTTGCTGCGATGAATCGCGCGAGGCTGACGAGAGAACACCGCGACAGCGCCAGTACGCTCCCATGCCTTACCACGCTGTCGGGCCTGCGCGACACTGTGCTTCAGGCCATGAAACCGATCTGACTAATTTCATAGCGATCGCGCCTGCTCCACTCAGTTAGCCTGCGACTCGAGTCCATTGAAGAGCAACCCCGGTACGCTGTGTGTTGTATGTGGCGCGGACTGGCGTTTCGATTCATTTCTGCGACCATAATTATGCTGCTTGATGGTAAAATCCGACCCGGTTGTCAAGCTAAGCAAGACATTGTCACAAAGATAGCGCACGTTTTGGTGAATTTGCCCGTTTGGATTATTTCATATTTGGCATGTCTCCACCTCCTTCGATATCTGTTCTGCGGTATCGGTACATGGCGAAGTTAACCGCGCAATGTGGTTTTTGCATGTGAATTTCGCATCGGGAACCTTTTGAAAACGATGTGACGAGCGTGCGTTGCCGTCTTGTGAGGTAGAGCCCTTATCCCAGCTGGATTGAGCACGGCTCTTTTTGAGTCGATGGACAATTGTGTCGTCCCATCAATATCGTAAACTTATCCTGAAAAGGACCGCATGCGTAAGAAAAATTGGTTCGTCGCTAACGTAAGGCAGCTGGCCGTTGTCGGAAGCGTCATTGGTTTGCTTTCGGCACAGGCCGGCGCGCAGTCGTTCAATCAGCCCGTTGAGATGCCCAGGTCGCAAAATGCGCCCTCCGCGTCCCCGAATTTGCCTGAAGGTACGGTCGACCGGGCAACCCCGGCCGAGCGCAGTTTGCCGAATATCGTCGGCACCGTTCCCCAATCGCGGCAAACTATGGACGCGCAACGCACAGTGCGTACTTCAAAGCCGTCCGGCGATGACAGCAAGGGTCCGCGGAACGCTTTCGATTTGTATGCGGAAACCGCTACCGGTTCGCGCCTTGAATTATTCGGTAAAAGTTTGTTCACCGATGTGCCGACTACCTTCGCGCCATTCGATACGGCTCAGGTGAATGCCGATTACGTGATCGGTACCGGAGACGAAATCCAGATTCGTGGCTGGGGCATGGTCAATATTGATGTGACCGCAGTGGTAGATCGCAATGGCGGGATTTATATTCCTCGCGTCGGATCGGTTAAAGTTGCGGGGGTGAAATATCGCGATTTACAAGCTTATCTGAAACAGGCGATCAGCAAAGTCTTCAGCAATTTCGAACTGACCGCGAGCATTTCGCAGACTCGCGCGGTGCAGATTTATGTGGTCGGGCATGCCGTTCGTCCTGGCACCTACACGCTCAATTCGATGAGCACCTTGCTCAATGCGCTTTTCACGTCGGGTGGCCCTGCCACTTCCGGTTCGATGCGCAATATTCAGCTCAAACGCGGCAGCGCGATCGTGACCACATTCGACTTGTACGACATGCTGGTTAAGGGCGACAAGAGTCGTGATGTTTCGATTCGCGACGGCGACGTGATTTACATTCCGGAAGTGGGCCCGCTGGTCGCACTGACGGGCAATGTCAAGACGCCGGCAATTTTCGAGCTTAAAGGTCCCGCATCCTTGGCCGACCTTGTCGGTTGGGCCGGCGGGATCGACTCTGCGGCAGAGCAGCAGAAGGTGGTTGTCGAGAAAACCGTTGGCAACGTTTACCAGACGGTGGCGCAGTTCGATGCCGCCACGACGTCAGTCAACAGCGGCCTGGCTTCGGTGCCTGTCAAGCCGACCGATGTGTTCCGCGTATTTGCCCCTGGAGCGGTGCCGATTCAGGCGCGAGTGCAAAACGAGTTTGTGCGAGTTTCCGGTGAAGTGAACCAGAGTGGCATGCTGCAAATCCGCAAAGGCGAAACCTTGCGTGAATTGATGGCGCGTCTTGGCGGCGTCTCCGACATGGGCTATTTGTATGCGACCCAAGTGAACCGCGAATCGGTTAGGCGCGCTCAGCAATTAAAACTGAACGAAATTGCGGACCGTTTCGAACGCGATATTGAGTCGGCTGCGACCGCACGTGTGAGCGGATCGACCGACAAGGACGCCATTGCCCTTCAGGCCTCTGAACTTGAGCGCCAGCGCGGGGTCGCGCAGAAACTGCGCACCGTAAAGGCCGAGGGCCGCATCGTCCTGGAGCTGGACGACAGTAACGCGCAAGTGAAAAATTTGCCTGATTTGCCCTTGCAGGACGGCGACTCCATTTATGTGCCCCGCAAGCCTGGCACAGTGGAAGTGCTGGGCGCGGTGTTCCAGTCGAATTCGTTTATCTATAAGCCACATCGTAGCGTCAAGGACTATATGCTGCTCGCCGGTGGGGTAACCGAATCGGCCGATCCTTCGGAAGTTTATGTCATTCGCGCCGACGGCACGGCCAAGAGCAGCCGGGGCATGGGTTGGTTCAGTGGTGTCGGTGGGGCGATTGTCAATCCGGGCGACACCATTGTTGTCCCCGAGAAGATCGACCGCAGCACCTTCCGCCAGAGCCTAAAAGAATGGACGGCGATCTTCTATCAATTTGGTTTGGGCGCAGCCGGACTGAAAGTTTTGAAAAATTAAGTCGCGGACGGACGGTCTGGACGGGGATTGATGCTCTGTCCGGCCTTTCCGTGTCGGCTGTGGAAACCATATCGAGAATTGATGATGCCTGATCACGCAGTCCCGAGTACCAATTTGCCGCTCCGCAAAGATGCCGAGTTCAGCATGCTGGACGTTGCAATTGTTGTCGCGAAACGCAAGAAATTTATTGTCAGCTCAATGCTCGTCGCGGCCGTGCTTGCCGCCGGTGTGAGCTTGCTGATTCCGAATACATATACGGGCACTGCCCAAATCCTGCCGCCGCAACAGCAGTCCGGAGCGTCTGCGCTGCTGGGCCAGCTGAGCAGTTTGGGTGGCTCCGTGGGGCAATCGCTTGGGGTGAAGAACCCCAACGACACCTACGTGGCGATGCTCAATAGCCGCACCGTGAGCGACAACCTGATCAAGCGATTCGACTTGTCCCACGTGTACGACAAGGAGTCGCCGACGGATCTTCGCACCGAATTGGCACTGCGATCGACGATTTTCAGTGGCAAGGATGGCGTGATTAGCATCCAGGTCGACGACAAGAATCCAAAGCGGGCAGCGTTGCTGGCCAACGGGTATGTGCAGGAGTTGCAAAAACTGACGCAGACACTGGCGGTGACTGAGGCGTCGCAGCGGCGCCTGTTCTTCGAAAAGCAGTTGATCCTGGCGAAGGAAGGGCTTGCGAACGCCGAAGCCGCATTGAAAGCCGTACAGGAAAAGACTGGCCTGATTCAACTGACGGGACAGGCCGAGGCCGTGATTCGGGCCGCCGCGGAATTGAAGGCCCAGATCGGCGCAAAAGAGGTAGCGCTGGGGGCGATGCGTACCTTCGCGACCAACAATAATCCGGAAATCGTGAAACTCGAACAAGAACTCACCGGCATGCGCCAGCAGCTGAGGAAATTAGAGACCGGAATGAATGCCGGGCATGGCGACGTATCGGTGTCGACCAGCCAAGTTCCGCAAGCTGGCCTGGAATACATCCGGAAGGTGCGAGATGTCAAGTATTACGAAACCGTTTTCGAACTGATCGCAAAGCAATTTGAACTGGCGAAAATTGATGAGGCCAAAGAAGGCTCGATCATCCAGGTGCTCGACAGTGCAATCGAACCGGACAAAAAGACCAAGCCTGCGCGGTCGATCATCGTCCTGGTCGCAGCGTTACTCGGACTGCTGCTCGCGGCGGGCAAAGCGGTTCTGGACGAAGTCTTGAGCAAATCGGACGCTGGGCAACGCGCCCGCCTGAGCGCGCTGCGCGATTCGTTGCGCTGGAAATCATAGCCGTGTGTCAGCGGCGCCGGGACGGCGCGGCGATTCCTTGACTGGGCTCGGAGTCATGCGGGGTGCTGCAAATAGCGCCGCCGCAACTTGAGCGCGGCTAACATCTATCAGACCAGACATGCACTATTTATTGGCCAATTCACTGCTGATGCTTCTCCTCCCCGTGCGCAGGGTGAGCGTGAGCGCAGTCCTGATGCTGGCCGTCCTGATGGGCGCGTTCACGATCGTGTATATGAACGGTTCGCCGGATTACAAAGGGTATCTGACTTACTTTCTTTGCTCGCAGAATCAATTTTGCTTGAAAGACGGCACGCTGAATTTCGAAACAAGTTATGTAATCATTTCGAATATTTTCTTTGCGCTGTTTTACAAAGTGGGCGGGCCGTGGGTGGTGGCGTTCTATTCGTCGCTGGCGCTGTTTATGAAATTGTTTATCCTGCGCTCCCACGCCAGCCACTTTGGCGTTGCGCTGATGGTGTACGCGACCTATGCATGGTACGTGCAGGAGATGACGCAGATTCGGATCGGTTTGGCGATTGCGTTTTATTGGTTGGCGGTGCTTCACGGCAGTCGCAGAGAAATGTGGCGCAGTGCAATATTTTTTATGGCCGCGGTATTCTTCCATAAATCGACGTTGGTCGGCGCAGTGTATTTTGTTTTTCCGTTCATTCAAGCCAGTTCTGCAAAGATTTTTAAATTTTGCGTTGCGGGAAGCGCGGTTGGTTTGCTCGTGTCGGGTACTCCGCAGTTTTTGAAGTTTATGTTTGCGATCGGGGGCGTTGATCCCCGGATCTCCGTCTATTCCGAAGCTGTCGGAAACATCGTGTCGTCCACAAATTATCTGACGGTTTATTTCGCGGCCAGCCTGGTCATGTTGGCGATCTATGCGCTGGTGGTGCCCGACGAGGAAGCGACCCAGTTCGAAATTTATAGTTTCCGATTGGCGTGCATCGGCTTGCTGTATTACGCATTTCTCTATTGGGTACCTACCGTCGGCTTGCGGGGATTCGAGTTTTTCTTATGCCTGATGCCCTTTATTGCAGCGGCGGCGTTCCGTACCACACAGAGTTATGTGATAAAGGCTGTGCTGATCGGTCTTGCGGTATTGATTTTTTATAATTTGGTGATTCGCAATGGCACCCGTCTTGATTTTGTTTTGCCAGGCCAGGCGCAGGAACAATGGATGGAATAAGGTTGTTTTCGCGGCTTAGGCCGGGTGTTCCGGTTGTATCACGAGATGAATGGATGATAGTGCGGTCCTATGGTAGTTAAAAACACGGTATATAACCTCGCAGGACTTGGTCTGCCGCTGCTGGTTGCGCTTGGGGCAATGCCGATGCTCATCCATAATTTGGGCGATGCGCGCTTCGGCGTGTTGACCCTGATCTGGGCGGTGGTGAGTTATTTTGGCCTATTCGACCTCGGACTGGGGCGTGCGCTCACGCAGCAACTGTCGGTGTTCATCGCCGAAAAGCGCGAGCGCGAGATTCCTACGCTGGTGTACTCCAGCGTACTCGTGCTGAGCGGACTGGGCGTGGTAGCGGGGGTGTTGATGTGGGTTGGCGCGTCGTGGGGTGCGCAGCGCATTTCGTTCCATGGTGACTTGCGAGAAGTGATCGGATCGATTCGGGTCATGGCCATCGCCATGCCCTTCATCGTGCTGACCTCGGGCTTGCGCGGCATCCTTGAAGCCAGGTCGGCGTTCAAGATCATTAATTTGATCCGTCTCCCTATGGGAATTTTCACCTTTTTGGGACCATTGGTCGCTGTGCTCTGGATCAAGAATGATCTGGTGTTTGTCACGCTGGTGCTCACGGTTGGCAGGGTGGTCGCTTGTGTGGTGCACGGGTATTACGCTTACCTGCAAATACCCGGGTGCCTTTCGGACCGGAAGTTTAATGGAGGCGCGATCAAGGAATTGATGTCCTCCGGCGGCTGGATGACGGTCAGCAATATCGTGAGCCCGTTGATGGGCTACCTGGATCGTTTTTTGATCGGGATTACAATCTCGGCCGCGGCGGTGGCGTATTACGTAACGCCGAATGAAATGATCACCAAACTGTGGATCATTCCGAGCGCCCTGACTGCGGTGATTTTTCCAAAGTTTGCAGTCGAAATTGCAGCGCGAAGCACGAACGCCGGGAAGTTGTTCCGAAAATCGGTGATGGTGCTTTTCCTGACACTGTATCCGATCACCTTGGCATTGGCGCTGTTTGCCCATGAAATCCTGCAGGTGTGGGTGGGTCCGGTCTTTGCGCAACACAGTTATGTCGCGATGCAGATCTTTTCGTTCGGAATACTTGTAAATTGTCTGGCGCATATTCCCTTCGTATTGATTCAGAGTGCAGGTAAGTCCAGGATCACTGCAATCGTGCACGTGCTCGAATTCGTGCCATTTGCGATTGTTTTATGGTTTCTTTCCGTTAATTTCGGCATAATCGGCGCCGCCGTCGCCTGGTTGCTGCGAATGGTAATCGACACCGGCGTCTTTTTTGCGATCGCCGGGCGCATTGTCGGCAAGGAAAGGATGGACTTTGGAAGGCTTTCGACCCTGTGTGCTCTGGTCGTCATCTCGTTTCTTGCCGGCACGTTGGCAAATGAATTGGTGAAAGCATTGATTTTCGTCGGTTCTTGCCTGGTTATTTATTGTTTTACCTGGTTTTTCCTCGCATCCGAGGAGGACCGTAGCTGGGTCGGTGCGCTTGCGCGCCGATCCCCATTGACTTGATATAATGACTACCCGACAATATCCGCTCGTATCCATTATCACGCCGGCTTACAATCAAGCCGAATATCTCGACGCGACGATTCAAAGCGTATTGGCCCAGACTTATCCCAATCTGGAATATATCGTCCTTGACGACGGCTCGTCCGATCGCACCCCGGAAGTCCTGAAGAAATACGACGGACAACTGCGCTGGGAGCGCCACGAGAACATGGGGCAGGCGCGCACGCTCAACAAGGGCTGGCGCATGTCGAATGGTGAACTGCTGGCCTATCTCAGTTCGGACGACCTGCTCGACCCGCGTGCGATAGAACGCCTGGTTGAGGAGTATGACGGCCAGGATTCCGTGATTTTCGGCGCCTACCGCTTGATCGATCAGAACGGCGCCACGATCAAGACCAAGAACACGGTTTTTCTTGGCTACGCAGATATGGTGCACAATTTCAATTGTCCGATCGGCCCTGGCGCCATATTCAGCCGCAGCCTGTTTGAGTCGAGCGGAGGCTGGAATACCGAGTTGCGGCAGATTCCGGATTATGACTTCTGGATCCGCATCGGCGCCCGGGCAAAATTCATCCGGGTCGACGAGGAATTGGCCGGTTTCCGGGTACATACCGGTTCGCAGACTTTTGCGCAGTCGAGCATTCAGAAGTCCGATGAGTCCATCGCCTCGATGGCGGACCTGTTCGAGAAGATGATGGCAACGCCTGGGCTGAGCCGAACCAAGGCCATGGCTGCCGCGTATGTGTATTCGGCCTGTCTGCATCTACGCTCTGGCCGCTACGGGACTTCAGTCAATCGTCTGGTCGATTCGCTTCGGTTCGGAGGCGCGCATGCGCTTTCGTTGAGAAACCTGAAGCGCGTGGCAGGCACGCTGTTTTCGATGTTCCGCTACTATCGGATCAAGTGAGCACGGTAGTTCTGGCAAGCATTTTATTGGGGTAACGCAGGTTGGCGAAAATGAAAATTATTCATGTGATCGAATCGCTGGCAGGCGCGGGTGGTGGGCTGCCGGCGGCGGTGAAGTCACTGGCGGTGCTACAGGAATCGATGGGCTATACAGTCGGCTTCGCTGCGACCGCCATGAAGGCGGATGCCTCGGCTTCCGATACCGGTATGGTTCGTCACCTTAAGGGCGCGGGTTTTTTCGCCAGTCTCGGCAGGAAGTTGGCATTTTTCCGCGCGATCCTCGCGCACGAATATGATTTCGTGCACGTGCATGGCCTGTGGAATCTTTCTTTTATTGCCATTTGTCTCTGCTGCAAACTGAGCGGAACGAAATATGTGGTCACGACGCATGGCCAGTTGCTGTCGACAATACTGCGTGCGGACTCGTTCGCGAAGCGCCTGAAGAAACAGCTCTACCAGTCGATAGTCGGAAAAGCGATTTTGCGGTCAGCGTATAAGGTGCACGTGTCCAGCGAGAACGAGCGCCTCGAGTTTCTGCGCAATCCCTGGCTGGCGAAAAAGGTCAATCTGATTCCGCATATCATCGATCCGATTTTTTTCTCCTGGCGCGACAATGATGCCGGCGCTGGCGCTGGCGCCGGCGCCGGCAAGTTCAAGGACATTTTGTTTGTCGGCCGCCTCGACCCGAGGAAGGGCGTGCTCGACCTGATAGAAGGATTTGCGCAATCGCGGCTGGCTCCGGAATGGCGCTTGCGCCTGGTCGGGCCCAGCAGTGACGTGGCCTTCATGGACGCGATAAGTAATGCTATTGCCGCGGCCGGAGTGCGAGACCGGGTACTGGTTGAAAGTCCGGTATATGGCGATCTGCGCCCGGCGCTGTACGCGAGCTGCTATGTGTTTTGTTTGCCCTCGTACTCGGAGGCCCCCGGGCTGGTGAATATCGAAGCGGCTTTGCTGGCGCGGCCCGTTGTCACGACGCCATATACCGGCCTATTCGACATCGCCGACAGCGGCGGGGTCCTTTGCGGCACGGGGGCAGGGGCAATCAGTGCGGCGCTGAACCAGGTCGCCAACTGGTCACCCGCCGAGTATCAAGCCCGATCGCAACGGATCCGGCAGTGGGCGGAGTCGATGCATTCGCTCGATGCCTTGGTTCCTTCCTGGCGTGCGTTTTATTCCGAGTAGCGCCGGGTAAGAATATTTCGCCAAGGTCGCTGACGGCGAGTGTTTCCGGCTTCTTGCTGAGCCAGATTTGTAAAAGATTATTTTTTGTATAGGGAATGACGATGAAAGTTTTGGTTTTAGGCGTTTCCGGCATGCTGGGCAATGCCGTGTTCAGGCTGTTTTCCGAGTCGCCCGAACATGAGGTGTTTGGTTCGGCGCGCAGCGGCGCGGTGCGTAGCGCATTCGGCCCAGAGCTGGCGAAGAACATCGTGGTCGGCACCGATGTCGATAACGCCGATTCGCTGGCGTTGCTGTTCGCGAAGGTGAAGCCGCAAGTGGTTATCAATTGCATCGGCCTCATCAAGCAACTGGCCGTCGCGAACGACCCGCTCCAAGCGATTCCCATCAATGCGCTGTTGCCACACCGTTTGGCGCGACTGTGCGAAATCGTTGGCGCACGTCTCGTGCACGTCAGCACCGATTGCGTGTTCGCCGGAACCAAGGGAAATTATCGTGAATCGGATCCATCCGACGCCGAAGACTTGTATGGCCGTTCGAAATACCTTGGCGAAGTGGACTATCCGCACGCCGTCACGCTGCGCACGTCGATCATCGGCCACGAGCTCGGCAGCGCAAATGGACTGGTCGGCTGGTTCCTGTCGCAGAGCGGTACCGTAAACGGATTCACCAAAGCGATCTTCTCGGGTTTTCCGACCATCGAGCTGGCGCACATTATCCGCGACGTCGTGTTGCCGCGGCCGGAACTGCACGGCTTGTACCACGTCGCCGCCGATCCGATTTCCAAGTTCGAATTGCTCAAGCTGGTGGCTGCTGTGTATCAGAAGGATATCGAAATCGTGCCGCAAGACCAGTTCGTACTGGACCGTTCCTTGAATGCTGACCGCTTTAAGGAAGCAACGGGGTACGCCCCGCCGAGCTGGCCCGCGCTCGTTGAAAAGATGTTCAAATTTAAATAAGGTAGGAATAGCTATGTTTGCTAATAAAGTTTTGATGATCACCGGCGGCACCGGCTCGTTCGGTAACACGGTGCTGAAGCGCTTTTTGAAAACGGATGTGCGCGAAATCCGCATCTTTAGCCGCGACGAAAAGAAGCAGGAAGAGATGCGCATTGCAATGAACAACAGCAAGCTGAAGTTCTACATCGGCGACGTGCGCGACTATGCGAGCGTGCATCAGGCGATGAAGGGCGTCGATTATGTATTCCACGCAGCGGCGTTGAAGCAGGTCCCTTCGTGCGAGTTCTATCCGATGGAGGCGGTGCGTACCAATGTGCTCGGCACCGAGAACGTCATGAACGCCGCCACCGCGAACGGCGTCAAACGCGTAGTCGTGCTCAGCACCGACAAGGCTGTGTATCCGATCAATGCGATGGGTATCTCGAAGGCGATGGCGGAAAAGCTGATGGTCTCCAAGTCGCGCATGCAGTTGGAAGGCGAGACGGTGTTTTGCGCTACGCGTTACGGCAACGTGATGGCGTCGCGCGGCTCGGTCATTCCACTGTTTGTCAACCAGCTGCGTGAAGGCAAGCCCTTGACGGTGACCGACCCGAACATGACCCGCTTCCTGATGTCGCTGGAAGACTCCGTCGACCTGGTGCTGTACGCATACGAGCACGGCAAACAGGGCGATATTTTCGTTCAGAAGGCGCCTGCCTCGACGGTGGCCGATCTGGCCCAGGCGGTCAAGGAGCTCTTCAGCAAGGAAGGCGAAGTCAAGATTATCGGTACCCGCCACGGCGAGAAATTGTACGAATCGCTGATTTCGCGCGAGGAAATGGCTCACGCCACCGACATGGGCGGCTACTACCGCATTCCTGCGGACAATCGCGACCTCAACTACGCGAAATATTTTAGCGAAGGCGAAAAGGAAATCTCCGAGCTCGACGACTACACCTCGCACAACACGCATCGCCTGAATGTCGAACAGATCAAACAGCTGCTGTTGAACCTCGACTACATCAAGGAAGAATTAAATGCGTAAGGTCATGACCATCGTCGGGACGCGCCCCGAGCTGATCAAAATGAGCCGCGTCATCGCGGAGTTCGATGAGCACACCGAGCACGTGCTGGTGCATACCGGCCAGAATTACGATTTCGAACTGAACCAGGTTTTTTTCGACGATCTGGGCATTCGTAAGCCGGATCACTTCCTGGAAGCCGTGGGCGACAACGTCGCGCAGACCATCGCTCGTGTGATCGAAAAGGCCGACGCCGTGATGGAACTGGAGAAGCCGGACGCATTGATGCTCTACGGCGATACCAATTCCTGCCTGGCAGTGCTGGCGGCAAAACGGCGCAAGATCCCAGTCTTTCACATGGAAGCCGGCAACCGCTGCTTCGACCAGCGCGTTCCGGAAGAGCTGAACCGCAAGGTGCTTGACCATCTGAGCGACATCAACATGGTGCTCACGGAGCACGCGCGCCGTTACCTGATCGCGGAAGGCATTCCGTCGGAAACGATTATCAAGACCGGCTCGCACATGCATGAAGTGCTGCAGTTCTACAAGGACAAAATCGCCAAGTCCGATGTGCTGGAGCGAATGGGCCTGAAGACGGACAAATTTTTCATTGTCAGCGCACACCGCGAGGAGAATGTCGACAGCCCCGAGAATCTGGTCGACATGATCGAAACGCTCAATGCACTGGCCGAGCAGTACGACGTGCCCGTGATCGTATCGACGCACCCGCGCACCAAGAAGCGTCTGGACGCGCTGGAGTTGGGCGAGCTGAACGCACACATTCAATTCCTCAAGCCATTTGGCTTCTGCGATTACATCAAGCTGCAGCAGGAAGCATTGTGCGTGATCTCCGACAGCGGCACGATTACCGAAGAAAGCTCGCTGCTCAACTTGCCTGCTATTACGATCCGCAACGCCCACGAGCGCCCCGAAGGAATGGATGCGGGTACCTTGATCATGAGCGGACTGAAGAAAGCCAGCGTGCTTGACGCGGTACGCGTGATCACCTCGCAATACGATAGAACCAGGCAAGTGATGCCGCCGGTACTCGATTACGAAGGCGGCGCGGTCTCGAAAAAAGTGCTGCGCATCGTGCTGAGCTACATCGATTATGTCAACCGGACCGTTTGGTCCAAGCCAGTGTAAGCAGATGCAAATGCAGTCGAATTTTGTATCTTTTTCCCCAGCTGCGAAGCGCTGCGCCGTCTTGCAGGCGGTCCGGCTGAAGCTTTCGGAGGCCGCGCCGTCATGCGTATTGCCCTAGTTGCGGACGTATTTCCGCCGCTGCGTTCGTCAGGCGCCGTACAGCTGCGCGACCTGGCGCGGGAACTGGTGCGTCAGGGGCACGAAGTGACCGCAATGATCGCGTCACCCGACCTTCAGAAGGATTGGCAGCTCGAATCTATCGATGGGGTGCAGGTGCTCCGCTTGCGCACGCCGAAAACCAAAGATGTCGGCTATTTGCGCCGCACCATCGGTGAACTGCTGATGCCGTTTGCCATGCTGCGTAATTTGCGCAGGTCGCCGCTGGCCGGCCAGCGCTTCGATGGGGTAACGTGGTATTCGCCGTCGATTTTTCTCGGCCCGCTCGTCAAGATGCTCAAGACTACCAGCGCTTGTCCGAGTTACCTGATCATTCGGGATATCTTTCCCGAATGGGCCGTCGACATGGGATTAATGGGGCGCGGGCTGCCGTATCGATTTTTCAAGGCTGTCGCGAATTATCAGTATTCCGTGGCCGACATAATCGGCGTACAGAGCCCGGGTAATCTCGATTATTTCGCGAACGTCGGCGATCGTTCGGTGCAGCGCCTCGAGGTGCTGCACAATTGGTTGGCGGAGGGCGCGGATGCCGGTTGCAGCATTAATGTGTCCGACACCGCGTTGAAGGGCCGGAAGATTTTCGTATATGCCGGCAATATGGGAGTGGCGCAAGGCGTCGACGTATTGCTCGAGTTGGCGGAGCGCTTGCAAGAACGTGCCGATATCGGTTTTCTGTTCGTCGGCCGGGGCAGCGATGTTGCGCGTTTGCGCGGTGTGGCAGTGCAGCGTGAACTCGACAATGTCGTATTTGCCGACGAAATTGATCCAGACGAAATTCCGGGTCTGTATGCGCAATGCCATGTTGGTCTGGTTGCGCTCGATCCGCGGCATAAAAGCCATAATATTCCCGGGAAATTCCTGTCGTATATGCAGTCTGCGCTCCCAGTGCTGGCGTGTATCAACCCAGGGAACGATCTGATTGGTTTGATCAACGGCGAGCGCATTGGATCGGCCTATACCGGTGGTGATCCCGCTCATTTCGCGGCCTTGGCTGAACAATTAGTCGAGCAAATCGAAAAGGAGCCGGAAATTCAAATCCGATGCACTCGACTTGCCGCTAAGATGTTTTCCGCGGAGGCCGCGGTGTCAAAAATTGTTTGCGCATTAGGTCAGAAAAATGAACATCACAGTATTTTCGCCGGAGCTACTGAGCGGCCTTATCAACCAGGCGCGGAAGTCGCCAAGGACAAGGCAGCACCACAATATCCATCAAGATTATCTTGATCCGTCCCAGCGCTTTCTGAACGCAATTGAACCTGAGAGTTACATCCGTCCGCACCGTCATTCACTCGATCCCAAAGCGGAAACTCTCATCGCGATCAAGGGGCAGTTCGGTTTGGTGTTGTTCGATGATGACGGGGGTGTCCAGAAGGTCATCAAGCTGGGGTCGGAAAAGTTCGGCGGCAATACCGGCGCCGATCTGCCGCCGGGCACTTGGCACACGATCGTTGCACTGACACCGGGTGCGGTTTTGCTCGAGCTGAAGGCGGGGCCGTTCAGGCCGGATGCTGCGAAGGAGCTGGCGCCCTGGGCGCCGGAAGAGGGCGGTGATGCGGCTGTACGGTATCTTTCAAACCTAAGAAAGATTATCGACACCTTCCCGAAGGTCGATGCGGACGCATCGTGCACACTGACTGCGTAACCGCGTCGTATCGAAAGCTACCCGCACGCCGCCGGTGCGTGTTCGCCGGATCGCCGCCGAGCTCGCCTGGCGCGCTCGTCCGGCGGGCGTAATTGTGCCGTGCCCCCCGGTCGATATCTGGTGCCTGGCGATCGTATTTTGCCCTGCGCGGGAATAACCGTTCCAAGCTGAGAACAAGATTTGTCGTTTCAGCAAGTGGACAGCGCTCCATTTAGTTGCTTCGCACAACCGAGGGGGTAATTGTCTGAATCTTTAGGGAAATTGTCACAATTTGTAATGTGGTGTTTAGTATGCTGCGCGCCACAAAACCCTGTTTCAATTGCCTTAATGTTTGGGTGGGCAAATTGCTTCATGTTAAAATCTCGCCTTGTAGCTGTTTTAAAAAATACGAAAGCTTAACTTGGCCCTGAAGTTGTTTATGAACCTGTCTTCGTCTGAAAATATCGGTTGGGTGTTGGGATTGCTTGGGGCGTTCCTCTGTTCGATCGGCCTGGTAGTGACGACGCGCTGGCATGGCAAATTCACGCTCGACGGCACCGCGGGCGTACAGAAATTCCACATCGAACCGACCCCCCGTATCGGCGGCGTCGCGATTTTCCTCGGCCTGATGATTGCCTGGCTGGCGTCCGACGACGCCCTGCAGGATGTGTTCGGCCCGATCCTGATCGCCGGCCTGCCGGCTTTTTGTTTCGGCGTGGCCGAAGACCTGACTAAGCGCGTCTCGGTGCGCACCCGGCTGGTCGCCACCATGGCCAGCGGCATGCTGGCCTGGGCGCTGACCGGCGCCAGCGTCACCCATACCGGTATCGTCGGCGTCGATTTCGCCCTGGCCTGGGTGCCGTTCTCGGTGCTGTTTACCGCCTTTGCGGTCGGCGGCGTGGCCAATTCGGTCAACATCATCGACGGCTTCAACGGCCTAGCCGGCGGCACCGTCACCATCTGCCTGGTGGCCCTGGGCCTGATCGCGCAAAACTGCGGCGACGTCGAGCTGGCAAAGCTGTGCTTCATCGTCGGCGCCGTCACCGTCGGCTTCCTGATGGTGAACTTCCCGTTCGGCAAGCTGTTCCTCGGCGACGGCGGCGCCTACCTGCTCGGCTTCATCCTGGCCTGGCTGGCCGTCACGCTGGCCTACCGCAACCCCGGCGTCTCCGCCTGGGCCCCGCTGCTGGCCTGCGCCTATCCGATCTTCGAAACCGTGTTTACCATTGCGCGCCGCGTGTGGGCCAGGACCCATCCCGGCCAGCCGGACAGCCACCATCTGCACAGCCTGATCAACGTCGCCGTGTCGGCGCGTCTGTTCCCGAACGCCCGCGCCGACCTGCGCAACGCGTCGGTGTCGCCGATCTCGTGGACGATCGCGGCGATCCCGGCGGCGTTTTCGGTGCAGTTTGCCAGCCGTAACAGCGCACTGGCCCTGTGCGGCCTGTTCAGCTTCATGATCTACCTGACGTGCTACTTCCTGGTCGCCTCGTCGAGCCGCGTGCGCAAGCAGAAGGCCGCAATCAAGGAGGACGCCGGCGCCGCGCTGCCGGCCCGGCACGGCAACATCATTCCGATGATCCCCAAGGCGCCCGCGCCGTCCGTTTCGGTGCGCAGCGGCGCCCGGCGCATGGCCTCCGAGCGCGGGATCGCCCACGCGGACCGGTACCAGGAAGCCGAATAAGCTTGCTGCATGCGGCCTCCACAAGCTTGACGTCGTCCAGGAACGGGCCCGCACTGCCGAGCGGAGTGCGGGCGCAAACATTGCTGCTAGAATAACGCACTTTCCGGCCCCGCCAAGTCGCGGCCCCCACCTGCCGTCTCCTGCCGCCAGCGGCGGGCGAGGGCGCTGACAATCTGGACCAATTCCTTGCTTACGTTCCTGCGCAATACCATCAAAATCACGTGGTGCGGCTGTGTGGTGTTCGGCGCCGCCCAAGCCGGCGCCGCCACCCCCAGCCTGAACGGCCAGTCGGGCTACATCAATATGCCCAACGCCTCGGTCGAACAGGACGGCACCTTCAGCACGGGCTACAGTTACGACAATCCTTACGGCGCGATCTGGACCAGCGCCACCATCCTTCCTTTCCTCCAGGTCGGCGCGCGCTACGTGTCGATCAGCGGCGTCGCCGGCTTTTCCAGCGTGCCGGGCCAGTACGGCAGCAATTACGGACGGTTCAAGGACAAGGTGTTCGACGCCAAGGTGCGCCTGTGGAGCGAGACGGCCTGGCTGCCGCAAGTGGCGGTCGGGGCGACCGACCTGCAGGGCACCGAGCTGTTCAAGGGCCAGTACGTGGTGGCCACGAAGACTTTCGGCGCGGCGAAGAACCTGGAGCTCTCCGCCGGTGTCGGGCGGCGGCGGCCGGACGGCGTGTTCGCCGGCGCGCGCTGGACCCCGGCGCAAGCACCAAACTGGTCGGTGGTGGCCGAATACGACGCCATCGATTACGCGCGCGATTTCCGCGCCGGGCAAACCTTCGCCGGCCAGCGCAAGGCCGGCCCGGTGGTGGGCCTGGAATATCACCGCGGCTGGCTGGGCGCCCAGATTGCCCGCCACAGCGACCATTTCAGCGCCAACGCCTACGTCTCGATTCCGTTCGCCCAGCGCGAATTCCTGCCGAAACTGCGCGAGCCCAAGGCATTCGAACAGAAGGACGCGCCGCCGCGCGCCTCGATGGCCGCGTGGCAGAAGGACGGCAAGCCGGGCGCCGCGCTGGTGCAGGCGCTGGCGCGGCAGGACTTCAAGAACATCCGGGTCGAGCTCGACGGCGGCATCCTCAAGATGACGCTGACCAATAACCGCATCTCCAACCTGGGGCGCGCGGTCGGGCGCGCCAGCCGCACGGCGCTGGCGTTCGCGCCGGCCGGCACGCGCGGCCTGCACATCACCTATACCAAGAACGAGCAGCCGGTCGCCACCTACGAATTCCAGGATCTGTATGCGCTCAGCTACTACCTGGGCGGCACGATCGACCGCGAGGCATTCCTGAAGACCGTGCTGGTGCGCCAGGGCACGCCGGACGACCGGCTCGCCACCGCCGACCAGCCCGGCATGCTGGCCGGCCTGAACGAGGACGTGCCGATCGGCGTCGATGTCGGCCACGACGGCAACGCCATCCAGCTGCGCTCGGAAGACCGCGAGAGCAACCGCATGCGCATCGCGCCCAAGCTGGGCCTGTTCTTCAACGATCCGAGCGGCGCGCTGCGCTACGAAGTGGACGCGGCCGCCAATTACGACCGGCGCCTGGCGACCGGCCTGTACCTGAACGGCGGCCTGACCGCCAAGGTGATCGAAACCGTCTCCGGCGTGACCCAGCCGTCGAACAGCCTGCTGCCGCACGTGCGCACCGACATTGCCGAGTACAAGCGCGGTTCGCGGATCAAGCTCAACAAGCTGATGCTCAACCAGTACGCGATGCCGGCGCCGAACTGGTACGGCCGGCTGTCCGGCGGCTTTTACGAAGAGATGTACCGCGGCGCCGGCGGCCAACTGTTGTATGCGCCGAACGACGCGCGCTGGGCCGCCGACCTGACGGTCGACGCGCTGCAGCAGCGCGGCGTGCGCGGCTGGTTCGACGCGCGCGACTATCGCACCGTCACCGCCCTCGGCGCCCTGCATTACCGCCTGCCGTCGGACATCACCGTCACCGCGCGCGCCGGGCGCTTCCTGGCCAGGGACGCGGGCGTGCGGATGGAATTCAAGCGCCGCTTCCTGTCGGGCATCGAACTGGGCGCCTGGTACACCAGGACCAACGGCAAGGACATCACCAATCCGGGCTCGCCGGCCAATCCCTACAACGACAAGGGCGTGTTCCTGAACATCTCGCTCAACAGCATGCTGCTGGCGGACACCCAGGCCAGCGCCATGCTCGCGGTCTCGCCATGGACGCGCGACGTCGGCCAGCTGGTGGCCACGCCGGGCGACCTGTACGAGATGATCGAAAAGCCGCGCCGCGACATGTCGATCGCCGACGGCCTGGGCAACCTGGGCGAGCGTCCCGACGAGCAGGCGCTCGCCGCGCTGTACATGGACCCGAAGCCGCTGAGCAGCCCGTGGCCGGTATTTCGCCTGCGCCTGGACCAGGCCGCCGCTTCGTCGCCGACCCTGCCCGTGTGGATCAAGGGCGGCGCGCTGGGGACCGGCGCGGTGCTGGCCAGCGCGGCGCTGGACAAGCCGGCCGACCGCTTCGTCAAGCGGCACCAGGAAAACGCCGTGATGCGCGGCTGGGGCAATTTCGGCAAGGCTGCGCCGATCGCGCTGGTGGGCGCCGCCGGCGCCGCGTTCGCGTTCGGCGACCAGCGCGCGCAGAACATCGGCCTGATCTCGCTCGAGTCGGTGGCCGGCGCCATCGGCGTGACGACGGTGGGCAAGTACGCCGTCGGCCGCGCCCGTCCCGGCGAAGAGCTGGGATCGTGGGCGCACACCGGCGGCAAGCGTTCGGAGGCATCGTTCCCGTCCGGCCACAGCGCGGTGGCGTTTGCCGCCGTCACGCCGTTCGCCCAGGAATACGATGCGCCGTGGCTGTACGGCCTGGCCGCGCTCAGTTCGGCGGGCAGGGTGGCGGCGCGCCAGCACTTCGTCTCCGATACCGTGGCCGGCGGCCTGGTCGGCTATGCGATCGGCAGCTGGCTGTGGCAGTCGCAGCGCGAAAACCGCGGTTCCTTCCTGTCGATCAATCCGGGGCCGAAGGAAATCGGCGTGTCCTGGCGCGGATCGTACTAAGCAAACGGCAACCCGGCCACCGGCCGGCCACCTCTCGGAGAACATTTTGAAAAAAATCAACATCGCCGACATGATGCGCAGCACCGGGGTGGCCTTCGGCACCAGCGGCGCGCGGGGCCTGGTGGCCCAGATGACCCCGGAAGTGTGCTACGCCTACACCGCGGCGTTCTGGCAGGCGGTGGGGACGGGCAAGCGCGCCGTCATCGGCCACGACCTGCGTCCGAGCAGCCCGGCGATGGCGGGCGCCTGCGCCGCCGCGCTGGCCGACCTTGGCGTCGAAGTGCTGTATGCGGGCGCGCTGCCGACGCCTGCGCTGGCCTCGTTCGGCCGCACGCTGGGCGCGCCTGTGCTGGTGGTGACCGGCAGCCATATCCCGTTCGACCGCAACGGCCTGAAGTTCTACAGCGCGAGCGGCGAAATCAGCAAGGCCGACGAACAGGCGATGCTGCACGCGGTGTTGACGGTCCCCGACCAGGTCGCGCCGGCCAGCCTGCCGGCGCCCGACCCGCGCGCGCAAGCGGCTTACCTGGAGCGCTATACGGGGTTCTTCGAGCCGGGCAGCCTGCGCGGCATGCGCGTGGCCGTCTACGAGCACAGCAGCGCCGGGCGCGACGTGCTGCGCGCCATCCTCGCGGCGCTGGGCGCCGAGGTGCTGGCGCTCGGCCGCGCCGACACCTTCGTGCCGATCGATACCGAAGCGGTCGGCGCGGACGACGTCGCGCGCGGCAGGCAGTGGGCCGCCGAGCACCGGTTCGACGCGATCGTCTCGACCGACGGCGACGCCGACCGCCCGCTGATCGGCGACGAGACCGGCGCATGGTTTCGCGGCGACATGGTCGGCGTCCTGTGCGCGCAATTCCTGCACGCCGATGTCGTCGTCACTCCGGTCAGCAGCAACACCGCGGTGGAGAAGTGCGGCGCCTTCGGCCAGGTGCTGCGCACCCGCATCGGCTCGCCCTATGTGATCGCCGGCATGGAGCAGGCGCAGGCGGCGCAGGGCGGCATCGTCACCGGATATGAAGCCAATGGCGGCTTCCTGCTGGGCAGCGACATCAGCCAGGGCGGCAAGCGCCTGGCGGCGCTGCCCACGCGCGACGCGGTGCTGCCGATGCTCGCTCTGCTAACCATGGCGCGCCAGCGCGGTTGCCGCCTGTCCGAGCTGGCGCGCGGCTTGCCGGCGCGCTTCACCCACAGCGACCGCCTGCAGGAGTTTCCCACCAGCGCAAGTGTCGCCCTGGTCGCCGCGCTACAGGAAGACCGCGACGCCATGGCCGCCGTGATGGCGCCGGGGGCGGGCGCGGTAACGCAGGTGGACACCACCGACGGCCTGCGGGTCACGTTTGGCAGTGGCGACATCGTGCACCTGCGCCCGTCCGGCAACGCGCCGGAACTGCGCTGCTACGCCGAGGCGGCCGATGCCGCGACGGCGCAGCGCCTGTGCCAGGAATGCCTGGCGCGAATCTTGGCGCG
Source organism: Massilia sp. R2A-15 (assembly GCF_030704305.1). Lineage (NCBI taxonomy): Bacteria > Pseudomonadati > Pseudomonadota > Betaproteobacteria > Burkholderiales > Oxalobacteraceae > Massilia > Massilia sp. R2A-15. The sequence continues at coordinate 3,252,780 of NZ_CP131935.1, read as the reverse complement.
GGCGCGCACTTAGCAAAATGGGGTCCCCGCTTGCGCGAGGACCCCATTGCATTGCGCTCAGAGCGCGAAAGACTCGGCCAGGAAGGCGGCGAACACGGCCGCGCTGGCCAGGCTCAGCACCAGCACGGCGCCGGCGGCGCAGTCCTTGGCGATGCGGATCGCGTCGTGGCGTTCCGGGTGCAGGTGGTCGAGCGCCGCCTCGAGTGCGCTGTTGAACAGTTCGGCCGCCAGCACCATCCCGCACAGCACCAGCAGCAGCGCCCACCACAGCAGCGGCGGCCGCCGCCACGCCAGCACGGCTATGACGCCCAGCGCGGCGCAGCACTGGGTGCGAAAACTCGCCTCGTTGCGCCAGGCCGACGCGATGCCGTGCAGGGCGAAGCCGAAGCGGCGATAAAAGGGCTGATTCTTCATGTCGATGGCGGAAAGGGAGCGGGCATAAAAAACGGCCGAACGAATCGGCCGATTTCTTACCTCTGCGGCGCCGAAGCGCCGTCCAAATTAATGGTGGGTGGTGGTGCTGTTGCTGTCCGAAACGGCCACTGCAACTGCAGCAACGGCCACGCCGATGACGATGGCGGTAGCGACTGGCACGCCAGCGATGGTGCCCGACATCAGCGGAGCCGGTGCGACCGGTGCTGGTGCTGGGGTAACGGTTGCTTCAGCGGTCTGGGCGAAAGCTTGAGCCGAAACCAGGCTCAGGGCGGCGGCGATAGCGAAAATCTTTTTCATTTGTTTAATTCCTTGTGATCGAAAAATTTTGGAAGCACGGTATTCATTGATGCTTTCGTATTATAACCACGAAAACAGAATCAATTGCAACATTCTGCCAATCGCGTGCCGAATCCCATTTGACAGGCGCGATGGCGTCGGATATACGCGACATAATGCCACTTATATATTAGTCCTTGTAAATCAATCATCTGCCGTGGCCGCTTTGCCCAACGCCGCGCCGGGCCGGCCCGATAAGACCGCCCTTTGCACCCCTGTTCAGGGGATAGCCCCAGAGCAATATGACGAATAATGTCGGCTATCGTCGCCCCTCGGTGTGAAGGGGCGTAACCGGAGTGGACATGGCAGAAGACAGCGACGCAGAAAAGACCGAAGCCGCGTCAGCCAAGCGACTGGAGCAGGCCCGTGCCGAAGGCGACGTGCCCCGGTCGCGTGAATTGGCAACCTTTGCAGTATTGATGACCGCCGGCGCCGGCCTGTGGATGACTGGCGGCAGCGTGGTGCGCAGCCTGAACGCCGTGATGGTGTCGGGCCTGGCGCTCGACCGCGCCCAGGTGTTCGACGCCGACGTCCTGATCCGCCGGGTCGGCGTGGACATCGGCCACGTGCTGCTGACCTGCCTGCCGCTGGCCTTCGCGGTGATGGTTGTCGCGCTGGCGTCGCCGCTGCTGATCGGCGGCTGGCTGTTCTCCGCCAAGTCCTTCATGCCCAACTTCGGCAAGCTCAATCCGGTGCGCGGCCTTGCCAACATGTTTTCCACCAACGCCCTGGTCGAGCTGGCGAAGGCGGTCGCCAAGACCGTCGTCGTCGGCGCGGTCGCCTACCTGGTCATCATGGGCAAGAAGGACGCCGTGATGGGGCTGGCCGTCGAATCGGTGGGCGAGGGCAGCGCCCACTTGGTCAGCCTGCTCGGCACGACTTTCCTGTTCATCGTCGGCGGACTCGGCTTCGTCGCCGCCATCGACGGCCCCTACCAGGTCTGGCATTACGCCAACAAGCTCAAGATGACGCGCCAGGAAATGATCCAGGAACACAAGGAGTCCGACGGCAACCCGCAGATGAAGGGCCGGATCCGCCAGATGCAGCGCGAAATGTCGCGCCGCCGCATGATGGCCGCGGTGCCGACCGCCGACGTGGTGGTCACCAACCCGACCCACTACGCGGTGGCGCTGAAGTACGCCGACGGCCAGGGTGGCGCGCCGCGCGTGGTCGCCAAGGGCGCCGACGAAGTGGCGGCGAAGATCCGCGAGATCGCGCGCGAGAACAAGGTCGCGCTGCTCGAGGCGCCGGCGCTGGCCCGTGCGCTGCACCAGCACACCGACATCGACGACGAGATTCCCGAGGCGCTGTACTCGGCGGTGGCCGAAGTGCTGGCCTACGTATTCCAGCTGCGCGCCTTCAGCAAGGGCGGCGGCAAGTATCCGGAGCGTCCGACCAGGCTGGCCGTGCCGCCCGAGCTCGATCCGCACAACCCCGCATCGCAAAAAAAGCCTGACACGAATAACGGAGCAACGCCATGAACGCCAGCATCAAACTTCCCGCCTGGATGAGCGGCCTCGGTGGCCGCGGCGGCAGCGCGCTGGCCGCGCCGCTGATCATCATCCTGCTGCTGTCGATGATGGTCCTGCCGCTGCCGGCCTTCGTGCTCGACCTGTTCTTCAGCTTTAACATAGCGCTGTCGGTGATCGTGCTCTTGACCAGCCTGTACACGGTCAAGCCACTCGACTTCATGGCCTTCCCGACCATCCTGCTGGTGTCCACCATGCTGCGCCTGTCGCTCAACGTGGCCTCGACCCGCGTGGTGCTGACCGAGGGCCACACCGGCGGCGCGGCGGCCGGCAAGGTGATCGAAGCGTTCGGCCACTTCCTGATCGGCGGTAATTACACGGTCGGTATCGTCGTGTTCATCATCCTCACCATCATCAACTTCACCGTCGTCACAAAGGGCGCCGGCCGGATCGCCGAAGTGGGCGCGCGTTTCGCGCTCGACGCGATGCCGGGCAAGCAGATGGCGATCGACGCCGACCTGAACGCCGGCCTGATCGCCGAGGACGTGGCGCGCGCGCGCCGCACCGAAGTGGCCCAGGAAGCCGAGTTCTACGGCGCGATGGACGGCGCCAGCAAGTACGTGCGCGGCGATGCGGTGGCCGGCATCATGGTCACCGTCATCAACGTCGTCGGCGGCCTGCTGGTCGGCCTGCTGCAGCACGACCTCGGCTTCGCCCAGGCGCTGCAGACCTACACGCTGCTGGCGATCGGCGACGGCCTGGTCGCGCAGATTCCTTCGCTGATCATTTCGGTGGCGGCCGGTATCGTCGTCTCGCGCGTGGCGTCCGACCAGGACATCGGCGCCCAGCTGACCAACCAGCTGTTCGCCAAGCCGCAGGTGCTCTACATCACCGGCGGCATCATCGGCGGCATGGGCCTGATCCCGGGCATGCCGAACCTGGTGTTCATCCTCTTGGGCGGCCTGCTGATCGGTTCGGCCTACCTGATCAACAAGAAGCGCCGCGAAGCGCCGGCCATCGAAGAGGCGGCGGCGGCCGCGGCGGCGGCAAGCAATGCGCCGGCCGCCAATCCCGAGCAGGAGGAGGCCAGCTGGCAGGACATCATGCCGGTCGATACGCTGGGACTGGAAGTGGGCTACCGCCTGATTCCGCTGGTGGACAAGGCGCAGGGCGGCGAACTGCTCAAGCGCATCAAGGGCATCCGCAAGAAATTTGCGCAGGAAATCGGCTTCCTGGCGCCGCCGGTGCACATCCGCGACAACCTGGAACTGAAGCCGTCGGCCTACCGCATCCTGCTCAAGGGCGTCGAGATCGGCAGCGGCGAGTCGCTCAACGGCCAGTTCCTGGCGATCAATCCGGGCATGGCCAGCGGCACCTTGCCGGGCCTGGTCACCACCGACCCCGCGTTCGGCCTGCCGGCCACCTGGATCGACGCCGGCCTGCGCGACGAAGCGCAGAGCATGGGCTACACCGTGGTGGACGCCGGCACGGTCGTCGCCACCCACCTGAACCATTTGATCACCACGCACGCGTCGGAGTTGCTGGGCCGCTCGGAAGTGCAGGCCTTGCTGGACCATATCGCCAAGGACGCGCCGAAGCTGGTCGAGGACCTGGTGCCGAAGATCGTGTCGCTGTCGACCTTGCAGAAGGTGCTGCAGAACCTGCTGATCGAAGGCGTGCACATCCGCGACATGCATTCGGTGATCGAAACGCTGTCCGAGCACGCGGTGCACACGCAAGACCCGAACGAGCTGACGGCGCTGGTGCGCATCGCGCTGGGCCGGGCCATCGTGCAGCAGCTGTTCCCGGGCGCGGCCGAGCTGTCGGTGATGACCCTGGACAACCGCCTCGAGCGGCTGTTGCTGCAGGCGATGGGGGCGGGCGGCGACGGCACCGGCATCGAGCCGGGGCTGGCCGACACGATTGCGCAGCAGGCCGGGCAGGCCGCGGCGCAGCAGGAAGCGATGGGGCTGACGCCGGTGCTGCTGGTGCCGGCGCCGCTGCGCGCGCTGCTGTCGCGTTTCCTGCGCCGCGCGCTGCCGCAGCTGAAGGTGCTGTCGCACAGCGAGATTCCGGAAACGAAGACGATCCGGGTGACCAGCCTGGTGGGGGCGCCGGGCTAACGCGGTGAAATAAGCTGCGCCGCGCGCATCGTCGGGGTCTGGTCCTGCGGACCTGACCCCATGTTGAGAGTCGCGACGACGCCACCCTGCACCGGTTTTTTTTGGCAAGTCAAAATGGGGTCAGGTCCGCAGGACCAGACCCCGGTGCTGCGGGACGCGCTCAGGAGCGGCGTGCAGCGACCCGCTTGCGCGCGGCCAGCGCCGCCAGTCCCAGCCCCACGATCCACGCCGTGCCTGGCTCCGGCACATTCGACGGCACCACCGCGGTGTCGGCGAACGTCCACTGGATGATGTCGTGGTTCTCGCTCAGCGCGCCGGTGGCGGCAGTGAAGCCCGCATACGCCTGGTTGGTGCCGAGGATCGAGGCAATGTCCACCTGGTAGTTCTGCAGCGCCACGAACGTGGTCCCGGCCGCCTGGTCGAGCAGGCTCACCGACAGGTTCGCGCCGTCGTAGCCGACGTTGACGGTCCACAGGTCGCCGTTCGACATGCAGCCTGGCGTGGCTCCGAAGCAGTACGACTGGCCATACGGGAACACCGGGCTGGACGTAACGTAGCTGCCGTTGGCGCTCACCGCCACGTGGTTGTTGCTGTAGCTGTCGTAAAAGCCGTTGTCGTAGGTATCGAATTCGATCGCGAAGCTGTGGTTCACGCCCTGGTAACCCATGCCCTGGCCGCTGGAGCCGAGGCCGGTGGGGGCGGCGGCGAGCACGAAGGCCAAACCGTCGGCCGGGGTGCCGCCGCTGTGGGTCATGCGGAACTGGAACGAGGTGCTGAAGGTGGCGTTGCTGCCGAGCTGGAGGCTGTTGGTGCTGTAGAACGCGCCGCTGCGGCTGCCCTGGTCGGGCGTCAGCCGCATTACGGCGCCATCCCCGGTGTTCACGACGCCGGCGCTGCCCACCATGGTGAGACCGGCAGTGTTCGAAAAATTACCATAGCTGATCACGGTTGCCTGCGCCGATGCCGCGCAGCAGGCGGCAGCCAGTACCGCGGCTTGCATCAGTGGTTTGAATGCGTTCATGAGTCTCTCCCAGGGTGTGTCGATTCTTGATTTTTGGCCGCGACGCAAGCGCCCGCCTCAGGGTTAAGCAAAAAGCAAGATTTATGCCGAATTTGTTTTCCCTTTGGAATCAGAAGCTTAGTAAATACGCGGTTTTCAGATGTAAAGAACACCGACACAATCACCCAGCCGCGTCAGCTCAAGAAACGTCGTACGCGTGCAAGGGAAACGCATGCACGCTCAGTATGGGTACCTGCCTGCGCAGATACTGTGGTCCCTAATTTTTTGCAAGCGCCATTTTTGGATCGAAGCGTGCGTTACTCTTCAGTACCGCCATCATCCAATGGATCAGCTTGCGCATGACTGCGACCAACGCGACTTTACCCCCTTTGCCTGCAGCTCGAAGTCGCGCGTAGAGCGCTTGGGCAGCTGGATTGAACCGAATCGCGGTCATCGCCGGGCAGTACAATATTTTGCGTAGTCGTCCATGTCCTAGCTTGCACAAGTGTGATTTGCCGTGCACCGAATCGCCGGACTGATTATGTTCCGGTGATAGTCCTACGAACGCCACCATCTGGCGGATATTATCAAAGCGGTCTACAGGAAGCCACGCAAGAAAATAACTGCTAACCCGTTCCCCCACCCCGGGAATACTGCGTAGGAGTTCCTGTTGATTCCGCAGTCCGGGGTGGCGGTCGATATGATCGCGGATTTTTTGCGTCAATAATGCTTCCTCTTCCTTCAAAGTCAGCAATATGCGATCGACCGATTCCAACGCTTGGCCCGCCGCTTCGTGACGCCGATTCTGCTCCTGCACATGCATGCCTTGAACCGCTTCCAGGCGCGCGATGAGGCGCTGCAACTCCCGCACTTCCGTCGCGGGAGGCTCCCAGAGGACCAACTTCTTGGATTGCTCGCCAAATCGGGCGATCAACTCGGCATCAGCTCGGTCAGTCTTTTGTCTGCGCATCTCAGATTGGCCAAAAGCTTTAATTTGCAAAGGATTGACGACGCTGACCAAATATCCAGCGTCAAACATGGCATGCGCCAGAGCTTCGTAATACTGGCTGGTCGCTTCCATCACCACGCGACACTCATTCGCCGAAATACCCTGCTCGACGAGCCAATCGCAAAGCGCCTGAAAGCCAACGGGCGAATTTTCAAATGCCTTGTTACGAATCTTGCCCGTTTTTCCCGACAGCCAAGCCAAGTCAAATTTACGCTTTGCGATATCGATTCCGACTACTTCCATGGCAGCCTCCCCCATCCGCTGGTGATTTCGCTAGGACTTTATCTCGTGCATCCTTAAGAACACAGGCTCGCAGCCTCAGATACTGTTCGCACTCTGCGATAAAGGGAAGGACATGCGGCTTATCTGCGTCAACAGGCTCGAAGCCTCGGGTACGACTCAGCCTACATGCCCTTCGTTTTCCAAGCGTCCTCAGAAATCATAACGTGTTCCACAGCGTATAAGGTACGACCTGATTCGGGCAGCGCCAGTGTTTGCCGGTTCGCATTTCGCCATCGCAGCGATAGCGCGATTGCACATCGTGTAACATTCGATCACGTTCGCATTTTCGACTCTTCCGACCCGAATTCATGATCTTAGTTACTGGTGGTGCCGGTTTTATCGGATCCAATTTCATCCTGGAGTGGCTGGCGCAAAGCGATGAAGCGGTCGTCAATGTCGACAAGCTCACCTACGCCGGCAACCTGGCCAACCTCGCCAGCCTCGACCATGATCCGCGCCATATCTTCGTCCGGGCCGACATCGGCGACAGCGCGCGCCTGGCCGCGCTGCTGGCGCAGTACCGGCCGCGCGCCATCGTCCACTTCGCCGCCGAAACGCACGTGGACCGCTCGATCAGCGGACCGGCCGCGTTCATCGACACCAACGTCGGCGGCACCTTCTGCCTGCTCGAATCGGCGCGCGCCTACTGGCTGGACATGCCGCCTTCGGACCGCGCCGCGTTTCGCTTCCTGCATGTGTCCACCGACGAAGTGTACGGTTCGCTCGGCCCTGCCGATGCGCCGTTCACGGAAACCTCGCGCTACGCGCCGAACAGCCCGTATTCGGCCTCGAAGGCCGCCGCCGACCACCTGGTGCGCTCCTACTTTCAGACCTACGGCTTGCCGGTGCTGACCAGCGCCTGCTCGAACAATTACGGCCCGCTGCAGTTTCCCGAAAAGCTGATCCCGCTGGCGATTACCCGCTGCCGCGCCGGCCAGCCGGTGCCGGTGTATGGCGACGGCGCCCAGGTGCGCGACTGGCTGTATGTGGCCGACCATTGCGCCGCGCTGCGTACGGTGCTGGCCGGCGGCCGGGCAGGGGAGGTCTACAACGTCGGCGGCTGGAACGAGAAAACCAACCTCGCCGTGGTGCATGCGCTGTGCGACCTGCTCGACGAACTCGACCCGAACCCGCGCGGCAGCCATCGCGCGTTGGTCACCCACGTCGCAGACCGGGCCGGACACGACCGGCGCTACGCGGTGGACGCGGGCAAGATCGCGCGCGAACTGGGCTGGAAGCCGGCGCACAGTTTCGAGGCAGGGCTGCGCGCCACCGTCGAGTGGTACCTGGCCAACCCGCAGTGGCTGCACGACGTCATGGCGGGGGAGAAGCAATGACCGCGTCCGCGCCCGCCCGCAAGGGCATCATCCTGGCCGGCGGATCGGGCACGCACCTGTATCCGGTGACGTTCGCCGTGTCGAAGCAGTTGCTGCCGGTGTACGACAAGCCGATGATCTACTATCCGCTGACCACGCTCATGCTCGCCGGCATCCAGGACATCCTGATCATTTCCACGCCGCGCGACACGCCGCGTTTCGAGGAGCTGCTGGGCGACGGCAGCCAGTGGGGCCTTCGCCTGCGCTATGCGGTGCAGGCGGCGCCGGAGGGCCTGGCGCAGGCCTTCCTGATCGGCCGCGATTTCCTCGGCGGCGGGCCATCGGCGCTGATCCTGGGCGACAACATCTTCTACGGCCATGAGCTCGAGGCGCGCTTGCAGGCCGCGTCAAGCCAGGCGGCGGGATCGACGGTGTTTGCCTACCACGTGCACAATCCGCAGCGCTACGGGGTGGTCGAGTTCGACGCGGCGGGGAGCGCGGTGAGCATCGAGGAAAAGCCGGCGGCGCCGAAATCGCATTACGCCGTCACCGGCCTGTACTTCTACGACGGCCAAGTGGCCGACATCGCCGCCGCGATCACGCCATCGGCGCGCGGCGAACTGGAGATTACCGACGTCAACCGCGCCTACATGGAGCGCGGCCAGCTCAACGTCGAGGTGATGGGGCGGGGCATGGCCTGGCTCGACACCGGCACCCACGATTCCCTGCTCGAGGCGAGCCAGTTCATCGCGACGATCGAACACCGCCAGGGGCTGAAAGTGGCCTGCCCGGAAGAGATCGCGTACCGGAAAGGGTATATCGACGCCGGCCAGCTCCGCGCGCTGGCGCAGCGCCTGCACAAGAGCGGCTACGGCGAATACCTGTTGCGCCTGCTGAACGAGCGGATCTTTTGAGGCGCACGTGAAGATCCTCCTCACCGGCAAGAACGGCCAGGTCGGCTATGAGCTCGAACGCAGCCTGCAGGCGCTGGGCGAGGTCGTCGCCGTCGACCGCAGCCAGATGGACCTGTCCGACCTGCGCCAGGTGCGCGAGGTGATTCGCGCGGTGCGGCCGCACCTGATCGTCAACCCGGCCGCCTACACCGCGGTGGACCGGGCCGAAAGCGAGCCGGCGCTGGCCCTGCGCATCAACGGCGAGGCGCCGGCGGTGATGGCCGACGAAGCCAAAAAGCTGGGCGCGGGAATCATCCACTACAGCACCGATTACGTCTTCGACGGAACCAAGGAAACAGCCTATGTCGAGACCGATGCGACGTGCCCGATCAATGCGTATGGCGCCACCAAGCTGGCCGGCGAACAGGCGATCCAGGCCGCCGGCGTGCCGCACCTGATCCTGCGCACCAGCTGGGTGTACGGCATGCGCGGCAAGAATTTCCTGCTCACCGTGATGCGCCTGGCGGGCGAGCGCGACGAGCTGCGCATCGTCGCCGACCAGTTCGGTTCGCCGACCTGGTGCCGCACGGTCGCCGACACCACCGCGCAGCTGGTGGCCAGGCTGGATGCCAGGTCCGGCGTGGTCGAGGCGATGGCGGGGGAGCTGGGCGGCATCTACCACCTGACTGCGTCGGGCCGGACCTCGTGGCACGGCTTCACCGAGGAGATCGTCAGGCACGCTTCGATCGCCAGGAAGCCGCGGGTGACGGCGATCCGCACGGAGGAATATCCGTTGCCGGCGAAGCGTCCGCGCAATTCGGAATTGTCCGGCGAGCGCCTGCGTTCGCTGAATCTCCATATGCCGCACTGGCAACACGCGCTGGCGCTCTGCCAGGGCTGATCTCCCGCCGCTGGGAAGCCCGGTGGGGCCAGCCTTCGCTGGTACCGCCAAAATCGGCGGGGGACTGGCTGAGCTGCAGGGCGGACCCTATACCGTTGGTGCGGCGCCCCAGATTCTTAACATAACGGCATCTACGGCTGCGGGCCGGCACGTGGCGCATCGCCATTTCGGCAGTGTCGCATTCCGGTACGATCTTTCTTCAAAGTTACATTGCGTGAGGATTGCGCCTTCGTAATCTGGCACAATGGCACCCGGTTTCGATTGTTGACCATAGGTAACTTTTCTGTACGGCAACTATTGCACGAAAAGGTTTTTTACGAGCCAGTTAGCGGCCACTTGTCCGCACTTGCCCGTGACCGTTTTAAAAGTTATTGCGATGTTCGTGGGATTAATCCTACAAATAGCTACCAAATTTGTGACTGGAAGGAACTGCATGTTGTAGAATGGAAAATTGAATGGCTACCAACGTATTTATCCCGAAGGTTGCCACTTCCCAATTGAACACGCTGTTGCAGCTGCCCAAAACCAGCAGGTTGCAATGTTTGGCCGGACTGATTTAGAGAGCATCAATGTACTGTTTCACTTCCCGGCGCCTGTGCCGTATCGGCGCCTTTGCATTACCCCTCATCCTTGCCGCTTGCGCAAATCTCGAACCGGGCATGCGCCTCAATGCGAAAGTGGCGCCGGAGGCCGCCCAGCAGCCCACCCCCACGATCCTGCCGATTACTCCGTCCCTGCTGCAGTCGCAAAAGGCGGCCAAGGCGCAACTGCCATTGCCTCCAATCGAGTCGCTGGCCGGGCCTGCGCGCCCTTACGTGATTGGCAACGGTGATCTGCTGTCCATTCTTGTCTGGGACCATCCTGAGCTCAACATTGCGGCAACCGGCGCCCAGGCGCTGAGCAGTTCGGGTGCGCAATCGCCTGCCGCCTTCGTCGTCGATCAGGGCGGCATGGTGCAGTTTCCGTACATCGGCGCCATCAAGCTTGCCGGGCTGACCGAGCTGGAAGCGCGCAATCTGCTTGCCGAGAAGCTGATCAAGTCGATCAAGAAGCCCGACATCACGCTGCGCGTGCTCGCGTTCCGCAGCAAGAAGATTTATATCGACGGCGAAGTCAAAAACCCCGGCAACCAGGCCATCGACGATGTGCCGATGACCTTGCTTGAAGCGGTCACCCGCGCCGGCGGCTTCATTGCCACCTCGGACCAGAGCAATATCGTCGTCACCCGCGGCGGCGTGCAATACCCGATCAATCTGCCGCTGCTGGTGCGCCGCGGCGTGGATCCGTCGAGCGTGATGCTGCACAGCGGCGACCTGGTGCGCGTGCGCAGCCGCGACGAGAACAAGGTGTATGTGCTGGGCGAGGTCAATGCGCCGAAGGCACTGCCGATGAATAACGGCAAGCTGACCCTGGCCGAAGCGCTGGGCGAAGCAGGCGGCATCAATCAATTGAGTGCGGCGGCACGCCAGGTGTATGTGATCCGCAACGCTGGCGCGACCGATCCGCAGGTGTACCTGCTGGACGCCGCCTCACCAGTGGCGCTGGCGCTGGCCGACAACTTCGAACTCGATGCGCGCGACGTGGTGTTTATCGACGCTTCCGGATTGTCGCGTTTCAACCGCGTGATCAGTCTGATCTTGCCGACGGCTACTGGGGCGGCGGCATCTGTCGGGCAGCTTAAATAATGCAAAACATTCTTGTTCTTTGCATTGGCAATATCTGCCGCAGTCCGATGGCGGAAGCGATGCTCAAGGCTGCGCTGCCCGGCAGGACGGTTCGCTCAGCGGGCCTCGGGGCGCTAATCGGCAAACCCGCTGATCCGTTGTCGATTCAGTTGATGTCGGAGCAAGGGATGGACATCACGGCCCACCGTGCGCAACAGGTCTCGCCCAGCCTTGTGGCGCAAGCGGAACTTATTCTTGTGATGGACCTTCAGCAGAAGAGGCATGTGGAGACGCAATATGTGGGCGCGCGTGGAAAGGTCTTTCGCCTGGGCGAGGCGGCAAAGGTAGATATCCCGGATCCTTACAAGGAGGGAATAGACAGCTTCCGTTCCGCACTTGATTTGATCGACGCCGGCGTGAAGGTATGGGCTGAACAGATTTTGCGCATGAGTTGACCGAGCAAACCCGCCGCTACATTGCACCTTCTGGCAGTAACTGAACACTTTTTTTGGCCTACAAATGAACGACCTCGCTTCACAATACGCGCTAACCGCAGCTTCGCCTTCTGAGCAAGACGATGACACAATCAATCTGGCGTCGTATCTCGATTTGCTGTTCGATAACCGGTGGCTGATCGTGTCGATCGCACTGGCCGTCACTCTGATCGGCGCAGCATATGCGTTTTTGTCTCGACCGATCTACGAAGCCAACATTCTTGTCCAGGTTGAAGATAGCGCATCGTCATCGAAAAACATTCTGGGCGATCTGTCGAGTGTATTCGATCTGAAGACGGCTGCCACCGCTGAGATTGAGATTTTGCGTTCGCGGCTTGTCATCAAGCGCGTGGTCGACGACGCGCAACTGTATATCGATGTCCAGCCTAAATATTTTCCGTTCGTCGGCCGTTGGATAGCCGCCCGCAACCCCGAATTGTCGACGCCGGGTCTGTGGTGGGCAAAAGGCTATGTGTGGGGCGCCGAGGAAGCTCACGTCACGCAATTCGATGTTCCGGAGAGCCTTGAAGACGTCCGCTTCGTGTTGACCGCGGAAGGGGAGGGACGATTTCGCCTGACCGCACCTAACGGCCTTGGCGATATCCAAGGTCAAGTCGGTGTGCTGGTCAAACAGCAGTTGTCGGCGGGGATGATTGAGGTGCGCATCGACAGCTTGAACGCACGACCTGGTGCGCAGTTCTATCTGACGCGTTCGCCGATGTTGCGGGCCGTGGAGAATTTGCAGGGCGCTTTGTCAATCTCTGAGAAGGGAAAACAGTCAGGGATCATTGGCATCGCGCTGGAAGGCAGCGATCCACGAAAAACTGCCGGCATCCTGAACGCGATCGGGCGCGAATATATCCGCCAGAACGTGGACCGTAAATCGGAGGAGGCTGAGAAGTCGCTGGCTTTTTTAGCCAAGCAGCTTCCGGAAATGAAAGAGAATCTCGAGCAATCGGAACACAAATACAATGAGCTGCGTAACCTTCGTGGCACCATCGATTTGGGGGAAGAGGCCAAGACTGTGTTGCAGCAGTCGGTGCAGGCACAATCCAAGCTGGTCGAACTGAAGCAGAAACGCGATGAGCTGATGACGCGCTTCCAGGACGCGAATCCATTGGTTCAAGCGGTGAATAGTCAGATCAGCACCCTGAATGCAGAGATTGCATCGGTCAATGGCAAGATCAAGCGGCTCCCATCCGTGGAGCAGGACGTATTCCGACTGACTCGCGACGTCAAGGTCAATACCGAACTTTATACGGCACTCTTGAACAGCGCGCAGCAACTGCGCCTGGTCAAGGCGAGCAAGGTTGGCAATGCGCGCCTGCTTGATGGCGCTGAAAAACCTCTGAATCCAATACGTCCGCGGCGTTCGGTGATCATCTCCATGGCGCTCCTGATCGGCCTGTTCGTCGGTGTGATCGGTGCCTTCGTGCGAAAGAACCTGTTTGGCGGAATTGACGACCCTCACGAAATCGAACAGATCCTGGGCCTGACCGTCAGTGCGGCAATTCCGCACAGTGAGGCGCAACAGGCGCTGTACACCCGGATGCAACAAAATCCGCTGGGCGTTTCGGTGCTGGCGGCTGACCAACCGCAAGACTTGGCGATCGAGAGTTTGCGCAGTTTCCGTACTTCGCTTCAGTTCTCGATGCTGGGTGCGGAAAACAACATCGTGATGATCAGTGGTCCTACCCCGGGTGTCGGAAAATCCTTCGTTTCGGTCAACTTCGCCGCTGTGCTCGCCTCGACCGGGAAAAAAGTACTGCTAGTCGACGCCGACTTGAGAAAAGGCTATCTACAAAAATATTTCGGCCTGAAGCGGGCACGCGGACTTTCAGAGTTGATCGTCGGCGAACTCAAGCTTGAACAAGTGCTTCACAACAACGTCATCGAAAACGTGGACTTCATTTCGACTGGCGTCTTGCCGCCGCGGCCGGCCGAGCTGCTGGCGCACGAACACTTTGCCGACTTCCTGGCGACGGTCAAGCCGCTGTACGACATTGTCCTGATCGATACCGCTCCGGTGCTGGCCGTTTCGGACGCGTTGGTTGTCGGAAATCACGTGGGCACGATTTTCAACGTGGTTCGCGGTGGCGTCAGCAATATTGGCGAGATCGCCGAAGCAGTGAAGCGCTTCAAACAGGCAGGGACACACGTCACCGGTATTGTATTCAATGACCTGAAACCTCGCGTTGGGGGGTATGGCTATGGGTCGAAATACGGGAAGTACCGTTATGCCCAATATAAGTACTAATCCATTCCATCGGGCTGCACATCAAATGGTCTATAAGAAATCGGTCCACCGCAAGAATCGGTGGTCGCACAGAGCGAAACGTGGTGCGTTTTTTCTCACACTTTTGTTTGCAGTTGCTGCTGCCGCGCTTCTAGCCATGGCGTAGCAGCGCACCGGAAGAAAACCAACGACGTCGAAGATCCTATCTGATCAGTCGTCTCAGACCCTAATAAGTGCTTAGAAAGCAATTTGATTGACCAAGAATTTGGTCGATTTGGGCCCACTTCGCATTACGTTTATAAATATTGGAACAGAATTAATGGCCGGCCAGCGAAACAATAGCGGACTTGCACTGCGAATTTTTTCGGCGCACATTTTCATGGGCGTGATCGCGATCGGCCTGTCGCAATCCATTGGACCGATCGGCTGGGAAGTCATTGTTCCATTTTGCGGCGCCAGCATTCTGCTCCTGATGTATCTGTTTTTGGTGCGTGTCGTGAGAAATCCCTCTTCGCTGATTCTCGACCCGATCGTTTGTTTTGCGTTGGCGACTGCTGTTTACTTCGGATTCGGGCCGTTGCTGTATGTTTTTGGGCCAAATGAAACTGCCGAATACTCGCTGGCCTGGTACCCAACTGACCCGCGGGCCGGATTGTGGTTAATAGCACTCCATTTTATCGGTATCGGAATTACCGGTATCACCTGCATCTCGACAAGATTTAATGCTGTTTCACGGGCCGCTAGTGTGTGTGCCACACGCTGGGCAAGGATTTCGACGGAAAAGGTAGTAGTGTTCTTCATTGTCGTCGGAATGCTGTTTAGGTTTTTCTTCGTTATACCTTACGAGTTCGGCATGATTAAGATGCCGCCGTCTGCCCTCGTTCGTGCCCTGCAAAACTTCGTGCTGGTCGGATTTTTTATTGGGTTCTCTTTGCCGAGAATGAATCGGTCATTGCGAAAACTTTTGAAATATGCGCTGGTTGTCCAGGTTGGCACCAGCATCTTAATGTTCAACAAGACGGAAGTATTGCTGGCGGTTTTATCAGCCGGGCTCGGGATGTTCATAGCCCGCGGGCGGATAATGAGTTTGGTCTCGATGGCAGGGATCGCCATCGCCATTTACGTAGTGCTTGGCCCACTGGTTCTGTTTGGTCGCAATCAACTTTTGGACTCGGGAACTGACGGAATGAGAGTGGCCGGAATGATAGACCGCGGAGTGCTGGTGCAAGAGTATCTCGAATCAAGGCGCACCGGGGGGCAATCGGGCGAAACCGAAGCAATGTGGTGGTATCGGCTTAATTACATTCCGTCTCAGCATGCCGCAGTTGACTTGTACAACGAGGGCCGCGGCAGCGAAAGTTTCAAGAACGTGCTATGGCTGTTTGTGCCGCGGAGCATCTATCCTGATAAGCCGATCCTGTCCAGCGAAGGCGCCATGCTCACCGATAAGGTTCACGGATTTTCGACCAGTTCGACCGGTATTGGTGTGTTTGCTGACGGTTACTACAACTTTGGTTGGTTCGGCGTTGTTCTTTCGGCCATTACCTATGGCTTGGTTTTAAGTGTGTATCGATGTATCGCCCGGCCGATCATTAACCAGAAGGCTTTCGCGCTATATCCCTTGGCCTTGGTCGGAGTTACTGTAGCAATCAGACCGGATGGATGGTGGCTCCTTGACGTCGCGGGGCCGGTCATTCTCGTTCTTGCAGGCCTTTTTTTAGTTCGTTCGTTTTCTGAGTCAAAGTTGCGTTTTCGCGGATGAAACCAACGTCTATTTTTGTCGCCAAGGTCCGTCGGGACCCGGTCGACGCTGATAGTTCTACATAGATTGCTGCTGTTCGATAATGTCTTTTTTTCGAAATACTATATGGAATGCCGCCGGGACCTTAGTCGCCACTATCGGGCGGATGGGAATCGCTGTTGTTTTGGCACGTTGCCTTGGGCCCGAGAAATTTGGTGCGCTGGTCTTCTTGCAATGGCTCAGCGATATGACCTATCTACTGTTCTCTGGCGGACTCGCGGGGGTTGCTACACGGTTTTTCCCGCAGTCGATCCATCCCAACAACGGTAATACTTCTGTATTTGGCAATTGGTTTATCCGCTCCGCTGGGGTGGTAGTCTTAATTTCTTTTGTTTTCGCTGGTGTCGCGACCCTTTTGTTCGGCGGACAAAATCGTCCTTTTGAAATCGTTGCCGTTGCGTTTCTAGGCGGGGCGTCGGCTTGCTACGCTCTCGCGACCGCACGCAGCCAGGGCCTGTTCCAGTATCGAAAGATAGCCTATGCGTCCACGGTATTCATAGCCGTAACGTTTTTCGGCTTGATTTTCGCGTCTATCCGAACAAGCGTACCGTTGACGATCATATTGCTTGCGTGCGCAAATTGCGCTGGCTCGCTGTGTCTGTTACTTGACCTGCGCAAAACTCCTGAGAGCCTATTCGCGCCACTTTCGCGCGACCTTTCCAAACACATTGGGCAGTATGCGAAGAACTCCTGGGTAACGTCGGTTATTTCTTCGCTTCTTTGGTCGCGGGGTGAATTGCCTTTAGTTAGGAAAAATCTTGGCGAGGCATCGGTCGGCTATTACTCGATCGCCTTGACTATTTCCGGAATCGTCAATCAAGCATTAAGTCTTCTGATTGGCGCACTCTGGCCACAGATCGCGTTGAATTGGGACAGGGGTGCGGCTGAGAAATTGGACGAATTCTGCAATACCCTGACAAATCTATTGATCTTGCTCGCTGGTTTGTCGATCGGATTAATCGTCTGTCTTTCATCTCACATCATTGGACTTTTGTTTGGTACGAAGTACCTTCCCAGCACCGATATTGTATCCATCCTGGCGTTGGGAACCCTCGGCCTGACGAGCGGGTGCGCAAACCTGGTCGTGCAGGCCAAGACGGATGGAAAATTCGCTCGTAATATCAGTGTCCTCGGCAGTGGATTGCTGTTCGGACTGGCGATTATTTTGATACCACTGTTCGGCGTACAGGGCGCCGCTGTTACCCGCGTCACTACTCAAATAGCCATTGCGGTTGCGACGTTGGTATGGATGCGAAAAATGTCGAGTTTACCGGCAGATAGACACAATAATTTGCTTATCTTTTTTCTTGTTTTGGTGCTCTCCATTCTACTTTCTACAGTGAAGTCGCTGATGCCGGGGCTGGCAGTCTGGGGTGATCTCTCCTTGTTGGCGGTGTATACGTTTGCCGTTGTGTTCGCGTGCACGAATGGATTGAGGATCAACATATTCAACGAGGTGAAGAGTTTGTCGAGGCTTGGTCATGGATGAACGAGATATGGCTGCAGCGGAAAATTCATTGTCGGTGCTATTTATTACATTTAATCGTTCGGACCTGCTGCAAATCGCCTTCGATGCCTTTAGAAATCGAGCCGGTCTCGACAATAGTCGCACCGAGTTTATTGTTTCCGACGACGCGAGCGCGATAGCCCATGTGGACCGGATTCGATCGATGCCCTTTGATATGCACTTGTTGGCAGACCGCAATGCGGGGCTGGGGAACAACCAAAATAAGGCAATCGCGGCCGCGACGGGGACGCTGATTTTACAGGTGCAGGATGACTGTGAATTTGTCGGCGACACGGATCTAATGGCAAACGCGTTCGAGATATTGAAGGCCGAGCCGGGCGTCGGAATTGTGCAGTTTAATGATCTGACGCCGCATATTCCGCACGAAGTTCGCACGCTGCAAAACGGAACTGTCTACCGAGTCTTTCGGAACGACTTGCAGGAAATCGCGCGTAATTGTGACGAGCGACCGTATTCCGATCAGCCGCACCTTAAGCGCGCAGCCTTCTGCCGGGATATCGGGCCCTATCGCGAGGCGGTTCCAATGACGGTAATGGAACTCGATTTCAAACGACGCGTGGCCTGTCAAGAAAGATGGACAGTGGCGGTGATTGTGGGGCGGCCGAGTTTTGTTCACATTGGTGCAGAGCGAAGCTTCAATCCCGGCGCGATCCGGTCGCGACGTTTGGCCCGAATAGAAGCTGTGCCAATTGCCGGCGGGATTTTCAAGTTTGGCAGGCCGTATGCGAAATTTTGCCGCGACTGGCTAAGGTTGCGGTTGGGCCGGCGTTGAATAGTGCGGCGCGGACCATTCCAAGCTGTTGGTTGTCTCTCGGTTAATTGAAAAAAAGTTGCGATGCGTAATTTGGATAAGATGAAAATTCTGTTTGTTGGCGCGACCTGGAAGGGCTCGTCTGCCCGATCCTTACGAGAAGGGCTGGGACAGATTCCTGAGGTGTTTATGGACGAGGTAGGCGAAGACCACTTCCTTCCGCTTTACCGTTCAAAGCCGTTACGCGCGCTGAATCGCTTGGTCAAGCCTTGGCAAATTAAAGACTTGGAACGCGAGATCACCACCAAGCTAGACGCCCTGAAACCGGACGTATTGATCATCTATAAGGGCAACGGAGTTCGAAGCGACTTCATCGAGAAGGTGAAAAAGCGCGGCGTACTGACCGTAAATGTGTTCCCAGACTATTCGCCACATGCTTATGGCCGCGCGCTAGCGTCTGCAATGGGAGTCTACGATCTCGTCATCTCGACCAAGCCGTTTCATCCAGCGGGGTGGCAATCTGTCTATGGTTATTCGAATCGTTGCGAGTTCGTTCCGCACGGCTACGATCCAGATGTACATTTTTGGCCAACCCCTTACCAAGCGCCGGAATTTGATGTCGTGTTGGCCGCCAGTTGGCGTGCCGAGTACCACGAATTGATGCAGGGTTTCGCCAACGCAGCAAATACGCAAGGCCTGACTGTCGGCCTGGCCGGTAATGGCTGGGAGGAACACCGTTCCGCTTTTCCGGCGAATTGGCAGTATGCGGGGCCATTGTACGGTCGTGCGTACGGCGATTGGGTGCGAAAAGGAAGAATAGTAATAGCGCCGGTTCATTCGCGTGTGGTGATCGACGGTGTGCGGCAACCGGGGGATGAAGACACAACTCGTACCTACGAGTTAGCCTCCGCATTTTGTTTTTTCCTGCATCGTCGCACGCCATACGCCTCGCGGATTTACGACCAGGCAACTGAGGTGGCAATGTGGGACGACGCGGACGAGCTGGCACGCAAAGTCTTGCATTATTTGCCACGCGACTCCGAGCGCGCTGAAATGGCAGCGGCGGCCCATGCACGCGCGGTGCCAGCGTATTCGATACCGGCCCGGGCGAGTGAAGTACTGGAGAAAGTGCGCGATGCGCTGGCCCGCCGGTCTCTCGAGGGCGCCTGCACCTTATGATTCAGCGTCCAAAAATCGGCTTGGTCGTACCAAGCCTTGCGCTGGGCGGGGGCGTTCCCTCGGTTGCGCGATTTGTTAAAAACGTCATCTTGCAGAATGAGGGTTACGACCTGAAACTTGTGTCGTTGTCTACCTCGTCGCGCGATCAGTGCAGCCTGAACCTGACATCCCCATCCACGTATTTTCGCGGTGCTACGACTCAGCCCGGAATTTGGGATGGAATGGATTTTACCCACGTGGGCGCGATCGGCGGGGAGCTGGAATTCCAACGCTACCGGCCTCGCAAAGTACTCGCTGGCGTCCTCGCGGACTGCGATGTCATTCAGGTGGTCAGCGGTTCGCCCGCTTGGGCGAATGCCGTTGTCGGGCTGGGTATCCCTGTGGCGTTGCAGGTAGCGACCCGGGTCAAGGTGGAGCGCCGCATGCGTGATAGCCAGCCTCGTAATTTGTCCGGCTGGTGGCGGAAATCCATGACCGTGGTCAGCGACAAGCTCGACGACAAGGCGCTACGCGCGGTTGACGCGATTCAGCTGGAAAACCCGTGGATGCTCGAATACTCCCAGCGAATCAACCAGGACCGCCATGGTGTCGATATCCGCTATGCCCCGCCTGGGATCGATGCGGATTTGTTCTGCCCCCTGCTGGCGAGACCTGCGCCGGACAATCCGTACATCCTTTGTGTCGGTCGGCTTGACGATCCGCGAAAGAACGTCGGCCTGCTGCTTGAATCGTTCCGGATATTGTCCTCGGCGCTGCCACACGTGCACCTGGTCACTGCGGGATCCAGTGCCCCGCCGGCGAGCTATTGGGCGAGGGTGAATTTCCTCGGCTTGCAGGATCGGGTTCGACACGTTGCTCGGCCGTCGGTCGCCGAGCTGGTAACGCTGTATCAAAATGCAGCGGTGTTCGCCCTCGCGTCAGATGAAGAGGGTTTGGGGGTCGTTATTCTGGAGGCGATGGCCTGCGGCGTGCCTGTGGTAGCGACGCGATGTGGTGGTCCGGATGGGATCATCACAGAAGGAAAAGACGGTTTTCTTGTAGCGCTTGACTCACCATCAGAGATGGCCAACCGTTTGACGGAGCTTTGCAGTAACTGGCCGGCCAACTTACAAATGGGGCTGGCGGCAAGGGAGACCGTGGAGCGCAGATACGCAGATAGTGTTGCGGGTAGTGCATTTGTCGATGTTTGGAATCGCCTTTTAAAGATGGCGGCGCCAGCAATCGGGAAAGGCAAACTCCAATGAAGCCTATCGTGCTGACCTTGACTTCCTGTTACCTTCCGGGATTTCGGGGAGGCGGACCCATTCAAACGATCCGCAATATGGTCGAACACCTCGGTGATGAATTCGACTTCAGGATAATTACCACAGATCGCGACTTGGGCGACCACGTACCTTACGCGGACATCCGAGCGAATGCGTGGAACGCCGTGGGGAAAGCACAGGTTTATTACGTCAGCAATTCGTTGCGAGCGTTGCCGGTGCTCCTCAAACTGATTCTTGCCACACCGTACGACGTGCTTTATTTGAATAGCTTCTTCGATCCTCGCTTTACGCTGCTGCCGATGGTATTGCGTTGGCTCGACCTCGTCGCCAAAAAGGCCGTGGTTCTCGCGCCGCGAGGTGAGTTTACCGATGGCGCACTGCGAATTAAACGTTGGAAGAAAACTCCGTTCATTCGCCTCGCGCGTCGCATTGGCTTGTTCAGTACCGCCAACTGGCATGCCTCGACCACGTTGGAAGCCGCCGATATCCAGAAGGTCTTCCCGAACGTGAAGAATGTACACGTAGCGAACAATGTGATCATTGCGCCGGATTTATTGCAGAAATTATCGGAAACTTTCCCGTTGAAGGGCGAGGAGCGTGGCGTGGCCGAACCGATCAATATTTGTTTTCTTTCCCGTATTTCTCCAATGAAGAACCTGGAATTCGCGCTGGAAGTTCTGCGCGACGTGTCGGTCCCGGTCGCTTTCAATATCTATGGGCCTAAGGAAGACGCCGGCTACTGGAGCAAATGCGAGGCGAGGATCAAGCTATTGCCGCCCAATATTTCGGTCGCCTATTGCGGTCCCGTCCCGCATTCCGGTGTACGGAAGGCTATTAGCGCGCACGACATATTTTTTGTTCCCTCCCGCGGCGAGAATTTTGGACATGTCTTCATGGAAGCGTTGTCTGCAGGGGTACCTATTTTGGTAAGCGATCGGACTCCATGGCGCGACCTGCAAAGCCGCCGCGTCGGGTGGGATCTTTCGCTTGACGACAGAGCGGCGTTTGCCACTGCGATCGAAAAATTCGCGCTTTCAAATGCAGCGGAAAAGCGTGAAATTCGCATGAACTGTTTACGCTTCGCGAAGGAAAAAGTGGACGATCCGCACGCCGTAGAACTCAGCCGTACCCTGTTTAGGCGTGCTCTTGCCATGAATAGCTGACGGGGCCGAAATGCTGCGTCTGGATCATAAAAACATATTTTTGAAGGGGCAGCAAGTATACGGGATGAGTTTAGCATGGCCTCGCGATATGCCCCGTTCAGTTGCGCACCAGGGCGCTTGCCGATAGCGTCTTGGCACGCGCTCCGGCGGGGCAAGGCGCGAGTGGCGTGATGCCCGGACTCTGGCCGATGGGGGCCGGTGTGCGGACCGGCGGCCGCTCGTATCCGGGCGCGATGCCTGCCGGATCCGCCGCTACGTTGCAGCCTCTACTGAGCGGCGACCCTCGTTGTGAAAATAACGGGCGCGCCTTTTGAAAGCCGGCGCGCCAATTCGTGGAACGGGCGCTCGATGAGACGAAAGAAGGCGTACGACATAACCAATCCCAAGATCAGCGCCGCAGCGAACGCCAGAAGCTCTTTCTCAATACTGAACCCGGCCATGACAATTAAACCGATCGCGATCTTGTGGCACAGGTACAGGGAATAGCTCCATGTACCTATCCAAGTAAGGATCGCGTTTTCTTTCTCGTTAGCGGCAGCCCGCAATTCCACCAGCAGCCACCAACTCGCCATCAAGCCGAAGGGGATCATGGTGTATTTGTAAGAGAGCGGGGAATGGAAGTGCGCAACCAGCGCTACCGATGATGCCAACCACATGGCCCCCCAGAGGGCCCGCCGCGGCCAAAACGTCGGCATCCAACCGGGTGCACGAAGGTTATCAGCGACATAGACCCCCAGCAGCCAGCTCGGCAGACCGAGAATCCACGACAGCCCGACACCATAGGTCCACAGGAAGCCGTTGTGGTCATCCTTCACGGAGACCAGCGCGCAGGCCGCTATGAGGGACGTCACAATCATCAGCGGCCAGCCGATTTTCGAAGCCATGGAGCAGAGGAACGGGTAAATAAAATAGTAGATTAGTTCGCAGTACAGCGACCACAGCACGGCGTCGAGCACGTCAGTGCTGCCGAACACGAAATGCGAGAGACCTACGGCGCAAAGCAGCGGACCGCCGACGCGGACGAAACGGCGCACCCAGAACGGACCGAGTTCGAGCGATTCGGCCTGGGACGCCAGACGAATGCAAATTCCGGAAATGATGAAGAAGATGACGACGGCCGCCGTGCCGTTGAACAGGGTTCCGTAGATGCTCAACAGCAGCGATACCATGCGGCCGGTTCCCAAGTGCGACTCTAGTGGAATCTTCCCCAAGTGGGACAGGAATACCCATATCGCGGCCAACGCGCGAATGCTGTCTATACCGCGAACTTTGATCACTGCTGCCCTAAGCTATTTTTGTTGGGCAACAGTATAACATTCGGTCAAGCCGCCCCTCCATGCGCCGCCCCGGCCAACTCGCTCTTGAATTGCGCCCCAATCACCCACCTTTTCGCTCGATGGTTTCTTTGCGGCATCGTCAATAATGGTCACTGTTAGAAACGAGGTGGCTCGCGTGAGCCGGATGCAGGACCCCAGGAGCTTGATCGATGAATGTCAAAAAATTTACCGCCGCCACCTCGCGTGAAGCCTTGCGCAAAGTGCGCGACGCGCTCGGTCCGGACGCCGTCATTCTGTCGAACCGCCCGGTCGACGGCATTGTCGAAATCCTCGCGCTGGACAACGACGACGTCGCCTCCATCTCCGCGCCGCCGCACGGCAGCGAAATGGCTCAGCCGGCGCCGGCCCTGCACGTGCCTGAAAATTACGCCAACCGCCGCGCGCCGCAGCCGCAGCAGGACAACGTCGACATGGCCGCGATGCAGTCGATGATGGCCGCCGCAATCGCCCACGCCAAGGACAGCGCCGCCGCCGAGATGTCGGCCATGATGAACGAGGTGCGCGCCATGCGTGGCCTGATGGAAACCCAGCTGGCCGCGATCTCCTGGGGCACCACCCAGCAGCGCGAGCCGGAAAAGGCCACCGTGCTGCGCCAGATGCTGGCCGCCGGCTTTTCCGCCAACCTGGCGCGTTACCTGGTCGAGAAAATGCCGTCCGGTAAAAGCGAAGCCGACAGCGCGCGCTGGATCAAGACCGTGCTCGAACGTAACCTCACTTCCATGACCGACGAGGACGAGATCCTCGACAAGGGCGGCGTGTTCGCCCTGGTCGGCCCGACCGGCGTGGGCAAGACCACCAGCACGGCCAAGCTGGCGGCGCGCTGCGTGATGCGCCACGGCCCGGAAAAGCTGGCCCTAATCACCACCGACGCCTATCGTATCGGCGGCCACGAGCAGCTGCGCATCTACGGCAAGATCCTCGGCGTGATGGTGCACTCGGTCAAGGACGAGGCGGACCTGCGCATCGCCCTGAAGGAACTGCGCAACAAGCACACCGTGCTGATTGACACCGTCGGCGTGTCGCAGCGCGACCAGATGGTCACCGAGCAGGTGGCGATGCTGTCCGAAACCGGCGCCGACGTGAAGCGCCTGCTGTGCCTGAACGCCACCTCGACCAACGAGACCCTGAACGAAGTGGTGCGCGCCTACCAGGGCAGCGGCCTGGCCGGCTGCATTATGACCAAGATGGACGAAGCGGCCTCGATCGGCAACGTGCTCGACGTGGTGATCCGCCAGAAGCTGCGCCTGTTCTACATCTCGAACGGCCAGCGCGTGCCGGAAGACCTGCACCTGGCCGACAAAGCGATGCTGATCGACCGCGCCTTCCGCCTCACGCGCGAGCAGGCCGCCACCCAGTACGCCGACAGCGACCTGCCGCTGCTGATGGCGCAGGCCGGCAACGTCAATGGCGACCGCAGCCTGCGCGAGGTGTCGCTTGGCTAATTTCGATTTCGACCAGGCCGAGGGCCTGCGCCGCATGCTCGCGGGCCCGCGCCCGCGCATCGTGACCTTTCTTTGCGCCACGCCCGAAGACGACAAGGGCGCCATGCTGGTGAACCTGGGCGCGTCGCTGGCGCGCGCCGGCAACGACGTGCTGATCGTGGACGCCTGCGCGCGCGACTACGGCGTGGCCCAGCGCCTCGGGCTGGCGCGCGGCGCCGGCCTGCTGGAAGTGGCGCGCCAGGAATGCGGCCTGAACGAAGTGATCCACGCGGCGCCGCAAGGCTTCAACGTGGCGCGCATGAAACGCGGCGCCGGCGCCGACGAGGCGCGCCGCCTGGCCAAGAGCTTCGACGTGCTGGTCAAGCAGACCGGCATCGTCATCGTCGATGGCGAGTTCGGCGCCGAGGACAGCTTTCCCGTGCCGATCATGGACAGCGCCGAGATCGTCGTGCAGGTCGGCACCTCGGCCGCCTCGATCACGGCCGCCTACAGCCTGATCAAGCGCCTGTCGCAGACCCTGGGCCGGCGCCCGTTCGGCATCCTCGTGACCGGTGCGACGGAAGCCGAAGCGAAGGTGGTATACGATAATATGTGTTCTGCGGCAAGCCGCTACCTGGCGGTGACGCTGACGTCGATGGGCTCGGTGCCAGCCGACGAGTACCTGCAGCGCGCGGCGCGGCTGGGACGCGCGGTGGTCGATGCCTTTCCGCTGGCGGGCGCGTCGGTCGCGTTTCGCCGCCTGGCCGGGCGTTTTGCCCTGTCCGGAATGCCTCAGCTTGGGGGAACCACCCGTTTTGGCTCATAACAACGCATAACCATGTATACGGTCAAAGGGAAAGCGGACAAGAACCAGCTGCTGACGGATCACATGCCGTTGGTGAAGCGGCTCGCGCACCACATGAAGGCCAAGCTGCCACCCAGCGTCGAAGTGGACGACCTGATCCAGGCCGGCATGATCGGCCTGCTCGACGCCATCAGCCGCTACGAGGAGACGCACGGCGCCCAGTTCGAAACCTATGCGGTGCTGCGCATCCGCGGCGCCATGCTCGACGAGCTGCGCAACAGCGACTGGCTGCCGCGCTCGATGCGCCAGAACATGCGCAAGATCGAGGCGGCGATGGCGTCGCTGCAGCAAAAGCTCGGCCATCCGCCGACCGAGTCGGAAGTGGCGAAGATGCTCAAGATGTCGCTGGCCGACTACCAGGAGATGCTGTCCGACGGCGGCGGCCACCAGCTGGTGTACTACGAGGACTTCCACGACGACGACGGCAACGACAGCTTCCTCGACCGCTACGCCGTGGACGACGATGATCCGCTGCGTAGTCTGATGGACACGGGCTTTCGCCAGGCCGTCATCGACGCCATCGACGCCTTGCCGCCGCGCGAGAAGATCCTGATGGGCCTGTACTACGAGGAAGAACTGAATTTGAAGGAAATCGGCGCCGTGATGGGCGTGTCGGAATCGCGCGTGTCGCAGCTGCATACGCAGGCTGTGGCGCGGTTGCGCGCAACGTTACGGGAGCAGGCGTGGACTGGGCCAGCTTAATCGGCATCGCGCTGGCGCTGGCCGGCGTGTTCCTCGGCCACGGCCTGGACGGCGGCAAGCTCGCCTCGCTGGTGCAGCCGGCCGCGTTCGCGATCGTCGTCATCGGCACGGCCGGCGCGGTGCTGCTGCAGACCGAAACGCCGACCTTCATTCGCGCGATGAAGATGCTGCGCTGGGTGTTTCGCCCGCCGCCAAGCCAGCGCCAGACGCTGGCGCGCGACATCGCGCTGTGGAGCAACCATGCGCGCCGCGACGGCCTGCTGTCGCTCGAGCAGCACATGCTCGATACGCGCGACCCCTTCGTGCAGAAGGGCCTGCGCCTGATGATCGACGGCATCCACCCGGACAAGCTGCGCGGCCTGATGGAGGCCGAGGTGACGGCCTACGAATTCGCTCAGCGCCAGGCGGCCAAGGTGTGGGAGTCGGCGGCCGGCTATTCGCCCACCATTGGCATCCTGGGCGCCGTGCTGGGCCTGATCCACGTGATGGAAAATCTGAGCGACCCGTCGCGCCTGGGCGCCGGCATCGCGGTGGCGTTCGTCTCGACCGTGTACGGGGTGGGCCTGGCGAACCTGTTCTTCTACCCGATCGGGAATAAACTCAAGTCGATCGTGGCTGAGACGGTGACGCAGTATGAAATCCTCACCGAGGTGTTCTACGACATCTCCAGCGGCGACCATTCGCGCGTGATCGACGAGCGCGTGGCGAGCCTGCTGTCGCGGCCCTGACCATGGCGCGCAAAAAATACGACGAGGCCACCGACAACCACGAGCGCTGGCTGATCTCGTACGCCGATTTCATCACCTTGCTGTTCGCGTTCTTTGTGGTGATGTACGCGATCTCGGTGGTCAACGAGGGCAAGTACAAGGTGTTCTCGGATGCGCTGGGCAATGCCTTCGGCGGGCGCGTCGCGCCCAGATCGACGGCCGAGATTCCGGGCGCGATCCAGCTGCCCAACATCGTCGCCAAGCGCCGCGCCGAAGCGCTGCGGCGCGAGCGCGAGCGCCTGACGACGCTGGCGCGCGACCTGACATCGACGCTGGCGCCGCTGGTCAAGGAAGGCAAGGTGCGGGTGACGCAGAACAGCCGCGGCGTGAGCGTCGAGATCAATGCGAGCGTGCTGTTCGATTCGGGCGACGCCACGCTGACGAACGATTCGCGCGAAGCCTTGCGCGCGCTGGCGGTGCTGCTGCGCGACGATCCGCACACGCTGCAGGTCGAAGGGCACACCGACAATCTGCAGATCAGGAATCCGGTGTTCCCGTCGAACTGGGAATTGTCGGCCGCGCGCGCGAGCGCCGTGGTGCGGCTGTTCATCGACAGCGGCGTGGCGCCAGGGCGCATGACGGTGGTGGGGCACGGCTCGAACATCCCGGTGGCGTCGAACGACGACGCGGAAGGTCGCGCGCGCAACCGCCGCGTGGCGGTGACGATCCTGTCGGCCTTGCCCGACGCGACGAAGGAAATCCCCACCAAATAAGGTCGGCGCGGCGTCCGGGGGGCTGACTCTTACGCCGTTTAGTGAAGGACCAAGTCAGCATCGACAAAGGCCATTAGCCGATAGACCGTCGTTCCTGCGGAGGCAGGAACCCATGCTGAGCTTGCATTACCGGTCCGGATGCTCAGCATAGGCACCTGCCTTCGCAGGTGCGACAGGCTTCTCGCGTCCGGGGTCAGACTCTATCACCTGCTACCCGATAATGCCGTCGTTCCTGCGTAGGCAGGAACCCATGCTGAGCACGCAGCACCAACGGAGCAAATTCAGCATGGGTTCCTGCCTTCGCAGGAACGACAATCGGCCCACCCTGGAAATTACGCGCCGCGTCCGGAGTCTGACCCCGCGGGGTCAGACCCTATCACCTGCCACCCGATAATGCCGTCGTTGCGTAGGCAGGAACCCATGCTGAGCACGCAGTACCAATGGAGCAGATTCAGCATGGGTTCCTGCCTTCGCAGGAACGACAATCAAGAAATCTTGCGCGCGCTCATGCGCCGGTGTTGCCGCGCGCGATTTTCCTTTGTAACTTTGCGCAAGTCCGCTTGGCGAACGGCATGGCGCGGTGCACAATCACGCCAGTTATTTTTCTTGGAGCAGTAATGGGCAGGGCAGCAACAAAGGGTATTCTGGCAGTTTTACTGGGCGCGGCCTGCGCGACGGCGGTCATCGTTCTCGGCGGCAGCGCCAGCGCAAGGGACGGCATGGTCAATCCGGTCAGCGAAAAAGTGCAGGTGGAATCGCGCGACGGCAAGGTGCTCGTGCGGCTGACGATCGACAACCAGAGCGACCGCACGGTGTGGGTGGCTCGTTCGGTGGCGACCGAGCAGGAATTGTTCGGCAACTGGTTCGAGGTGCGCGACAGCTCGAACGGCGACCCGCTCGACTACACCGGCCCGACCGTCAAGCGCGCGCCGCTCGGCAAGGCCGACTTCGTCGCCGTCAAGCCGCACAGCCAGCTGAAGAACACCATCGACATCACCCGCGCCTACGCGTTCATGCAGGGCCGCCACACCTACCAGCTGAACTACGCGGGCAGCTATCTGGCCGACGTGAAGAAGATCGCCGACGCCACGCCGGTCGAGCCCGAGACCGTGCTGTTCGCACACATCATCCAATAACAAAAATGCACCATATTGGTGCATTTTTTAAGATGGGTTGGGTCCGTTGGGGCGGCGCGGACGCCTAGTCCCCGTTTTTGCCAGCACAACAGAAAATCCGTTTCGACGATTTCACCGCTGGCGTGCAACTTCGGGGTCAGGTCCGGCGGACCTGACCCCATTCTCCCTTACTGCAGCGCCGGCGTATTCTCGCCAAAATACTCGTGCGAGTCGGCGTTGTCGATCGCCTTCGCCGGATCGCTGATCGCCAGGCTGGCCGCGCCCGACTGGCCGTACACCCAGTCGTCGGTGCTGGCGACCACATTGAAGTGGCTCATCTCATGCACCAGGGTGCCGCCTTTCGAATCGGTGCCCGTCATCGGCGCCGTCCAGAACGCCTTGCACACGTAAATCACATACGGCTGGGTCGGATAGACGTAAGCGTAGTAGGTCTTCTTGCAGCCGCAGTCGACCGTGACCGGCTTGTTGGCGAACGCATCCTTGAGCGAGGCGAAGTGCGCCTTGACGGTGCTTTCGCGCGCCGCGTTGTTGGCGCCGAACCACTTGACGTAGCGCGCGCCCTTGGCGCCGTTCATG
This sequence comes from Massilia sp. R2A-15, assembly GCF_030704305.1. Taxonomy (NCBI): domain Bacteria; kingdom Pseudomonadati; phylum Pseudomonadota; class Betaproteobacteria; order Burkholderiales; family Oxalobacteraceae; genus Massilia; species Massilia sp. R2A-15. Next base: position 3,223,418 of record NZ_CP131935.1, on the reverse strand, counting down.
TAGGCGTCGCCATTGCTGGCCATCGCCGAGCCGGCCGACAGCGCCTGCGCGATGGTGGTCTGCTGCGACGCCGTGCACTTGCTGAAGGCCAGGCTCTGGCCCTGCGCGGCACGCAATTCGTCGATGGTAGGGCCCTTCGGCATGGTGCCGCGCGGCTGCGCGCCATCGATCCAGACCGTCAGCGGCGCCGAGGTGATCTCGCCGATCTCGCGCTGCGCCGCCACGCCCCTGGCGGCCGGCTCGTCGTAGAACAGCTGCAGCGATTTGGCGTCGTAGCTGATCTGGTAGTCGCCGGTGATGCTCATGTCGTACATCGACGACAGCTCGACCTTCATGCTGTGCGACGCACCGGGCTTGAGCAGGTAGTAGTCGGCCGCGGTCGGCGCCTGGCGCTTGTAGTGGGCGCCGAGGTAGGGCACGGGCAGGCCGTCGCGCGTGACCTTGAACAGTGACTCCTCGATCTCGCCGAACGGCGTATGCCACTTCAGCACGTATTGGGGACTGGCCGAGGTGTTGGTGATGGTCACGTTGACCACCACGTCGTCGGTTTTGCCGAGCGCATGCTTGTCGGTGGTGAGGGTGGCCGTGACGCCGTTCGAGGTCGCGGCCTGCGCGCCCATGCACAGCGCGCATGCCAGCGCGGCGAGTCCGGTCCTGCAGATCTGGTTCCAGTTCATGCTTTCTCCGTATCAAGATGTGTGGTCTAGGGGACAGAGTCCTCGCCGTCGAAAATCCACTGATGTGTTAGCGAAAACCCATCATTTAATGATCCGGTAAGGTAGGGGACTTGTAAACACAAATCGCGGGGTGTTGCGAAACTCACCAATTATTTCATCGCCGCAATCGCGCGCGAAGAAGCTGTGCTAGGACAGGGAAAAGAGTTCAAGTCGCAGCGTAGTAGTGCGCTGTCAAGGAATAGTGACCGCGTCGCACGAAGAGCGATTAGCCAATAGACAGTCGTACCCGCGAAGGCGGGTACCCATGCTGAGCACGCCGACGAGGTAAAGCGCGCTCAGCGTACCTGCCTTCGCAGGTACGACAGCTTAACTTGGCGGCATCACTTGTTGCGCGACGCATGTCGCGAGGCCGGGGAGGGAGGGTCAGCCGACCACGAATCGGCGCGACGGGCCGGAGGCGGCGGCCTGGCCGCTGGGGCCGTACACGCCGCTGTCGGCGGCGCCGGCCGGCGTGCGCATGGCGTTGATCGCCGTTTGCGTGTGGTTCATCTGCTTGTTGATCAGCATGCCGTTGACGCGGTTCAGTTCCTTGGCGTCGGTGGTGCGCGCCAGCAGTTCGCGCCGGGCGCTGCGCGCGGCGTCGTCGCCGTGGGCGGCGAGCCAGCTTTCCATGCCGCTTTCGCTGGGGGGAAAGCCCGCCGCGGCCAGCGCCTGGTGGCGCCGCGCGGCCAGCGCAGCCATCTGCTGCACCAGCTCGGCCTTGTGCGGGGTCAGGCCGGACAAGCCCTCACTGTCTGCGCGAATCAGGAAAGCTTGTTCCTGTTGCATCGTGTCGATCAGGGAAGCGATCAGTTGCTGTTCGTCGCGCAGGGTCGTGGCCGGGCTGGTCATGGAGTTTATCGTTTGCGGGAATGCAGCAGGTCGCGCACTGTTTCCAGCAGGCCGTCCGCTACTTTCTCTGAATTGACGGAGAACTGGCCATCGGCGATGGCCATCTTGATGCGTTCGACTTTCTTGGCGTCGAACACGGCGCCGGCGCCCACCGCGCCAGCCAGCGCCTGGCCCTGGGACGACAGGCGCACGCTGTCGGTCGGGGCTGGCGTCGCGCCGGCCGTCCGCTCCGCACCCTTGCTGGCGCCGGCGGCAGGCGTATTCGTTGCCGGAAGGCCAGGGGTGGTCTTGAGGGTATCGTTAATTTTCACAGCATCATCCTTCTCTGGCCAGAGCACATACTCCGGGATATGCGTAAGTAACGGCCTGCGGGCCGCAAACTTTAGCGCACATCAATGGCATCTTGAACAACTGTTCAGATCGCCACTTCGACCAAGCCTCCCGCTTTTGCCACGCCGCTAATGATCTTGCCTGCCGGTGTGCGCACCTGCACCACCTGGCCTTCGCTGGCCGTGCCGATCGCGCGGCCCTCGGCCGACACTTCGAATCCGGCGCCGGTCGAGACCACGCGCACGGCCTGGCCCTGCTGGACCACGGGTCTGCTTTTCAGTCCGTCCAGGCGCAGCGGCGCGCCGGCCTGCAGCGATACCGTGCTGCTGCGCCCGATGGCCTGATCCATGTCAGTCAGCACGCCGTTCGGCAGCGCGGCCAGGTCGCCCTTGACCAGCACCAGCTGCGACTGCTCGATCGGCTGGCCCTGCGCCAGCGGCACCGCCGCGGCCACATACTCGCCCTGGACCGACACTTTCGCCTGAATATACACTTTCCACGCCGTCGGCGCCGCACAGCGCACGCCCACCGTGGTGTTGCCCCAGGCGCGCGCGCCCGGCTGCAGGAAGGCTTCGGGCGCCGGGCAGGCCGCCAGGCTCATGCGCGCGTCGAGCGGGCGCACCTCGACCCCGACCGTGCCGGGCAGGCCGGCGCCCTGAACCTTCAGGAACTCCTCGACCACGCTGCGCAGCGCGTTCAGGTCCTGGCGCGGGGCCGCGGCCTGCTGGGCAAAGGCCAGCGGCGAAGCGAGGAGGAGGGCGGCGAGATAAGTGAATTTCATGATTGGCTTCGACACCGGGGGGCGACCCGAAGTGCGGGTCAGACCCTTGAATTGGGAATGCTGCCATCTTAGGCCCCATGATTCTTTGGTGAAACATCGAATAGCCGCGCTTTGTGTGTCCTTATCCTTCGATTGCGCCGGCTTTTACAGCCGTATGATCGATCCTGTCATAAAAAAGACCCACCTGGAGCTGACATGATTGGCAAACTCGACGATTACCTGCGCTTTAATGAAGCCGCGCTGAGCCTGCGCTCGCAGCGGCAGCAATTGCTCGCATCGAACATCGCCAACGCGGACACGCCCAACTTCAAGGCGCGCGACATCGATTTTGCCAGCGCCCTGCAGGCGAGCCTGGCGCGCACCGCGCCGCCCGCCGGCCAGCTGGCCGCCACCTCGCCGGCCCATTTGGCCGGCGTCCAGAACGGCGACCTGCTGCCGGACGGCACCCAGGTGCAGTACCGCAACGTGGCCCAGGGCGCGGTGGACGGCAATACGGTGGACATGGACGTCGAGCGCAACCAGTTTGCCGACAACGCCGTGCGCTACGAGGCCGGCATCACGATGATCAATCACCAGATCCGCAGCCTGATGGCGGCGATCCAGGGAGGACAATAATCATGTCGCTGTTTAATATCTTCAACGTCTCCGGCTCGGCCATGAGCGCCCAGGCGCAGCGCCTGAACGCCACCGCCAGCAACCTGGCCAACGCCGACAGCGCCACCTCGGCCAGCGGCCAGGCCTATCGCGCCAAGCAGGTGGTGTTCGAGGCCGTGCCGCTGGAGGCCGGCGGCACCGCCGTCAAGGTGGCCCAGGTGATCGAAGACCCGAGCCCGCTCAAGCAGGTGTACGACCCCAAGCATCCGATGGCCGACGCCAAGGGCTATGTGTCGATGCCGAACGTGAACGTGGTCGACGAGATGGTCAACATGCTGTCGGCCTCGCGTTCCTACCAGACCAACGTTGAAACCATGAACGCGGCCAAGACCCTGCTGCTCAAGACGCTGACGCTCGGTCAGTAACCCACCTTAGCTCACTATGGCACTGAACCCCATTCCCCAGACCGTTTCGCCCGACCTGCTGGCGACCGTCAATCCGAAGAAGGCCGCGGCCGCCGACGGCAGCGTCGAGGCCGACACCAACAAGTTCATGACCCTGCTGGTCACGCAGCTGAAGAACCAGGACCCGATGAACCCGCTCGACAATGCGCAGATCACCAGCCAGCTGGCGCAGCTGTCGACCGTCACCGGTGTCAACAAGCTCAACACTACGCTCGAGTCGCTCAAGTCGAGCTACCAGTCGTCCGAGGCGATGGCCGCCACCAACATGATCGGCCACGGCGTGCTGGTCGAAGGCGACTACGTCAACCTGGCGTCCGGCAAGGGCATCATGGGCGTGGACCTGGCCAGCGCGGCCGACAGCGTCAAGCTGATCGTCACCGATCCGACCACCGGCAAGGACGTGCAGACGATCGACTTCGGCGCGCACGCGGCCGGCACGATCCCGGTTGCCTGGGACGGCGTACCCGACGGCGCGACCTCGCCACTGAAGGACGGCAAATACCTGATCCGCGTCGTCGCCACCCAGGGCGGCGCAGCGCTCAAGGATGCCAAGGCCTTGTCGTTCGATAGCGTGGCCAGCGTGACCACCAGCGCCGCCAACGGCGTCAAACTCAATTTGCCCACCCGGGGCACGGTGTCGATGAGCGACATCAAGCAGATTCTGTAAGCCCGGACCGCGACCAAACTTTTACCAGGAGAACACCATGTCTTTTCAACAGGGACTTAGCGGCTTGAACGGCGCTGCCAAATCGCTCGACGTCATCGGCAACAACATCGCCAACTCGAGCACGGTCGGCTTCAAGGGTTCGCAAGCCCAGTTCGCCGACGTGTACGCGAACTCGCTCAACGGCGCCGGCGGCAACCAGGCCGGCATCGGCACCAAGGTCTCGCAGATCGCCCAGACTTTCTCGCAAGGCAATATCGAATCGTCCAACAACCCGCTCGACATCGCCATCAACGGCGCCGGCTTCTTCCGCACCACCGTCGGCGGCGCCACCCAGTATTCGCGCAACGGCCAGTTCTCGCTCGACAAGGACGGCTACATGGTCAACGCCCAGGGCGCCAAGCTGACCGGCTACGCCACCGGCCCGAACGGCACCATCCTGGCCGGCTCGCCCGTGCCGGTACAGATCAACACGGCCGACCTCAAGCCTGTGCCGACCAGCAAGATCGAAACCGAGCTGAACCTCGACTCCGGTTCGCTGAATCCGGCCAAGACGCCGTTCGACGCCAACGACCCGAACACCTACAACAAGCAGATCCCGATCGACGTGTACGACACGCTGGGCAATCCGCACGTGATGAGCTCCTACTTTGTCCGCACCGACGCCGGCAAGTGGGACGTGTACGTCGCCAACGACGGCACCGAAGTGAACAACCTGAAAGTGGGCGCCGCCGCCCAAGGCACGGCGTCGCCGGCGTTTGATGCGGTCAACACCGCGCGCGCCACCTGGCGCGCCGCTGCGCAGGCGGTGCCGCCGGACGCGAACGCGATCGCCGCCGCGCTGGTGACCTACGCCAGTGCGGCCGGCGCGATGGTCGCCGCGGCCGCCGCCGATCCGGCGATCGGCAACGCCAGCCCCGCGCAGGTGGCCGCGATCAACACCGCCGCCACGCTGTCGGGCCAGGTGCTGGGCAACACGCCGGAAGATGTGGACCACGACATCGCCGCCGCCGTCAATTTGCAGCCGACCAAGGTGGGCACGCTGCTGTTCGACGCCAAGGGCACGCTGTCGGCTTCGACCGCGCCGATGTCGGTCAGCCTGCCGATCTTCCCGCCGACCGGCGCCGCGGCGACGCTGCCGGTCACGCTCAACTTCACCGGCTCGACCCAGTACGGCGCGGCCACCAGCGAAAAGCGTTCGAGCCAGGACGGTTACACCGCCGGCCACCTGCAGCGCTTCTCGGCCAGCGGCGACGGCACCATCCTCGGCCAGTACAGCAACGGCCAGTCGCAGGCGCTGGGCCAGATCGTGCTCGCGAACTTCGCCAACCCGAACGGACTGTCGCCGCTGGGCAACAACGCCTGGGCCGAAACGTCGAACTCGGGCGTGCCGCTGATCGGCGCGCCGACCTCGGGCAGCCTGGGCGTGCTGCAGTCGTCGGCGGTGGAGAACTCGAACGTCGACCTGACGGCCGAACTGGTCAACATGATCACGGCGCAGCGCGTGTACCAGGCCAATGCGCAGACCATCAAGACCCAGGACTCGGTGCTGCAGACGCTGGTCAACCTGCGTTAATGAGCGCCCCGGGGTCTGGTCCTGCGGACCTGACCCCATTGTCAGAATTCCGACGACGGAAAACAAGATGGGGTCAGGTCCGCAGGACCAGACCCCGATGCTGCAAATAGCGCGAATTCCCACCCCAACTGATCGGCATTGCCACCATGGACCGTCTCATCTACACCGCCGCCAGCGGCGCCAAGCACATCCTGGAACAGCAGGCGACGACCTCGCACAACCTGGCCAACGTCAGCACCACCGGCTTTCGCGCCCAGATCGATTCGTTCCGCGCGGTGCAGGTGCAGGGCGGCACGCTGCCGACCCGCGCCTTCGTGGTCGATGCGACCGTCGGCGCCGACTTCTCGTCCGGCCCGCTGCAGGCCACCGGGCGCGACCTCGACGTGGCCATCAAGGGCAAGGGCTGGATCGCCCTGCAGATGCCCGACGGCAGCGAAGCCTACACCCGCAACGGCGCGCTCCAGATGAACGAGAACGGGCTCTTGACCGGCCCCGGCGGCAACCCGGTGGCCGGCGACGGCGGCACCATCTCGGTGCCGCCCGAAGTGACGGTGACCGTCGGCGGCGACGGCACCATTTCGACCATTGCCACCAGCACCAAGCCGGGCGCGGCGACCGTGCTGGGGCGCCTGAAGCTGGTCAACCCGCCGGAGGCCGACCTGGTGCGCGGCGACGACGGCCTGTTCCGCTTAAAAGACGGCAAGGCCGCGCCGGCCGATCCGCTGGTGGCCGTGGCGGGCGGCACGCTCGAGGGCAGCAACGTCAGCCCGGTCGATTCGATGGTCAACATGATCTCTTTGGCACGTTCTTTCGAGACCCAAATGAGCCTGTTGAAGAACGCCGAGAATAACGCCACGAAAGCAACCCAGATCCTCGCTTTGGGTTGACGGCGCTGACTCCATAATGATCGTGTGCATGGCGGTATTCGCCGGCCTCGTTAGTGGAGAAGCAAATGATTCGTTCCCTGTTCATCGCCAAGACCGGTCTGGAAGCGCAGCAGACCAACCTTGACGTCATCACCAATAACCTGGCCAACGTCAGCACCAACGGCTTCAAGCGTTCGCGCGCCGTGTTCGAGGACCTGCTGTACCAGAACGTGCGCCAGCCCGGCGCTCAGTCGTCGCAGCAGACCAACCTGCCGTCCGGCCTGCAGATCGGCACCGGCGTGCACGCGGTCGCCACCGAGCGCATCTTCACCCAGGGCAATCCCCAGTCCACCGGCAATTCGAAGGACGTGATGGTCAACGGCTCGGGCTTCTTTTCCGTGCTGCTGCCCGACGGCACCGCTGCCTACACCCGCGACGGCTCGTTCCAGAGCGACGCCAACGGCCAGCTGGTCACCGCCTCGGGCTTCGTCGTGCAGCCTGCCATTACCGTGCCGCCCAACGCGCAGTCGCTGACGGTCGGGCGCGACGGCACCGTGTCGGTGACCGTGCCCGGCTCCAACACGCCGACCCAGATCGGCACGCTGCAGCTGACCACCTTCGTCAACCCGGCCGGCCTGGAGTCGAAGGGCGAGAACCTGTACGTCGAGACGGGCGCCTCCGGCAGCCCGAATACCAACACCCCCGGCACCAACGGCGCCGGCGTGCTGATGCAAGGCTATGTCGAAACCTCGAACGTGAACATCGTCGAGGAAATGGTCAACATGATCCAGACCCAGCGCGCCTACGAGATCAACAGCAAGGCGATCACGACGTCCGACCAGATGCTGCAGAAACTGTCCCAATTATGAAAAAGCTCGCTTTCCTCGGCATGCTGGCGCTGGCCGGCTGCTCGACCACCCCGACCTCGATCGTCAAGGGCCCGACCAGCACCCGCCCGGCGCTGGCCGACGCCGTGCCGCCCACCGACGGCGCGATCTTCCAGGCATCGACCTACCGTCCGATGTTCGAAGACCGCCGCGCGCGCCACATCGGCGACATCCTCACCATTCAGATCACCGAGAAGACCGCCGCCGTCAAGGCCGGCGCCAGCTCGGGCAACAAGAGCGGCTCGGTCAGCTTCGCCGCGCCCGGCATCGCCCAGGGCCGCCTCGGCGCCACCGTGGCCGCCAACGGCGCCACCAAGTTTGCCGACGGCGACAACCAGAGCGCCAGCAACACGTTCTCCGGCACGATGGGCGTGACCGTGACCGAAGTGCTGGCCAACGGCAACCTGATCGTCGCCGGCGAGAAGCAGATCGCGATGAACAAGGGCGTCGAGTTCATCCGCTTCTCCGGCATGATCAACCCGGATTCCATCCAGTCGGGCAACGTGGTGTCGTCCACCCAGGTGGCCGACGCGCGCGTCGAGTACCGCACCAACAGCCAGATCGACCGCGCCGAGATGACCGCGATGGCCTCGCGCTTCTTCCAGTCGCTGCTGCCATTCTGATCGGGATGACGATGCGCTTCTCCACACCACTCATCGCCCTGTGCGCGGCATTGCTGCTCGCGCCCGCGGCCCAGGCCGAGCGCCTGAAGGACCTCGCTTCCATCGGCGGCGTGCGCCAGAACCAGTTGTCCGGCTACGGCATCGTCGTCGGTCTCGACGGCACCGGCGACCAGACCACCCAGACCCCGTTCACCGTGCAGTCGATCGTCGCGATGCTGCAGCAGAAGGGCGTCAACCTGCCGGCCGGCACCAGCCTGCAACTGAAGAACGTCGCCGCGGTGATGGTCACGGCCTCGCTGCCGGCCTTCGCCCAGCCGGGGCAGACCATCGACATCACGGTGTCGTCGATCGGCAACGCCAAGAGCCTGCGCGGCGGCACGCTGGTGATGACGCCGCTGCAAGGCGCCGACAACCAAGTGTACGCAATGGCCCAGGGTAACGTGCTGGTGGGCGGCGTCGGCGCGTCGGCCGGCGGCTCGCAGGTGCAGGTCAACCATCTGTCGGTGGGCAAGATTTCCGGCGGCGCCACCGTGGAGCGCGCGGTGCCCAACAGCCTGGGCGCCGGCAACCAGATCAAGCTGGAACTGAACACCACCGACTTCCTTACCGCCAGCCGCGTGGTCGAGGCGGTCAACAACCACTTCGGCCCCGGCATCGCCACCGCGCTCGACGGCCGCGTGATCCGCGTGATGACGCCGTCGTCATCGGACCAGCGCGTCGCTTTCCTCGGCATCCTCGAAGGCCTCGACGTCTCGCCGGCCGTGTCCGCCGCGAAGGTGATCATGAACGCGCGCACCGGCTCGGTGGTGATGAACCAGGCCGTGACGCTGGAGCAGTGCGCCATCTCGCACGGCAACCTGTCGGTGACGATTTCGTCCGAGCCGCAGGTGAGCCAGCCGAACGCGCTGTCGAAGGGCAAGACCGTGGTGTCCCAGTCGGCCCAGGTCGAAGTGAAGAAGGATCTGGGCAAGGTGGTGCTGGTCAAGGGCGGCGCCAACCTGGCCGAAGTGGTCAAGGCGATGAACGCGATCGGCGCCTCGCCGCAAGACCTGCTGGCGATCCTGCAGGCGCTCAAGGCCGCCGGCTCGCTGCACGCCGAACTCGAGATCATCTGACGCCATGGCCATCCAGACCAACGACCTCACGTCCAAGCTCGCTTTCGACGCCAACGGTGTGGCGGGCCTGAAGCAGTCGGCCAAGACCGGTTCGCCCGAGGCGTTGAAGCAGGCCGCGACCCAGTTCGAGGCAATGTTCATCAACATGATGATGAAGAGCATGCGCGACGCGACGCCGCAGGACGGCATGCTCGACAACCAGCAGACCAAGACCTTCACCACCATGCTCGACCAGCAGATGAGCCAGAACCTGGCCAAGCGCGGCGTCGGGCTGGCCGACGTGCTGGTGCGCCAGCTGGGCGCCAACGCGGCAAACGCGCAGGCGCTGGCGATCGGCGGCGAGCAGGGCGCGCAGCCGGCCGCGCTGGCGATTCCCGCAGACGCCGCCGCGCCGGCGAAGGCCGCGGCGCCGGTGGCCAGCGTGTCGTCCAAGAACCAGCCGGCGCACATCCGCTCGTTCCAGGAAAAGCTGGGCGCGGACGCGGAAGCGGCCAGCAAGGCGACCGGCATCCCGGCCAAGTTCATGCTGGGCCAGGCCGCGCTGGAGTCGGGCTGGGGCAAGCGCGAAATCAGGAATGCCGACGGCAGCGCCAGCCACAACCTGTTCGGCATCAAGGCCGGCCCTGGCTGGAAAGGCAAGGTTGTCAACGCGGTCACCACCGAGTACGTCAACGGCGTGCCGCAGACCCGGGTGGAAAAATTCCGCGCCTACGATTCCTACGCCGACAGCTTCAAGGATTACGCGAAACTGTTGTCCGACAATCCCCGCTACGAGAAGGTGCTCGCCAGCGCCGGCGACGCGTCGAAGTTCGCCCACGGCCTGCAGAAAGCCGGCTACGCGACCGACCCGCACTACGCCGCCAAGCTCAGCCGCATCATCACGCATTCGCTGGCTTGATGAATCGTCAAGTCAAGTTTTCGCGCAGCCTGCCGTAGAGTAGATAACGCAGCATAGAAAGAAGCAACGATCATGGCTGGAAACCTCCTCAATATTGGCAAGACCGGACTGTACGCCGCGCAGGCGGGCCTTGCCACGACCGGCCACAACATCGCCAACGCCAACGTCACCGGCTACAGCCGCCAGACCGTGGTGCAATCGACCACCACCGCGCAGGACATGGGCTACGGTTTCGTCGGCAGCGGCACCCAGGTCGCCGAGATCAAGCGCTTTTCCGACGAGTTCTTGAACGTCCAGGTGCGCAACGCCCAGTCGGCCACCAGCGCGCTCAACGCCTACAACGCCCAGGCCAGCCAGGTCGACAACCTGATCGCCGACAGCACCACCGGCCTGGCGCCGTCGATGCAGGATTTCTTCAAGGCGGTGCAGGACGTCAGCGCCAATGCCGCCTCGACGCCGTCGCGCCAGGCCTTCCTGTCCGCCGCCGAGACGCTGGCCGCGCGCTTCCAGGGCCTGAACGGGCAGATGCAGGACATCCGCGATGGCGTCAACAGCCAGGTCACCTCGAACGTCACGCTGATCAATTCCTACGCCAGCCAGATCGCCAAGCTCAACGACCAGATCAGCACGCTGTCCAACGCCACCGGCAACGCGCCCAACGACCTGCTCGACGCGCGCGACCAGCTGGTGCTGGACCTGAACAAGCAAGTCAAGGCCACGGCGATGAAGGGCGACAACAACACGGTGACCGTGTCGATCGGCGCCGGCCAGCCGCTGGTGGTGGGCAGCAAGGCCTTCCAGCTGGCGGCCACGGTATCGCCGACCGACCCGTCGCGGGTCGAAGTGGGCTACCTCAACGGCTCGAAGACCACCATCCTGTCCGACGCCTCGCTGTCGGGCGGCGAACTGGGCGGCCTGCTCGACTTCCGCAGCAACACGCTCGACCCGGCGCAAAATGCGCTGGGGCGCGTGGCGATGACGCTCGCCGCCACCTTCAACGCGCAGAACCGGCTCGGCCAGGATGCCTCGGGCAAGATGGGCGGCGACCTGTTCGCGCCGGCGCCACCCGCGGCCGGCATCAACAAGAACACCATGCCGCCCGACGCGGCGAATCCGAGCACGGTGACCGCGACCCTGGTGGACCCGAGCCAGCTGACCACCAGCGATTACCTGGTCTCCTACGACCAAGTGCAGGGCGCCTTCACGGTCAAGACCCTGGCCGACCCGAACAAGCCGCCGGTCACCTTGCCGGCCTATACCCAGCCTGGCCCGCAGACCGCGGTCATCGACGGCCTGTCGTTTTCGATTTCGGGCCAGCAGGTTGCCGGCGACGCCTTCGTGGTGCGGCCGACCGCCAACGGCGCGCACCAGTTCGCGGTGGCGGCGAAGAGCATCGCCGACATCGCTGCCGCCGGCCCCGTGCTGGCCAACGTTGCGGCCGGCAACAGGGGCGCGGCGAAGGTCAGCGAAGGCACGGTGGACGCCAGCTTCACCGGCGTGTTCCCGCCGGCCACGCTGAAGTTCGAAGCGGCCACGGGCGAGCTGAGCGGATTTCCGAACGGCGCCACGGTCAACGTCACCGTCGCGGGCGTGACCACGCCGTATCTGGCCGGCACCGACACGATCCCGTTCACCGACGGCGCCAGCTACACCTTCAACGGCGCCACCGTGTCGTTCAACGGCAAGCCGGTGGACCAGGACAAGTTCACGGTCGGCCGCACGCCGCCGGGCGGCGCCGACAACCGCAACCTGCTGGCGATGGGCCAGCTGCAATCGAAGCCCATTATCGACAACGGCAGCGCCACCTACCAGAGCGCGTTTGCCCAGATCGTCAGCACGGTCGGCAACAAGGCGCGCGAAGTGCAGGTCAACGGCGAAGCGAGCGCGGCGATGCTGGCGCAGGCCACCAGCGTCCAGCAGAGCGTGTCGGGCGTCAACCTGGACGAAGAGGCGGCCAACCTGCTCAAGTACCAGCAGGCTTACCAGGCGGCCGGCAAGGTGATGCAGATCGCCAGCACCCTGTTCGACACGCTGCTGTCGCTCGGACGATAATCAAGGATTCCCATGCGTATCAGCACCAACACGATCTATGCCCAGTCCACCAGCCAGCTCGGCACCTTGCAGAGCCAGCTAGCGCGCACCCAGCAGCAGCTGGCCACGAACAAGCGCATGCTCAGCGCGGCGGACGATCCGATCGCATCGGCGCGCGCCGTCGAGGTGAGCCAGTCGAAATCGATCAACGCCCAGTTCGCGACCAACCGCGCCAACGCGCGTTCCTCGCTGTCGCAGGAAGAAGTGGCGCTGACCGGCGTGCAGTCGCTGATCCAGGACGTGCAGGGCATCGCGGTGGCGGCCGCCAACGGCAGCAATTCGCCCAGCGACCGCGCCACCTACGCCAATGAGCTGCAAGGGCGGCTCGACGACCTGGTCGCGCTGGCCAACAGTTCGGACGGCAATGGCGGCTACGTGTTTTCCGGCTATGCCTCCACCACGCAGCCGTTCGTCAAGTCCAGCAACGGCGTCGATTACATGGGCGACCAGGGCCAGGTGCAGCTGCAGGTGGCGTCATCGCGCAAGGTCGGCATGAACGATCCCGGCAGCGCCGTGTTCAACGGCATCCCGACCGGCAACGGCAGCTTCACCACCGCGCCGGTCAACGGCAACGCCGGCAGCGGCGTCATTTCGGGCGGCATGGTGACCGATCCGTCCCAGCTCACCGGGCATTCCTACAATATCGAATTCACGGTGGCGGGCACCAACACCAGCTACACCATCACCGACCAGACCACTAATCCGCCGACCCAGGTGGTGGCCAGCGCGCCGTACAAGCCGGGGGCGCCGATCAATGTCGCCGGCATGCAGTTCGACGTGTCGGGCATCCCCGCCGACAGCGACGAATTCACCGTCAAGCCGAGCGACCGGCAATCGCTGTTTACCACGCTGGGCAAGATGATCGACACGCTGCGCGGGCCGGCCGTGACCGACAGCGACAAGAAAGCCATGACCGACGGCATGTCGGCCGCGATCAACAACCTCAGCCTGGGCCTCGACAATGTGCTGGCGGTGCGTTCGTCGGTGGGCGCGCGCATGAAGGAGCTCGACACGCTTGACACCATCGGCAGCGACGCCGACATCCAGTACGCGGCCACGCTGTCGGGCTTGCAGGACCTGGACTTGGTGCAGGCGATCTCGCAGTTCACCCAGCAGCAGGCCACGCTCGAAGCGGCGCAGAAGACGTTCAAGTCGGTCTCAAGCCTGTCGCTGTTCAACTTCATCGGCTAAGTCGCACCGCGTGCAGCACCGGGGTCTGGTCCTGCGGACCTGACCCCATTTTTTTTGGTCGCGAGCGGCCGCAGCAGGGCCGGGGGCGTCGCGATGTTCGACATGCGGTCTGGTTCGCAGAACCAGACCCCCGATCCTGCAATTTCCGCGGTTAGGAACGACAGGCTGGGGGAGTTGATGAAGGCGCACTGGTTCGCAGTCGGGATTGCAGTGGTGTCCGCTGGTACCACGTCAGGCTGGGCCGCCTGTCCAGCGCAAAGTTCAGGGAAAAAAAGCATGGCACAAGACAAACGCAAAGCGCCCCCCGTTGTGGAGGCCGTTGGCCCCGACGGCACCCGTTATAGCGAGGTGCAGTTCGAAAAGAGCGACGGCCAGGTGGACCAGAACAGCGGCTACATCGCTGCCGTCGACGGCGCCAGCGGTCAGCGAAAATGGGTACTGAAGGTCTACGATGTCTGCTATTCCAGCGACCTTGAAGCTGACGTGCAGGATATTTTCATCAAGCAGCTCAGTCTCAGTGGCGACGGAAAGACTCTCTTCATCACCAACGAGGATGGGCATCGCTACGCTGTGGACCTGGAGCGGCGCACGGTGATCGAGTCGAAGTAGGCCGGTTTTGGCGCTTCGCGGCGCGACCGGGGAGGACTTTCTCAGCGCTGCATCAAGGCTGTGACTGTTCAACTTCATCGGCTAAACCGCACCGCGTGCAGCACCGGGGTCTGGTCCTGCGGACCTGATCCTAGCTTTGGTCCGCGGCCCTGAGCACGGCGGCGATCAGTTCCGCTGCCGCGACAAAAACGGGGTCAGGTCCGCAGGACCAGACCCCAACTTCACGGCGCGGCCGGCGCCGGCGCTGCCGGTGTGCGCGCGCCTGCGGCCCGCGGCAGCAGGCGCGCCGCTTCGATCCCCTGGTTGAACAGGTTCTGGATCGGCGTGTTCAGGTAGGGCAGGGACAGGCTAAGCAGCAGCAGGCCCACCCCCAGCGTAATCGGGAAGCCCAGCGCGAACAGGTTCAGCTGCGGCGCCGCGCGCGTCAGGATGCCCAGCGCGATGTTAGTAATCAGGAGGGCGGCGACGATCGGCAGCGACAGTTGCAATCCGGCCGAGAAGATGCGCGCGCCCCAGCGCGCCAGTTCCAGCGGGCCGCCGCCGGCAATCGGCGCGGCCGACACCGGCATCGTGATGAAGCTCTCCGCCAGCGCCTGCAGCAGCACCAGGTGCGCGTTGGCGGCCATGAACACCATGGTCGCCACCAGCACCAGGAACTGGCTGACCGCCGAGGAGCGGCCCGCGGTGAGCGGGTCGAAGAAGCTGGCAAAGCCCAGGCCCATCGTCATGCTCGCCACTTCGCCCGCCATTTCGATGGCGGCGAACACGATGCGCATCACGATGCCCATCGCCAGGCCGATCATCAGCTCGCGCAGCAGGATCAGGAAGCCGGCCAGCGACATCGGGTCGGCCGCCGGCAGGGCAGGGATCGCCGGCGCGATGATCATGGCCAGCAGGATGCCCAGCACGGCCTTGATCGACACCGGCACCGCGGCATTGCCGAACAGGGGAGCGGAGGCGATCAGGCCGAGGATGCGCGTCAGTGGCCACAGCAGCGCCGCGATCCAGGTGTTCATCTCAGCGCTGGTCAGCGTGAGCATGGGCGCTAACCGATCAGGCCGGGTATGCCGGTAAACACCTGGCGCATGTAGTCGAGCATGACGGCCAGCATCCACGGGCCGGCCACCACCAGCGCGACGAAAATGCCGATCAGCTTGGGGATGAAGGACAGCGTCGCTTCGTTGATCTGGGTGGCGGCCTGGAAGATGGACACCACCAGGCCGACGATCAGCGCCACCAGCAGCATCGGCGCGGCCACCATCAGCGTCACTTCCATCGCGTTTCGGCCCATCGTCATGACGGTTTCGGGAGTCATCGCCGGCCCCCTAGTAGAAGCTCTGCGAAAGCGAGCCAAGCAGCAGCTGCCAGCCGTCCACCAGCACGAACAGCATCAGCTTGAACGGCAGCGAGATCACCGCCGGCGACATCATCATCATCCCCATCGACATCAGCACCGACGCGACCACCATGTCGATGATCAGGAAGGGGATGAAGATCGCGAAGCCGATCTGGAACGCGGTTTTCAGTTCGCTGGTGACGAATGCCGGAATCAGCACGCGCAGCGGGATGTCCTCGGGGCCCTGCAGCGCCGGCGAGCGCGAGATCTTGACGAACAGCGCCAGGTCGGCCTGGCGCGTCTGCTTGGTCATGAAGGCTTTCAGCGGTTCCACGCCTTTCTGCATTGCCTCGGCCATCTGGATTTTGTTTTCCTGCAGCGGCAGGTAGGCCTCGGTGTAGATCTTGTCGAAGGTCGGGCCCATCACGAAGAAGGTCAGGAACAGCGCCAGGCCCACCATCACCTGGTTGGGCGGCGCCGACTGCGTTCCCAGCGCCTGGCGCAGCAGGCCGAGCACGATGATGATGCGGGTGAAGCCGGTCATCATCAGCAGCGCCGCCGGCAGGAAGGTCAGCGCCGTCATCAGGATCAGGGTCTGCACCGGCAGCGAGTAGGCGGTGCCGCCGCCCGGCGCTGGCGCGCTGGTGAAGGCCGGGATGCCCTGGGCGGCCAGCGCAAAGGCCGGCATGGCGAGGGCGGCCAGCGCCAGCAGGAGTTTCTTATTTCGCATTACGTTTGTCGATCGTCTGTTTGAGCCAGTCGGAGAAGCTGGACGCCGGCGGCTGGTGCGGGTGCAGCAGGGCGGCGCTCTCGGCGCCTTCGCGCTTTGGCATCGTGGCCAGCGCGTTGACGCGGCCGGGCGAGGCGCCCACCACGATCCACTGGTCGCCCACTTCAACCACCATGATGCGCTCGCGCCCGCCCAGGTTCAGCGCGCCCACCAGGCGCACGTTGGCCGAACCGGCGGCGGCCTTGGGGCCGTAGCGTTTCAGGAACCAGGCCAGCACGGCCAGCAGGCCAAGCACCAAGCACAGGGCGGAGATGGTTTGCAGCAGGCTGCCGGCGGCGGTGGGGCCGGCGGGGGAGGGGGCTGGTCCTGCGGACCTGACCCCATTTTTTGTCGCGATCGGGGCCCCATCGCCGCGGCCGGCACTCGGCTGACCTGTCGCGACGGCGCTTGGGGCGGCGACAACGGCGGGGTCAGGTCCGGCGGACCTGACCCCATATTGCGCCTCGGCCGCGCCGCCCGCGAGGCAGGCGGCCAGGGTGAGGGCGAGCAGGAAGCGCGCCATCATTTATTGAGTTTGCGGATCCGTTCCGACGGCGTGATGATGTCGGTTAGGCGAATGCCGAACTTGTCGTTGACCACCACCACCTCGCCCTGGGCGATCAGGCAGCCGTTGACCAGCACGTCCATCGGCTCGCCGGCCAGGCCGTCGAGCTCGACCACCGAGCCCTGCGCCAGCTGCAGCAGGTTCTTGATGGCGATCTTGGTGCGGCCCAGTTCGACCGTCAGCTGCACCGGGATGTCGAGGATGAAGTCGATGTCGTTCGGGGTGTCGGTCTTGGTCGCCTTGCCGGAAAAGTCCTTGAACACGGCCGCGCTGGCGGCCTGGTTCTGCAGCGCCGCCGCTTCCGCGCGCGCCTGCTCGGCGATCGCCGCGCCCCAATCGTCGTCCATGCTTTGGTCGTCTTGATTATCGGCCATGTTGCTTCTCCTGTGGTGCAATCTGCGGCGCCCGGCGCCGCCGTGAAATTATTTGGTTTCCGAATTGGCGAGCAGCTTCTCGACCTTCAGCGCGTATTGCCCGTTAAGCACGCCGTAGGTGCAGTCCATCACCGGCACGCCGTCCACGGTGGCCTGGATCTGCTCCGGCACGGACAGGGGGATGATGTCGCCCACCTTCATGTTGAGGATGTCGTCGAACGAAGCCTTGGCGGTGCCCAGCGTGGCGACCAGCTCGACCTCGGCGACCTGGATCTGCTGCGTCATCAGGCGGATCCAGCGCTTGTCCACTTCCAGCGCCTCGCCCTGCAGGCTCGAGGTCAGGGCGTCGCGGATCGGCTCGATCATCGAATACGGCATGCAGAAGTGGATCTGGCCCGACACCGAGCCCAGTTCCACCGTGAAGGTCGACGACACCACCACCTCGTTGGGCGTGGCGATGTTGGCGAACTGGGTGTTCATCTCGGAGCGGATGTATTCGAACTCGACCGGGAACACCGGCTCCCACGACTTGGTGTAGGCCTCGAACACAATGTCGAGGATGCGCATGATGATGCGCTGCTCGGTCTGGGTAAAGTCGCGGCCCTCGACGCGGGTGTGGAAGCGGCCATCGCCGCCGAACAGGTTGTCCACCAGCAGGAACACCAGGCCCGGGTCGAACACCATCAGCGCGGTGCCGCGAAGCGGCTTCATGTGCACCAGGTTCAGGTTGGTCGGCACCACCAGGTTGCGGATGAATTCGCTGTACTTGGACACGCGCACCGACCCGACCGACACCTCGGCGCTGCGGCGCAGGAAGTTGAACAGGCCGACCCGCAGCAGGCGCGCGAAACGCTCGTTGATGATCTCGAGCGTCGGCATCCGGCCGCGCACGATCCGCTCCTGGGTCGCCAGGTTGTAGGTGCGGACTCCCGAGGTCTCTTCCGGCGCCGCGGCGTCGTCCTGGTCGCCGTTGACCCCCTTGAGGAGGGCATCGACTTCTTCCTGGGAGAGGAAATTATCGGCCATGGTCCGTTACTGGATGATAAATGCGGTAAACAACACATCGCTCACCTGCTGCGGCTCGCCCTTGTCGACGAACGGCTGGTTCAGGCTCGCGATGATTTCCTTGGCGAGCTGGTGCTTGCCTTCGACCGTCGCGATCTCCGAGGCTTTCTTGCCCGACAACAGCAGCAGCACGCGGCTGCGCACCTTGGCCATGTTGGCCTTGATCTCTTCGCCGTCCTTCTGGGTCGGCACCTGCAGCGTGAACGCCACTTGCAGGTATTGGTCGCCGTTCTCCGGCTGCAGGTTGACCACGAACTGGTCGATGGCCACATATTCCGGCGGGCCGGCCTTGGCGGCTTCCTTGTGCGCCGGCCCAGCCGCTTTCGGCTGCATGAAGAACCAGGCCGCGCCACCGCCGCCGGCCAGAACGACCAGCGCCAGCACGATGATAATGATCAGTTTGTTCGAGCCTTTCGCCGCGGGAGCTGCCTCTGCCTTTGGATCAGCCTTCATTTTTGCGTTCGCTTTCAAGATACCCCTGGTGCCGTCTATGGTTGGATTACGCCGTCATTATGTCATTATCGGGAATAAATGAGCGGCGAGATGCGTTGAAAAGAGGGAATAACCGCGGCTACCTCATGGCATGCGGCAACAAAAAACCGCTGTCGTACCTGCGGTTTACGCGAAGGTGTCCACCAGGCCGGCGCCGCCGCCCGATCGCGCCGCGCGTGGCGCAAGCACCGGCGTCTCGATCGCGCCGGCGTTGCCAAAGCGGCCACCCGCGCCGTGGCCGCGCGGCTGCTCGCCTTGCTGCGCCTGGCGCTGCTCCGGCGTGCCCGCGTCCACGCTCGCGTTGCCCAGCGCGATGCCCGACTCGCTCATCATCTCGCGCAGCTTCGGCATCGCGTTTTCCAGCGCCTGGCGCACCTCCGGCTGGGCCGCGCTGAACGTCACGCTGGCCTGGTCGTTGTGCACGTTCAGCACCACCTGCATCGGCCCCATGTCAGGCGGGTTGAGCGTCAGGGTCGCGCTTTGCTCCTTGCCGGCCACCATCCAGATGATCTTCTGGCCGACCTGGTTGTCCCAGCCCGGCGTGCCCACGCGCGCCGCGATGCGGTCGGCTGGCACGCCGTTCACGGCCTCCGCGACCGCCAGCGACGCCTGCTGCAGCGGGGCGGCGAGCGGGGCGGCCGCGGCCGGCGCCGGTTCCTTGATGGCAGCCACCTCGGCCTCGCGGGCGTGCAGCGGCGCCGGCTCGGCATGCAGCGGCGCCGGCGCCGGCGCCGCTTCGGCTTTCGCATTGGCCGGCGCCGCCACGGCGTCGCCCAGGTCCGCCTTGGGCGCAGCGGTGTGGGCGAGATCCTTCGTGCCGGCGGCCGGGGCAGGGCGGGCCGATGCCGCAGCCTGCGGCCCGGTCGCCTTTTCCGCGGCGCCGGCCAGTTCCTTCACCGAAAAGCGCGCGGCGCCTTCGATGGCGGCAAGCGCATCCTTGCCTTCGTCGGCGCCAACGGCCGGCGCGGCCTTGCCGGCGGCCGGCTCCAGGTCGGCCTTGAGCTGCTTGCCCGTGCCGCCTGCCGCCGCGGCCACCGCCGCTTCGGCGGCCACCGGGTCGGCGGCTGGCGCGCTTGCCGCGGGGGCTTGGTTGAAGCTGGCGACCAGCGCGATCAGGTCGGCCACCGGGGTGACGGCCGCGGCATCGGCTGCGTCATCCTGCGCCTCGTCGGCCACCGCATCCTTGCTGGCGCTGGCCGGCCTGGCGTCGTCCGCTTTCGCGCTCTCCGCTTTGGCTGGCGGGGCGGCAGGGGCTGCCGCCGATGCCGGCGCGGCCTGCGGCTTCGCCGCTTGCTGGCTGGGAGCGGCGGGCGCGGGACTGTCCTGGCGCTGCGCCATTTCGCGCGTCAGCGCCTGCGAGAACTGCGCGGCATCGGCCTGCGGCGCCGCGTTCGCGCGCTGCGGCGCCGGGCTTGGGGTCGATACCTGGATCGGGAGAGTCGTGGTCTGCATGGTCGTTTCGGTTGCCGTTGAACGGGTCAACGTTTGTAATAGGCCTGGCGCGCTGCGTGTTCGTCCATCGCCTTCTGGTCGCGCTTGTTCTCGACGCGCAGCGTTTCGGCCGCCGCGCGCTCGGACAGGGTGCGGTAGGAAAGGCGCTTGCGCTCGCTGGCCTGCCACGCCGCCTTTTCGACCGCGCTCTTGTGGTGCGCGTGCTTGACGACTTCGCGCTGGCCATTGATCGCGTTATCGAGCTTGCCCATGAAGGCGACGAAGTTGTGATACGCCAGCGGCGTGATGCCGGCCATCTGCGCCGCCTCGAGCTTTTTCGCGTAGTCCTCGCGGTAGTTCATCAGCATGGCCAGCTTCTGTTCGGTTTCCTCGGCCGCCTGCAGCGCCGCGCCCAGGCGCTTGGCCGCGGCGTCGGTGTCGCGCTGGGCCAGGTCGATCAGGGTGTCAAGTGCGGAAGGTGCGGCCATGGACGAATTATAGGGGGCGGCGACGCGGCCCTATCAGCCGAACAGCGAGGTAAGTTGGCCCAAGCTCTGGAGCATGTCTTCCTTGTCGTGGATTTCCTGGCACAGGAAAGCCTCGATCTTTTCGTGCAGTGCGATGGCCTGGTCAAGCACCGGGTCGCTGCCCGGCGCATAGGCGCCCACGCTGATCAGGTCGCGCGAGCGCTGGTAGCGCGAATACAGCTGCTTCAACTTGCGCGCGGCCTGCTGGTGCGCCGTTGACGTAATGCCATGCATCGCGCGGCTGATCGACTGCTCGATGTCGATCGCCGGGTAGTGGCCCGCCTCGGCGAGATGGCGATTGAGCACGATGTGGCCGTCCAGGATACCGCGCGCCGCGTCGGCGATCGGGTCCTGCTGGTCGTCGCCTTCCGACAGCACGGTATAGAACGCGGTGATCGATCCGCCGCCTTCCAGCCCATTGCCGGCGCGTTCGACCAGCACCGGCAGCTTGGCGAACACCGACGGCGGATAGCCCTTGGTGGCCGGCGGCTCGCCGATCGCCAGCGCGATCTCGCGCTGCGCCATCGCGTACCGGGTCAGCGAGTCCATAATCAGCAGGACGCTCTTGCCCTGGTCGCGGAAATGCTCGGCGATGGCGGTGGCGTAGGCGGCGCCCTGCAGGCGCATCAGCGGCGGGCTGTCGGCCGGCGCCGCCACGACGGCCGAGCGCGCGCGCCCGACCGGCCCGAGGATCTGTTCGATGAATTCCTTGACCTCGCGGCCCCGTTCGCCGATCAGGCCCACCACGATCACGTCGGCGGTGGTGTAGCGCGCGATCATCCCGAGCAGCACCGACTTGCCGACGCCGGTGCCGGCGAACAGGCCGAGGCGCTGGCCGCGGCCGACGGTGAGCATGGCGTTAATCGCCCGCACGCCGACGTCGAGCGTCTCGGTGATCGGCGCGCGGTCGAGCGGGTTGACCGGGCGCGCATTGATCGGCGCCATCTCGTCGCTGCCCAAAGGTCCCAGGCCGTCGAGCGGGCGGCCGGCGCCGTCCACCACGCGGCCCAGCAGCTTTTCGCCGACGGGCAGGTGGCGCGCGCGGTCGCTCGGGCGCCGGCGCGGATGCGCAACCGTGCCCGGGCGCGGCACCGAGGCCTCGACCGGGAACACGCGCGAGCCGGGAACGATGCCTTCGACATCGCTTTGCGGCATCAGGAACAGCTTGTCGCCGTCGAAGCCGACCACTTCGGCCTCGACCCGCACGCCGTTGGCCATCGGGATGGTGCAGGCGCTGCCGACGGCCAGGCGCAGGCCGACGCACTCCATCACCAGGCCGGCCACGCGCGTGACGCGGCCCGACACCTGCATCGGCTCGACGAAGTTGACCAGCGAATCGCAGTCGCGCAGGTAGGCTTTCCAGCGCGCGGTGTGGCGGTCGGGCGAGGCCGTCATGGGCCCAGCCACTCCACGTTCTTGCCGAGGGCATGGGACAGCCGGTCCCAGCGCGACGACACCTGGGCGTCGATCTGGTTGGTGGCGGTATCGACCTTGCAGCCGCCGCGCGCGATGGCGGTATCCTTGACCATGCGCCAGCCGCCCTTGTCGAGTTCTTCGCCGATGGCGTCGCGCACGATGTCGGCATCAAGCGGATTGAGCACCAGCAGGGCAGGCTGCTGCAGCACCGGCAGGTATTCGATCGACTCGCGCACGATCGGCAGCACCAGCTCCGGCTTGATTTCAAGCGCGGTGCGCAGCATGGTTTTCGCCAGGTGCAGGGCCAGGTCCAGCACTTCGGTGGCGATGGTTTCGTCGGCATGGGCGACGGCGCTGCCAAATTCCAGCGCGATCGACTGCAGGTGCTCGAGCTCCTTCGCCGCTTCGGCGCGGCCGATCGCCAGGCCGTCGGCGTAGCCCGCAGTGTGGCCCTCGTCGTGGCCGGCGGCGCGCGCCTGCTCGCGGATCGCGGCCAGTTCCTCCGCCGACGGTCCTTCGATCACCGGCGCGGCCGGCTCGGGCACGCGCTTCGCCACCACGCTCGGGCGGTCGTCGCCGAACGAGTTCATCTCCCAGCGCTGGTAGGCGCTTTGCAGCTCTTTTGGCGTATCAGACAAAACTATCCTCACCTTTTCCGCCCAAGACGATCTGGCCTTCGTCGGCCAGGCGGCGCACGATCTGCAGGATCTGCTTCTGCTGCGCCTCGACTTCGGACAGGCGCACCGGCCCTTTCGATTCGAGGTCTTCGCGCATCATCTCGCCGGCGCGCTGGCTCATGTTGCGGAAGATCTTCTCGCGCAGGTCCTGCGAGGCGCCCTTGAGCGCGATGATCAGCATCTCGGACTGCACTTCGCGCAGCAGCAGCTGGATGCCGCGGTCGTCGATGTCGATGATGTTATCGAACACGAACATCTCGTCCATGATCTTCTGCGCCATGTCGTTGTCGTAGTTCTTGATGTTGTCCATCACCGAACCTTCCTGCTCGCCGCTCATGAAGTTGAGGATTTCGGCGGCCGCGCGCACGCCGCCCAGCGAGGACTTCTTGATGTTCTCGTTACCGGACAACAGCTTGGTGAGCACGTCGTTCAGTTCGCGCAGCGCGGCCGGCTGCACGCCGTCGAGGGTGGCGATGCGCAGCACCACGTCGTTGCGCAGGCGGTCGGTGAAGTGGCCGAGGATCTCGCAGGCCTGATCGCGCTCGAGGTGGACCAGGATGGTGGCGATGATCTGCGGGTGCTCGTTGCGGATCAGTTCCGACACCGACGACGCATCCATCCACTTCAGGCTCTCGATGCCGGAAGCGTCCTTGCCGCCCAGGATGCGCGACAGCAGCACCGAGGCCTTGTCGTCGCCCAGCGCCTTGGTCAGCACCTGGCGGATGTATTCGTCGGAGTCGAGTCCGACGGTGGAGGTCAGCTCGGTCTGCTCGCGGAACGCCTCGAGCACCGTTACCACCTGCTCGTGCTGCACGCTCTTCATCGTCGCCATCGCCGCGCCCAGCTTGAGCACTTCGCGCGGGCCGAGGAATTTCATCACTTCCGCCGCTTCGGTCTCGCCGAGGGCGAGCATCAGGATGGCAGCCTTCTGGATGCCGTTATCATTCATTTGCGCCTACCCATGCCTTGACGACGTTGGCCACGACCCGGGGATCGTCGTGCGCCAGCTTCTTCGCCATGTTTAAATTTTCCCGATAGCCGTTCACCTGCTGCGTCGCTTCCGCTTCGTGTTCGGCGCGCTCGGCTTCTTCTTCAATGTCTTCCAGCGTGGGCTTGACCGGCTCCGGCGGCACCTCGGTGATCTGGTCGAACTTGCGCAACGCCGGGCGCAGCATCGGCCGCAGGATGCGGAAGTACAGGAACAGCAGCACGGCGCCGGCGGCGACGTACTTGGCGACCTGGCGCGCCAGTTCCTGCATCTCCGGGTCCTTCCACCACGGTTGCGCGGGCGGCGCTTCGGCCGGCTTGTCCACGCCGTCGAACGGCGCGTTGGTTACGTTCAGCGTGTCGCCGCGCTCCTTCGAGTAGCCCATCGCCTCCTTGACCAGGTCGTTGATCTGCGCCACTTCGGCGGCGGTCAGCGGCTTGATGGTCACCTTGCCGGTCTTCGGATCGACCAGGCGGCGGTAGTTGACGACCACGCCCACCGACAGTCGCTTCAGGCCGCCCATCGGCTTCTGCTCGTAGCGCACGGTCTTGTCGACTTCGTAATTGGTGGTGCTGTCCTTGCGGTTCGGTCCCGCGCCGGCCGCCGGGGCGGGGGCGGGTGCGCCGCCAGCGATCGGCGCGGTGGCCGTGCCCGGCGGCTGGTTCGACAGCGCGCCCGGCACGCCGCTGGCGCCGGCGGCCGCGGTGGCGGCCTCGGACGACTGCTGGCTGCGGATCGCGGACGCGGCGGGCGGCGAATTGGGCTTGTACATTTCGGCGGCGGTGTCCACCTGGGCGAAATCGACGTCGGCAGTCGCCTCGGCGCGCACGTTGCCCTGGCCGACCAGCGGGGTGATCAGCGACTCGACCTGCTTGACGATGCCTTCCTGGAGCGCGGTCACGTATTTGAGCTGGTTCGGGTCGAGGTTCTTGCCGCTGGCCGGCTTGGTGGTGTCCGACAGCAGGTTGCCGGCCTGGTCGACCACGGTGACGTTCGACGGCGGCAGTTCAGGCACGCTGGAGGCGACCAGGTGGACGATCGCGCTGACCTGGGCGGCGTCGATGGTGCGGCCGGTCTGCAGATTGAGCAGGACCGAGGCGGTGGGCTTTTGCTGGTCGCGCACGAACACTTGCGGTTTCGGCAGCGCCAGGTGGACGCGCGCGGCGCTGACCGCGGCCAGCGACTGGATCGAGCGCGCCAGTTCGCCTTCCAGCGAGCGCTGGTAGTTGACCTGTTCGAGGAACTGCGACACGCCCAGCTTCTGGTTTTCCATCAGCTCGAAGCCGACGTTGCCGCCTTTCGGCAGGCCCTGGGCCGCCAGTTTCAGGCGGATGTCGTGGACCTGGTTGGCCGGCACGAGGATGGCGCTGCCGCCTTCGGAGAACTTGTACTTGACCGCCATCTGGTCGAGCGAGGCGGTGATGGCGCCGCCGTCGCGGTCGGTGAAATTGGAGAACAGCACGCGGTACTCGGGCTGCTGGCTCCACATCCAGACCGCGACCATCACCGCGACCACGATCGCCGCGCCGACGCCCAGCGCGATGTTGCGTCCAAACGAAGTCTGGAGGAACGACGGCTGTTCGATGGTGGTGGTGGTGACCAGGTTTTCCGCTGCTGCCATGTTGGTTTTTCGAGAACGACTCGCCGATGGTGTGAATTTTTCCCGCTCCCAGGACAGGGAATGGGGCTTAACCATGAGTATGGGGCTACCGGGCGAGAATCAATCGGTCGAATAGGGCGTGGTTTGGTGCCCTGATCGGCCTGAAATGGCGGGGCCGCGGTGCTATTGTGACAGCCTGAGTCTGCTTGTACGCACATTGTACCCGCGTGCGACGCAGCATAAAAGGAGCGAATATGAGCATAGGCGGAATCGGCGGGATCGATAGCAGCCGCATCCAGGCGATGATGGAACAGATGAAGGCGGCGGCGACCAAGCCGGCCGCCAGCCCGGTGGCGCCCTCCGGCGTGGGCGAAGCGGGGTCCGCGACCAAGGTCAATTTCTCGGACGCGCTGAAATCGTCGCTGGAGAAGGTCAGCGACAGCCAGATCCAGGCCGACGAAATGGGCAAGGCTTTCGCGATGGGCGACGACAAGGTCAACCTGTCGGACGTGATGATCTCGATGCAGAAGGCCAGCATCAACTTCCAGGCCACCGTGCAGGTGCGCAACAAGCTGGTGTCGGCGTACCACGAGATTATGAATATGCAAGTGTAACCCGGACCTTCTCCCTGGGGCCGTCCCACGGTAATACCAAAACGCCCCCATTCTGGTTGTACCGCCTTGACGTGTATGCTACCTTCGATATGAGGAGGGCACGTCATGAGTGCAGAGTTGCAATTGAAGAAAGTTCCCGCCACGGTGAAAGCGCTGATCGAGCGCGAAGCCAGTACTCACCGCCGCTCCATCAATCAGGAAGCCATCGTCTTGCTGGAGGAGGCTTTGATGGCAAGAGCGAAAGTTCAACATCCGGACCGCGCCGAAATCGACCGGATCCTGAGCCGTTATGACAAGTTGCCTACTTTGGATCCCCGCCCAATGGACGAGTCGATTGAGTACGACGAGCTTGGTCTTCCCAAGTGAAACAGTCGCTCAAGACGGACATTCCGGACGCGATGAAAATTCTAGATTACGCGTTCAATGACACGCATATGCCGGTTCTCATGCCGGAAGGCTGAAACCTGGGTCTGACCCAGCGGGGTCAGACCCTTTGCAGCTCTTCAGCCAGCAGTTGTTTCAACTCCGGCACGCAGGAGCCGCAGTTGCCGCCGGCTTTGACGCAGGCCGTGATCGCGGCCACGCTGGTCAGCGCGTTGTCGCGGATCGCGCTGCAAATCGTGTTGCGCCCCACGCCAAAGCAGGAACACACCGTCGGCCCCGCATCGACGCCTTTTTCGATCGGCTGCCCGCTCAATAATCCGACCCGGTCCGCCAATCCCAGCCGCTCCTTGCCGAACAGGCTGGCGAGCCACGCGCGCGAGGGCAGGTCGGGCCGCGGCGAAACGAACACGCATTGCTCGATGTGGTCGTCGACCAGGTGCACCGCGCGGTACACGGCGCCGCCTTTGTCCTCGTAGTCGAGCCAGTCGGCCTCGTCGTCCGTCACCCCCAGCAGCGCGCGCGCCCACATCGCATGGTCCTTGATGGCGCCGCGCCCGGCCAGCTCGTAGCGGGCGAACTGCTTGCCCTGGATGCGCGTCCAGTGGGCGACGTTGTCCAGCGCGAGCTCGCTGCGGGAGAGCACGAACCCGTGCCACGACACGCCGAAGCGTTCGACCTTCACCGGCGTGTGCTTGAACTCCGGCTCTCCCGACACCGGGTCCACCGCCGGATTGACCACCGTGCCGACCCGCGCGTCCGACGCATTCTGGCCGCTCCAGTGGATCGGGATGAATACGCCGCCCCGCGCGATGCCCCCGCCGTGCGTCACGCGCGCGACCATCGCGCCCCACTTGCTGGTCACGCGCGCCAGTTCGCCTTCGCGCACGCCGCACAAGAGAGCGTCCTGCGGATGCAGGTCGATGAACGATTCGGCCGTGTGGTCGGACAGGCGCGCGGCCTTGCCGGTGCGCGTCATGGTGTGCCACTGGTCGCGCACGCGGCCCGTGTTGAGCGTGAGCGGGTATTCGTCGTCGGGCAGGTGCGCCGGCGCGCGCGGCTTTGTGGCGATGAAGCGCGCCTTGCGGTCCGGATGGGCGAAGCGGCCGTCGCCGAACAGGCGCGCGCCTGCCCATTGCACCGGCTCGAGGTCGTCGTATGCGCGTGCGCTCAGGCCGGCGAGCGGCTCCAGGTTGAATACGCGCGCGGTGTCGCCTTCGTTGCGGTGGGCAGACAGGCGCGCGTGCTCGTCGAAGATCTCGTGCACGCCGGCGTAGTCGAAGCCGGAAAATCCCATGCGGCGCGCCACCTCGCAGACCGCTTTCCAGTCGGCGCGCGCCTCGCCCGGCGCGGCCAGGAAAGCGCGCTGGCGCGAGATGCAGCGCTCGGAATTGGTCACCGTGCCGTCCTTCTCGCCCCAGCCGAGCGCCGGCAGCAGCACGTCGGCAAACGCGTTGGTGTCGGTGCCGGCGACGATGTCGCTGACCACCACCAGCTCGCACTGTTCCAGCGCGCGCTGCACCTGGTTCGCGTCCGGCAGGCTGACCAGCGGGTTGGTGGCGATGATCCACACCGCCTTCACTTTGCCCGCCTCGATGTCGCGGAACAGATCGACCGCCTTCAGTCCCGGCTTGCTGGCGATGTGCGGCGAATGCCAGAAGCCCTGCACCAACTGGCGATGGGCGGGATTGTCCAGTTCCATGTGCGCCGCCAGCGTGTTGGCCAGGCCGCCCACTTCGCGCCCGCCCATCGCGTTCGGCTGGCCGGTCAGCGAGAACGGGCCCATGCCCGGATGGCCGATGCGCCCCGTCAGAAGGTGGCAGTTGATGATGCTGTTGACCTTGTCGGTGCCGGCCGAGGACTGGTTCACGCCTTGCGAATAGGCGGTGACGACCTTGCGCGTGGCCGCAAAGCCTTGATAGAACGCCAGCAGCTTGTCGGGATCGACGCGGCAAGCCCTGGCCACGGCCAGCGGATCGGCGCAGTCCACTTCGGCGGCCGCCAGCGCGGCGTCCAGGCCGGCTGTGTGGGCGGCGACGAATGCATCGTCGGCTGCTCCGTGCCGCGCCAGGTAGCACAGCAGGCCGTTGAACAGCCACACATCGGTGCCCGGCTTGACCGGCAGGTGCAGGTCGGCCAGTTCGCAGGTGGCGGTGCGGCGCGGATCGATCACGACAATCTGCAACTCGGGCCGCGCTTCCTTGATGCGGGTGATGCGCTGGAACAGGATAGGGTGGCACCAGGCCGTGTTGGAGCCTGCCAGCACGATCATGTCGGCCTGCTCGAAGTCGTCGTAGCAGCCGGGGACGATGTCCTCGCCGAACGCGCGCTTGTGGCCGGCCACCGAGGACGACATGCACAGGCGCGAGTTGGTGTCGATATTGGCGCTGCCGATGTAGCCCTTCATCAGCTTGTTGGCGACGTAGTAGTCCTCGGTGAGCAGCTGGCCCGACACGTACATCGCCACCGCGTCCGGCCCGTGCGCGGCGATGATGTCGGCGAAGCCGCGCGCGACCTTGTCGAGCGCCGCGTCCCAGGTCACGCGGCGCAGCTGGCCGTCTTCGCGCACGGTCGGGTACAGCAGGCGGCCGTCGAGCCCCAGCGTCTCGCCCAGCGCCGAGCCCTTGACGCACAGGCGGCCGCGGTTGGCTGGATGGTCCGTGTCGCCGGTAACGTCTATTCCTGGCGTGACCGTGACGCCGCAACCCACGCCGCAATACGGGCAGGTGGTGCGCACCGAGAGTGGAACGGGGGCCATATTCATGATGATAATCCTCGTCAGGCGGCTTGGGCGCACAGCGCCTCGCCGAACAGCAGGTGGTTGCGCATGGCGGAGATGTCGGTGCGTTTCTGGATCAGGTCGAAGTACCAGGGGCCGTCCTGCACGTCGCCGTACAGCACCGCGCCGGCGACGCGGTTGCCGTTCAGGACCAGACGCTTGTAGATGCCGCGGCGCGGGTCGCGCAGCACCAGGTCTTCGCTGTCCTCGCCGCCGATGAAGTCGCCCACCGAATACAGGTCGACGCCGGTGACCTTCAGCTTGGTGGCCGTGGCCGCATGCACATAGCGGCGGTGGCCCTTCTGCGCGAGGTGCGCGCCGCAGACTTTGGCCTGGTCCCAGATCGGCGCCACCAGGCCGAAGGTGGCGCTGCGGTGCTGCACGCATTCGCCCACCGCGTAGATGCGCGGGTCGTAGGTTTGCAAGGTGTCGTCGACGACGATCGCGCGCTCGCAGTGCAGGCCGGCTTCTTGCGCCAGCGCGAAGTTCGGGCGCACGCCGGCTGCCATCACCACCAGGTCGGCCGGGATCTCGCTGCCGTCCTTGAAGCGCACGGCGCTCACGCGCTTCCTGCCGACGATCTCAGTGGTGTGCGCTTCGAGCAGGAAGCGCAGGCCCTTGCCTTCGAGCGCGGTCTTGAGCATCAGCGCGGCCGGCTTGTCGAGCTGCTGGTTCATCAGGCTGTCCATCATGTGCACCACCGTGACCTGCATGCCGCGCCGGAGCAGGCCGTTGGCCGCCTCGAGGCCGAGCAGGCCGCCGCCGATCACGACCGCGTTGCCGCCGGCGCGCGCCGCCGCCAGCATGGTGTCGACATCCTGGATGTCGCGAAAGCCGATCACGCCTTCGAGCTTGTGGCCGGGCACCGGGACGATGAACGGCGACGATCCGGTGGCCAGCAACAGGCGGTCGTACCAGACCTCGCGGCCGGACTTGGAACGCACCAGGCGCCTGCGCCGGTCGATGTGTACCACAGGGTCGCCGGCGTATAAAGTGATACAGTTTTCGGCATACCATTGCCTGGTATGTATCATGATGTCGTCCACATTCTTTTCCCCGGCCAGCAGCGGCGAGAGCAGGATGCGGTTGTAGTTCCCGTGCGGCTCGGCGCCGAACACGGTGATGTCGTACAGGTCTGGCGCGAGCTTGAGCAGCTCCTCGACCGTGCGCATGCCGGCCATGCCGTTGCCGATCACGACCAGCGACTGCCTGGCGGCCGGCGCGTTCATGCGCCGACCCACACCTTGCCGTCGGCGATGCGCGCCGGGAAGGTGCCTACCGAGTGCTGCGGCGCTTCCAGGCATTCGCCGGTCTGCAGGTCGAAGTGGTGCTTGTAGATCGGCGAGGCGACCACGATGCGCTCGCCCAGGTTGCCAATCAGGCCGCGCGCCAGCACCGATGCGCCGGAGTTGGCGTCGTAGTTCCCGATCGCGAACACGCGCTGGGCGCCGTCGTCGATGTGGAACACCGCCACCTGTTCGCCATTGAGCAGGGCGCACACGCCGGTGTTGGGCACGATCTCGTCGATCGCGCAGACGGGAATCCATTGTTCGAGTTTCAGGTCGCGGTGCATGGTGTTCTCCCTTGGGTCAGGCAGTGCGCGCGACGATCGGGATGATCTTGCGCTGGCGTTCTTCGATGGTGGCCGGACGGATCTGGCCGCGTTCGGACATGAACACGACGTTCTGGTCCGGCTCCGGGCTGTTGACGAAATGGCGGAAGCGCTTGCGCGTCTCCGGGTCCTCGACCGCGGCCTTCCACTCGCAGGTATAGGTGTCGACCACGCGCTGCAGGTCCGCTTCCAGTTCGGCGCCGATGCCCAGCTTGTCGTCGACGATCACCTGCTTGAGGTAATCGAGGCCGCCTTCGAGGTTGTCGCGCCAGACGCTGGTGCGCTGCAGGCGGTCGGCGGTGCGCACGTAGAACATCAAGAAGCGGTCGATGTAGCGCACCGCGGTGGCTTCATCGAGATCGGTGGCCAGCAGCTCGGCGTGGCGCGGCTTCATGCCGCCGTTGCCGCACACGTACAGGTTCCAGCCTTTTTCGGTGGCGATCAGGCCGACATCCTTGCCCTGCGCCTCGGCGCATTCGCGGGTGCAGCCGGACACCCCGAACTTGATCTTGTGCGGCGCGCGCAGGCCCTTGTAGCGGTTCTCCAGCGCGATGCCGAAGCCCATGCTGTCGCCCACGCCGAAGCGGCACCAGGTCGAGCCGACGCAGGACTTCACGGTGCGCAGCGACTTGCCGTAGGCGTGGCCGGACTCGAAACCGGCGGCGATCAGCTCTTCCCAGATCAGCGGCAGCTGGTCCACGCGGGCGCCGAACAGGTCGACCCGCGCGCCGCCGGTGATCTTGGTGTACAGGCCGAACTTCTTGGCGACCTGGCCGACCGCGATCAGGCCGTCGGCGGTCACTTCACCGCCCGGCATGCGCGGCACCACCGAGTAGGTGCCGTCCTTCTGGATGTTGCCGAGGTAGTAGTCGTTGGTGTCCTGCACCGCCGCGTGCACCGGCGTGAGCACGAATTCGGCCCAGGTCGAGGCGAGGATGCTGGCGGCGGCCGGCTTGCAGATGTCGCAGCCCAGGCCCTTGCCATGCTGCGCCAGCAGTTCGGGGAAGGTCTTGATGCCGCCGACGCGAACGAGGTGCAGGAGCTCCTGGCGCGTGTAGGCGAAGTGTTCGCACAGGTGGTTGTTGACGGCCATGCCCTGCTTTTTCATTTCTGCCTTCATCACCTGCGTCACCAGCGGCACGCAGCCGCCGCAGCTGGCGCCGGCCGAGGTGCAGCTTTTCAGCGCGCCGACCGTCACCGCGCCATCGCGCACCGCGGCGCAGATGGCGCCTTTCGAGACGTCGTTGCAGGAGCAGATCTGGGCCGCCTCGGGCAGGGCGTCGACGCCGAGCATGGGGCGTGCGGCGCCGTCAGCCTGCGGCAGGATCAGGAACTCCGGCGACTCGGGCAGCGCGATTTTGTTGAGCATCATCTGCAGCAGGGTGCCGTATTCGGCGGCGTCGCCGACCAGCACACCGCCCAGCAGGTAGGTGCCGCAGCTGGAGACGACGATCTTCTTGTAGACCTGCTTGCGCTCGTCGGTGAACTGATACGAACGTGCACCTTCAGCGGTGGCGTGCGGATCGCCGATGCTGGCCACGTCCACGCCCATCAGTTTGAGCTTGGTGCTCATGTCGGCGCCGGTGAACTCGGCCTGGGTGCCGAGCAGGTGGCGGGCGCACGTGCGCGCCATGTCGTAGCCCGGCGCGACCAGGCCGTAGACGTTGCCGTTCCAGGCGGCGCATTCGCCGATCGCGTACACGTCGGGATCGGAAGTGCGGCAGCTGTTGTCGATGACAATGCCGCCGCGTGCGCCGATCGCCAGGCCGCTCGCGCGTGCCAGTTCGTCGCGCGGACGGATACCGGCCGAGAACACGATCATGTCGGCGTCGAGATGGCTGCCGTCGGCAAAGCGCATGCGGTGCGTACCTTCTTCGCCATCGACGATTTCCAGCGTGTTTTTCTGCGTGTGGACGGTCACGCCCAGGTCTTCGATCTTCTTGCGCAGCACGCGCGCGCCGCCGTCGTCCACCTGCACGGCCATCAGGCGCGGCGCGAATTCGACCACGTGGGTGGCCAGGTTCATATCGCGCAGCGCCTTGGCGCATTCGAGGCCGAGCAGACCGCCGCCGATCACCACGCCGGTCTTCGAACGCTTGCCGCATTCGAGCATCGCCTCCAAGTCTTCGATGGTGCGGTAGACGAAGCAGTCCTTGCGGTCCTTGCCGGACAGCGGCGGCACGAAGGGATACGAGCCGGTGGCGAACACCAGCTTGTCGTAGTTCAGCACTTCTCCGCTGGCGACGGTGACCGTTTTCGCGGCCCGGTCGACGCTTGCCGCGCGCGCGTTCAGCTTGAGCAGCACGTTGCCGTCGTCGAAGAAGCCCGGCGCGACCAATGACAACTCGTCGGCCGATTTCCCGGCGAAGAACTCGGACAGGTGCACGCGGTCGTAGGCGGGGCGCGGCTCTTCGCACAGGACCGTCACCTCCAGTTGCGGCGCGTCGCCCGCGGCCAGCGTTTCGAGGAATTTGTGGCCCACCATGCCGTGGCCGATGACGACGATTTTCATGTGCGGTTCTCCTTATGCGGCCGCGGCGGCCGGTGCGGCGTCGGCGGCGGTGTCGATCGTGAAGCGGGCGGCGATGGCGCACATGGCCGAGATGATCACCAGCGCGCTGAGGATGGCCAGGGTCTGCTGGATGTTGCCGGTGCCTTTCATCAGGAAGCCGGCCGCCACCGCTCCGACGTTGCCGCCGGCGCCGATGATGCCGGCCACGCCGCCCAGCGCCTTGCCGTCGACGAAGGGCACCAGCGCGTAGGTGGCGCCGCAGGCCATGTGGGTGAACAGGCCGAACACCAGCATCGCGATGACGGCGTATGTGACGCTGCCGGCGTTGGCGAACCACAGCAGGCCGAGGCCTTCGCCGATCATCATCACGAACAGCACGGTGACGCGGCTATTCAGGTTGCCGTTCGCGGCGCGCTTGTCGGACAGCCAGCCGCCCAGGGCGCGGGCGAACAGGGCGAGCAGACCGAAGCTGCCGGCGGCAAGGCCCGCGGATTTCAACGACAGCCCGAAATGGTCGACGTAATACACGGCGGCGATGTTGTGGATGAAGATCTCGATGCCGAAGCAGGCGCCGTAGGTGACGAACAGCAGCCACACGCGGTAGTTGGCGCTGGCGGCCTTGAAGCTGGACCAGCCGCCTTTCTTGCCGCCGTCGATGGCGACGCCGGCCTTGCGCAGGTCCGCGTAATTCCCTTGCGGGCAGTCCTGGGTGTAGCGGTAGTAGACGCCGGCCATCACCAGCATCAGCACGCCCGGAACCAGCAGGGCGGCGCGCCAGCCGAGTGTTTCGGAGACGCCCAGCATGATCATTGCGGCCATCAAGAGCGGCATGATGGCCTGCGCGGCGCCCCCGCCGGCGTTGCCCCAGCCGGCTGCCGCGGCGTTGGCGGTGCCGACCACGTTGGGCGCGAACATCACCGAGGTGTGGTACTGGGTGATGACGAAGGACGCGCCCACCGCGCCGATGCCGAGGCGGAAAATCAGGAAGCTCTCGTAGCTCTGCGCCATGGCGACGCCCAGCACGGGAATGGCGCCCAGCAGCAGCAGGCCGGTGTAGGTCTTGCGCGGGCCGAAGCGGTCGCACATCGGGCCAATGATCAGGCGCACGAGGATGGTGATGGCGACGGCGGCGATGTTGATGTTCGCGATCTGCGCGACGGACAGGCCGAATTCGCCTTTGATGACAGGCATCAGCGGGGCGCAGGCGAACCAGGCGAAGAAGCAGACGAAGAACGCCATCCAGGTCAGGTGGAAGGCGCGCATCGGCGCGCTGGAGAAGGAGAACAGTTCGATCTTGCTTGCTTTGGTGGCCATGTCGAATCCCTTAAAAACAAAATGGCGTCCGCGCAAGCCCGATCGGTTGACCAGGTTGGGCGGACGCCGTTGTCCGTGATATGTCCGTCGTTGGACCAGCCTTGCTGTTGATGCCTTTGGATCGCCGTTGACCCTTGCTTGGGTATGAGCAGGAAGCGTGCCAGTGGGCTTAGCCCGTGAGGATGGTGGAATTGCGCGGGTTTTGCATCATGGCGGGGCGGGCATGCACGAAAATGATGCGGTGCAGCGAAATAAGGTTGATGCGAGGAAAATGGGGACTAGGCGTCCCCGTCGCTCCGCAGGACCAGACCCCGATGCGTTCGGATTTCGGGGTCTGGTCCTGCGCGACCTGACCCCATCTTTGATTAGCCGAGCAGGTCCTCGACGTCGAGAATCCGCTGGGCAATATCGGCCAGCTTCATCTTCTTGTTCATCGCCATGCTGCGCAGTTTCTGGTAGGCCTGGTCTTCGCTCAGGCGCTGGCTGGCCATCAGCACGCCCTTGGCGCGCTCGATCACCTTGCGTTCGGCCAACTTGTGGCGCGTGTCGGCCAGTTCGTCCAGCAGCTTCTGCTCCTGGCGGAAGCGCGCCATCGCGACGTGCAGCACCGGCTGCACCCGCTCGGCCTGCAGTCCCGCCACGATGTACGCCGACACGCCGGCCGCCATCGCCGCTTCCATGCTGGCCGGCGCCGCGTCCTCGGTAAACATGACGATCGGGCGCCGCTCGTCGCGGCTGGCGATGACGATGTGCTCGAGCACGTCGCGCGCATCGGACTCGGCGTCGATGATGATCAGGTCGGGTTGCAGCTGGGCGATGCGCTCGGGCAGGTACATGTCGGCCGGCAGCGCGGCGACCAGGTCGTAGCCGGCTTCGAGCAGGCCGATGCGCAGGGCGGCCGAGCGCCGCAGCTGCGCGGCCAGCGCGGCGTCATCGGCCTCGCCCGGGTGGGCGACGCTGGTGGCGACGACGATGCGAAGAGGTGGGTTCATGCCTCTTGGGCGTGCAAGTTTCGTGCCGGACTTGGAAAGAGGGATAGGGAGGCGGGCAGAAGCGACGTCTACTCACGCGCAGTCGCGGCAGAGCTCTCAGGCCGGCGCGTTGCCAGCCAGCACAGGATTGCGCCGCCGCACACCATGGCCGCGCCCTGCCAAAACTTCAGTGACAGCGGCGTTCGCAACAGCAGCACCGAGAGCAGGGCGGAGAACACGGGTATGAAGTATGAAAATCCTGCCAGCACAGTGACGTTGCCGTGCAAGATACCGACGTTCCAGGCTGCATAGCCGAAGCCCATCGCCGCCGCGGCCAGAATCAGATAGACGAGCGCGTGGAAGTTGAACTCCATCGCGCCTCCACCGCCGGCCAGGTATTTCACCCACAGCGCCAGCGCGGTCAGAATGAAAAACAGCGTTATGCCGTTCCTGCCTTCCGCGATGCGCGCCGTCACGGTGCAATAGGCCGCCCAGATCAGCGCGCCGGCGAAGGCCAGTCCGTAGCTCAAGGGGTTGTCGCGGACGTTCTCCAGCATGCCCGCCACATCAACGCCGCGCTCGCCTGCCAACACCCAGCAAATGCCGACGAGGGACAGGACAAACCCCGGTACGATCAGCACATTGGACTTTTGCCGGTTGAACAGGATGGCTGCGACGATGGTGAAAGTGGGCCACAGGTAATTGACCATGCCTACTTCGATTGCCTGGCGGGCGTTGTGCGCGTAGCCAATCGACAAGGACAGGCACAGCTCGTAAGTCACGAAGAGGACACTGCCCCAGACCAGATAGCGCCTGGAAAAATCGCGCAGCCTGCCCAGGCCCACGGACAGCACCAGGAACACTGAAGCCAGGCTGTACATCATGGCTGCGCCGCCCGTGGCGCCGAGGTATTCGCTCACGCTACGGATCAGGCCGATAATCGCGCTCCACAAGAAGATGGCTACTAGTCCAACCAGGGTCGCCTTGTTTGGGTTGTTCATTGTTCCGAAATCATTGGGGGGAGGGGCCATTGTAATCGGGCGGTTGCGTACAGCCCGCCGAACACGGCCGTCCGCCCTGTCGAGAACGCGGTCCGGACAGTTCCCATTGGCAGAAGCTTTGGCATCAGATTACGAAAAATTGCGCTGTGTGGCATTCTGTTCCCATGTATAACTCGCTGAGAAGGCAACCATGACCACGACCGCTTTATTTCATCTGGCGTTTCCGGTGAACGACCTGGAAGCGGCGCGCCGTTTCTATGGCGGCTTGATCGGGTGTGCGGAAGGCCGCAGTTCGGCCAACTGGATCGATTTCAATTTTTACGGACACCAGCTGGTGGCGCACCTGGCGCCGGAAGAATGCGGGCATGTCGCGACCAGCACCGTCGACGGGCATCAGGTGCCGGCGCGCCACTTCGGCGCAATCATCCCGCGGGGAGAATGGGAAGCGCTGGCTAACCGGCTGCGCGCCGCCGGCATCCAATTCGTCATCGAACCCTATATTCGGTTCAAGGGCGAGCCCGGCGAACAAGCGACGATGTTCTTCCTCGACCCTTCGGGCAACGCGCTGGAATTCAAGTCCTTCGCCGACCTGGGCCAGGTATTTGCCAAATAACTTCAAGGAGCGTCCATGTCCGAATTCGTCATCACGCCGCCGGCGACGCCGTCGGTAGCCGTTGCAGGCAGCAACGCGCGCTTTCCTGTGCGACGGGTATTCTGCGTCGGCCGTAACTACGCTGCGCATGCGCGCGAAATGGGCAAGGATCCCGATCGGGAACCGCCGTTCTTCTTCATGAAGCCGGCCGACGCCGTTGTCGCCGCGGAAGGCGTCATTCCCTATCCCCCGGCCACGAATGAGCTCCACCACGAAGTCGAAATGGTCGTCGCGCTCGGTGGCGGCGGGGCCGGCGTCGCGGTGGAAGACGCGCTGGCGCTGGTATGGGGCTATGGCGTCGGCGTGGACCTGACGCGGCGCGACATGCAGGCGGTGGCCAAGGAAATGAGCCGTCCCTGGGATCTCGCCAAGGGATTCGACGCGTCGGCGCCGTGCAGCGCGCTGCGCCCGGTCGGAGAGATCGGTCATCCGGCCGACGCGCGCATCTCGCTGGAAGTCAATGGAGTCGTCAAGCAGAGCGGGACGCTGAAGGAGATGATATGGTCGGTCGCGGAGGTGATCAGCCATCTCTCGCGCTTCGTTACCCTGGCCCCTGGCGACCTGATCTTTTCGGGCACGCCCGCAGGTGTTGGCAGCCTGCAGCCGGGAGACCGCGTGCGTGGCGTGGTGGATGGTGTCGCGGAGTTCGATTTCGAAGTGGGTGCCGCGGCGCAGGAAGCGTAACCTAGCTCAGCGGCGCCGACAAACCCGGGGACTGGGCGTCCCCGTCGCGTCGCTAAACCCCTGCTACACCCCCCAACGCGGTCAGCCCAGGCCGGCGAGGCGGGCGTTGCGCTCGCGTTCGAGCTTGGTGATGTAGCGCTGCACCATTGCCAAATTGGCGCGCGAAATGTTGACGAAGGAACAGCCGAGGCGGCGATTGGTCTTGTTGTTCAAAAGCGTCAGATCGACCGAGTTGCGCACCTGCAGCGTGGTGGTGACGGTGCCGATCTCGGGCAGGTCGACGCGGACGTTCTCGTAGTTGGCGCCGATGGTATTGCCCAGCACCAGTTTGTTGTCCAGGATAGCAATGCCGCCGCAGCTGATGTCCGACAAGGGAAAAATCGCCGTGCCGCCACCCATTTCCTCGGGCATCGGGACCACCGCGCGCACCGGGTTGCTGACCGGCGTGGCCATGCGGTAGAACTCGCGCCGCTGCAGGCGGATCATGGTCGAGGGCAGCGCCATCTTCAGCGCCGCGCCGTTCTGGAAGCTGGTCTCCGAAATGTCGTCGCTGGCGAACAGGATGCGAATCTTGTCGAGCGAGGTTTCGAAGGAGACCCGCTGGGCGCGCACGATGCGCTCGTTCTGCTCGCGGTTGATGGAGCGGTCGAGGATGACCGAATCGGTGTCCGGATCGACGTCGAGGATCGAGGTGACGCACACGTCCGAGTCGCCCTGGATCAGCATGCGGATCAGCTGGTTCTTGTCGCGGATATTGCGCAGCAGCGCGATGATTTCCCGGCGCGAGCCGATTTCAAAATCGTGCCAGTTTTCCAAAGCCAAATCGTTAGGTGCTTGCATCTGTCCTGGCCAAATTTTCTGATGATTCGATGAGTCGGCGTGCGTCCGGTGGCGGCGGCGCGGGATCGCCATTTACTTGCGCGGATTCAACATGATATAGCCACGCCAGCAGTTCCGCAATCGCCCGATAGAGGGCCGGCGGAATCTGCCGGTCGAGGTCGATGTCCATCAGCAGCGCCACCAGTTCCTTCGATTCGTGGACGAACACGCCGGCCTCGCGGGCGCGATCGATAATCTGCGCGGCGACCATGCCGTTGCCCTTGGCCACCACCTTGGGGGCGCCGTCGCCTTCCTGGTAGGCCAGCGCGACCGCGCTCTGCTTGCGGTTGGCGGCGTCAGTCACGGGCGGCGCGGATGTTGAGCGACGACAGCGGCGAGCCGGCCGCGTCGAGCGCATTGGCCAGCTTCCCGGCATGCGCCTGCAGCAGGCGCTCGATGTCGGCAGTGCCGGCCTGGACCTGGACGTGCAGTTCGCCGCCGGCCATGACCACGCTGGCGCCGATCTCGCCGAGCAGCGGAAAGCGGAAGCGCACCGTGCTGCGCCAGGCCGGTTCGGGATCGGCGCCGCCGGGACGCCGCTCGGGCGCGTCGCGGCTCACTTCCCACTGCAGCGGCTGGCCCGGCCACAGTTCGCCATGCCAGGCCAC
Source organism: Massilia sp. R2A-15 (assembly GCF_030704305.1). Lineage (NCBI taxonomy): Bacteria > Pseudomonadati > Pseudomonadota > Betaproteobacteria > Burkholderiales > Oxalobacteraceae > Massilia > Massilia sp. R2A-15. Next base: position 3,183,914 of record NZ_CP131935.1, on the reverse strand, counting down.
GCGCTGCTGTTCGTGGCTGGCCAGCTGCAGGTTGATGAACTGGGCGGTGGCGGGATCGGTGAGGGCGGCGCCCGGCTTGGCGGCGCCGCCATCGAGAACTTTCTGCATCTGCGGTTCGCGCGCCAGGTCGGCCAGCGGACGCGCGCCCTCGGACCATTCGCGCAGGTGCGATTCGTAGAACAGGCCGCTGCTGTCGATGGCGTGCTTCAGTGCGCCGGCCAGCTTCGCCGCTTCGGGGGCGGGCCGGTCCAGCAGCGGCGCCGGCGCAATGACCGCGGTGGGCGGATTGGGCGCCTTGAGCGCGGTGGCCAGCACGCCGGTGATGACTTTCGCGGCCTCGCTCAGCGTGGCATGCGGTGTGTCGGATTCGAGCGTGGGCAGGTGTTCGGCCGGCAGCATGGCCGCATTGGCCACATTCGCGCGCAGGGCGGCCTGGGCCAACGCGCGCTGTGGCGCGGCGGCGTGGGCTCCGGCCGGCGCGCCCTCGGGCAGCGCGGTGGCCAGCGCTTCGGACAGCGTCGCGGCGGCCGATCCGCCGGGGAAGGCGCCGACCTGGAAGGTGGGACGGGGAGACAGCGCAACCAGGGTGAGCGGCACTTCGGCGCCGGGCTGGGCGCCGGGCGGCAGCATCATGCGCGCCGGGGTGCCGTTGACCCTGACGACGAAACTGCCATCGGTCAGCCGGCCGAGCACCTGGCCTTGCAGCGATTTGCCGACCAGGGTTTGCAGCGAGCGTTCGAACAGTTCCTGGCGCGGATCGGCCACGCCCTTGAGCGCGGCGATCGCGCGCGCGGGCGAGACCGGCGCGATGCTGGTGGCGTCAAGCCGGGGCAGCATGGCGCACGGGCACGTTAGATCGCGCCGTAGGCGTTGACCAGCCGGCCCTGCGAGCGAGTGTTGCTGATCAGCGAGGACAGCTGGGCCATCCAAGGCATCGTCAGGTCGCGGATCTTGCGGTCGTCATCGAGCATTTTCTGGATGATGCGCACCTTGCGGGCGCGGTTTTCACCGGTCAGCACCGGCGCCGCGTTCTCCTTGAGCGCCTGGACGTGGGCGGCGCAGCGGCTTTCGAGCACGGCGAGCTGGTCCCAGTCGCTGGCGCTGGCGGCCGCCACCATTTCGCCGGTCAGGCCGACCAGCGTTTCGTACACCGACAAAACTTGTTGACTAGTCATCATGCTCCACCTCATGCCTTGATCATGTTCGCGGCCCGCGGCGCCCCGGCGCCATAGCCGGCGAGCGCGGCCGATGGCGGCAGGGCCATGGCGGCCTGGGCGGGCGCGCCGGCGCCGGGGGCGATCTGGTCCCAGGCCTGCTTCAGTTCGCCCAGCAGGCGCTGGACTTCCTCGATCAGCTCGGGCTGGTTGTTCAGGTTGGCCGTCAGCAGGCGCCCGCCCATGTACTCGTACAGCGCGTCGAGGCTGACGGCGATGCCGCCGCCGGCCGACTTGTCGAGGCTGGCGCGCAGGCCTTCGTCGATGATCGTGATCGCCTTCGAAATGGCCTGGCCCTTGGCGGCGATATTGCCCGCCTTCATCTGCACCAGCGCGGTCGACAGCGCCACCAGCGCGCCGTCGAACAGCATGGCGATCAGCTTGTGCGGGCTGGCGGACAGCACGCCCGTTTCCACGCCCACTTTGGCGTAGGCATTGGCCCCGCTACGCTGCGATCCAAACATGTCGGTTTCCTTTATTTAATATCAGCCGGTCGATTTGGCCAGGCTGGCAAGCTGTTGCGTCAAGAAATTACTGGTGGTGGTCATGCTGGCCATCGCCTTGTCGAGCGCGCTGAACTGGGCGCGGTAGCGTTTTTCGACGTCGGCCAGTCGCGAGTTGATGACGGTGCGCTGCTTTTCCAGGTCGCGCACCGCGCTGTTGATGCTGTTGGTGTGCGACGGCAGCGTGCCGACGGGGCTCAGGATGCGCCCCAGCGTGACATCCATCTGGGCGCCGTAGCCTCGCTGGCCGTTGCTGGTGGCAAACAGTGCGGCGAAATTCTTGGTCGGATCGGCCAGCGCCTTGCCCAGTTTGATCGAGTCGATCGCGATCGAGCCGTCTTTCTGGGTGGTGATGCCGACGTCGGGCAGGCTGGCCGAACCGGCCGGCGCGCCGGGAATCGGGCTGCTCAGCAGCGAACGCAGCTGGGTCTGGATGGTGCGCACGGTGCTGTCGCCGTTGAGCACCGCGCCCTTGCCGGTGGCCATATCGTAGGCCGACAGGTCCGCCATCGACTTGGTGGCGTCGTTGTACGCCTTGACGAAGGTTTCGACCGCCGTCTTCACCACGGCGGTGTCGGGCGAGAGCGTCAGCTTGGTGGTCACGCCGGCGGCGGTGGTGTCGGTCAGGTTCAGGGTGACGCCTTCGATGGCGTCGGTGATCGTGTTGCTGGCCTTGCTGATGGGGACGGTGTCGACGACGATCTGGGCGTCCTTGGCCGATACCGTCTGGGCCATGTTGCTGATGCCGTCGGCGCCGCTGTAGTCGAGCGCGGCAAGCGCCGGGTCGGCGACGATGCGCATGGCGTTCTTCGCGCCGGTGGCGGTCGAACTCAGCGCCAGGTAGTTGCTGGTGCCGTCGTTGATGATGCTGGCGGTGACGCCCGAGTTCGACGCATTGATTGCGTCCTTGATGCCCGACAGCGTGTTGTGGGCGGCGTCGATCGTGATGGTCTTGGTGGTCCTGGCCGGATCGGCGGTGAAATGGCCGGCGCCGTCGTAGCTGCCGAAGTCGAGCGTGATGTTGCCGGTACCGACCACGTCGGCCGGGGTGGCGTAGCCGACGCTGGTTTTCAGCTTCTGCGAATCGGCCAGGCTCTTGACTTCGATGTTGTAGGTGGCGGCGGTGGCGCCGGGACCTGCCGTGACGTTCAGGACGGTCGGATTGGCCACGCTGGACTTGAGCGGCGCCAGCTGGGCAGGCGTGCTCAGCGCGCGCGCGGCCGTCTGCAGCGTCGCCAGCGCGCTCTTCATCGTGCCGAATGCGGTCAGCTTGGCCTGGAAAGCGGCTTCCTTGGTGTCGATCGCGTTCAGCGGTTGTTTCTCGACGGCCATCAGCTGGGTTACCAGGCTTTCGACCGGTAATCCTGAACCAATGCCACCAGAACTGATTGTTGCCATGAATTTTCTCCAACGAAGTAGCAATATACCGTGGGCGCTGTCGGGTCAAATCACGCTAAAGAGGGCGCTTTACCAGCCAATTCGGATTCGGTAACTGTTGTGATGCAAATATTTAGGCTTCTTGCCTGATCAGCATGCCTTGGGCGCGATCGAGCGCCTTGGCGATGTCCAGCGCCTCCTGGGTCGGCATCTGGCGCAGCACCTGCTTGGTTTCCTGGTCGACTACCTTGACGACGGTTCGGTTGCTGTCGGCATCGACGGTAAATTCGACGCCCTGATTGGACAGGTGCAGGGACTGGTTGATGTGGCTGACAGCCTTGGCCAGCGCGTCGGCTGCCGCGTCGGCCACCGCGGCTGGGGCGGCGGGCGTGACCGCGACGGCGGTGTCGGGGGCGATTGCGGCTTGGCGGGCGGCGGGCGCCTCGCGCTCGGGCGGCGCCGGGCTTGCCGTCTGCGCGGCGTTGGCGGGAATCGGGCGGATTTCCATGAATATCTCCCTGGAAGGCAAAAGAACCCGGCCGATTGCTACCGGCCGGGTCGCTTACTGCGTCATGCTGGGCGGGAAATTAACCGCGCAGCAGGGCCAGCACGCCGTTCGGCAGCGAGTTGGCCTGGGCCAGCATCGCGGTACCTGCTTGCTGGAGGATCTGGCCGCGGGTCAGGCTGGCCGTTTCCGAGGCGAAGTCGGCGTCCTGGATCCGGCTGCGCGAAGCGGACAGGTTCTCGGAAGTCGCTTGCAGGTTCGAGACCACGGCGCTGAAGCGGTTCTGGTACGCGCCCAGTGCAGCTTTCGACGAGTTGACCGAAGACAGGGCCGAGTCGATGGTCGAGATCGCAGCCAGTGCGCCCGAAGCGGTGGATACGTCGACCGAGCTGACCGTGTTGGTCGACTTGGCATCGGCGCCCTTGATGCCTTCAAAAGCGCCGAGGCCGGCGTTCTTGTCAGCGTTGCCACCCACGACGATACCGTTGACGTTCGAGCTGCTCAGCGTCACCGTGCCGTGGGTAGTGCCTACGTCGATACCAGTGATCTTTTTGGCATCGCCTGCAGTTACTTCGTCGATTTTGATGTCGCGGCCGTCCGCTGCGCTCAGGGTGATCATGCCGCTGACCGCGTCGGAAGTGGCAGTGACGCCGGTCTTGCCGCTGATCTTGTTGATTGCGGCAGCGGTATTGGCGCCCTGGGCGACATCCGTCGTCGCACCAGCCACGTCACCGAGTTCAACGCCGTTGATCGAAATTGCGCCGGCAGTGTATCCGGTTGTGGAGAACTTCGGGGCGGTACCGCCAATCGGGGTGCCCGCGGTGTCGGTCAGACCGGTATCGTCCGTCAGCGAAGCGTAACCAGCGGCCGCCGTGATGGTGATGCTCTTGCCGTTAGTCGAGGCAAGCGAAACCTTGCCAGCTTCGTCGACAGTTGCCGCTACACCAGTTTGCGAACTCACTTTGTTGATTGCTTCGACAACATTGGCGGCCTGGTTGACCGAAACGCTAGTGCCGCCGGCGGTGCCGTTGGCATAGTCGGCAACAGCGCCTTTGGCGATCGCTCCGATGTTAACACCATTGATCGAGAACGAATTTGCAGCAACAGCGGCTGCTTTAGTACCGTCCGGAGCAGCCGCCTTTGTAGGATCGGTGGCAATGGTCGTGGCGACGGTGGCATTGGCTTTCGCGGTGACGCCCGACTGGCCGGCCACCGCATTTATTGCCTGCGCGACTGCGTATGCGCTGCTGGCCGATTGGCCGGCCTGCGAACCGCTGGCCGTGGCGCCGACCTGGGTACCGTTCAGGGTCAGGTCGCCCGCTGCCAGCGCGCCTTGGGTCATGCCCGAGGTCAGCGACGACGAACCGGACAGACCGCTACCCAGCGAGGTGGTCTGCAGGTTGGCGATCTTGTCGATCTGGATGCGGTCGTTCGAGCCGGCGTTGGCGCCGACCTGGAAGCTTTGCGCGGTGAACGAGCCGTCCAGCAGGTTCAGGCCGTTGAAGCTGGTCGACTTGGCGACGCGGTCGATTTCGTCCTTGAGCTGGCCGACTTCCGACTGGATCGAAGCGCGGTCGGTATCCGAGTTCGAGCCGTTGGCCGACTGAACGGCCAGGTCACGCATACGCTGCAGCAGGTCGGTTGCCGAGTTCAGGCCGCCTTCAGCCGTCTGCGCCAGCGAGATGCCGTCATTGGCGTTACGTGCTGCCACGTTCATGCCGTTGATCTGCGAGGTCATGCGGCTTGCGATCGACATACCCGCTGCGTCGTCCTTGGCGCTGTTGATGCGCAGGCCGGTCGACAGACGCTGCAGCGACGTGGCCAGACCCGATTGGGACGTGGTCAGGTTGCGCTGTGCGTTGAGCGAGGAAATGTTGGTGTTGATCATCGATGCCATGGTATTTCTCCAAACTTGGTATTTCGGGGTGGGCAACCTGCCGCTGTTCACCTTGGTCTGCCACGCTGTTCCGTGACAATCAAACCGCAGTTGAATCAGGTAACGGAGCTACCTGCAAAAAGTTGATGGTAAAAAACTCGAATAAATCTGCGTTTTCACTCTCAAACTTTGGCCGTGCGGCGCGCTTAAACGACGCTGTTTGCGCGATCTTTAGGGCAAAAATAAATTTATTTTTTTCAGCGAAAATGGACGCCGCGCAGCAGGAACTTGCCGAACAGGCTAGACGAATCGACATGGAAATAAAAAAACCGCCCCTGGAGGCGGTTTCGAAGGCTTGCATGGCTGTTATCACTCGGCCACGACTACGCGGTTCTTGCCGCTGTTCTTGGCCTGGTACATCGCCTTGTCGGCGCGCGCCACCAGCGAGGCCTGGCTCTCGTTGGGGATGCGCAGCGCGACCCCGGCCGAGAACGTGATCAGCAGGCGCTCGTTTTCGTGCAGGAAGAAGTGCTTGGTCAGTTCGCGCTGCAGGCGCGTCATGGTCTGGGCCGCAGCGTCGATCGTCGTCTCCGGCAGCAGGATGACGAATTCCTCGCCGCCGAAGCGGGCGATCACGTCCATCGAGCGCAGCGTCTCCTTGACGATCTTGACCAGGTGGCGCAGCGCCGCGTCGCCGGCCAGGTGGCCGTGCGTGTCATTCAGGCGCTTGAAGTCGTCCAGGTCGAGCAGGGCCACGCACAGCGGCGTGCCGCGCCGGTCGGAGCGGGCGGTCTCGCGCTCGAACACGTCATCGAGGCCGCGGCGGTTCAGGCTGCCCGTCAGCTGGTCTTCGCGCACCAGTTCGCTCATGTGGCGCAGCTCGGCCTCGAGCCGGGCGATGCGCTGCTCGGCCTCCTCGACTTCCTGGCGCGCGGCGATCATGCGGTCGCGCGAGGTGAGCGCCTCGGTCTGCACCAGGCGCGTTTCGCGCAGCACTTCGGCCACGACATCGTTGAGGTCTTCGATCTTGTCGGCGCGGCTGATGCGCTCGGAGAAGCCGCCGATCTTTTCGTGGAAGTCGGCGGTGCTGGCGGCCACCGTGCCGAGGCGGTCGATGAAGGTCATCATCATGTTCTTGACGGTGACCTTGACGTCCGACAGGCTGTGCTTGAGCTTGCTCTGTTTATAGATGACGTCCTTCAGGCTGCGAGTGGCGTCCTCGAGCGAGCGCTGGTCCATCGGGCCGGCGATCAGTTCCTGCACCGCCTCGATCTGGCCGCGCAGCCAGCTGTCGTCGTCGAGCAGGCCGCTGACGTTCTCCAGCAGCAGCTTGAACAGGCGCAGCAGCAGCTCCTGCTGCTCGGCCACATCGCCGCCCTTGATCTCGATCTGGTAGCACAGTTGCTTGAGGCGCAGCGCGATCTCGTTCAGCGCCTCGTCGGTGTGGGCCAGCTTGACGGCCGCGCCCAGCGACTCGGCTTCGGTCACCAGCGCAGGAAGGCCGCCCAGCAGCGAGGCGACGGCGAAGGTCAGCGTGCGGCTGAGCAGGTCGCGCAACTGCTTCGATTCGGCGTTCTCGTCGCCGGCCACTTCGATCGTGCTGGGCTTGCGAAAGTGCTTTTCGACCAGCTGCGACAGGCTGCGCGCGTAGCCGTCCCAGTCGCGCGCCTTGACCGCGCGGTTGAAGCGGCGCCCGAATTCGGCGAGGTCGCCCGGCGTGGCGGTCAGCTTGACGGCGAAGTCGGAGAGCACCACCTCGGCGCCCGGGGATTGCGCGGCGACCGGCGCCGGCGCGGCCGGCACACCGGCGATCTCGTTGTAGATGTCGCGGTAGGCGTCGGGGGTGGGGGCGATGCGGCGCGTGGCAAGGCGGCGAAACGCTTCGCGCGCGATTTCGGCGGGGTTGGGTGGTGCGGTGGACATGGGGTGGGACGAACGAACCTGATGCTATTTGATGAAGGAATGATAATCGACTTCATCAAAAGTCATCGTTCGGAAAGGACGCGGGAAATGGCCTTACTTCACGGCTTTGAAAATATTGCCGAAATAGCTAGCCGCGCCTGCAAGATGGGGTCAGGTCCCCGCTTCGCGACGCGCCGCCGGCAGCATCGGGGTCTGGTCCTGCGGACCTGACCCCATTTTTAGCATCATTCGATCAGCTGGTTCTTGATCGCGTAGTGCGTCAGCTCGGCGCTGTTCTTCAGCTTCATCTTCACCAGCAGGCGCGCGCGGTACTCGCTGATGGTCTTGACCGACAGCTTGAGCTCCTCGGCGATCGCGCTGACTGTCTTGCCCGACGCGATCATCGTCAGCGTCTGGTACTCGCGGTCGGACAGCGCCTCGTGCGGCGCCGCCTCGTGTCCCTCGCCGAGCTGGCTCGCCAGTTCCTGGGCCAGCGCCGCGCTGACGTATTTCTGGCCGGCGGCGACCTGGCGGATCGCATCGACCAGCTCGCGCGGCGCGCTCTGCTTGGTCAGGTAGCCGGCGGCGCCGGCCTTGAGCGAGCGGATCGCGTACTGGTCCTCGCGGTGCATCGACAGCATCAGCACCGCCATTTCCGGATGCTCCTTCTTGACCTGCTTGAGCACTTCGATGCCGCTGCGGTCGGGCATCGAGATATCGAGCAGCATCACGTGGCACTTGGCCTTGCGAAACAGCTTGATCGCGTCGAGACCGTTTTCGGCCTCTCCGGCGACGACGATGTCGCGCGAGTCGGCCAGGATCTGCTTGAGGCCCTCGCGCACGATGGCGTGGTCGTCGGCGATGAATACGCGGATGGTGGCTTTTTCGGTCATTGTTGCGGTTCGGTTCCTGGCGAGGCGAGCTTGATCTTGATGGCCACCATGGTGCCACCTCCGGGCGCTGCCGACAAGGTCATTGTGCCGCCCAGCGCGCGCGCCCGCTCGCTCATGCCGCGCAGGCCGAACGAGCCGGGCTTGACGCGGTCGGCCTGGGCGACGCCGGCGCCGTTGTCGCTGATCTTCAGCGAGATGTGCTGGCGCTGGCGCTGCAGCGCCACCGTCACCTGCGTCGCGCGGGCGTGCTTGGCGATGTTGGTGAGCGCCTCCTGGAAGATGCGAAACAGCGCGATCGCGTGGTCGGGCGAGAGGTCAATGTCCTTCTCGTTGGTGGTGAACGTGCAGGCGATGCCGGCCTGCTTTTCGAATTCGCGCACCTGCCATTCGAGCGCGGCGACGATGCCGAAGTCGAGCATCGGCGGGCGCAGGTCGAGCGAGATGCGGTGCACCGCCTCGATCGTGCGGTCGACCAGCGCATCGACGTAGGCGGCCTTGTCGGCCAGCTGCGGTTGCTCCGGCGGCAGGCGCCTGGCCAGCATCGCCAGCGCCATCTTGATGGCCGTCAGGTTGCCGCCCAGGTCGTCGTGGATTTCGCGCGCGATGCGGGTGCGTTCCTGCTCCTTCACTTCCTCGATGTGGGCGGTCAGCTCGGCCAGGCCGGCGCGCGAGTTGGCCGCCTCCTGCTGTTCGAGCTTGCCCGCGGTGATGTTGGTCATGATCCCGTCCCAGCGCACGCCGCCTTCCATCGGATGCGGCGTCGCGCGCAGGTTGATCCACTTGACGTCCTTCCAGGCGTCGATCCAGATCCTGCCTTCCCAGTTCCAGGCCGACAGCGCGGCGGCCGACGCCTGCATCGAATCGAGGTAGCCCTTGCGGTCTTCCGGCAGGATCAGGCGCAGGAACAGGTCCGGGTCCCGCTGCAGTTCGGCCGCGGACAGGCCAAGCAGGGCGGCGCAGCCTTCGCTCAGGTACGGAAAATGGATGGCGCCGCCGGCATCCTGCGCCAGCTGGACCACCATGCCGGGCATGTGGCCGACGATGGCGTTGAAGCGGGCTTCGTAGTCGATGGCGGGTGGGGTCATGGTGGTCATGTGGGTCAACGGCGCCGTGCGCGCCAGATGGCGATGAAGCGGCGCAGCATGCGCGCCGGGCGGCTGGCGCTGCGCGCGCCGGATTTCACGCGGGGACGCAGGCGGGCGAAGAAGGTGCGCGCGGCGCCGCGCATCAGCGCCGACAGCATGCTCACGCGGCGGTAGGCATCGGTGGCTTTCAGGCGCGCGATCCAGCGGTCGCGGATATCGATGAAGCGGGTGTGCCAGCGTTCGAACCACGCCAGGGTGAGCAGGGTGGGGCGGGTCAGGAAGTAGATGCGCGCCACCAGCGCGGCGCCGCCGATCTTGGCGACGACGATGACGGCGATGCCCGAGATCGGGTGGCCGCTGGCGATGGCGATCAGCGCGATGATCTTCACCGGCAGGAGCAGCAGCGCGGGCAGCACGAAGGCGGCCAGCGCGGCGTAGGGCGGCAGCGCGACGATGTGCCGCTCCAGCGCCTTCAGCGGCGGCCAGCCGGCGATCAGGCGCACCAGGCGCAGGCCGAGGTCCCAGAACCACTCCTCCAGCAGCAGGATCAGCGCGCCCAGGTACACCAGGGGCGAGAGCAGCCGGTTGCGCAATGTGCGGGATCGTTTCATTGCGGCCATCATACCGCAACAGGGCGGCTGCAAAGGGTCTGGCCCGCGGGGGCAGACCCAGGTTTTCCACCGCCGGTTACAATAGTCCGATGAATAAAGCATTTGTCAAAGAGTCCGACAACGAGGACGACGAGGAAGCGCTCGCGCTGGCGCAGGCGATCCCCGCCGGCGCCAAGAACTACATCACGCCGGCCGGCTACCAGCGCATCAAGGACGAGCTGCTGCAGCTGATCGATGTCGAGCGGCCGGAAGTGGTGAAGGTGGTGCACTGGGCCGCGTCGAACGGCGACCGCTCGGAGAACGGCGACTACATCTACGGCAAGCGGCGCCTGCGCCAGATCGACGGCCGGATCCGCTTCCTGACCAAGCGCATGGACTCGGCCGCCGTGGTCGATCCGACTGTCCATCACGGCAACGACCAGGTGTTCTTCGGCGCCACCGTGCATTATCAGAACGGCGCCGGCGAGGAGCACACCGTCACCATCGTCGGCATCGACGAACTGGACCCGCTCAAGGGCAAGATCAGCTGGGTCTCGCCGGTGGCGCGCGCGCTGACCAAGGCGCGCGAGGGCGACGTGGTCACACTGCAGACGCCGCTCGGGACGGAGGAGCTGGAAATCCTCGGCGTCAGCTATCCGGCGCCGGAAGCGGACTGACTCGGCGGGGTGCCCAGCAGCGAGTCGAGGATCTCGGCGGTGGCCGGTTTCGCCTTGGACGTCCAGCGCATGACGCGGTAGCCGGCCTGCTGCAGCATGGCGTCGCGTTTCGCGTCCTTTTCCGTATGGTGGGTGCGGTCGTCTAGTTCGATGATCGCCACGATCTGGCCCGTGTCGCGGCGCTGCGCGACGAAATCGACGATCTTCTGGCTGAACATGCCGCGCGCCCGCATGTACTCGCGCCCATTCAACTTCTTCGCCATCGCCGGCTCCAGCAGGGCGCCCATCGCCACCTGGGCGTGGAAGCGGTACTCCGGCACGGCGCGCTCGAGCCGGCCCAAGAATTCCATCTCGTTGGCGGTGAGGAAGGGCTTGGCCTTGAACCCGGCGGCGTTTCCACCCGCGGGACGTTGGACGGCCTTCACACATGCCGCCAGCACGATGGCGACAACGCAAATCAGAAGCAGGGCGATGGACATGGCGGTTTCCTTGAGCACGAATGCATAAACGATACGTTGTTTTGCCGCATGGAAACTATTCAATTGTCACTGTGGTTTGATTGAGACGCGATAAGAGGCTGCTCGGATTATCAAATTACCATTCCCGTCGGACTATCCGGGCGGTGCGACGCGCCGCAATTGACGACGACATGGGAGAAGACGATGACGGAACTGCTGGCTTCGATTGGCGCGACGGTGGGGTATTGGGACGATTTTCTGAAGCTGCTGCTGGCGCTGTTGAAGCTGTTCAAGTAACGCGATGGAGGGGTCATGTCCTGCGGGCCGGGCCCCATTTTGGTCGTCGGCTGTCCAAAAATGTGATAATTTTGCTCACCTTAATCCCAACAACCGGAGACGACGATGCGATTCATGATTTTGCTGAAGGCCGACAAGGATACCGAGGCTGGCGTGATGCCGAGCCAGCAACTGCTGGCCGACATGGGCGCTTACAACCAGTCGCTGATCGATGCGGGCATCATGCAGGCAGGCGAGGGCTTGCACCCGACTTCGAAGGGCGCCAAAGTGCATTTTGCAGGCGGCCAGGTGAGCGTGACCGAGGGCCCGTTCCCGCTGACCGGGGAGCAGATCGCCGGTTTCTGGATCTGGAAATGCAAGTCGAAGGAAGAGGCGATCGAGTGGGTCAAGAAGGTGCCAATGCCGATGGCCAGCGGCCAGGCCGACATCGAGATCCGCCAGATCTTCGAAGCCGAGGACTTCGGCGCCGAGTTCACGCCGGAGTTGCGCGAGCAGGAGGAGCGCCAGCGCGCGCAGATTCAGTCGCAAACCTGAACGTCGCGGCCGGGGTCTGGTCCAGCGGACCTGACCCCATTTTCTGTTGGCGCGTTAGGAAGGCCCAGCGGGCGTAATTCCTCGCGCCGCGGCAATCAGCACATCGACCTGGTCGATCAATTCATCCACGAAACTCGTCGTGACATCTAGCTCACCTTCATACTCGGCAAGATTGCGCTTCTTGTGCGCTTGATCGAGCAACAGCCACTGCTGTGGCGTAAATCCGAGGGTGTGCTCGAGGCACTGGAACACCAGATATCGGTTTTCGCTGCGGTAGCCATGGGCACGAAGGGCCGACAGCGCCGCGGCGTGCGCGGCATTGTAGGCAAGGTCGAATCGGCTTTCCAGCGAAAGGACAGGCTGCCTGGCGTCCTGTAAGCGCACTGAAGCTGAGCGTAATAACCTGGCCGTTTCTCTCTCTGACGTCAGGCGGCTCCGCCTTGAGCTTCCCAATTCGCTCCAGATTCGCCAATGCCGCCGATTCGGACGATGCCATCTTCAGTCCCCTTTACAAAGACTTTCGGCTGCTCCAGCACGCGCATTATGAAGGACCTGCCATCGCGCACGCGCTGCGCAAACTCCTCCGAAGTGTACAACGTCGGATTGACCACCCGGCCCAATTGCGCTTGCGCGGGCAACAAGGCTTCCAGCAACTGTGCGTTCGACGCCAGCGATCCGATCACCATCAGGTCAACGTCGCTGCCCGCACGCTCGGTGCCTTTGGCGATCGACCCGTAGACGAAGGCTATTTCGATGCGAGTCCACAGTGGCTGCAGCGCCGCGCGCAACACATCCGTCACGCCGGACGTCTTGAGTACGATGGAGCGGAGCTCCGCAAAGATCGGCGCGGCGTGGTTGGCCTGGTAATGTTTCTGGTTGCCGACCCTGTGCACGGTGACCAGCCCAGCTGCCTCCAATCGGGCGAGTTCCCGCTGCACGGCCCCGGACCCCGAAGCCGCCAAGGCGATTATTTCGTTGGCGTAGAACGAGCGCTCAGATTGACCAAACAACACTGCCAGCACGCGCTGTTGTGTCTTCGTGAATAATGCATCAGCGTAAATACCCATAAAAGGTATGTTAATGCCCAAAATGGGCACGTGTCAACGGCTGCTGCTGCGTCAGGCGCGCTCGCGCTCCACCCGCGTCACGCCGGCCACGCGCCGCAGGTTGCGGATCAGGTGCGCCAGGTGCACCCGGTCCTTGACCTGGATGGTGAAGCGCAGTTGCGTCATGACGTGTTCGATGTCCTCGTCCATGCCGACGTAGGTGATGTTGGCGTCGGACTCGCCGATCTCCGCGGCGACGCGCGCCAGGATGCCTTTTTCATTGTTGATCAGCACCCGGATGCGGCAGTCGAAGCGGCGGTTCAGCTCCGCGCCCCACTGCACCGCGATCCAGCGGTCCGGTTCCTTGATGCGCAGTCGCTTGGCAGGCAGGCAGTCGCTGGTGTGCACGATCAGCCCCTGGTCGCGCCGCAGCTGGCCGGTGATCTGGTCGCCCGGGATCGGCAGGCAGCACGGCGCCAGCTGCACCGATACGCCTTCGCTGCCGTAAATCGTCACCGGATCCAGTTCCGCCGGCACCAGGTGATGCTGCGACGGCAGGTTTCCCTGGTCGTCGTCGATCAGCCCGAAGATGTGGCGCGCCACCAGCGCGGCCATGCGCTTGCCGATGCCGATCTCCGCGTACAGGTCTTCCATCGACTTGGCCGACGACTCGTTGAGCAGCTTTTCGATGGTCGGCTGCGGCAGGTCGGGATTGATGTTGAGCGCCGACAACGCCTGCGCCAGCAGTTCCTCGCCCAGCTCGACCGACTCGTTCAGGTTCACCGTGCGCAGGTGGTGGCGGATCGCCGAGCGCGCCTTGCCGGTGCGGACAAAACTCAGCCAGGTCGGGCTCGGGCGCGAAGAAGGGTCGGTGACGATTTCGACGATGTCGCCGTTGTGAAGCTCGTTGCGCAGCGGCGCCGGCTCGTTGTTGATCTTGACCGAGACGGTATGGTCGCCGATGCCGGTGTGGATCGAATACGCGAAGTCGAGCGCGGTGGCGCCGCGCGGCAGCGCGATGATCTTCGACTTCGGCGTGAACACGTAGACCGAATCGGGGAACAGGTCCACCTTGACGTGCTCGAGGAATTCGGCCGAGTCGCCGGTCTGCTGCTGGATGTCGAGCAGCGACTGCAGCCAGGTGTGGGTCTTCTGCTGCAGGTCTGACAGGTTCGACTCGTTGTTCTTGTACAGCCAGTGCGCGGCCACGCCCGATTCGGCGGTGCGGTGCATCTCCTGGGTGCGGATCTGGAATTCGACCGGCGTGCCGTAGGGGCCGATCAGGGTGGTGTGCAGCGACTGGTAGCCATTGAGCTTGCGGATCGCGATGTAGTCCTTGAACTTGCCAGGCATCGGCTTGTAGAGGCCGTGCAGGGTGCCCAGCGCCACGTAGCACTGGGCGAAGCTGTCGACCACCACGCGAAAGCCGTACACGTCGAGCACCTGCGAGAACGACAGGTGCTTGGTGCGCATCTTCTTGTAGATGCCGTACAGGGTCTTCTCGCGCCCGTACACTTCGGCCGGAATGTCGGCGGAGGCCAGCGTGTTCTTGACCGCCTCGAGGATTTTCTTGACCACTTCGCGCCGGTTGCCGCGCGCCGCCTTGACCGCTTTCGCGAGCGTCCGGTAGCGCATCGGGTACAGGTGCGAGAACGCCAGGTCCTGCAGCTCGCGGTAGATCGCGTTCAGGCCAAGCCGGTGCGCGATCGGCACATACACTTCCATGGTCTCGGCGGCGATGCGGCGCTTCTTGGCCGGCGCCATGTGCTCGAGCGTGCGCATGTTGTGCAGGCGGTCGGCCAGCTTGATCAGGATGACGCGCACGTCCGACGCCATCGCCAGCAGCATCTTGCGGAAGTTCTCGGCCTGCGCTTCGATCAGGCTCTGGAATTCGATTTTCTCGAGCTTGGACAGGCCGTCGACCAGGGTGGCGACCGGCGCGCCGAAGCGTTCGATCAGCTCTTCCTTCTTGACGTCCTGGTCTTCCATCACATCGTGCAGCAGCGCGGCCATGATGGCCTGCGCGTCGAGCTTCCAGTCGGCGCAGATTTCAGCGACGGCGATCGGATGGACGATGTAAGGCTCGCCCGACTTGCGGACCTGGCCCAGGTGCATCTCGTCGGAGAAACGATATGCTTCCTTGACCTTCTTCAGTTCGGCGGGGGTGAGGTATTCGGACAGCTTGGCCGACAGCTGGGTGACCGACGCCACCGGCGGCGCGGGGCCGCGGGCGGTGTCTTGCGGCTGCGACGCCGAGCGCCGGTCCCGGGTCTTGGGGGTGCCTGAATGTGTCGAATCCGGGGAAGTCAGGTTCATACGCTTGGTCAATCTGCCGCAGTGTGATGAAAGGATACCAGAATGGCGGCTTGACACATTAGGCAGGGCGCCTCAATTACATCGGCACCTTTTTCAGCATCTCGAGGCCGACTTTGCCGGCGGCGATTTCGCGCAGCGCGACGACGGTCGGCTTGTCCTTGGCTTCGACTTTCGGGGTGTGGCCCTGCAGCAGCTGGCGTGCGCGATAGGTCGCGGCCAGGGTCAGCTGGAAGCGGTTAGGGATACTCTTCAAGCAATCTTCAATGGTAATACGGGCCATAGTAACTCCTGATCTGGTGAATTGTGCCGGGGCTGAGAGGGGATTACGACTGCAGCGCATGGATGCCCAGCTGGGCAAAGAGCGAGGCGTTACGCGCGGCTTGCTGGGGAAACCGGGCACGTGTCGCTTTGACAATCGCGCTCATCTCGGACAAGGCGACGTTGAACTCTTCATTAATAATAGCATAGTCGAACTCGGGAGCGTGAGCGATCTCGCCGCCGGCGGCCAGCAGGCGCTTGGTGATCACGTGCGGTTCGTCCTGGCCGCGCTTGTACAAACGCTCTTCCAGCGCGGCGATCGAAGGCGGCAAAATGAAGATGCCGACCGCCGACGGGAACTGCTTGCGCACCTGGCGCGCGCCCTGCCAGTCGATTTCCAGCAGCACGTCGGTGCCGGACTTCATCTCCTTTTCGACCATCAGGCGCGAGGTGCCGTAGTAATTACCGTGCACTTCAGCCCATTCGAGGAACTCGCCGGCGTCGGCGCGCGCAACGAAATCCTCGGGCGTGGTGAAGTGGTATTCGCGGCCGTCCTGCTCGCCCGGGCGCGGCTGGCGCGTGGTCGTCGAGATGGACAGCTTGATCGCCGGTTCCTGGGCCAGCAGGGCGTTGACCAGGGTCGATTTGCCGGCGCCCGACGGCGCCGCGACGATGAACAGGCTGCCGGCGAAGGCGGAGTTGGTATTCATGTTAATAAGTCCTAAATGTTAATCGGGGGTCTGGTCCTGCGGACCTGACCCCATTTGCTTCGGCGCGAAAAATTCAACATGGGGTCAGTCCCCGGGACCAGACCCCGATGCTGCATGCGCCGCCGCTTATTCGAGATTCTGCACCTGCTCGCGCATCTGCTCGATCAGCAGCTTCAATTCCATCGAGGCGTCGGCCAGTTCCTTGACCGAGGCCTTGGCGCCCAGCGTGTTCGCTTCGCGGTTCAGTTCCTGCATCATGAAGTCCAGGCGCTTGCCGACCTGGCCGCCTTTTTTCAGGATGTGGCGCGTTTCGGTCAGGTGCGCGGTCAGGCGCGACAGCTCCTCCGAGACGTCGATCCGGATGCCATACAAGGTCACTTCCTGGCGGATCCGCTCGAACGCTTCCTGGCGCGACAGGGTGGACGGCGCGCCGTGGCCGGCCAGTCCCAGCGCATCCTGCATGCGCTCGACCGCCTTCTGCTGGAACTGCGCGATCACCTGCGGGATCAGCGGCGTGATGCGCTTGACGATGACGTCCATCGCATCGATCCGCGATTCGAGCATGGCCTGCAGCGCGGCGCCTTCGCGCTGGCGGCTCTCCACAAACGCGGCGACGGTGCGCGCGGTCAGGGCGGCGACATCGGCCTGCAGCGACTCCTGGCCCACTTGCGCTTCCTCGATCACGCCCGGCCAGCGCAACAGCTCGGCCACCGACATCACCGGGGCCGAAACGAAATGGCGGGTCACTTCCTGCTGCAGGCGCGCGAGGTCGGCCAGCAGCGAGGCATTCAGGGCTTGCGAGCCGCCGGCGACCTTGCGGCCGAAGCTCAGGCGCGCTTCAACTTTGCCGCGCGTGATGGCGGCCATGATTGCGGCGCGCAGGTCCGGTTCGAGTGCGCGCAATTCGTCGTTGATGCGAAACTGCAGGTCGAGAAAGCGCGAGTTGACGCTCTTGATCTCAATCGTCAGAGTTCCTGCCGCGCCTTCGCTGGTCGCGACAGCGTAGCCTGTCATGCTTGAAATGCTCAATGGAGTCCCCGGTTTTTATCTTTTCTTTACAAAGCTGTGATTTATCCACACAATCGCCGTGTTAAGCAAGGAACCCTTCATGGCTGCACAAAACAACGCCCCGTTGCCCGATGGGCTGGAAATTGCTGGATATCGCATTGTAAAGAAAATTGCGTCCGGTGGGTTCAGTATTGTTTATCTGGCGTATGACGGTGACGGCAATGCGGTGGCGATCAAGGAATACCTCCCCAGCGCCCTGGCGCTGCGCCAGCCGGGCGAGCTGATTCCGGTCATCGAGCGCAAGAACCTGCCCGTTTTCCGCATCGGCCTCAAGTGCTTTTTCGAAGAGGGCCGTGCGCTGGCGCTGATCGCCCACCCGAACGTGGTGCGCGTCCTGAACTTCTTCCGCGCCAACGAGACTGTCTATATGGTGATGGCCTACGAATCGGGCCACTCGCTGCAGGAGCACATCGCGCGCCTGAACGCCAAGGGCAGCAAGGTGGGCGAGGCCTTCGTGCGCCAGGTCTTCACCGAGGTATGCAGCGGCCTGCGCGAAGTCCACGCCAACAAGCTGCTGCACCTGGACCTCAAGCCGGCCAACATCTACCTGCGCACCAGCGACGGCAGCCCGATGCTGCTCGATTTCGGCGCCGCGCGCCAGACCATCAACGCCGACGTGCCCAAGCTGACACCGATGTACACGCCCGGCTTCGCGCCGCCCGACCTGTATTCGAAGGCCGCGGCGCTGGGGCCGTGGTCGGACATCTACAGCATCGGCGCCTCGATGTTCGCCTGCATGGCCGGCCAGCCGCCGCAGCCTGCCGACCAGCGCAAGACCGACGACAAGATGGAGCCGCACTACGCCAAGCTGGCGGCGCATTACTCGCCCGAGCTGGTGGCGATGGTGCGCTCCTGCCTGGAGCTCGATCCGCTGGCGCGCCCGCAAAGCGTGTTCGCCCTGCAGAAGGTGCTGCAGACCCCGATCCCGGAAGCGGCGCCCGTCGGCGCGGCCGAGAAGCTGACCGGCCAGCTGCGCACGCTGGTCGGACGCCTGGGCGCCATCGGCCGCAAGAAAACCAACTGATCCCGGAGCGCCCATGCAATTTTCCGTCTACCAGCAAAGCCACATCGGCGGCCGCAAGGTCAACCAGGACCGGATGGGCTACAGCTTCACCCGCGACGCGCTGCTGCTGGTGCTGGCCGACGGCATGGGCGGCCACCTGCGCGGCGAAATGGCCGCCACCATCCTGATGCAGACCATGTCGGCGCTGTTCCAGAAGCAGGCGGCGCCCTACGTGAAAAAGCCCGAGCGCTTCCTGGAAGAGGCTTTCCTCGAAGCGCACCACGAGATCCATCGCTACCGCGCCGAGACCAACCTGCCGGACACGCCGCGCACCACCGCGGTGGCCTGCCTGATCCAGCACAACACCGCGATCTGGGCGCACTGCGGCGACTCGCGCCTGCTGTGGATGCGGCGCGGCCAAGTGCTGGGCCGCACGCGCGACCATTCGCACATCGAGCACCTGATTTCGCGCGGCCTGGCCGATCCGTCCGAGCGCGCCACCCACCCGGACCGCAACAAGCTGTATAACTGCATCGGCGCCTCGTCGCTGCCCAAGGTGGAAGTGGGGCGCCAGGCCAGCCTGCAGCCGGGCGACGTGATCCTGCTTTGCTCGGACGGCCTGTGGGGCCCGCTCGAGGAAGGGGAGATCACGCACCGCCTCGCGACCCAGACCATCGTGCGCGCGATTCCCGAGCTGGTCGAGATGGCCGTGTCCATCGGCGGCCTGGCCTGCGACAATACGACCGCGCTGGCGATCATGTGGCAAGGTTCGGAAGCCGATGCCGCCTCGCCGCTGTCGGCCGAGCCGAGCGTGATTTCGACCGAGCTGCTGCCCGATAACCTGGTCAGCACCACGATCCAGGCGACGCCGGAGCCGGCCGCCGCGACCGAGGTCGACGCCTTCAACGACGACGAGATCGAAAAGGCGATCGCCGAAATCCGCGGCGCGATCGAGCGCTCCACCCAGATACTCAAATAACATATTCACTTCAAGGACTTACATGACTTTTGCAAATCGCCCGAGCGGGCGCGCCGTCGAACAGCTGCGCGACATCCGCCTGACCCGCCAGTACACCAAGCACGCCGAAGGATCGGTGCTGATCGAGTGCGGCGACACCAAGGTCATTTGCACCGCCAGCATCGAAGACAAGGTGCCGGGCTTCTTGAAGGGCAAAGGGCAGGGCTGGATGACGGCCGAATACGGCATGCTGCCGCGTTCGACGCACACGCGCATGGACCGTGAGGCCGCGCGCGGCAAGCAGTCCGGCCGTACCCAGGAGATCCAGCGCCTGATCGGGCGCTCGCTGCGCGCCGCGTTCGACCTCGAAGCGTTCGGCGAGCGCACACTGCATCTCGACTGCGACGTGATCCAGGCCGACGGCGGCACCCGCACCGCGTCGATCACCGGCGCGATGGTGGCGGCGTACGACGCGTTTCGCCAGCTGCAGCAGCGCGGCATGATTGCCGAAATTCCGCTCAAGAGTTTTGTCGCCGCGATCTCGGTCGGCGTGTACCAGGGCATGCCGGTACTGGACCTCGATTACGTCGAGGACTCGGGCTGCGACACCGACATGAACGTGGTGATGACCGAGGCCGGCCACTTCATCGAAGTGCAGGGTACGGCCGAAGGCGCCGCTTTCGACCGCGCCGGCATGAACCGCCTGCTCGACCTGGCGCAGGCCGGCATCGCCGACCTGATCAAGCTGCAGAAACAGGCGCTGGGCATCTAGGAAGTAGTTGGGGTCAGGTCCGCCGGACCTGACCCCGGGTTTGTCGCGCCGGCCAGCAGCTCGCACAACAATTCGATATCCACCGGCTTGACGAAATGCTGGTCGAACCCGGCCGCCTTCGACAGGATGCGGTCGTGCGCCTGACCGTAGCCGGTTAGCGCAATCATCAGCGCGGAGGCGCCATCCGGCCGCGCGCGCAGGCGCCGCGCCAGTTCATAGCCGTCCATGTCGGGCAGGCCGATGTCGAGGATGAACACCTCGATCGCGGCATCGGCGGCGCTGCGCAATGCACTTGCGCCGTCCTCGGCAACCACGACCTGGTGCCCCTCCGCGCCGAGCAGCGCCGCCAGGGACTCGGCGGCGTCGAGGTTGTCGTCCACGATCATCACGCGCCGGGGCGCCGCATGCGCCGCGGCTTCGGGCGCGGCGGCGGCTTCGGGCGCGGCGCCGTTCGCCACCGGCAGCAGCAGGGTGAAGGTGCTGCCTTTGCCCAGCCCTTCGCTGTCGGCCAGCACGCTGCCGTTATGGAGCGCCGCGATACTCTTGACCAGCGCCAGTCCCAGCCCCAGGCCGCCCTGCGCCCGGTCAGGCGTGCGTTCGGCCTGGATGAACAGGTCGAAGATGTGCGGCAGCAGGGAGGGCGCAATGCCGCTGCCGTTGTCGCGCACCGCGACCAGCGCCTCGCCGTCGTCGATGTCCAGCGACAGCGTGATGTCGCCGCCTTGCGGCGTGTACTTGGCAGCGTTATTGAGCAGGTTGGCGATGACTTGCACCAGGCGCGTCTTGTCGCCGTGTACGTGCGCCGGCCCGGAGCCGATGCGCATGGTCAGGTGATGGCGCCGCGCTTCGATCAGGGGACGCACCTGCTCGACCGCGCTGGCGATCGCCTGCTTCAGGTCGAGGTCCGATTTTTCCAGCTGCACCAGGCCGCGGGTTACGCGCGACACGTCGAGCAGGTCGTCGACCAGGTGGGTCAGGTGCCGCACCTGGCGGCTGATGATGTCGCTCGCCTGGTGCACACGCTGCTGGTCGCCGGCCTGGATCTTCAGCAGCTGCGCCGCGCTGCTGATCGGCGCCAGCGGATTGCGCAGTTCGTGCGCCAGCATGGCCAGGAATTCGTCCTTGCGTCGGGCCGCCAGGCGCAGTTCGTCCTCGGCCAGTTTCTGGGCGTGGATGTCGGTGCAGGTACCCATCCAGCGAATGATCCGGCCGGCGTCGTCGCGCACCGGCAGTGCGCGCCCCAGCACCCAGCGGTATTCGCCGGAGTGGTGGCGCAGGCGGTACTGGATCTCGTAGGTCTGCCCGCTGGCCAGGCTGCGCTGCCAGGCATCCCACGCGCGCGCCTGGTCGTCCGGATGAAACACGCCGTTCCACGCCTCGCCATCGGTCGATCCTTCCGGCACGCCGGTGAAGCTGTACCACTGCTGGTTGTAGTAATCGTGGAAGCCGTCGGGCAGGGTGGACCACACCATTTGCGGCATGGCGTCGGCGATGGTGCGGAATTTTGCCTCGCTTTCGCGCAGCGCCCACATGCTGCGCAGGCGCTCGCTCGCGGTGCGCGCGCGCTCCGCCACTTCGCCGATCAGCGCGAGCTCGCCGGAACTCCACACGCGCGGCAACGCATTATTGACATACAGGACCGCAACCAGCTCGCCGTTTTCGAGCACCGGCACGTTGACGAAGGCGCCGGCGCTGCGTGCGCGCAGCGCGGCGGCCGCCGGGGCCGTACGCGGATCGACGTCGACATCGCCGATCGCAATGAACCTGCCGAGCTTCAGGTCGTCGATGAAGGAACCGTAGTCGCGCAGGTGGAGCGTGCCGGCCAGCGATTCCACGCCGGGCGCGCACCAGTCGCGTTCGACGTGCAGCGTGTCGGCGGCGGGATCGATGGTGCCGTACCCGACCCGGCTGGTGCCCAGCGCCTCGCCCAGTATCCGGGCGGCGGTGAAGCCGATATCGTCCGGCGTCTTCAGGTCGCGCAGGGCGTCGGTCAGGGCGACCAGCGCGTCGCGCCGCGCGTCCGCATGCACGCGGTCGGAGACGTCGACTCCCTGCAGCAGCACGCCGCGCACCTTGCCGTTGTCGCCGCGGATCGGCTGCAGCACGAAGTCGATAAAGCGCTCGTCCACCGGGCCGCCTGGAATCGGCTGCACCGGGTAGCGCGCTCCATTGGCGGCGAACGGCCTGCCGCTGCGGTACACCTCGTCGAGCAGGCGCAGGAAGTCGTGCGCGGCGATGCCGGGGATCTCGGCGATGGTCTTGCCGACGATGTCGCGGTGGCCGATCAGTCCCAGGTAGCCCGAGTTGACCACTTCGACGCGGTGTTCGGGCCCGGTGAGCATCGCCATGAACGTCGACGACTGCTGAAACAGGTTGGCGAAGCGCGCACGATCTTCGGTATCGTCCTCGCGCGCCGCGATCTCCCGTTTCGCCAGCACGGCGTGCGCCTGCGACTGCACGAACGCGGTGACGTCCTCGACGCGGTGGATGATCTGGGTCACTTCGCCGTTCGCATCGAGGACCGGCGCGTTCACCGGGTTCCAGTAACGCTCTTCGAAGGAGCCGTCGGGCAGGGGAATATCGTACTTCTGCACCGCCATCGTATCGGCGGTTCGCGTCGCCAGCACGCGCAGCAGCGAAGCGCGCAGCCTGCGAACGCCGTCGGCGTACGGATCGTCGGGGTTGTCGGGGAAGACGTCGAACAGGTGGCGGCCAACGATGGCCTCGCGGGTGTTGACGGTCGCCTTCAGGTAGGCGTCGTTAACCGCCAGGATCGTGAAGTCCGGCGCGAGCACCAGGTAGGGCGCGGGCGTGGCTTCGAACAGGGTCCGAAAATCGACGGGGGCGTGGCGCTTTGTTGCTAAGTTGGTCATTGGCTCGATAAATGGCGTGGCCAGGTACCCAATGTAGCTGCGGCCGCACCGCGATTTGACCTTAGTGTTGCAGCCCAGTCAAGCGAAGCACGTTTGCCGCGACAGGGTAAAATGTCGCCTTCCCCGCACCGTCTCCCACCATCATGACCCAACGCCTCGTCCTCGCGTCCAACAACGCCGGCAAACTCAAGGAATTTTCCGCCATTCTCGCGCCGCTCGGTTTCGAGCTGCATCCACAGGGCGAATTCGACGTGCCCGAAGCGGAAGAACCGTTCGCCACCTTCGTCGAGAACGCGCTGGCCAAGGCCCGCCACGCCTCGCGCCTGACCGGCCTGCCGGCGCTGGCCGACGATTCGGGCGTGTGCGTCAACGCGCTTGGCGGAGCGCCCGGCGTGTGGTCGGCGCGCTACGCCGGCGAGCCGAAGTCGGACGAGCGCAACAACGAGAAGGTGATCGCCGACTTGGAAGCGCACGCCGACAAGTCGGCCTATTATTACTGCGTGCTGGTGTATGTACGCCACGCCGACGATCCGCAGCCGGTGATCGCCGACGGCGTCTGGGCCGGCGAAATCAGCCCTGTCGCTCGCGGCGCCAACGGCTTCGGCTACGACCCGCACTTCTGGCTGCCGGCGCTGGGCAAGTCGGCCGCCGAGCTGGCGCCGGCCGAGAAGAACGCGCAATCGCACCGCGGCCAGGCGCTGCGGGCGCTGGTCGGGAAGCTGAAATGATTCCGATCAAAGTCGTCGGCGCCGGCCACAAGACCGAACCGCGCTCGCCCGCGTCAAGCGCCTTGCAGTACCTGCAGCCGGGCGCGCTGAACCTGGCGGCGTTGCCGCCGCTGTCGCTGTACATCCATTTTCCGTGGTGCGTGCGCAAATGCCCCTACTGCGACTTCAATTCGCACGAAGCGCGCGGCGAATTCCCGGAGCAGGAATACCTGGACGCGGTGCGCCTCGACCTGGAGCAGTCGCTGCCCCTGATCTGGGGCCGCAAGGTCTACACGGTGTTCATCGGCGGCGGCACGCCGAGCCTGATGTCGGCCAAGGGGCTGGACCAGTTGCTGTCGATGGTGCGCACCTTGCTGCCGCTCGAAATCGACGCCGAGATCACGATGGAAGCCAATCCGGGCACCTTCGAGGCGGAGAAGTTCAAGTCATACCGCGCCAGTGGCGTGAACCGCCTGTCGATTGGCATCCAGAGCTTCAACGCCGACCACCTGAAAGCGCTGGGGCGCATCCACGACGACGGGGAGGCGATGCGCGCGGTGGAAATCGCCCAGGCCAATTTCGACAATTTCAATCTCGACCTGATGTACGCGCTGCCGTCGCAGACGCTGGCTCAGGCCGAGAAGGACCTGGCCACGGCGCTGTCGTTTGCGCCGCCGCACCTGTCGCTGTACCACCTGACGATGGAGCCGAACACGGTGTTCGCCAAGTTTCCGCCTGCACTGCCGGACGACGACGCCAGCGCCGACATGCAGGACATGATTGCCGAGACCACCGCCGCGGCGGGGTTCGAGCATTACGAAGTGTCGGCGTATGCGCAGCGCGGACGGCGCGGGCGCCACAACATGAATTACTGGGAGTTCGGCGATTACCTGGGCATCGGCGCCGGCGCGCATTCGAAGATATCGTTCCCGCACCGGATCCTGCGCCAGGCCCGCTTCAAGCAGCCCGAGTCATATATCAAGGCGGCGCAGGCCGGCAATCCGGTGCAGGAAGAGCACGAGATTTCGCGCGCCGACATGGGGTTCGAGTTCATGCTCAACACCCTGCGGCTGACCGAGGGGTTCTCGCCGAACCTGTTCGGCGAACGCACCGGCATGGGCATCAACGCGATCGACGCGCCGCTCAATGCGGCCGAGGCCAAGGGGCTGATCTACCGCGACCACACGATCATCCGGCCGACGGAGCTGGGGCAGCGCTTCCTGAACGACCTGCAGCAAATGTTCCTCGGCGCATAAAGAAATGGGGTCAGGTTCGCCGAATCTGACCCCGGGTTTGTCGACGCCGCGTGAGCTTACGCGAGGCGCAAACGCGTTTCGTTTGCAACCGCTGGATGCTGCCGTCCCGCCGCCAGCTTGAAGCCTGCCGCCACACTGGCCAGCGTCTCCGCCTGTTCCTGCATGCTGGCCGCCGCTGCCGCCGCTTCCTCCACCAGCGCCGCGTTCTGCTGCGTCACCTGGTCCATCTGCGCGATCGCTTCGTTCACCTGGTCGATGCCGATGCGCTGTTCCTGGCTAGCCGAGGTGATCTCGGACATGATGTCGTTGACGCGGGCGACGCTGTCGACCACTTCGCGCATCGTCGTGCCGGCTTCCTGCACCAGCTTCGTGCCGATGTTGACCTGGCCGACCGAGTCGCCGATCAGGTCCTTGATCTCTTGCGCGGCGCTGGCCGAACGCTGCGCCAGCGAGCGCACCTCCGACGCCACCACCGCAAAACCGCGGCCCTGTTCGCCGGCGCGCGCCGCTTCGACCGCGGCGTTCAGCGCCAGGATGTTGGTCTGGAAGGCGATGCCGTCGATGACGCCGATGATGTCGACGATCTTGCGCGAGGACGAATCGATCGAGCCCATCGTATCGACGACCTTGCCGACGATGTCGCCACCTTTTGCGGCGACGTTCGACGCGGCCAGCGCGAGCTGGTTGGCCTGGTAGGCGTTGTCGGCGTTCTGGCGCACGGTGGACGTCAATTCTTCCATCGACGCCGCGGTCTCTTCGAGCGAACTGGCCTGCTGCTCGGTGCGCGCCGACAGGTCGAGGTTGCCGGCCGCGATCTCGTTCGATGCGGTGGCGATCGAGCGGGTACCCGTCTGCACTTCGGAGACGACCTTGACCAGCGCGTCGTTCATCGACTTCAGTGCGCGCATCAGGTCGCCGATTTCGCACTTCGACGCGGCGTCGAACGTCGTGGTCAGGTCGCCGTTGGCGACGGTGGCGGCGACATCGATTGCCGATTTCAGCGGACGGGTGATGCTGCGCGAGATCAGGTAAGCAAACACGGCGCCGATCGCCACCACCAGAACGCCGAGCAGCAGCAACAGCCTGAAGGCGCGGGCGCTGGCCGCTTCGAGGGCGAGCGCGGTGTCGTCAATGGCCTTGCGCTGGAACGCTTGCAAGGCCTTCACCCTGGCCGAATACGATTCGGCCGCGGGCATGAAGGCGTCGTTGAAGATGCGCACGCTCGCTTCGGCGTCGCCAGCCCTCTTCGCGTTCATCACTTCGACTTTGGCGGCCT
The DNA here is from genome assembly GCF_030704305.1 of Massilia sp. R2A-15. NCBI lineage: Bacteria > Pseudomonadati > Pseudomonadota > Betaproteobacteria > Burkholderiales > Oxalobacteraceae > Massilia > Massilia sp. R2A-15. The sequence continues at coordinate 3,157,760 of NZ_CP131935.1, read as the reverse complement.
GGTATTTGGCGCGGTCGGAGACGATCGCCTTGAGCATGGCTTTTTCTTCATCGCTGGTGAGGACGGCTTCGACCTGCTTGATCAATTCGCTCGCCTTGGTCACGCTGTCGGCGATCGGCTTGGCGAAGGTGGTCGACAGCGTCTCGTCGGTGCTGCGCGCGATCAGCGCGGTGCGGGCGATGGCGGAGTAGGTGTACAGGTACCAGTCGCTGACCAGGCGCTCCTTGACCAGCGGGAGCTCGGTCATGCGCCTGGTCGATTCGGCGGCGGCGCGCGCCGTCACCAGGGAGTAGGCGGTCGATGCGATCGACAGCAGCAGGACAACGGCGAAGGCGACCGCAAGCCGCGTGCCAATGCGTAGGTTGGAAAACATGATAATCGCCCGTCGGTAGATATAAAAACGATACTTCGAGGCAACTATTATCCGCTTTTGGGCGCTGCTGGGCTACATTGCGATGGAAATTTGTTGTACTTGGGAAACAAATGTGTCATCTGACCGAGGCAAAGCAACAATGCCGTTCCGGGGTCTGGTCCGGCGGACCTGACCCCATTTTCATTGCCGCGTCCGGCGTGGTCAGCGGACCTCGGTCCAGCCGCCGCCCAGCACCCGGTACAGCGTGACCTGGTTCTGCAGGCGCAGCAGGTTGGCCTGCACCGCCGCCTGCTGCGCGGCGAACAGCGAGCGCTGGGCGTCGAGCAAGTCGAGATAGGATGCGGCGCCGGCCTTGTAGCGCAGGTCCGACAGGTTGAAGCGGTCGGCTTCGGCCGCGGCCACCGATCGCTGCGCGCGCAGCTGCTCGGCGAAGGTGGCCTGGCCGGCCAGCGCATCGGACACTTCGCGGAACGCCACCTGGATGCTCTTCTCGTACTGCGCCACCGCGATGTCGCGGCCCGCTTTCGCGCTGCCCAGGGTGGCGCTGTTGCGGCCATAGTCGAACAGCGGCAGCACCGCCTGCGGCGCAAAGGTCCAGCCGAACGAGCCGCTCTTGAAGAGACCCGACAGGTGCGAGCTGGCGGTGCCGGCGCTGCCGGTCAGCGCAATGCGCGGGAAGAAATTGGCGCGCGCCGCGCCGATGTTGGCGTTTGCGCCGATCAGCTGCTGCTCGGCCGCGCGGATGTCGGGACGCACCGCCAGCAGGTCGGACGGCAGCCCGGCCGGAAGTTCGGACAGCTCGGTCTGCGCCAGCGTGCGCGCCGGCGCCAGGTTCTCGGGCAGCGGCTGGCCCACCAGCAGCGTGAGCAGGTTGGCGTCTTGCGCGCGCTGGCGCACTTGCTGCGCCAGCACCACGCGCGCGGCGTCGACGAGTGACACGCCTTGCTGCAGGTCGAGCTTCGACACCACGCCGTTGTCGAACTTCAGCTGGATCAGCTTGAGCGACTCTTCGCGGCCGGCCAGGGTCTGGCGGGTCAGGGCCAGCAGCTCGTCGTCGGCCAGCAGCGCCAGATAGGCGTTGGCCACCGAGGCGACCAGGCTGATATGGGCCGACTTGCGCGCTTCCTCGGTGGCGAGGAACTGTGCCAGCGCCGCCTCGCTCAGGTTCTTCACGCGGCCGAACAGGTCCAGCTCGAAGGCGCTCACGCCAAAGCCGGCGGTGTAGGTGCTGGTAGTGCTGTCGTTCGCACCGGGCAGGCGGCTGCCGGTAATCGCCGCGTTCACGGTCGGCAGGGTGTCGGCGCGGCGGATCTGGTATTGGGCGCGGGCCTGCTCGATGTTGAGGATCGCCACGCGCAGGTCGCGGTTGTTGGCCAGCGCCAGTTCGATCAGCTGCTTCAGGCGCGCGTCGGCGAAGAAGCGTTGCCAGGCGATCTGCGACGCCGCTTCCGTCGCAGCCGGGCTGGCCTCGGGAAAGCTGGCGGCGATCGGCGCCGCCGGCCTTTCATATTTCGGCGCCAGCGACATGCAGCCGGACAGCGCAAGGGCGAGCGGCAAGGCGCCCAGGGTGAATCGTTTCATCATATTTTTTCCTCGACTGCGACAGGGGCTTCTTCTTCATGCGCGTACCGCTTGCGCTGGCGCTCGCTGCCTTTAAAAATGGAACGGATCACGACGAAGAACACCGGCACGAAGAACACGCCGAGCGCGGTGGCGCTGATCATGCCGCCCATGACGCCGGTACCGATGGCGCGCTGGCTGGCCGAGCCGGCGCCGCCGGCGATCACCAGCGGCAGCACGCCAAGGATGAAGGCCATCGACGTCATCAGGATCGGGCGGAAGCGCAGGTGGCAGGCGCGGATCGCCGCCTCGACCAGGCCGACGCCTTGCGCCTGCAGGTCCTTGGCGAACTCGATGATCAGCACCGCGTTCTTGGCGCCCAGGCCGATGATGGTGATCAGGCCGACCTTGAAGTAAACGTCGTTCGGAAAGCCGCGCATGTTGGCCGCCAAGAGCGCGCCGAGCACGCCGAACGGCACCACCAGCAGCACCGACACCGGGATCGACCAGCTTTCGTACAGTGCGGCCAGCGCCAGGAACACCGCCAGCAGCGAGAACGCGAGCAGCACGAACACGGTCGAGCCGGACAGCTTTTCTTCGCGCGACTGGCCGGTCCACTCGAACGCGAAGCCTTGCGGCAGCTGCGCCGCCAGGCGTTCCATCTCTTCGAGCGCCTGTCCGGTACTGTGGCCCGGAGCGGCGTCGCCCGACAGGCGCATGGTCGGATAACCGTTGTAGCGCACCGTCTGCATCGGGCCGGTGATCCAGCGGGTCGAAGCGAAGGCCGACAGCGGCACCTGCTGGCCGCGCGCGTTGACCGCGTTCAGCTTGAGCAGGTCGTCGGGCTGCATACGCGCGTTCGCATCGGCCTGCACGACGACGCGCTGCAGGCGGCCGGCGTTCGGGAAGTCGTTGATGTAGGCCGAGCCGAGCGAAGTCGAAATCGCCGCGTTGATCGCGTCGAACGTCACGCCCAGCGCATTGGCCTTGTCGCGGTCGATGTCGAGCTGCAGCTGCGGCGCGTCTTCCAGGCCTTCCGGACGTACGCCGGCCAGGATCGGGCTCTTGGCCGCCATGCCCATCATCTGGTTGCGCGCGGCCAGCAAAGCCTCGCGGCCATTGCCGCCGCGGTCTTGCAGGCGGAACGAGAACCCGGTGCCGCGGCCCAGTTCCGGAATCGGCGGCGGGCTCAAGGCGAACACGAACGAGTCGCGCTGCTTCGACAGCGCGCCGGTGATGCGGTTGGCCACATCCTGCGCGCCCTGGCCGGCGCCTTTGCGCTCCTTCCAGTCCTTCAGCGGAATGAAGGCGAGCGCCACGTTCTGGCCCTGGCCGGAGAAGTTGAAGCCGGCCACCGCCACCATCGCGGCCACTTCCGGCTGTTTCATGATGAACTTCTCGGCGTCGTCCAGCACCTTGTTGGTGCGCTGGAGCGTGGCGCCGGCCGGCAGCTGGATGTTGGCGAGGATGTAGCCCTGGTCTTCGTTGGGCAGGAACGACGACGGCATGCGCATGAACAGCAGCGCGACGACGCCGATCACCACCGCGAACACGGCCAGCGCGCGGCCGGTGTGGCGCAGGGTCTTGGCGACGACGCCTTCGTAGTTCTTCGCGGTGCTGGAGAAGCCGCGGTTGAACCAGCCGAAGAAACCGGTCTTGGCGTGGGCGTGGCCCGCTTCGACAGGTTTGAGCAGGTGCGCGCACAGGGCAGGGGTCAGCGACAGCGCCATGAAGGCCGAGAAGAAGATCGACGACACCATCACCGCCGAGAACTGGCGGTAGATGTTGCCGACCGCGCCGGCGAAGAACGCCAGCGGCACGAACACGGAGATCAGCACCACGGTCACGCCGATGATGGCGCCCTGGATCTGGCCCATCGCCTTGCGCGTGGCCTGCAGCGGCGGCAGGCCTTCCTCGCTCATGATGCGCTCGACGTTTTCCACCACCACGATGGCGTCGTCGACGACGATACCGATCACCAGCACCATGCCGAACATGGTCAGCACATTGATCGAGAAGCCCAGCGCGAGCAGGGTGGCCAGGGAGCCGAGCAAGGCGACCGGCACCACGATGGTCGGGATGATCGTGTAGCGGAAGTTCTGCAGGAACAGGTACATCACCAGGAACACCAGGATCACCGCTTCGACCAGCGTTTCGACGACCTGCTTGATCGAGATATCGATGAACTTCGAGCTGTCGAACGGGATCGCCCACTTCATCCCGGGCGGGAAGTACTTCGACAGTTCTTCCATGCGCTTGCGCACCAGCGTCGCCGTCTCGAGCGCGTTGCCCGACGGGGACAGCTGGATGCCGATGCCGGTCGACGGCTTGCCGTTCAGGCGCGCCGACGTCGAGTAGTTCTGGCCGCCGATTTCGATGCGGGCCACGTCGCGCAGGCGCACCGACGAGCCGTCCGGATTGGCGCGCAGGATGATGTTGCCGAACTGTTCGACGGAGGTGAGCTGGCCGGTGACGACCACGGTTGCGGTAGTGGTCTGGTCCGAGATCAGCGGCAGGTCGCCGATGGTGCCCGACGAGACCTGCGCGTTCTGCGAGCGGATCGCCGCGTTGACGTCATTGGCCGACAGGTTGAAGCCGACCAGCTTGGCCGGGTCGATCCAGATGCGCATCGCCTTCTCGGTGCCGAACAGCTGCGCCTGGCCGACGCCCTTGATGCGCTGGATTTCCGGCAGCACGGTGCGCGAGGCGTAGTCGCCCAGCGCGATCGGGTCCCACTTCGGATCGTCCGACGACAGGATGGTAAACATCAGGAAGTTCGAGCGCGCCTTGTCGACGCGCACGCCTTGCTGCACCACCGCCTGCGGCAGGCGCGGGGTGGCGCGGCCGAGGCGGTTCTGCACGTCCACCTGGGCCAGGTCGGGATCGGTGCCGGTCTCGAAACTCAGCGTGATCGTGCCGGTGCCGTTGGCCTGGCTGATCGACTCCATGTAGATCAGGCCGGGCGAGCCGTTCATCTCGCGTTCGATCACGCTGATGACGCTGTCCTCCAGCGTTTGCGCCGAGGCGCCGGGGTAGGCCGCGGTCACCACGATGGACGGTGGCGCGACGGTAGGGTATTGCGCGATCGGCAGTTGTTTGATCGCGACGCCGCCCATCACCATGATGAACAGTGCGATCACCCACGCGAAGATCGGGCGGTCAATAAAGAAGCGAGCCATGAAGAAGTCCTGTATCTGTTATTTGCCGGCGGCTGGCGCTGGGGCGGTGCTGGCTGCCGTTGGCGTCCATGGCACCGGCTTGACCGGGGCGCCCGGCACCATCATTTTCTGGAAGCCGTCGACCACCACCTGCTCGCCTGGTTTCAGGCCATCGAGCACGATCCAATTGGTGCCTTGCTGGGAGCCGATCTTGACCGGGCGCGGCGCCGGTTTGCCGTCGGCGCCGACGACGATCACGGTGTCGCCCTGGGTGCCGCGGGTGACGGCCTGCTGCGGCACCACGATGGCCGCCGGCAGCTGCTGCTGCGACAGGCGCACGCGCACGTACTGGCCGGGCAGCAGCGCGTTGTCCGGGTTCGGCACTTCGGCGCGCAGCGCGACTTGGCCCGAAGTCGGGTCCACGGTCACGTCGGAGAACAGCAGCTTGCCCTTGCGCGGCAGCTCGGAGCCGTCGTCGAGCATCACTGTCACCGGCACGCCGCCGGCCGCATTGGCCTTGGCGCCGGCGTCGCGGCGCAGGCGCTGCAGGTCGCCGGCCGACTGGGTGATGTTCAGGTAGACGGTGCTGGTCTGCTGGATCAGCGCGAGCTGGGTCGCTTCGGTGGCCGACACCAGCGCGCCTTCAGTCACCAGCGCGCGGCCGATGCGGCCGGCGATCGGCGCCGTCACGGTCGCGTAGCCGGTGTTGATCTGGGCAATCTGCACGGCCGCGCGTTGCGCCGCGACGTCCGCCTCTGCGGTCTTCTGCGCGGCGACGACGTTGACGTATTCCTGCTTGCTGACCGCGTTCGCTTCGACCAGCGGCTTGTAGCGCGAGGCTTGGGCGGCGGCCTGGTTCAGGTTCGCCTCGGACTTGCCGAGGTTGGCGCGGGCGCTGGCCAGCGCGGCCTGGTAGGGCGCCGGGTCGATCTGGTACAGCGCCTGGCCGGCCTTGACTTCGCTGCCTTCCTGGAACAGGCGCTTGAGCACCACGCCGTTCACCCGCGCGCGCACCTGCGCCACCCGCACCGGCTCGACGCGCGCCGGCAGTTCGGTCTGCAGCGCGACGGGCTCGAATTTGGTGACGATCACGCCGACTTCCGGCGGCGGGCGATTGCCGCCGGGCGCGCCGGCCTGGGCGGCGTCCTTCGAACCGCAGGCGGTGAGCACGGCGAGGGCGAACAGGGTGCCGGCGGCGATCCGTGTCATGGACAAGGTGGAGGAGGGGGAAGTGCGCATTGCGTGTGCATCCTTTGGAAATGCGGCTGTGGCAGTCGGGTAGACCGTGTTGCCGCTGGCTTTTGTCAAATTTCCGGATATACTATCACGACTGTATGTTTAAATGTTTTGACGGCGATAATTGAAGGGAAGGCATGGTACGCAGGACCAAGGAAGACGCGCTGGCGACTCGCGACAGCATCCTCGATGCGGCGGAGCAACTGTTCGTGAAACAAGGCGTCTCGGGGACGACCCTCCAGCATATCGCAACGGCGGCCGGTGTGACGCGCGGCGCCATCTACTGGCATTTCCTCGACAAGGGGGCGATGTTCAACGCGATGATGGAGCGGGTCAAGATGCCGCTCGAGGCGGCGCGCCAGCTGCTCGACGAAGCCAACGCGGCCGATCCGCTCGAGGCGCTGCGCGAGCACATGCTGTGCGTGTTCCGCGTGACGGTGGACGATCCGCAGGCGCGGCGGGTGTTCGAGATTGCGACCCTGAAGATGGAGTTCGTCGACGAGTTGAATGCGGTGCGCGAGCGGCGCAAGCAGAATCAGGAGTTGTGGATGGCGCGCACCGAGGCGCGGATCCGCGACGGCATCGCGAGCGGGCAGGTGAAGGCGGACGTCGATGCGACGGCGGTGGCGCTGGGGCTGTGGGCGATCATGGATGGCTTGCTGCGCACCTGGCTGCTGGACCAGCAGGCGTTCGATTTAATGAAGCTGGGGACGCAGATCGTGGACACGCATTTGGCGTGTTTGCGGGCATAGGCAGCAAATAAGATGGGGTCAGGTCCGCAGGACCAGACCCCGGTGACGCGACGGCCGCATCGAAGTCGGGGTCTGGTCCCGCGGACCTGACCCCATCTTCAATCAGCGCATCGCCGCAATCATCTGCTTCAGCTTGCCCGAATCGGCGCAGAAAGCGCGGATGCCTTCGGCCAGCTTCTCGGTCGCCATCGCGTCTTCGTTGAGCATGAAGCGGAACGTCTTCTCGTCGATCGACACTTTTTCCACGGTGGCGCCGCCGTCTTCCCCGCCAAGCTTGCGCGCCACCGGCGCATCGGTATCGGCCATCTGCTGCAGCAGGTCCGGCGAAATCGTCAGCAGGTCGCAGCCGGCCAGTTCCAGGATCTGCGAGGTGTTGCGGAAGCTCGCGCCCATCACCTCGGTCTGGTAGCCGAACTTGCGGTAGTAGTTGTAGATGCGCTTGACCGACTGCACGCCCGGATCGTCGGCGCCGGTGTATTCCACCCCGGTCGACTTCTTGTACCAGTCGTAGATGCGGCCGACGAACGGCGAAATGAGCTGCGCGCCCGCTTCGGCGCAGGCGATCGCCTGCGGCAGCGCAAACAGCAAGGTCATGTTGCAGCGGATGCCTTCGCGCTCGAGGATCTCGGCGGCGCGGATGCCTTCCCAGGTCGAGGCGATCTTGATCAGCACGCGCTCGCGCCCGATGCCGGCCGCTTCGTACAGCGCGATCAGTTCGCGGCCCTTGGCCACGTTCGCCTCGGTGTCGAACGACAGGCGCGCGTCGATCTCGGTGGAGACGCGGCCAGGGATGATCTTCAGGATCTCGACGCCGAACGCGATCAGCAGGCGGTCGATGACGTCGCCGGTCGACAGCTGCGGGAAGTCGCGCACGGCCTGCTCGAGCAGCGGACGGTATTCAGGCTTTTGCACTGCCTTCAGGATCAGCGACGGATTGGTGGTGGCATCGCGCGGCGTGTACGCCTTGATCGACTGGAAATCGCCGGTGTCGGCGACCACGGTGGTGAATTGCTTGAGCTGTTCGAGTTGATTCATGGCGTACGCTAGGGAAAGGAAAGTCGGGCCCGTATTGTATCAAGCGGAAATCATCGCCGCGCAACGGCTTTTTGCGCGATTGCCTGTTTGCAATCGCGCGCCGCGTGGTGTTGTCGTCGTTACACTGTGTCCATGTCAATTATTTCACCGATAACTTTTTCAAGGGAGCGGCACATGAGGCGGAAAACGATCATCCAGGCATTCATCGGCGTGGCGGCAGCGGCGGCCATGGCGGGCGCATTCAGCGCGCAGGCGCAAACGGCCACGGTCCAGCCGCCGAAGACTGGCGAGGCGAACGACCACACGTCGCCCAACGCGGTGCAGCAGCCCGCCGGCAGGATCACGAATGCGACCGGCAACATCAATCCCGGCGTGGTGCCGCCGATCGTCGGCGAGGCGAACGACCACACGTCGCCGAACGCCGTGCCGCGCCCCGCCCACAAGGTGAAGCATATGAAGAAGAAGGTGAAGAAGGCCAGGGTGAAGCCACCTGTGACCGGCGAGGCGAACGACCATACGTCCAATGGCGGCACGACTGAGGCTGCCAAGGCCGCGCGCATGTAGTCAGCCGCACCTGGGTCTGACCGCCGGCGGCGCACATCCAAAAGCGGAGCTTTCGGGCTGAACCCGATGAGGTTGCATGCCTGGCATTCAATTCTGCGCAATTTACAACATTCTGTTGTTTGCTTACTATTCGTTACCTAAAATTGATTGCTGGTGAGTAATAGGATTGTAATAATGCCCGAGTCGCCGACAACTACCCGATCGGCGCCTCCATTCATTATCACAAAGGCCAACCATGTTCAAGAAAATCGCTATCGCCGCGGCCCTCGCCGTCGTCGCTTCGTCGTCGTTCGCCCAGCAGATGCCACGTCCAGCCATCTACGCTGGCGCCGACGTCGGCAGCACCAAGTTCGACGGCATCTCGGATCGCCAGAGCAGCTTCGGCGCGTTCGTCGGCTACCAGTTCCACCCTAACTTCTCGATCGAGGCAGGCTATCGCCGTCTGGGCGAATTCGACCAGTTCGTCGGCAGCACCAAGGTCGGCGTGACCGTTGACCAGACCGCGCTGTCGTTCATCGGCTCGGTGCCGCTGCAGAGCGGATTCAACGTCTACGGCCGTCTGGGCTACAACCGCCTCGACGCCAAGGGCAGCGTTTCCGGCTACGGCAGCGCCTCCGATTCGACCTCGGGCGTGCTGTACGGCGTGGGCGTCGGCTACACCTTCACCCCGAACATCACTGCACGCCTGGAAGCGCAGCGTCCAAGCAGCGATTCGAGCAACATCGGCGCCAGCCTGTCGCTGAAGTTCTAAGCGCCGCCGGTTCGATCAGGAAAGCCCGCTTCGGCGGGCTTTTTTGCATTCTGCGCACGTTCGCGCGCGCGGGCGTATGCTTGCGGTATGGCGTCGAATCCTGCGAGGAGAGCGATCATGGTGCTGCAATTTGGTGGCGTGTTCTTCCTGTTCATCATCGGCCTGCTGCTGTTTTCCACGGTCTGGATCTTCCGCGAGTACGAACGCGGCGTGGTGTTTTTCCTGGGCCGGTTCTACAAGGTGATGGGGCCGGGCCTGGTGCTGATCATCCCGGCGATCCAGAAGGTGGTGCGGGTCGACCTGCGCACCGTGGTGCTGGAGGTGCCGACCCAGGACGTGATCTCGCGCGACAACGTGTCGGTGAAGGTGAGCGCGGTGATCTATTTCCGCATCATCGACGCTGCGCGCTCGGTGATCGAGGTCGAGGATTACCTGAATGCGACCAGCCAGCTGGCGCAGACCACCTTGCGCTCGGTGCTCGGCAAGCACCAGCTCGACGACATGCTGGCCGAGCGCGAGCGGCTCAACCTGGATGTCCAGCAGGCGCTCGACGCGCAGACCAACTCGTGGGGCATCAAGGTATCGAACGTCGAAATCAAGCAGATCGACCTGACCGAGTCGATGATCCGCGCGATCGCCCGCCAGGCCGAGGCGGAGCGCGAGCGGCGCGCCAAGGTGATTCACGCCGAGGGCGAGCTGCAGGCGGCCGAAAAGTTGTTCGAGGCCGCGGCGATCCTGGCCAGGGAGCCGCAGGCGATCCAGCTGCGCTACCTGGAAACGCTGACGGTGATCGGCGCCGACAAGAACACCACCGTCATCTTCCCGCTGCCGATGGACCTGGTGCAGCACTTCCTCCAGTCCGGGAAAGGCGCGTCTCCATAGAACCTTGCGCCATCGAACTGGAATATACGGGTGAACAATGACTGTTCGCCGTCGCGCCGCTGGCGGTGCGAAGGAAACCGAGAGAGGGAATTATCATGCGTACGACTATGGCATTGACGCTGGCGCTGCTGCTGGGCGGCTGCGCCACCCCGGCGGAGCGCGCTGCGCAACAGCAGCGCGAAGTGGACGAGATGATCGTCGTGTACGGGCCCGCGTGCGAGCGGCTGGGATTTCCGAACGGCTCCGATCAGTGGCGCGGGTGCATCCTCAACTTGGACACCAAGAACGCCATTGCGCGCTACCGGACCTCGCCGACGACGACCACCTGCTTCGGCCACCGCGGCTTTTTCAATTGTTCGTCGTTCTGAAGGCCGGCGATCAGGCGTGGCCGTGGGCGCGGATTGAGGTGATGCGCTTGCTTGCAGGGTCATAGGTGGCGTCGTAATAGCAGTCGCCGCCATCGGCAATTACCAGCCAGCCGTCGCGAAGCGATTCGGGCGTGCGGCCCCACAAGGAGCACGCGCCGCTCAGGCGGACAAGGCGTGCTCCGTCCACGACCACACCCTGATACTGCACCGTGTAGGCCGAGATGTCGCGCATGGGACGGCGGTTGCGCGGAGCGTTGTCGATGGCGGATGCCTTGATCGCCGACGCCGCGTCCATCGCGACTTCCAGCGGCACGTCCCATTTTCCGCCGATGACCTGGTACCAGTTCGGCAGCGCCTCCTGTGCAATGGCGCCCTGCGTCAATGAGAGGGCGAACAGGAAAGCGGCGAGGGCGCGCATCTCAGAAATCCGTCGCGTCGAGGAAGGCCTGGACCAGCGCTTCCAGTCCGGACTGGTCTTCTTCGCTGAAGCGGTTCAGGGTAGGGCTGTCGATGTCGAACACGCCCAGCACCGCGCCGTCCTTGATCAGCGGGATGACGATTTCGGCGTTCGACGCCGAATCGCAGGCGATGTGGCCGGGGAAGGCGTGCACGTCGGGCACGAGCATCGTCTTGCGCTGGGCCGCCGCGGCGCCGCACACGCCGCGCCCGAACGGGATGCGCGCGCAGGCGACCTTGCCCTGGAACGGGCCGACCAGCAGTTCCTGGCCGTCGCCTTGTTTGTTCGGGCGGGTGAGGTAGAAGCCGGCCCAGTTCAGTTCCGCGATGGTGTCGTAGATGAAGGCGGAGAACTGCGACGCATTGGCGACCAGGTCGCGCTCACCTTCGAGGATGCTGGCGACCTGGCGGGCCAGCATGGCGTAATCGGGCTTGGTGGAGGCGGCGGGGGTGATGTGCATGGTGTCGTCGAAGGCGATGTGAACGAAGCGGGTATTTTATCTGAGATGATGCGCACACACCTGGGTCTGATCCGCGGTCTCAGACCCAGTCACCTAGCCGATGAACGAATCGAACTGCATGTCGAATTCCTGCAGCGCCTTCTGCGCGTTCTGCATCTTCTTGCGGAACTCGGGTCCGCGCTGCAGCGCCAGGCCGACCGCCAGCACGTCGATCACCACCAGGTAGGCAAGGCGCGCGGAAATCGGCGTGTACGGGTCGGTGTTGAACACCAGGTCGATCGGGATCAGCACCGTGGCCAGGTCGGCCAGCGGAGTGCCGGACGGCGCCAGCACGATGACGTCCGCGCCGCCGCGCCGCGCCAGCTTCACCGAGCGCACCAGCGCCGGGCTGTTGCCGCGCTGGGAGATGGCGACGACCGCATCGCCTTCGCGCAGCAGCGCCGCAGCGATGCTGTGGATGTTCGGATCCGAGTACGCCACCGTCGGCACGCCGGAGCGGAAGAACTTGTGCTGCGCGTCGGCCGCGACGATGCCAGACGTGCCCTGTCCATAGAACTCGATCTTGTTCGCGCGCGACAGGATATCGAGCGACTTCTGGATCGCTTCGGGATTGAGGTTGTTGCGCAGGTCGAGCAGGGTGTTGATCGATCGGCTGCAGATCTTGCTGACCAGGTCGGACGCCAGGTCGTCCTGCGCCGGCTGCTCGTTCGCGCCGGGCAGCGCCAGCGCCAGTCCCTGGGCGAGCTTGAGCTTGAACTCGTGCCAGCCGTCGTAGCCGAGCGTGCGGCAGAACCGCACGACGGTCGGCTCCGACACCTGCGCGCTCTTGGCCAGCGCCGTGATGTTCTGGCTGACCGTCGCTGACGGCTGCTCAAGCACCGCCAGCGCCACCTTGCGCTCGGACTTCGACAGCGAGTCGAGCTGGGTGCGGATAGAGTCGAGCAACATCAGTCTTCAGGCAGGGCTTCTTCGCGCCACTGCAGGCCGTCGCGGCCAATCAGTGCGCTCGCCGCCGCAGGTCCCCAGGTGCCGGACGAATACGGAATCGGATTGCTGTCGGCCTGCTCCCAGTAGTCGAGAATCGGCTCGACCCATTCCCACGCCGCTTCCAGTTCGTCGCCGCGCATGAACAGGGTGAGCTGGCCGCGCAGCACGTCGAGCAGCAATCGCTCGTAGGCGTCCATGCGCGGCGAGTTGAACTGCTCGCGGAAATCGAGTTCGAGTTCGGCCTGCTTCAGGCGCATGCTGTCGCCCGGCGTCTTGGCCATCAGGTTCATCGACAGGCCTTCGTCCGGCTGCAGGCGGATCACCAGGGTGTTGGGCTGGAAGCTCGACGTCGGCTGGTTGAAGATCGAATGGGGAATCGGCTTGAAGCGCACGACGATTTCGGCGAGGCGGTCGGCCATGCGCTTGCCGGTGCGCAGGTAGAACGGCACGCCGGCCCAGCGCCAGGTGTCGATTTCGGCCTTCAGCGCGACGAAGGTCTCGGTGCGCGACTGCTCCGGCGCGTCCGGCTCGTCCTTGTAGCTCGGCACCGGCTGGCCGTCCACGTGGCCGGCGCGGTACTGGCCGCGCACGATGTTCTGCGCCAGCGTGGTCGGCGTGAAGCGCTTGAGCGAGCGCAGCACCTGCAGCTTGGCGTCGCGCACGGCGTCCGGCGCGATCGAGGTCGGCGGCTCCATCGCGACGATGCACAGCAGCTGCAGCAGGTGATTCTGCAGCATGTCGCGCAGCGCGCCGGAGGTGTCGTAGTAGCCCATGCGGTTGCCCACGCCGATCTTCTCGGCGATGGTGATCTGCACGTCCGAGATCCATTCGCGGCGCCACAGCGGCTCGAACAGGATGTTCCCGAAGCGCAGCGCCAGCAGGTTCTGCACCGTCTCTTTGCCGAGGTAGTGGTCGATCCGGTAGATCTGCGACTCGGCGAACACCTTGCCCACTTCCTTGTTGATCTGCTTGGCCGATTCGAGGTCGCGTCCGAGCGGCTTTTCCAGCACCACGCGCGAATTGGCGGTGGCAAGGCCGGTCGCGGCGAGGTTGTCGCAGATCTGCGCGAACAGGTGCGGCGGCGTGGCCAGGTAGTAGACCCGCGTCAGGCTGTCGTCCTTGCGCAGCGCCTCGACCAGCGCGCCGTAGGTCTTCTCGTCGGTCGCGTTCATCGACACGTAGACGATGCGCTTGATGAACTGGGTGTACTTCGCCTCGTCGGGCGCCTTGATGTGCGGCTTGGAGTTGGTCTCGACGGCCTGCAGGAATTCCTCCTGCGACCATTCGTGACGGCCCACGCAGATGATGCGCGCGCCCGGCGGCAGGTCGCCGGCCACGTCGCGCGAGTACATCGCAGGGAGCAGTTTGCGCATCGCCAGGTCGCCGCTGCCGCCAAAAAGAACGAGGTCAAAATCGTTGAGAGCCATAGTATGTGTTCGCAAAAGTAGGATGCCGGATGGATGATGCCGCTTGTCGCCCCGCGCTGGCGCACGCAAGTGCCGCGCCGGCTCGTTTATGTAAATTTACTACATAAATAATCGAATCACAAGAAATTTTACTACTCGATCGCCCCGTCCCGGCCGCGCGGCACACGGATCGTAAACGTCGTTCCCCTGTTGGTGCCGGCGCTGTCGACGGTGAGGGTGCCGCCATGCAGTTCGACGATGCGGCGCGCGATGTACAGGCCCAGGCCGAGGCCGGTCGCGTTGCCGCTGGTTTGCAGCGTGAAGGCGCCGAACACGTGCGGCAGGTCTTCCGCCGCGATGCCCTGGCCGCTGTCGGCGATGTCGATTTCGACGTGGCCCGCGCTGTCGCGGATGGCGACCCGAATGGCGCCGCCGTCCGGCGTGAACTTGATGGCGTTGAGCAGCAGGTTCCAGATCACCTGCTGCAGCCGGCTGGCGTCGGCCGCGAGCGTGATGCCGTCGCCGAAATCGGCCGGCGCGACGCTGAAGGCGATGCCCTTTTCGTGCGCCGCCGGTTCGATCGTCGATACGGCGTCGCGCACGATGCGGCCCAGCGCCACGTCGGCCGGCACGATCGACATATGCCCGGTGAGGGTCCGGGCGGCGTCGATCAGGTCGTCGACCATGCCCGCTTCCTGGCGCACGTGCAGGCGCATCGCGGTCAGGCCGGCTTCAATGGCCGGCGGCAGGTCCTGCACGGTGCGCAGCATCAGTTCGACGCGCATCGACAGCGCCGCCAGCGGCGTGCGCATCTCGTGCGACACGGTGGCCAGGAACAGGTCGCGCGCGCGGCTGACGCGATTGAGCTCGTCGATGATTTCGCGCTGGCGGTCGAACGATCCGGCCAGGGTCGCGAGCAGGGCGGTGTAAGTGGCCATGCGCGCGTCCGAGACGGGCGCCTCGAGCCGCACCTCGTTCCACAGCGCCTG